>JAFXSQ010000067.1 GCA_017525525.1 Lachnospiraceae bacterium | reverse complement strand
TTCGAGGGAGGTGCGATTATGACGAAGTCATAATTTTGCATCGCACCGACTTTCGTCATAAGGGGTACCGCGAAGCGGTGGATTCCTTATGACATTAGACTGGGCAGGATTGCTTTAGCAATCGTGCCATTACATATTATACAAGGGAGGAAAATGAAATGGAGAAGTTGTATCGTAAGCTTAACGGTGTGGGTGTCAGCAGTCTTGTGCTCGGTATCGTAACCATCATCTTCGGAATAGGTGTCGGTGTTGTTATGATAATCAACGGCGCAAGGACTTTAGGCGGAAAGAGGGAGATTATTTTCTAATCATGGCTCTTCATATTACGACCTACACGGGAATTGATTTTAAGCCCTTGGAACCAAAGGCAGAGGAGATAGCGATTGAGGACATAGCTCATTCGCTTTCTTTGCTTTGTCGGGCAAACGGTCATTATGAGGAGTTCTACAGTGTGGCTGCGCACTGCATAAACTGCTATGACGAGGCCTGCGCGAGGGCGCAGACAACCAGGGTAAAGCTGGCCTGCCTTCTGCACGATGCTGCGGAGGCCTATATCTCCGACATCCCCCGTCCGGTGAAGACGGACTTATCCGGGATAGACGAGATAGAGAGCAGGATTATAAGCTTCGTGTACGAGAAGTTCGTAGGCAGCCCGCTTTCGGAGTATGAGCTTTCGGCGGTAAAGACCATAGACGACGCCATGCTATACTATGAGTTCTATGAATACAAGGGAATCAGGCTTTTTGAGGAGATGCCTTACGTGGCTTCATCGCCGCTTTTTTATGACGACACGCCCAAGCAGGTTGAGCGAAAATTCTTAGAGATTTTCAGGGAGCTTACCGGTGAGGCACTTCTTAAGGAGAACGAGAGGATAAAGCTCCGTGTCAAGGGGGATCCTCTTCCCGAGGGCGTGAAGTTCAGGCTTCGTGTCGAGGAACCTACTGAAGCGGTTTTCGAAGAGGACGATTAAAAGCTGCTTGACATTCATATATTAAAGTGGTATTATTTCAACCACTCTAACCCAAATATATATCTTATATTTTCACATCGGATTTTGTTTCAGATGGATTGAATTAAATCCATTCCCTTTTGTGATGTTAATTTAATAGCGCAATAATTAAGCTTCGGCATAAGAATTTGATTTGAATATTTCAGGAGGATTTTTATGCAGAAGAAAGGATTTTCAAGATCTGTTTTAGCTTTATTTATGGCGGTAGTAATCGCTCTTACTTTTTGCGTGTCGACAGGTGTAAACGATTATGAGATAAAGGCTGAGGAATACAGCATACGCCGTACCGACACGGTGCTTTCGGACTTTTACTCCGGTACGGGAAAGTACTTTGAGGCAACCCACAACAAATACGAGGATACTTACGGCAATGTGTGCTACTGCCTGCAGAGCACGGTAATCGGTCCGCTTCCGGAGGGGACTGCAGGGTACACTCCGGGCACGGCCTGGCTCGAAAGAGATCGGAATGTAGTGAATGAGATTAAGGGGATAGTAGAGAAGGGATATCCTACGCAGTTTGTAACGGCGCCGATAGGTGGCACGAGGGACAATCCGGTTTATGTATCCGGTATCATCTATGCCGACAGGTTTTACCCCATGACGTCCGGCGCGGCCTGGGCTGTAACATCATTTGCGGTTCACAGGCGCATGAGACAGCTTGTGGAGCAGGGTAATATAGCGGCTTACGGCAACAACCTTGAGATAGGAGAGGTAAATGATTTAACCGGGTATAATCTGGCTGAGGTTGAGCAGTGCCTTAACTCCGGCGTAGATGTGGACAACGGGATAACCATGGAGTGGCTTAACAAAAATGCTGACGGAAGCTATATGGCTGCTGAAAAGCTTGATCCGGTGGTTAATGCCAACGGAACTCTCTCTGTGTTCGTGAGGGTAATGAGCTATAACTGCTGGGTGGATTCCGTGGGCGTAAAGTCCGGAGACGGCTTTGTGGAAGGCGCTTCCGTAAAGAATATTGAGTATGAAAGCGTGTTCAGCCAGGTGGTTGAAATAGCCGTTCCGCAGACGGATGCGAACATGAAAAAGAAGGTCGGCGTAACAGCTTCGGCAAATGTTACGAAGAAGGGCAGCGCCCTTGCTATGGGGCATGAGTATCTTCAGAATCTTATGGTACAGCCCTCAACGGAAACAATCAGTGTGGACAGTGATGCGCAGTGGAAGGATGCGGGGGTAAGGATCTATAAAAAGGATAAGACAAGCGGTAAACCGGTGGACGGCTGTACATTTGCCATCTATACGGATAAGGAAACCAAGAACAAGATAGGTGAAATGACCACGGACAAGACAGGCTATGCGAGCTTCTCTGACTTGGTGGCCGGAACATATTACGTCAAGGAAACCAAGGCTAAAAACGGTTATATAGCCGACAAGACGGTTCACCGCATAGAGGTTGCGGCCGGAAAGGAGGCGGGCATAGAGCTTGTCAATACCAGGGTTACGGCGCAGCTTACCGTGGAGAAGTATAATTCTGAGACGAAGACGAAGAATAGCCTGGGCGATGCGGAGCTTGCCGGAGCGAAGTACGGGCTCTACGCGAAGGAAACGGTGATAGCGCCCGATGCAACCGGAGATGTACTCTACAGGGCGGGTGAGCTTGTGCAAAACATAAGCCTTGATAAAAACGGGCATGCGGTAATAAAGGAGCTTCCGCTCGGACTTTATTATCTGAAGGAAAAGACTGCCCCGAAGGGATACAAGCTAGACGAGAAGCAGTATGAAGTTGACTTAAGGGAAGGGTTGAAGGCCGGCGAGACGGTGATAAAGAAGACCGTGGATATTAACGAGGATGAGATTAAAAGGCCCATAAAGCTTTACAAATTCAGCGAGACTAAGGATGGCAAGGGACAGCCGCTAAAGGGCGCGGGCTTTAAGGCGTGGCTTGTGTCCGACTTAGAGAAGACTGCGGACGGAGCTTATGATACGGACAGTGCTAAGCCGGTTTCGTTAAACAGAGACGGCAGCGAGGAGCTCTTTACAGATGCTGAAGGGTACGCAGCTTCAGCGGATCTTTACTACGGAACTTATCTGATAAGGGAGACGACAGTGCCCAAGGGTTTTAAGCCCATTAAGGACTTTACGGTTGTGATAAATGAGGACGGTACGGAGCCCATAGCGTTGATGCAGCTTAAGGATGATAAGATAGAGGCCAAGCTTAAAGTAGTAAAGGTCGATGCAAAGACAAAAGAAGCAGTTCCTCTTGCAGGCTTTGGATTCAAGGTATTTAACGAAGGAACAAAGGAGTATGTTACCAATAAGGTCGAGGGTAATGAAGATAACGTAAAGCCCTCTGAGCTTTTTATGACCGGCGAGGACGGGAGCTTTACCTTAAGCGAACCGCTGGAGGCCGGCGATTACAGGCTTGAAGAGGTGAGCGTGCCGAAGAATTCGGTTTATGCATTATCCGATGAGAGCATAGCATTCTCGGTAAGCGATAATTCGGTAGTTGCTTCTGATGGGGGAGTTTCTGAGGGGGAAGCGCAGCAGATAGAGATATGCTTCCCGGATGATGAGATAAGAGGAAACATAATACTCGACAAGACCTTTGAGGCTGATGAGAGAAGCGTTGCTTCTGCTGTTAAGGACGGAGATGACATAAGCGCGGTAATAGCCCTTTATGCCGATAGCGACATAGTGAACGAAACCTGCGAAAAGGATGAAGAGGGCGAGCTGATTCCGTTATATAAAAAAGGCGATGAGGTAGGCAGGGAGAAGCTTTACGGTTCGGGAAAGGTAAGCTTTGTCAATCTTCCCTTGGGAGACTACGTCTTAAAGGAGATAGAAACCCTTCCGGGTTACAGACTATATAAGGATGATATTCATATAAGCCTCACACCGGGCGACCACGATAAGAAGCTTGTCACGGAGAAGATAAAGCTTGAGAACAGGCTTACGGATACTCAGGTTAAGAAGGTAAGCGCGATAGATGATACTTTTGTCGAGGATGCCGAGCTTGCGCTTTTTGACGATGAAGGCACAAAGGTTGCGGAGTGGAAGACAAAGGATGAAGCCTATACCGTAAAGGGACTTACTGTCGGAAAAAGATACACCCTGGTTGAAACCATGGCGCCGTACGGATACCTTAATGCGGAGCAGGTAAGCTTTACAGCGGGTGAAGAAAATGAGATAGAGATGAAGGACAGCGTGCCTATCGGAAGGATAACCGTAAATAAAGACGGAGAGGTTCTGCGAAGCGCAAAGACCATAGAAAATTCGGGTACGGAACTGGATTACGGCAAGGTACCTCTTAAAGGGACCGTGTTTGCCCTCTATGCGGCTGACGATATAGCCTATGCGCCGGGCGCTGAGATTGTTTATAAAAAAGGCGCCGAGGTTGACAGACAGACTACGGATAAGCGAGGAAATGCCGTGTTCTCGGAGCTTCCTTTAGGAAGATATATCCTGAAGGAGCTTAAAACGGATGATGAGCACAAGCTTAACACTGAGGGCAAGGTCATAGAGCTCTTCTATGTGGATCAGTATACAAGCGTTATAGAAGCGGGCAGTGCCAATACAAACGAGAGGATAAGGGAGAATATCTCAATCTATAAGATAGATGAGGAGACAAAGAAGCCTCTTAAGGGAGTGTCCTTCGGACTTTATGCCGGAGAGGACATAATGTACGACAAAGAGATCGTGATAAAGAAGGGCGGACTGATAGAACAGGGTGTAACAGACGAGGAAGGAAAGCTTGTGTTTGCAGTTTCGCTTCCGCCCGGAGTATATCATGTGAAGGAGTTAAAATGTCAGGAAGGGTATATCTTAGACGAGAGCGTCTACGAGGTTGAATTAAAAAAAGGTGAGGACACAGACGTGAACCTCACCATAGAGAACAAAAGGAAAAAGATTGTATATAAGGATGACGGTCCGGGACCGAAGACCTCAGACAACGGAAAACCGTTTGTCGTGGCAGCGGCAGCTTTCATAGCCTTAATTATGATGGCATTTATTCTTATCCGCCGTTTAAAGGCAGCAGCTCATTCTAATACTTCTCCTGCCAATAAGGGAAGTGAAGATAATGAGAGCTTTTACTCTAATACTTCTCCTACCATGTCAGGCTGGAAGAAGCGGTAGCTGTTCTTGCCGGATTTTTTCGCAACATACATTGCGATATCGGCGGCTTTGATAATTTCAGATATGGATGAACCGTTTTCGGGGTAGACGGCTACACCGACGGACATCGACACGGAAGCCATTTCGCCCTTGAGGTTGAATGGCTTTCGCACTATCTGCACAAGCTTTTGCGCGAACAGTCCGAGCTCATCCTTGCTCTTGAAATCGCTTTTCATAATCAGGAATTCATCTCCGCCGTTACGTGAGAGGATATCTGTTTCGGACAGGCAGCTTGTGAGCTGATCCGATACATCCTGAAGAAGGAGATCTCCGTAATCATGTCCCAAAGTATCGTTGACCTGCTTGAAGTTATCAAGGTCTATAAAAAGTATGGCATGTTCACTGAACTGATTGCCGGTATTGTGGAAACGCTCAGACGAAAGCTTCATAAAGCCGACACGGTTGTAAAGTCCGGTAAGTCCGTCGTGATAGGCCAGGCGTTCAATCTGCTCGTAGTTTGCCTTGAGCTCGCGCTGGTTTGCCTCAATCTCACGCTTTGACTGCTCTAAAGCCTTGTAGTTGGATGATATGGTATCCATCATGCTGTTGAACATGTCCGAAAGCTCGCCGAGCTCGTTGTCACTGCGTATGTCCGAGCGTATATCGAGGTTGCCGTTGGTTGATTCCACCATGGTGTCCTTCAGGCGGATAATGGGGTCCGTGAGCTTCTTTGCCTGCAGCTTGCCGATGATGATGGCAAGGGCGGTAAAAGCCAAAAGTATTATGACGAGCACCAGGGGGATGGATTTCAAAACCTTGGTGTAGGCGCTTCCGTCCTGCTTGACTATGTAGAGCCAGTGGTACTCGCTTATCTCACAGAAGCCGTAAATGTTATTCAGCGAGGTGGAGTTCTCGGAGAGATAACCGTTCTTTTCCGCGCCGGACATGATGGCGGTTGCCGCATTGTGAAGCTCCGGAAGAGCTTTAAGTCCGTCAGAGGAGAAGAGATAGCTTCCGTCCTCCGAGAGGATGAAGGCGTCGCCCGAATCGGGAATGAAGTTTCCGAAATATGCAGATGATACATTTGCGCGGACAAGACCGACTATGGTATTCTTGATGATTATCGGGGTGATAAGGTCTATGCTTCCTCTGTTTTTATTGATGTTCGATGACTTTAAAATGGTTGTCCGCATAATCGAGGAAACCGGGGTTGACATATATTCCTCCCAATCACCGGTCGATTCGTTGTCGGAACCTATGACAAAATATCCGTTTATATCATATACATAATAAGATACAAATCCGTTCGAATAGAGCGCGGTGTCGGACAGGAGTTCGGCAACGGGGGCGTAGTAAGCAGAGGATACACCCGAGGCTACGCCGTTGTAGCTCTCCAGGGTAATGTTCTGTATGCTGTTGGCCTGGGCGAGTCCTTCGATCTCTGCAATCTGTGAGTTGAGCTGTGTCTGAAAGCCCACCGCATAATCCTCGGCCAGCTTGGTAGCCGACTCCTTGGCGAGGTCGAGATATTTTACATAAGAAACCGTAAATGCGATGATTGTAAGTATGATTAGGGGCAGAGTGGACATGATAGTTATCACGAGCCCGGTTGATTTCTTTATAGACATATTAAGTGCCTCCTGATCCTAAGAAAGTAGTCTTAAAGATTTATTCTGATAAAAACTGTGATTATTATAGTAAATTCTGTTATTTTTATCAACTGAAAAATGTATCGAATGATTGATTTTTATCACTTTATTAGGTATAATATCGAGTGTATGAAGGTTACCAGGAGGAACGGTTTTCTTTGTGCTTTTGATACCGCGTCAAAAGCCGTGTCAAAAGCGTTATCGGACGAAGGGAAGATCGTGTGGCATAATAAGTGAGGGAGGTCAATCGTGTTTGGAGTTTATTTCGGAAAATATCTTGAGCAGCAGGGTGTGCTGACAGAAAAGCAGTACATGGATATAATAGAAAAGAACAGGAACAAGAGGGTTAAATTGGGGCTTATCGCAGTTAACCTCGGTTTTATGACTGACGCGCAGGCGGCAGAGGTCAACGAGCTGCAGAAGGCAACCGATGCGCGCTTCGGTGATATCGCCATCGAAAAGGGCTACCTGACGGAGACACAGGTGGGCGAGCTTTTGGCTAAGCAGGGGGACTCATACCTGTTATTTGTTCAGGCGCTGACCGAAGGCGGATACCTGACCATGGCCGAGATAAGGCAGAAGCTTACGGAATTCAAGATTGAATACGGCTACAAGCCGTCGGATATGGAGGCGCTCTTAAGCTCCGATACCGACAGGATTCTCGATATATTTATACGTGATTTATCGCCGGATGAGACGGACAAGAATTACTTAAGACTCATTATAAGGAATATAGTCAGGTTCGTGGACAACAGAGTAAGGCTTGACAAGGCTTACAGAAGCGATCATATAGACACGGAGGATGTGGCCGTGCAGAGGATAGAGGGAGATGTCGAGCTCTTCTGTTCGCTTGCCGGCGAAGGCAACAAGGTCATCGGAGAGGGCTTCGGTCAGGAGGAGTTCGAGTCACTTGACGAGGATTGTCTTGATGCCTGCTGTGAGTTCCTGAATGTTACAAACGGACTTTTTGCAAGACATTTAAGTTCCGAAGGAGATGAGACGGAGATGCTTCCTCCGGAGATGTACCCGGGTAGGACGGAGCTTTCGGGCGCGCAAGGGTTCATAGTGCTTCCGATGTATGTAAGGGGAGTAAAGTCAGATCTTATCATAAGTACGGATGCGAAAGCAAATATTCGAAGCGGAGGTAATCAGTAATGGCAACGAAAGTTATGGTGGTTGATGATTCGAGGACATCGAGAAGGATCTTAAAAGGCGTTCTGATGGAGCTCGGCTACGAGGTTTGCGCAGAGGCAAAGAACGGCGAAGAAGCATATCAGATGTATGGCGAATGCCAGCCGGATATAGTTACCATGGATATCACAATGCCCGTTATGAACGGCGTAGAAGCGCTTCTTCTCCTGAAGAAGAAGTATCCGGACTGCAAAGTCATAATGGTTTCGGCAGCAGGCCAAAAGCACATTATGCTTGATGCGATAAAGGCCGGAGCAAAGGAGTTTATCTTAAAGCCCTTCGATGTCAACTCAATAAAGAAAGCCATCGAAAAGACGCTGGAAGAAACAGCTGAATAATAAATATACTATAAACGAGTAGGAAGCCGAATTCGTTTCCTGCTCGCTCAATTATGGAGGAAATGCAATGAGCAAAGTAAGAAGAGTCTATGCGGAAAAGAAGCCTGACTACGCGGTTAAGGCAAAGGAGCTTAAAGGTCAGCTCAAGGATTACCTGAGTATCAAGGCGGAAAATGTCAGAGTTTTGATAAGGTATGATATTGAGGGTATCTCCGACGAGACCTACAAAAAGGCTTTGGTTACGGTATTCTCGGAGCCGCCGGTGGATGACCTGTATGAGGAGTCCTTTCCGATAGCAGAGGATGAGAAGAGCTTTTCCATGGAGTTCCTTCCGGGACAGTTCGATCAGAGAGCCGATTCCGCCGAGCAGTGCGTGAAGCTTCTCGCAGAGGATGAGGAGCCCCTTATTCGTTCCGCAACGACTTATGTTATAAAGGGAAGCATATCCGACGATGAGTTAAAGGCAATAGAGGAGTATGTTGTAAACCCGGTAGACTCAAGGATAACCGATGAATCAAAGCCGGATACTTTGAATGTTGAATATGATGAGCCGGCAGATGTAAAGATATTCGACGGTTTCAAGGATATGGCAGAGGATGCGCTAAAGGAGCTTTATGACTCTCTTTCCCTTGCCATGACCTTCAAGGATTTTCTTCATATACAGAATTATTTTAAGAACGACGAAAAACGCGATCCCTCCATGACCGAGATAAGAGTGCTTGATACATATTGGTCGGATCACTGCAGACATACAACATTTTCAACCGAGTTAAAGAATGTAAGCTTTGACGACGGCAAGTATCATGACCTTCTGGCCGATACATTTGACAGGTACAAGGCCGGAGCGGCAAAGCTTTATAAGGGCAGGGACGATAAGTTCGTATGCCTTATGGATGTTGCTTTGATGGCTATGAAGGAGCTTAAAGCAGCCGGAAAGCTTGAGGACCAGGAGGAGTCTGACGAGATAAACGCCTGCTCGATAGTTGTCCCCGTTGAGATGACATATGAGGACGGAAAGACCGTGACGGAGGAGTGGCTTGTAAGCTTCAAGAACGAGACACATAACCACCCGACGGAGATAGAGCCCTTCGGTGGTGCTGCCACCTGTCTCGGTGGCGCCATAAGGGATCCGCTTTCGGGCAGAAGCTATGTATACCAGGCTATGCGTGTAACCGGCGCAGCCGATCCTACGGTTTCTTTGAAGGATACCATGAAGGGCAAGCTTCCGCAGAGGAAGATAGTCAAGGTTGCGGCAGCGGGCTACAGCTCTTACGGCAATCAGATCGGACTTGCAACGGGACATGTAAATGAGGTTTACCATCCGGACTATGTGGCTAAGCGCATGGAGATAGGCGCGGTAATGGGCGCCGCTCCGAGACGCGCCGTAAAGAGGCTTAACTCCGATCCGGGTGATATCATAATTCTTATGGGCGGTCGTACCGGAAGAGACGGCTGCGGCGGCGCGACAGGCTCTTCAAAGGCTCATGACGTAAGCTCTATAGAGACCTGCGGAGCCGAGGTTCAGAAGGGTAATCCCCCGACAGAGAGAAAGCTTCAGAGACTTTTCAGACGCGAGGAGGTTGCGGCTCTTATCAAGAAATGCAACGACTTCGGCGCAGGCGGTGTATCCGTAGCCATAGGTGAGCTTGCCGACGGTTTGAAGGTTAATCTTGATCTTGTTCCCAAGAAGTATGCAGGCCTTGACGGAACCGAGCTTGCCATATCCGAGTCTCAGGAGCGTATGGCAGTAGTGGTTGATCCCAAGGATGCGGATCAGATGATGAAGTACGCAGCAGAGGAGAACCTTGAGGCGGTTGCTGTTGCGACTGTCACAGAGGAGCCGAGGCTGGTGCTCACCTGGAGAGGCAAGGAGATAGTAAACTTAAGCAGGGCTTTCCTTGATACCAACGGAGCTCATCAGGAGACCGATGTAAAGGTAGAGCTTCCTGATCCCTCGAAGGATTACTTTGAAGAGGCGAAGAAGAGTGCTGAGGGTGCTGATATCAAGACACTTTGGCTTGACACCTTATCAGACCTTAATGTGTGCAGTCAAAAGGGCCTGGTAGAGATGTTTGACTCCTCAATCGGAGCTGCTTCGGTAACCATGCCTTACGGAGGAAAGTATCAGCTTTCACCGACACAGACCATGATAGCAAAGCTCCCTGTATTAAAGGGCAAGACCGATACAGTGACCATGATGAGTTATGGCTTTGATCCTTATCTTTCAAGCTGGAGCCCATATCACGGAGCGGTTTACGCGGTTCTCACCTCAGTTGCGAAGATAGCTGCTTCAGGCGGAGATGTGACGAAGATAAGACTTACCTTCCAGGAGTATTTCGAGCGACTCCGCGAGGAGCCCTATCGTTGGGGTAAGCCTTTGGCCGCATTGCTCGGCGCTTATGACGCACAGATGAAGCTTTCGCTTCCTTCAATAGGCGGTAAGGATTCCATGAGCGGAAGCTTTAACGATATAGATGTTCCTCCGACACTTGTATCATTTGCGGTAGATGTGTCGAAGTATCAGAACGTGGTAACGACAGAATTAAAGGAAGCCGGAAATGTGCTCGTCAAGCTCGATGTCTTAAGAGATGAGTTTGATATGCCCGATTATGAGGATGCTCTGTCCAAGTACGGAAGACTTTACCGTGCGATAGAAGCAGGACTTGTCAAGAGCTCCTACGCGGTAGGCTTCGGCGGTATCATAGAGGCTGTGTCGAAGATGGCCTTCGGCAATAAGCTTGGCGTTATGATAACCTGTGATGTGACCGACGGTGAGCTTACGGCCAAGGATTACGGCTCAATAATCCTCGAGGTAGCCGAAGAGGATGTTGAGAGATTGGGCATTCCCGTTAAGGTTATCGGTAAGGTTACCAAGGAGGCGCAGTTCTCCTGCGGCGGAGCGGTTATCTCTATGGAGGAGGCGCTCGATGCATGGACCAAGAAGCTTGAGAAGGTATTCCCCACAAGCTCCGGCGTTGAGAAGGAAAATAAGATATCAGATACACTCTATGTGACTAACGGATTAGTCAATTCACCTGTCACAAAGAGCGGAAATGTATATACTGCAAAGAATAAGGTTGCAAGACCGAAGGTATTTATCCCGGTATTCCCGGGTACAAACTGTGAGTACGATTCGGCCAAGGCCTTTGAGCGCGCAGGCGCAGATGCCGAGGTTATCGTATTCAAGAATCAGAGCGCGCAGGATATAAGAGATTCGGTTGACGCCTTTGTCAAGGCTATCAGCACAAGCCAGATGATCATGTTCCCCGGCGGCTTTTCCGCAGGTGATGAGCCCGAGGGTTCGGGCAAGTTCATAGCCACTGCCTTCAGGAACGCGAAGATAGCGGAAGAGGTTATGAAGCTCATCAAGGAGAGAGACGGACTTGCCTTAGGCATATGCAATGGCTTCCAGGCTCTTATCAAGCTCGGACTTCTTCCGTACGGCGAGATTACACCGTTAAAGAGCGATTCGCCGACGCTTACCTTTAACTGCATCGGCAGACACCAGTCCAAGATGGTTTACACCAAGGTTGTTACCGACAAGAGCCCGTGGCTTTCGCTCGCTGAGACAGGCAAGGTATACACAATTCCAATCTCTCACGGTGAGGGACGCTTTGTTGCAAGCGACGAGTGGATTAAGAAGCTTTTTGCCGAAGGACTTGTTGCAACCCAGTATGTGGATGCGGACGGCAACCCGACCATGGACGAGGACTACAATGTGAACGGCTCCTACTATGCGATAGAGGGTATCGTTAGCCCGGATGGAAGGGTGCTCGGTAAGATGGGCCATTCGGAGAGAATCGATGTTGCGACCGCTATAAATATCACCGGTGATCAGAACCAGAAGATATTCGAATCGGGCGTTGCATACTTTAAATAATTATTCTTTAATATCATGACTGACAATCCGCTGATGATAAATGACATAATCAGTGAACACAAAGCAAGGATAAGAAATCTTACAAAGTATTATCCTTTCTTTGTGTTGTCCGAAACTTCGTTTGCTCAGTACAAGGAGGGAAAATATTCCGCGCTTGATATGGGTTATATAACCCTTGCCACCTTAAGATACTTCATCAACGAGAACAGCTTTAACGAGAGGGAGGTCGGCTTTGACGAGTACGCGAAATTCTTAAGAGAGCTCTTGAAAAGGGACTTTGAGCTTGAGGGTGAAAGGAAAGAGATGGATGAGCTTATCATGTATATATTTGATAAGCTGAGAAACGACGGGAAAGCATTTGCTTATCCGTTTTACGATCCTGAGTCTAAGGAAAAGAAGCTTGCGAGAGTAAGGATTTTAGACAGCAGGATATCCGAGGGAAGGGTGGTTTATTCCATCACACCCGAGGCGATAGAGTTTTACTTGGACACCAAAGAGGCCAAGGACGAAAGCCGCATAAGCGTGTCCGCGCTTCTTTTGGAGAAGATGATAAAGGCCGACAACTTCGCCGGCGGAGTGGATGTGGTAATGCGCATCAATGCCGAGGTTACGGATATCTCGAGAAAGAAAGAGCAGGTGATAAAGCTGCTCGAGCAGGATGCCTTCGGCGGAGCTCAAGCCTACGAGGACTATATGAACACCTGCGCAAGGTGGTTTGATGAGGAGGCGAAATCCTTCGCAAAGAATAAGGCCTTAGTCGAGAAGGCAGTGGCAAAGCTGTCGGCGGACACAGGAGAGAAGACCGACAGGCTGAGCAGGCAGATACTGACCTTGTCGGATGAGCTGAAAAAGACCATATATAACCACAGCAGACTTATAGAAGAGACCATGGAGCTTAAAACACTGTCCGACAGACTTATAGCCAGGGCTAAGCTAAAGAAGCTGCGTCCGGTGTTTGATTACGGCAACATGCTTGAAAAGATTGTCAAAGCGGACAGACCGGAGCTTCTTTCCGCACTTGTCATGCCGTTTTTCGCGCCGAAGAGAGAAAAGAGCTTCAACGTGTCTCTTGTCGAGAGTATCCTAAAGCCCGTGAAGGGTGATGCGGAAGTAAAGGAAAAGATAGAAAAGAAGAATTTAGACCACAACTTTAAGTATGAGGATGAGCTTTTGGATGAGCAGACAGGCAGGAATTTCGCAAGGATGTTCAGGGAGCTTTTAGACCAGATAAAGAAGTGGAAAAGCTTAAATCTAAAGGAGCTGAACGCTATCTACGAGATTAAGTTCGGTAAGGAGATATACCAAAACCGCGACTATTATGCCTATTTGGTGCATCTTGCGTCAAGAGACACGTACGATATGCGTGAGATAGCAAAGAAGCAGGACAGCTTCCTCGATGGCTTGGTAATGTCCTATATGTCCGATGAGGACAAAAAGACTTATGCTGATACGGTTTTTGAGATAACCTTTTTAAATGAGGATGTTGACATACCCTGCGGCGATACGACCTTTACAGTGCGGGATATGAGTTTTAAATCTGTCTGAATATGAGCGCGTATCCTCACTACTTGTGGTATATGTCATTATATGATACAATATAAGCTTGTTTAGTAGACTATTATATAACCAAACAGCAACCGAAACGCATGTGTTTAGTGAGCAGGCCGTGGAGCGATGTCTGGTTCTTAGCGGGCGTTTTTTGACCGCTTAGAACCGCTGGAGCGTGTATCCGACGAACGAAGTGAGTCGTTGATACCGCCCATGTGACAGGGCTCCGACGAGCTTGCGAGTCGGCTAAGCCCGAACCACAAATCGCGACCGGAGCGAGAGGAGGGACGCAAATGACGAAGTCATTTCTTGCATGCGTCCCGACGACTGGACACGACGTATTGAGTCGTGTCGTTTCCACAGCGTCCTGTGAACTAAATATATGCGTCGAGGTTGCGTGACTAAAAAAACATGGAAGACAAAAACCTCGAAAAAGCAATAGACAAGGCGCTTGATATATATGCAGCGCTGATTTCAGGCCGCAATGTATCCTCTGCGGATGCGGAAACTAAGACCCTCTATGAGGACTATTTTTCCAATTCTTCCGTATATGAGATAACCGGCATGCTTATGAAGAAGCTTAACTTAAAGCTTTATGAGTATGGCGAGGCCCTTTATATAACAGCCGGAGAGGGCAACAAGGTATTCGGCTATACCAACGATGACTTAAAGCGTATTTTGGGCTTAAGGCTGAACAAGGAGTTGTACATGTGCTATTTCATCATGTATTGCTCGGTGCTTTTCTTCTACCCGGATTCCGCGGCTTACCAGACTAAGGAGCACATAAGGCTTGAGGAGCTGCTCGAGAGGATAGACACCTCCTTAGCGCCTCTTAAGGGCGAGCTCTTAACTTACTCCATGAGTGAGGTGGAGGAGGAGAGCTTCAAGACCATAGCGCTATTATGGGATGAGCTTCCTGTGTCGACTGCCGGTGAGGGAGAGAAGACCAAGGCATCTAAGGCCTCCAAGACCGGCTATATAAAGCTTGTTATGAATTTTATGTCGGCAGAGGGGCTTTTCGCCGTAGTTGCGGACCGTTTCTATCCGACGGACAGATTAAAGTGTCTTGCGGAGAATTATTTCGAGGACGAGAAGAGCAGGATTTACGATTTACTTAGAACTGGCGAGGTGTGATATGCCCTGTATCAACCGTATTAGGGTTAATAATGTAAAATATAATTTCGGCACGCAGGTTTATGATGATTTTGTCATGAACATGTACGGGAAGAACACGCTCTATGACCTTGCGAACGGAGGCGGAAAGAGCGTGCTCATGCTTCTTTTGATGCAGAACATGATCCCAAACTGTACCTTGGACGACAAGCAGCCCATAGAGAAGCTTTTTCGTTCGGGCAACGGCAATACGACCATCCATTCCCTAGTGGAGTGGAAGCTTGATAACCCCGAGCAGCATGAGGGTTACCGTTTTATGACCACCGGCTTTTGCGCAAGGAAGGCGGACAAGGGAGATGAGAACGAGGGCAGGGACATAGCCTCGGTTGAATATTTTAATTACTGCATCTTCTACCGTGATTACAATGCCAATGACATTGTTAATCTTCCTCTTTCCGACGGCAAGGAGAGGGTGGGCTTTTCGTCACTGAAGAAATACTTAAAGGACCTCGGCAGCAGGGATATGAGTCTGGAGGTTAAGGTTTTTGAGAGAAAGGGCGAATACCAGAGCTTTATAAGCGCCTATGGGATAAATGAAAGTCATTGGGAGATTATCCGCGGCATCAATAAGACAGAGGGGCATGTCAGAACTTATTTCGAGACTAATTATAAGACAACCAGAAAGGTCGTAGAGGACCTTTTGATAGAGGAGATAATAGAGAAGGCTTACCGTGTCAAGACCGAGTCAGAGGGAGACAGGGGCATGTCCATGGCGAAGATGCTTATGGACATCAGAGCCGAGCTGATAGACCTTTCGAAGAAGAAAAAGGAGATAAGCTCGTACGACCACCAGGCCGAGCTGATAAGACTTCTTTCGGACAGGATAGTTTCTTTTAAAGGTATTTATGAAAAGAGAGATAATGCAGGGAAGATTATAGCCGGCATCGCTAAGACCGCTGCGGATACCGTCAAAGCAACGGAGGCAGAGCTTGAAGAATTAAAGAAGGCTCGCGATGAGGCGGAGGGCAAGCTTAAAGTATGCGAGTATGAGCTTGCTTGTCTGAATGTGGCAAAGGACAGGAATGCCTTAAAGGTTCTTATGTCCGAGGCGGCCGGTATCGAAAATGAGGCCGGCGAAAAGAAGAAGGACATAGAGAGCATAAAGGCTGAGCTTGAGCTTGCCGAGAACGGAAACGATTATCTTGAGTATGTCGAAGAGGCAGAGAAAAGAGACAGACTTGACAAAGTTATAAAGACGCTTCTTTCCGGCGAGGATTTCGACGAGGAGGAGCTTTACTCCTGTGTTGCGGGCATAAAGCATTATACCGATGCAAGACTCGAGAAGCTTGATACAGAGGAAAAGAGGCTTTTGGTAGAACTGCTTAAAAAACGTGAGGAAAGCGAGTCTTTAAACAAGCTTGTAACCGAGGCGCAGCTTTTTACGGCCTCTGCAAGAGCAAAGGAAGAAATGTTCGACGACAGGGTTCATAAGACCGAAAACAGGCTGAACGACTTGAGGCTTAAGCTTGCGCATATTTCGCTCTTGTCTTCGTCGGAGGATATGTCCGGTGTGGAAAAGCGAAGCGAAGAGCTTAAAGATAAGCTTAAAGAAAAAGAGGATGAGTTATACAGGACAAGAGAGGAAAGCCTGGCCAAAAGAGAGCAGCTTGACTTAAGCGAAAGGGCGGTTGATGAGCTTCTTAAGAAGGTCGAAGAGTATAAGAAGCATAAGGATGAATATGAACAGGCATCCGAGAGAATAAAGAACATGGTATCCCTGTACGGGGTTGAGTCTGCGGAGGAACTTGAACAGGCAATCCGCGAAAGAGAGTATGCCGGCAGGCTTTCGCTTGCGGAGGCGGAGAACAGGCTCAGAAAGAAGAATAAGAGGATAGCGGACATAGAAAAGGGTATACTGATAGAGCAGTCAGAGGCTGTAAAGACAGTGCTCGCTTATATAAAAAGCAGATACGGCTCGCAGGCTTTATCGGGGATGGACTATATATCTGCCTTGGATGCGGAGGTAGCGGCAGAGCTTATAGATTACAATCCCCGGCTTTGCTACGGTATAGTCGCTAAGGACTATGACAGGCTTGCGGACGATCCGGTGCTTAACGATATGCGCGGGCTGGATATGCCTGTAATGATTTATGATATGGACAGCCTTTACTTAGATAAGAGCGGCTCTTACGACGGAAGATTTGCCGTCGGCATTTCAGCCGGCGCGCTTACAAGCGAAGAAGCCGTGCAGGATATACTTAATACGGCGAAGGATGAAGCGGAGGATGAGAAGAAGAACTGTCGTGGCATAAAGGATATGCTTGATACTTACGCCGAGGATATAAGCTTTTTGAAGGAGCTTCCCGAAGAGATATTGAACGGGGGAGCGGACGGAAGCGGTAATCCGGAAGAAAGGCTTGAGAGAGCAAAGGCTTTTGCAAAGGAGCGCGCTGCGGAGTTTAAAGTATATGAGAAGAAGATTGAAGAGCTTTACGCCGAGGCCGATCTTGTAAGGAAGGAGCTTGATGAGGCTTACGAGGATTTGGCTGTGTTAAAGCTGATGCGTGAGCTTGAGAGCGAGCTTGCCGATGCCGAAAGCAAGAAGGAAGAGGCGGCAAGAGAGGCAAAGAGATCGGGCGCAAAGCTTGAGGAATACAGCGCGGGAAGTCTGAATAAGAAGCTTGAGCTCGACAAGACCATATCGGATGTGGAGAGCATAAAGCGCAAGAAAAACAGACTTCTTGATGAGTGGAACAACATTTACATGCCTTATTACGATCCGGACAGGGAGAGCGCAGCTTCAAATGCGGATGAGGAGGAGCTGAAAAGCCGCTTTACCGCTATTATAGAAAGCAGGAAGGAAAACGCCGATACCATAGAGGACAAGAAGGCGCTGCTTAAAGCGATGGATGCCTCGAAGGAGAGGATAATAAAGAGCATCGTAAGACGCGGCGGGGATATAGGCAGGCTTGAGGCCATGTACAAAGAAGGCGCTTTAAGTCCGGCAACCGAGGATTATATCAGCTCCGTGAACGGAAAATACAAGGCTGAGGGTGAAGTCTTAAGGCAGATTGAAAAGAAGCTTGCCGGCAAAAAGTCAGAGGCGGATAAGCTTTCGGGAAGTCTGGAGTACATGATCAGGGATATCGAAAAGCAGTTTCCGGATAAGGGCTATGACGAGAGCAGGGAGACGCTTTCGGTGTCAGAGGTGCTTGACGGCATAAAGGATTGTGAGACAACCCTTAAGGAGCTTAAGAAAAAGGCTAAGGAAAGCGGTGAGCTTTACCGCGAGAAGGAAAGAGATTTAAGAAATATAAATGATATATATAAGGACTCTCAGAGGATAGTCAGAAACCATGAGCTTGTGTCCGATGAGGATACCGTGATAGAGCTTAAGGATATGAGCGCTATGTTCGAGGAAGCGCTTGTGGAGTTTGACAAGGCAAACAAGCACTTAGAGAGGGCAGGCAACGAGCTGATGAGGTTTAAGGGCAGGACTACCGATTCCTTAACCGAGCTTAAAGCCTCGGAGCTAAGCGCAACCATAAGAGATGAGGTAAATATCCCGAAGACCACAGCAGAGGCGCAGGCCCTGACCGATAACTTAAAGTCCATAACCGAGTTCATATATCTTGAGAAGGACAGGGTGGTTAAGAGCTTAACCGATATGGAGAACCTAAAGAAGGGCTTTGAGGAGCAATGCCTGCAGAGATGCATGGATGTCAAGACCGAGCTTGAGAAGCTGCCGGGACTTTCCACTATAACCATGGACGGTGAGGAAATCAAGATGGTCGGACTCTCGATACCCTATGTTAAAGAGGAGTTCCTCCCCGAGAGGATGTCGGAGTATATCACTAAGATTGCCGAAACTGCGGACTCCTACGACTCCGAGAGCGAGAGACTGAAATACATCGGCAAGAGCCTGTCCATGAAGAGACTTTTCTCTGTCATGGTTACGGACATGAACAGGATAGTTCTGACGCTTTACAAACGTGAGAGGATAAAGGAGCAGAGCAGATACTTAAAATACGAGGAGGCGGTCGGAAGCACCGGTCAGTCTCAGGGTATCTACATACAGTTCCTCATTGCGGTCATCAATTACATATCAGGTATGTACAGCATAGGCAGCAGCGCTGAGCAGATGAAGACCATATTCATAGATAACCCCTTCGGAGCGGCAAAGGATATCTATATATGGGAGCCGATATTTGCTCTGCTTAAAGCCAACAATGTACAGCTGATAGTTCCCGCCCGCGGAGCAACGCCTGCGATCACGGGAAGGTTTGATGTAAATTACGTCTTAGGACAGAAGATGAGCGACGGAAAACAGCTCACGGTAGTGACCAACTACACGAGCAATGTGGACCAGCAGGAGCTCTTCTACAGCGAGATGGACTTCGAGCAAACATCCTTTGATTTTATTTAAAGCAGGAAGTAAACAGTTTTTTAAGATCTTTATATTCAATAAACTTCAACCCGACGCGGCGGGACGGTTTTTTCAGGGGGCATTTCATTGTCCCCCTGGAAAAACTGTCCCAGACAGCCGGGCCAGTAATAACGGAGCGTGTTATGCATTACAAAGAGGTTAAGGCGATCCTTTCGCCTCAAAACGGAATGAATATATACAGAGGCTGCACCATGGGCTGCCTTTACTGCGATGCGCGCAGCAAGTGCTACCGCATTACTCATGCCTTTGAGGATGTTGAGGTCAAGCAGAAGGCCGACGATATGCTCGAGCACACATTAAAGAGAAAACGTACGAAGAGCATGATAACAACAGGCTCCATGAACGATCCCTACATAGAGCTCGAAAAGGAGCTTGAACTCTTCAGACGCTGCTTAAACCAGATTGAAAGGTTTGAGTTCGGACTGGTCTTAAAGACCCGATCGGAGCTTATCTTAAGGGATCTTGATATCTTAAAGAGTATTGCGTCAAAGACAAAGTGCGTAGCTGTCATTCCGCTTTGCGCTGCGGGAGATAAGCTGTCGGAAAAGCTTGAACCCTGCGCTGCCGTCACGAGCAGAAGAGTCGAGATACTCGAAGCATTGAAGGAAAACGGTATCACAACCATCGTTTCCCTCGAGCCCATAATCCCGTTTATCAACGATGATCCGGATAACATAAAAACACTTCTTGATTATTGTGTTGACGCGGGTGTTTATGGTATTATGTGTGAGGAAACGGGGATAGTTTTAAGAGACGGCTCAAAGGAGTATTTCTTAAGCGGGCTTCACAGGAAGTTCCCGGGCATAGAGGACATCTACGAGGATAAGTTCTACGATGCCGGAGAGGTTGTAAGCGAAAGGCGCGAGGAGCTTGAGCGGCTGATTGCCTCTGTGTGCGACGAACACGGCATAGTGAGGGACAAAGAGGAATTAAAACGCTTTATGCGTGAGTATAAGAATAAGACCAACGGCGTCCAGCTTGATATGATGGAGATGCTGATGCAGTTGTAAATGTATGGCAGTGTAAAGTGAATTACGGAAGGATTCTTCGGGTATGCGACCTTCAGAATGACGCGAAGAGTCTTTGTAAGGAGAAGAATAAAATGGCTAAGAATAAAAGTAATTCCGGCAGCAAGCAGCAGAATAATCAGCAAAAAGCCCAGGATAAAGAAGTAAAGAATACTGAGAAAAAAAATACTGAAGAAAAAAATACTGAAGAAAAAAATACTGAAGAAAAAAATACTGAAGAAAAAAATACTGAAGAAAAAAATACGGTGGGGACTAAAAAGCCGGCATATCAGCCTCAGGAAGCGCCGAAGATGACCTTCTACACGATTATGGGCTTGATATCTGCTTTGGTAAGTGTTGGAGCCGCGTTCTGCAGCGCGATTGTATCGGCCATGCCTATACATTATATTCTGGAAACCTTTTTGGGAGAAAGTCTCGGAGAATTTGGCGTCAGCGCCTTCGAGTCGGCGCTAAAGGAGCAGGAGGCTACAGCTTCGGTTGCGTCAACGACTATCACGCTTACATATGTGCTGGCCGGGCTTGTGGTTGCAGCGGCTATACTTTCAATCTATACCGCGATAATCTCGATTAACCCCGACAAGAAGCCTAACATCATTATAAGCATTGCAAGCTTTGCGCTTTTGCTGGGCGCTTCCGTGATCTTACCCTTCCTGCATTCAAAGGGTATGTCGACCATAAGCGCCATGAACCCCGAAGGAATACAGATTTACAATGTGTACTTTTATCTTTTGATAGCGGTGCCTGCAGCGACCGTATGCGCGCTGGTGAATATATTCGGAGCCTTAAGCGGAAGCAACAGGTATGCGAAGGACGGAAAGGCATTTTAATTTTAATAAATATTTTATATTTATCATAAGTTATATATGAGGAGGACAAACAAATGGATTTTAAGAAGATTGTTGATACGGTTAAGAGTGAGGCAAGTGACGCAGTTGAGGTTACAAAGCTCAGAAGCAAGATCAGCAAGGAGCGTTCGGCTGTAAAGGCAAATTACCAGAAGATTGGTGAGATGATCTTCGAGAAGTACAAGGATGGCGGCGCAGACGAGGAGCTTGCAGCTATCATTGACGAGATTAAGGCTTCAAGAGCGAAGATAAAAGACTGCAACGAAGCTATCAATAAACTGAAGATGGAGGATTAATAAGATGGATTACAATAAGGCGTCATTGGAGCTTCACGAAAGGTGCGGAGGAAAGCTCGAGGTTGCATTAAAATGCGAGCTGAGTACCAAGGATGACCTTTCTACGGCGTACACCCCCGGCGTTGCCGAGCCCTGCAGGAAGATACACGACAACGAGGAGGATGCATACAAGTACACGCTTAAGGCGCATACTGTGGCTGTTGTGTCCGACGGAACCGCGGTTTTAGGACTCGGAGATATAGGACCTAAGGCAGCTATTCCGGTTATGGAGGGCAAGTCGGTTCTCTTTAAGAAATTCGGAAATGTGGATGCATTCCCGATTTGTCTTGACACAAAGGATACAGACGAGATTGTCGAGACAGTCAAGAGGATAGCTCCGTGCTTCGGCGGTATCAATCTTGAGGATATAGCTGCTCCGAGATGCTTTGAGATTGAGGAGAGACTTAAAAAAGAGCTTGATATACCGGTATTCCATGATGACCAGCACGGAACGGCTGTTGTAGTTGCGGCGGGCCTTATCAACTCGCTCAAGATACTTGGCAAGAAGATGGAGGACATCAACGCCGTTATTAGCGGAGCGGGAGCTGCAGGTATCTCCATCTGCAAGCTTCTTATGGCCTTCGGCATAGGCAATGTGGTGCTTGTCAACAGCAAGGGCGCGCTGTGCCCCGGAGCTGCCGGAATGAATCCTGCGCAGGCTGCAATGGCTGAGATTACAAACAAGGACAGAGAGTCCGGAAGCTTGGCGGACGTGATTAAGGGCAAGGATCTCTTCATAGGCGTATCGGCTCCCGGAATAGTTAACGCGGAGATGGTTGCGAGCATGAACAAGGACGCTATGGTATTCGCAATGGCCAATCCTACTCCCGAGATTATGCCTGATGAGGCTAAGAAGGGCGGCGCAAGGATAATAGCTACCGGAAGGTCCGATTTCCCGAACCAGATTAACAATGTTCTTGTATTCCCCGGTATCTTCAGGGGAGCGCTTGACGCAAGGGCTAAGGCGATAACCGAGGAGATGAAGATGGCGGCCGCAAGAGCCATTGCTTCGATAGTTTCTGATGATGAGCTCAATGAGGAGTACATTATTCCCGATGCCTTTAATGAGCTTGTAGCGCCGGCAGTAGCAAAGGCTGTGGCAGACTGCTGCAAGTAGGGAGTTTTGTATAAGGGAAATAAAGATAGGAAATATAGATAAATGCATGATAAGCTTTATGCTGTAAAAGATGAAGTAAATAAAGTGATTAAGGGCAAGGCAAGTGTAGTCGAGAAGGTGCTTGCCGCGGTTATCGCCGGAGGGCATATCCTGATGGAGGATATCCCCGGAGTGGGTAAGACGACGCTTGCGACTACATTTGCCAAGTCGATGTCCATGGATTACAAGAGAGTTCAGTTTACGCCGGATGTACTTCCGAGTGATATCTTAGGCTTCTCGATGTACAATTCCGCTACCAAAGAGTTTGAGTACAGGGAGGGCGCGTGTTTCACTAACCTTTTCTTAGCGGATGAGATTAACCGAACCTCGCCCAAAACACAGTCGGCGTTGCTCGAGGTAATGGAGGAGGGAACGGCCACTGTAGACGGTGTGACAAGAAAGCTTCCGGATCCCTTTGTGGTAATTGCGACCGAGAACCCCTACGGTTCATCGGGTACTCAGATGCTTCCGGAGTCTCAGCTTGACAGATTTATGGTGTGTCTTTCCATGGGCTATCCGGCCCATGAGGATGCGGTAAAGATCTTAAAGGGCAATGCCTCAAATCCCGTAAGCAAGGTACAGCCTATTATCACGGCAGAGGAGGTTAAGGCCTTAAGGTCGAGCACCAACGATATGTTCGTCAAAGACGAGATATACGAATACATAGTCTGCATAGTCGAGGCTACGAGGAAGATGGAGCTTTTCTCCATGGGGGCAAGCCCCAGAGGAACCATTGCCCTGCTTCGAATGGCGAAGGCAATGGCTGTAATAGACGGCAGGGACTATGTTACTGCCGAGGATGTGCAAAAGTGCGTGAAGGATACCTTGGGACACAGGGTAAAGCTGGCTACCAGGGCAAAGGCTCAGGGACTTAATGCGGACATGGCATTAAGGCAGCTTCTTTCGATAGTCAACCCGCCGAGGATATAACTAAAATATAAACTGTGGAGAATTCTATGGAATACATTTTAAGACTAATCGGATATATAATAATAATTTTTTTCAACGGTCTTATGTATTTCTTTCTCCACAGTCATTTTTATTTTACGGTCTTATGCCTGCTTGTGCTTGCGCCGTTTTGTTCGGTGGCGCTTAACTTCTGGCTTAGGAAGAATATTGAGATTGATATTTTAGCCGCATCTGCCGGAGATGATTATGTCAGAACCGGGCAGGAGGCTTATTTTTATATTGAAGTCATGAATAATACCTTTGCTCCTTCACTGGATGCGAAGATCAGACTGAAGATAAGCAATGATTTTATAGAGAGGGAAACCGAGGAGACAATAGCGGTTCCCGTGAGGATAAGAGGCGTCTACAGGGTGGAGCTTCCCTTAAGGGCTGAGCTTCCGGGCATAATAACCGTAAGCGCCTTAAGCGTAAGGATAAAGGATCTGGTGGGTTTCGTTCCGCTTACGAAGAAGCTTGATTCCAAGGCTTCGGTAACTATACTTCCGCAGGACGGCTTCAGGCTTAATTACGACAGAAATGTTATAGAGTCCGGCATGCTTGAAAGCGAGGAGAGTACAAAGAGGGGGAACGATTTCTCGGATGTGCAGGAGATAAGGGAGTACATCCCCGGGGATAAGCTTATGAGCATACACTGGAAGCTCTCGGCGAAGAGGGACATACTCATGGTCAAGGACAGGGTTTCGATGTCGGACAGACAGCTGGTTTTGATGCTCGAGCTGATCAAGGATCCCATAAGGCTCGACGGGATACTGACAGCAGCTTACACTGCGGTGAAAACTCTGTGTGAGGAGCATACCACAGTCAGGCTTTTCTATTGGAGCATGGGGCGGTATGATTATGAAGATGTAAGGATTGATTATATCGAAGAATTAAAGAACGCATTTGCGAAAATGTATTACGAAAAGCTTTACTTAAATCCGGAGGAGGGAGCATCTCACATGAGAGAGGTTCATCCGGAGATCAAGTCTTATATGCATATTACAAGTGATGGAAGCGATGCGGTCATCACGTTAAGGGACAACGGATAGGGACAGGAGAAGAACCGTGGCGAGAAAGAAAGAAAAGGAACCGGAGCTTATACTCTGCGAGGGCATAAGGCTGTCGGACAGCTTCTTTGAGCAGAAGGAAAAGAGAATATTGACGCTTATCCTGAAGGGCTTTATCGTCTATCTTATAACCATGGGCGGTATAGGCTTTTATCTGTCTGCCCTTGACATTAAGTATAACGCCCTGTTGTGTCATTTTGTGATTTTCGTTATGGCCATTGTCTGCGCCATGCTTTACTACAGTTTGACCGTAGAGAACTTAGGTTATGCCATAGTGTTCATTTTGTTTGCGGGACTTGTGTATATGTTCAGGGATTATATCAACTCGGGCTTCTACGCCATAGTGAACATAACCATCAAGGCTTCTTCGGAGTATCTGGGTACAGACGTGCAGCGACTGTACAACGAAAAGATAACGGACAGGTATGTTACCGTAACCTTTGTCAGCCTTTTTATAGGCATAGTTATGGATATACTTTTCAATGTAAATATTTCTCGTCGAATGAAGTATGTCGATACATTTCTCACGGTTATGTTCTTTAATGTGATTCCTCTGTACATAATCATGGAGCCGAAGCTGATATACACGCTTATGCTTCTTATCGGAATGGGAATGGCTCTTGTGTTAAAGTCGGGCCGCCATTACAATCCGCTGATGCAGACGAAGAAGAAGGACACGCTCTACGAGATTAAGAGAAAGAAATCGGTTAAGAGGAGAGAACTGTCGTATGTATATGATGTAAAGACCCTGGCCGGCGCCGCAGGGGTGGCAGCTGTATTTGTCTTTATTGTGGTTGTGGCGGTAAGTGTGTTTAAGCCCGTCGAAACCTTCAACGTGGGCTACGAGGAGAATCAGTACAAGGAGCTTACCATGGCCGGCGTATCGCTTTTCATGACTGATGGTTTTGATGGTTTCTACCGCGGAAGGGGCAGGGACGGAGGACTGAAGTCGGGCAAGCTCGGAGATGTGTCGCAGATAACTCCGGATCATCAGACGGATATCATCATGCAGTTTACCCCTTATGAGCCTACAGGCTTATATTTAAAGGGCTTTACCGGAAGGAAATATCTGCCGTATCAAAACGAGTGGCTCGGCGGCGCGGATGTGCGGTATGACTCATCTACGCCCACAGAGGTTAAAACTCCGGAGGCCGATGCGCTCGAAAGAGATTTTGAGGCCGGCAAAGAAAATACCGGCAAGGGCGTGATGCGATTGAAGTATATAGATAACTATACGGGGACGGCTTACCTGCCTTATTACTATACGGGAACTTTGGAGAAGAGCTCGGGCTTTTATGAGATATCCTATTTCCCGAGACTGTCCGGAAACCACACTAAGGTGTCCGTCAACGATTATCCCGACGGCAAGCCTTACACAGAGGAAGACCTGTATGTGCCTGAGGAGAATATAGAGACCATAAGGAGCTTCATCAGCGAAGCAGGACTCGCCACAGCGACAACTCCTGAGGTTATAAACGGAGTGATGAATTATTTTCAGGAAAATATACCCTATACGGTTAAGCCCGGAAGGACGCCTGACAATAAGGATTTCGTGAATTATTTTCTCAGTGAGAATAAGAAGGGGTATTGCGCTCATTTTGCGGCGTCCGCGACGCTTATATTCAGGTACATGGGAATTCCGGCCAGGTACATAGAGGGCTATGCCTTGAGCATGGAGGATGTGTTCAACGGAGAGCTTGTGGAGGACAAGGCTTACGCGGACTATTACGAAGGCTATAATGCCTACGGCGATACCGCTCTTGTTGAGGTTGATGTAACTGATGATGATGCTCATGCATGGGTTGAGGTCTTTGACTCAAGATACGGCTGGGTGGTTGTGGATGTAACCCCGTCAAGCGGTGAGGTTGAAGAGGTAGATGATTTCTGGAGTGAGTTCGATAAGCTGACAAACGGCGGAAATGACGAAGAGGGCAGCGATGACGGTGGAACCTTCGGTATTTCGGATGAAGCGGTTAAGACAGTGATATATGTGCTTCTCGGTATCCTTCTGCTTATTATATGCGGTTTCTTCCTAAGCATACTTGTAACGAAGATTATGTATCGCGTGAAGTATCTTAAGGCGGAGCCGGCGGACAGACTGGTCATGTACATCGCTGCGAAGAGAAGGAGATTTAGGGGGAAGGATAAGAGCTTAAAAGAGCTTATCAATTACCGTGAGCTTATAACCGCCCTTGCTGAGAGGGCAGGCGTTGAAGCGGACGAGGGTCTGATAAGGCTTTATGAGAGAGCGGGTTTCTCGGGGACAGGAATCAGCGAGGCTGAGTTTAATGAGGCGGTTGAAGGCTTTGAAGCGCTTCTTAAAGCGCCTGTTGCAAAAGACGAAGGGGAAATTTAAGGCTTGACGCGCCTGTTGGCAATGGGGTATAATCTTAACGTTGTTAAGAAAGCAGGATTCGTATATCGGTAGTACATCAGCTTCCCAAGCTGAGAAGGCGGGTTCGACTCCCGTATCCTGCTTTATGCGCACGCTCGCGTAGTGTATTTAGTCACTGCGTGACACGCTCGCGGCGCGGCAAACAGGCAAGCTGTTCGAATTAAAAGCGCACGCTCGCGTAAGGAAAATTGTCACTGCGTGACACGCTCGCGGCGCGGCGAACAGGCAAGCTGTTCGAATTAAAAGCGCACGCTCGCGTAGGGTATTTAGTCATTGCGTGACACGCTCGCGGCGCGGCGAACAGGCAAGCTGTTCGAATTAAAAGCGCACGCTCGCGTAAGGAAAATTGTCACTGCGTGACACGCTCGCGGCGCGGCAAACAGTGTTGCTGTTTGAGTTTAAGGGGGATGGTGAAAAACGATGGCAGATGAATTAATGAATGTAGAAAAGAAAGAAGTCTTCGATATAGCTACGGCGCGGGAGGAGTACTCCGACGAGCGCGCTTATTGCGAAGGCATTAAGTATTATCTGAAGAGAGTAAAGAAGAACAAAGGCTTTGCAATGGATCATGACCTCAAGGATAGGGTAAAGAAGTTTGATGAAGCATTTCAGGCGTTTATGCAGCTTCATACATCAGGTGAGCTTTACGAGATGGAAGAGTTCTTCGGTAGGTTCTATCCCGACGGGGTTCTTGACACGAAGCTTGTAGATTTCGGGTTAAAGCTTGAGTTCGACAGTATCTCGGAATATCTTATGAATTTGAAGAAGATTTATTTTTAGATGAGCAGTGATGGTATAAGAAAAAGAGAGGAAAAAAGCGGTAATTCAGCGCTTGTAAAAAGAGCGGATTTACTGCTTTTTTTTGCTGTTATCATTGTGGGCGCGGTTATTTTTCTTGTGTATCGATTGAGCTTGAGCCAAGGGAAAATCGTAAGGGTAAGCGTAGACGGGGAGGTGCTTTGCGAGCTTCCTTTGGAGGAAGATGTAACAAGGGAATTCGGTACGCCGTACGGAACCAATACGATTGTCATAAAAGACGGAGAAGCAAGCGTCAAAGAAGCGGACTGTCCCGATAAGATATGCGTCAAGCACAAGGCTGTATCAATGTTCGGCGAGACAATAATCTGTCTTCCTCACAAGCTGGTTGTGGAGGTGGCGGAATGAAGAAGAGCAGCAGAGCAGCCTATGTCGGAGTGTTTGCCGCCCTGGCGATAGTGCTTTCGTATCTGGAAAGTCTTATACCGGTCTTTGTGGCAGTTCCCGGAGTAAAGCTTGGGCTGACTAACGCCGTTATTGTTGTTATTCTCTACAAGATAGGCGCAAGGGAGGCCTTTCTTGTCAATATCGTAAGAATTGCGGTAACCGGACTCTTGTTCGGCAATCCGGTCATGTTCATTTACAGCCTTTGCGGAGGTATGGTTTCTTATGCGGTCATGTTCGCGCTCAAAAAGTCAAAGCTCTTTTCGGTTGCCGGAGTGAGTGTTGCCGGAGCTGTTTCACATAATCTGGCACAGGTGTCGCTTGCCTGTTTTTTGTTGGAAAACGGCTCGATTGCTTACTACATGGCGGTTTTGCTGATTACCGGAGCTGTTTCGGGCTTCATGATAGGTCTTCTTTCGGTTTATCTAATCAAAAATGTGCATTTTAAGTGAAAAAACAGACAAAAAACTTTGTGAAAATTGTATATTTTATAAGAAAATATCTTTCTTTTTTGTGCGAATTGTGGTAAACTATTAGTGCATATTATTGCCTAAATAAATAATAGTGAAAAACGGATTTTGAGATTGTGGCACGGAGGCTGTAAAAGATGCTGTTAGCTAATCATGTGGAATACTATGACGGCTACCTTCCGGTAGGAGATATATCGGTCATAGCTATTATTCTGGCTCTTGTAATTCTAATGACAGCTACATATATTACCAAGTCCAGGAATTATCTTCTGTATAAGATCATGCTTGGACTTGTTTACGTTGCTGCTTTCGGCAATCTTATGTTCCATTTTTTTTCCACTAAGGTGGGAGAGGTGCCGGACTGGTATATTTATGCTGCAAGGGATACCTATTATATAGCCCTTATATCTAACTTGTTTTTGTATGTTATATATCTGAAGAACATACTATGGCTTGACCGTGCGACCTCTATAAGATTTATGGCCATATCCGCCGTTGGTTATATTGTTTCTGTAGTTACTGTGATTATAAGCCCGGCGCTTAAAATATTCTGTTACATAGAAGACGGTAAGATAATAAGCGACACCTATGTATTTATGGCGGCCTACGCATTCTTCGTGGTCATGCTCTTATGGCTTCTGTTGGGTTACAGGGACAGGATAGTAAAGCAGATTATGGTAGGAGTTTTAGGTACGGTCAGCATAAGTCTTGCAATCCTCGGAATACAGGGCATGAGCCGGCAGACCTCATTTACCACTTTAACATTTATACTTCCGATGATTGCCATTCTTTATCTGATACACGCAAACCCTTACGATATAGAAACGGGCGCGGTGCCGGAGACTGCATTTGAGGACATGGTAGAGGATTCCTATGAGCACGGGAAGCCGTTCCGTTTTATGAGTCTTTACATGCATGACTTCGACGGCGTCAACAGGATACCGAGAGATGTAAATACGGTGATAAGGCATTTTGCGACCAGCTACTTCAAGGGCGCGGTCATGTTCCGGGTGGCAGGCAATCACCTTGTGCTTGTATTCACTGAGAAGAAGAACCCCGATTATAATGATAACATTCAGACTATATTAAGCAAATTCGCGGAGGTTTACCCGACCTTCAAGCATGATTATAAGATTGTAATCGGTTACTCGGACGGCGCCTTAAGCAAGGACAACGATTACATTGCGTTGTTGCTTTACACCGAGAGTAAGATGAAGGAAAATGAGATCTACTGGATTTCGAAGGATGACATAGAGCGTTTTCGGGATTACAAGTACATTTTGAGCCAGCTTGAGGATATCAATAAGAAATGTGACCTCACGGATCCGAGAGTGCTTGTGTACTGCCAGCCTGTTTTTAACTTATCTACCGGCAGATACGATACTGCAGAGGCGCTTATGAGGCTGAAGCTTGAAAAGATGGGGATGGTATATCCCGATCAGTTTATTCCGGTTGCGGAGCGTCACCAGATGCTTCACACCTTAAGCAAGATTATTCTGAACAAGACCTGTAAGATTATAAAAGGTCTGCTGGCTATGGGCTTTGATGTGCACAGGATATCCGTTAACTTCTCGGTAAGCGAGATGAGGGATGAGAACTTCTCGCAGGAGATATTGGAGATAGTGAATAAAAACAAAATACCTGCGGGCAAGATAGCAATAGAGATAACCGAGAGCTCGACTGAGAGCGACTTCCTGATTATGAAGAAGAAGATAAACGAGCTCAAAGAAAACGGCATTTTGTTCTATCTTGATGACTTCGGAACAGGTTACTCCAACTTTGAGCGTATCATGGAGCTGCCTTTTGACATCATAAAGTTCGATCGTTCTCTCGTTATAGCTTCGGATAAGGAGAAGAAGTCGGAAACTATGGTTTCGTCCCTTGCACACATGTTTGCCGAGATGAATTATTCCGTGCTTTACGAGGGTGTGGAGAACGATTCGGATGAGGAGCGCTGCAGGAGTATGTACGCATCCTATCTGCAGGGCTATAAGTATTCAAAGCCTATCCCCATAGAGGAGCTTACGGAGTACTTTACGAAGGCGATTGTTGAGCCGGTTGTCGCGGCAACAATAGCGGATGCGGCTTCTGCTTCAACAGCTGCCGTAGCGGGTATTATAGAAAAAAATGATTTATTGGAGAACGCAGTGCAATAAACGAAGCAATTAAAATGATAGAATAAGTAACAGGACATACAAGACGTCCGCTTGCGCGGGCGTCTTTGTTGAGGTAAGAGAAGATGATTTTAGCATGTCAGAACATAAGTAAGAGCTTTGGGGAAAAGGAGATATTAAGAGGCGTAAGCTTCCACATTGAAGAGAAGGAGAAGCTTGCGATAGTCGGCATCAACGGCTCCGGCAAGACTACCCTGCTGAAGATAATAATGGGCGAGGAAACCGCGGATGAAGGTCAGGTGGTTAAATCAAAGGATGTAAATATCGGCTATCTCTCGCAGCACCAGGATGTATCGTTTGATGACACAATCTATGCGGAGATGCTTAAAACAAAACAGGAGATAATAGATACCGAAAGGCGCATAAGAGAGCTTGAGAAGCTCATGCACGGGCGTGAAGGCGAGGAGCTTGAAAAGCTCATGGAGGAATATAATACCTTAACAAGCTTCTATGACCGTGAGAACGGCTATGCGTACGAGAGCGAGATAACGGGTGTATTGAAGGGACTTGGGTTTACCGAAGCTGATTACGACAGGCATATGAATACACTTTCGGGCGGACAGAGAATGAGGGTCGCTTTGGGCAGGCTGCTTTTAAAAAAGCCGGAGCTTATCATATTGGATGAGCCGACCAACCATCTCGATATGCCGGCGATAGCCTGGCTTGAGGGATATCTTGCCTCGTATCCCGGGGCGGTTATAGTTGTAAGTCACGACCGCTATTTCATAGATCGTGTAGCAACAAAGGTAGTCGGGATAGAACTTAAAAAAGCTACGGTATATCACGGCAATTACAGCTATTATGCGGGCAAGTATAAGGAAATCCGCGAGTCCAAGCTCAAGGCCTACATGAACCAGCAGGCGGAGATAAAGCATCAGCAGGAGGTTATAACAAAGCTTAAATCCTTCAATCGCGAAAAGTCTATAAAGCGGGCGGAGAGCAGGGAGAAGATGCTGGATAAGATGGAGGTCATAGAGAGGCCCGAGACGGTAAGGGCCGATATGAGGATGACCTTGGAGCCGTCTATAGAAAGCGGTAACGATGTTCTTACGGTAACGGGACTTGCCAAGAGCTTTGGGAATACCGAACTGTTTAACGGATTAGACATCGAGATAAAAAGAGGCGAGAGGGTTGCGCTTATCGGAGGCAACGGAACCGGTAAGACAACCATATTGAAGATGATAAACCGTATTTGCCCCAAGGATGCGGGAACCGTAGCATTAGGGGCGAGAGTGACTATCGGCTACTACGATCAGGAGCATCAGGTCTTAAATCCAGAGAAGACTATATTTGATGAGATATCCGATTCATTTCCGGAGCTTAACAATACGAGGATAAGGAATGTGCTTGCGGCCTTTCTCTTCACCGGGGATGATGTGTTTAAGCAGATAAAGGATCTGTCCGGCGGTGAAAAGGGAAGGGTTTCACTTGCAAAGCTTATGCTTTCGCCGGCCAACTTCCTTGTGCTCGATGAGCCGACAAACCACCTGGACATCAACTCAAAGGAGATACTCGAGGATGCGCTTAAGGGCTATACAGGGACGGTGCTCGTGGTCAGCCACGACAGATATTTCATAAATCGCATTGCTACAAGGATAATAGAATTAAAGGATAAAAAGCTTTACAACTTCATAGGCGACTATGACTATTACGAGAGCCACAGGGATACCGTTTACAGCGCTGAGAGTGCCGGAGCAAAGGAAAATGTTCAGCCCGCCGAGCAGGCATCGTCGTCCAAAGAGAGCTTTCTTAAGGATAAGGAGGACAGGGCGAGATTAAAGAAGCGCGAGAATGACTTAAAGAAGCTTGAGGCGAGGATAGAGCAGCTTGAGGCTGAGCTTGAGGAGGTTGACTCAGCAATCAATCTTCCCGAGAATGCGACGAATGTGGGCAAGCTTACGGAGCTGAGTGAAAAACGAGAGCAGCTTGACGCTGCGCTTGTCGAAACCTATGATGAGTATTATAAGTTAGAGGAGGAAGCCTGATGTTCGGTAAAGGAAATGCGGCAAAGAAAGAGCTTGAAAACGCGATGAATGAGATACAGATCAACCTTGAGAACAACTACAAGGATCTTGCCATAAAGGCTTATTCGGATGCCAAAGCGCTTATGGAAAAGTATAAGGCAGACGGTTCATTGAAGGATAGGGACTTAAAGAAGTTAAGCGAGCGCATGGATGCCTACTCAAAGCGCATGGAGGGCTATAAGTCCCAGTCGGGAAAGGTGCTATGAGCAGGAAGCTGGTATTATTACTGAAAATGCTTGCTGCCTCGGCGGCGCTTATAGGAGTGAGTGTGATTATTCTGAGCAGGACCGGAGGAAAGGATGCTTCTGACGGCGCGACTGAGTATTTCTTCGGTATGGGTACATCGGAAAGTCTTACGCTTTATAACGTTAAGACTTCAAAAAAGGATGAGCTTATCGATCGTATCAAGCTACTCCTTACGGATGACACTGAGAACATCATATCACGCCGTAGGGAGGGAAGCGAGCTTTACAGACTTAACAGTGAGTACAAGCCGGGTAAGGCTTATACAGGCCTGAGCGATGAACTGTACTCGGTTATAAGCTTGTCGCTGGCGATTTCGGCTGATTGCGAGGGAGCTTTTGACATATCCGTCAGGCCTTTGTCCGGGCTTTGGGGTATAGAGGAGAAGACCACGGAGGAGTTTGCCGTACCTTCTGAGAGCGAGATTGCCGAGGCCCTTTCTTTAGTCGGATATAATCATGTAAGTGTAGCTGAGAATTCAGTTACTTTGGACATTTCAGGCATGGAGTTAGACCTTGGCGCCTGCGGAAAAGGCTACGCACTTGACAGGGTAAAGAGCGCGCTTGACGAGGCCGGCGCCGGCGGGGCAGTTGTGTCCTGCGGAGGAAGCATACTTGTCTACGGCGATAAGGGCGATGGCAATGGGTTTAAGGTCGGAATAAGGGATCCCTTTAAGGAGGATGGTAGTGTAACAGGGTATCTCGAATTTGCGCCCGGAAGCATGCGCTTCGTATCCACCTCGGGCGATTATGAGAAGTACATAGAAAAGGATGGCGCGCGCTATCATCACATACTTGACACAAGAACCGGCAGACCTGCGGACAGCGGGCTTTCCTCGGTAACCGTGATAGCGGAAAACGGTCTTGTAAGCGATGCGCTTTCAACGGCCTGCTTTGTGCTTGGAGAGGAGAAGTCAAAGCCACTGCTTGAAAAGTATGGCTGTGAAGCGGTTTTCATAGCAAAGGACGGACAGATGAGCTTCACGGACGGAGCAAAGAAGTTGTATAGGGATGCATAATAAACGGAGGTAGTTATCATGAAATGGCTTGACCATTTAAAGACAATAAATGCGCACAGACGAGAGGTGAGAAAGAACTGCTTTGCCATAGGACTATACTGGCAGGGACTCACTCATGACCTGTCTAAGTATTCATGGACCGAGTTCTCCATGGGAGCCAAGTATTATCAGGGAAATCGAAGCCCCAACGATGCCGAGCGCGAGGACAAGGGATATACATCCGCTTGGCTTCACCACAAGGGCAGGAACAAGCACCACCTCGAGTACTGGATAGATTACAGTGTGGACAAGTCAAAAGGGTTAGTCGGCTGTCGCATGCCCGAAAGATATGTCCTTGAGATGTTCTGTGACAGAATAGCGGCATGCAAGATTTACAACGGTGACAACTACAATCAGAACCAGCCGCTTGAATACTATAACAGAGGCAGAGCCGGAAAGCTCCTCCATGAGGAGTCCAAGGAGATGCTCGTAAGCCTCCTTACCATGCTCGCAGAAAAAGGGGAGAGCTACACCTTCAGGTATGTTAAGGAAAACTATGTATTACCCATTAGGCGCAACATGATTAAAAAAATATGCCCGCCTGTATATTTTATCGTAAAGCTTATAGCTAAGTTCACAGGAAAAGCTTTTTAGAAAAGATAAAACATATTATATAGCCCATAAACAGGCAATTCAGCGCCAATAAACCTCAACTCAGCGCAAAGCTCTGAGCCAGATATTTCTATACGCTGAATTGCCGTCACCATATTAGGGAGTGATCATATGAATTTCACGCATTTACATGTACATACAGAATACAGTCTTCTTGACGGATCCGCGAAGATTGGCGAGCTTGTCAAGCGCGCCAAGGATCTTGGCATGAAAGCTCTGGCCATAACCGATCACGGCGTAATGTACGGCGTCATAGACTTCTACAAGGCCTGTAAGAAGGAGGGCATAAAGCCGATTATCGGCTGCGAGGTCTACGTTGCTCCGGGGTCACGCTTTGAGAAGGATATAACCAAGGGAGAGGGCAGGTACTACCATCTTGTCCTCCTTGCGAAGAATGACAAGGGCTACAGCAACCTTTCTAAGATAGTAACCAGAGGCTTCACCGAGGGTTATTACTACAAGCCTCGTGTGGACATGGAGGTTTTAGAGGAATTCCACGAGGGCGTGATTGCGCTTTCGGCCTGTCTTGCGGGTGAGGTTGCCGTAAACTTAAGACAGAATGATTATGAGGCTGCGAAGGCAGCTGCCTTAAGGCATCTTGAGATATTCGGTGAGGGCAATTACTACCTTGAGCTTCAGGACCACGGCCTCGATGCCCAGCAGGTTGTGAACGCCGGGGTCATGCGCCTTCACAAGGAGACGGGCATACCTCTCGTTGCGACCAACGATTCGCATTATATTATGGCCGGCGATGCCGAGGCTCATGACATCTTGCTTTGCATACAGACAGGAAAGCATGTGGCCGACAAGGACAGGATGCGCTACGAGGGAGGACAGTATTACCTTAAGTCGGCAGAGGAGATGACGGCTTTATTCCCCTACGCGCAGGATGCGATAGAGAACACGAATAAGATTGCGGACATGTGTGATGTGAACATAGTGTTCGGAGAGCAGAAGGTTCCGGAGTTCCCGGTACCCGAGGGCTACGATGCATTTTCGTACCTAAAGGAGCTCTGTGAAAACGGCTTAAAGGAAAGGTATGAGACCGTAACCGAGGAGCTTCAAAATCGCCTTTCCTATGAGCTCGAAACCATAAAGAACATGGGCTTTGTCGATTATTTCCTGATAGTCTGGGATTATATCCGCTTTGCGAAGGAAAACGGCGTGGCGGTCGGTCCGGGGCGTGGCTCCGCCGCCGGAAGCATAGTTGCTTATTGTCTCAGGATAACCGACATAGACCCCATCAGGTATAGCCTTATCTTCGAACGTTTCTTAAATCCCGAGCGTGTGAGTATGCCGGATATAGACGTTGACTTTGAGCCTGAGGGAAGGCAAAAGGTCATAGATTATGTAACGGAGAAGTACGGCCGAGAGAAGGTTGTTCAGATAGTGACCTTCGGTACCATGGGCGCAAAGCTTGTGGTAAGGGATGTGGGTAGGGTCATGGACCTTCCCTACAGTCTGTGTGACAGGGTTGCGAAGGCCATACCCAACGATTTACATATGACTATTCCGCTTGCGCTTGCCACAAATAAGGATTTTAAGGAGCTTTATCAAAGCGATGAGACCATAAAGAAGCTTGTGGATATGGCCATGAAGCTTGAGGGACTTCCGAGACATGTGTCGATACATGCCGCGGGCATAGTGATAGGCAGAGAGCCGATTGAGGAATATGTTCCTCTTTCCAGAGGCTCTGACCCCAATATCACAACTCAGTATGAGAAAACTACTGTAGAGGAATTGGGTCTTCTTAAGATGGACTTCCTGGGCTTAAGAAACCTGACGGTAATAGTCGATGCCTTAAAGATGATAGAGGAGAGCTGTGGAGTAAAGGTTGACATCGAACATCTTGACTTTGACGATAAGGCTGTCTACGAGATGATATCCGCAGGAAAGACCGAGGGCATATTCCAGCTTGAAAGCGCGGGCATGACAAGCTTTATGCGTGAGTTAAAGCCGGCGAACATAGAGGATGTTATAGCGGGCATATCCCTTTACAGACCGGGCCCAATGGACTTTATCCCGAACTACATAAAGGGCAAGGAGAATCCGGACACGGTCACTTATGATGTACCGCAGCTTGAGAAGATACTTGCGCCTACATACGGTTGCATAGTCTATCAGGAGCAGGTTATGCAGATAGTTATGGACCTTGCAGGCTACAGTATGGGAAGAGCTGATCTTGTGCGCCGCGCCATGTCTAAAAAGAAGGATGATGTGATGCAGAAGGAGAGACACAACTTTGTCTACGGAAACAAGGAGGAGAATGTCCCCGGATGTATCGCGAACGGCATAAGTGAGGAAAAGGCAAACAAGATATTTGATGAGATGACGGACTTTGCCAAGTACGCATTCAACAAGTCTCATGCAGCCTGCTATGCTGTTGTGGCTTACCAGACCGCGTACCTAAAGTGCCATTATCCCACACAGTATATGGCAGCGCTTATCTCTTCGGTTATGGACAGACCCGATAAGGTGTCTGCTTATATTGCAACTCTAAAGAAAATGGGCATAAGGCTGCTTCCGCCTGATGTAAACAGCGGCAAGGGAGTATTCTCGGTGTCGGGCAATGACATAAGGTACGGACTTACCGCTATCAAGAGCGTAGGAGACGGCGTGACAGACGAGATATTAAAGGAGAGAGAGGCAGGAGGTCCCTTCAGAAGCTTGTCTGATTTTTGTGAGAGAATGTCAAACAAGGAGGCTAACAAGAGGACCATTGAGAGCTTTATCTGCGCAGGGGCATTTGACTGCTTCGGTAAGAAGAGAAGGCAGATGATGATGGCGTATCCGCTTATCTTGGACGAGGCCCAGAAGATAAGAAAGAATACCATAAGCGGACAGTTTTCGCTTGTGGATTTCATGGGCGAGGATGAGAGAAAACAGTTTGACGTCAAGTATCCTGATGTGGAGGAGTACGAGAAGAAGGATCTGCTTAAGCTTGAGAAGGATATGATTGGCATATACATAAGCGGGCATCCGTTGGATGATTACACTGATATCCTGGATAAGGTCACCTCCGCAAATGCCGCTGATTTCAAGTTTGATGAGGAAAACGGAGGCTTCAATGTAATCGACAAGGTAAACTATTCCGTGGGCGGCATGATAGAGACGGTTACAATCAAGACCACAAGAAACGGGGATACCATGGCCTTTGTGACACTTGAGGACCTTACCGGACAGCTTGAGATAGTGGTGTTCCCGAAGGATTACATGAGATACAGGGAGTACCTTGTGAAGGATAACAAGGTCGTGGTAACAGGCAATGCTTCCTGCGCCGAGGAAGAGGCAAAGCTCCTTTGCTCGCAGATAAAGTCTTTAGATGAGGCTAAAAGCGATATGGAGGAGTTAAGGAAGAAGCTTTATGTGAGATTTTACTCCATGGAGGAGTACCTGGCGGTTGAAAAGGAATTCGAGGAGCTGCTTAAGACATCTCCCGGAAAGAGCTTATGCTTCGTGGTCGTAAAGCCGAAGGGCGGCGAGGAGAAGAGAAAGCGCATGCCCGATAGGCTGAAGGTAAAGCTTGATGAAGCGTTGCTTGAGAAGATTAAGACACGTTTTGGTGCGGAGAATGTGTTTGTCACAGGATAATAATTATAGTTGATTAAATGATTCTTCGGGCTAAAGAGGATGTATTGACACGACATAGCTTTGCATAAGTTCGACTAGCGAAATCAAAGATTTCGAGTCTCACTTACGTCGTGTCCTGTCGTCGAAACGCATTAATAAAATGACTTCATCATTTGCGTTTCTCCTCTCAGAATGACACTGATATGTCATGTCTTACGCGTAGCGACGCAGACCTCAATGCGAAGCGTTGAGGTGCCGGCCTTCGATGTCATAAGGAATCCACCGCAAGCGGTACCCCTTATGACGAAATGCGAGGGCTTGCGAAGCAACAGGAAGGATCTTTGATGAGGAAAAAAATGAATACAGTAATTACTTCAAAGGATAATGAAAGATTAAAACTGATCAGGAAGCTGCTAAAGAGCTCAGGTAAAAGAGAAGAGCACGGACTTTTCGTGGTAGAAGGGGAGAGACTTGCGGGTGAAGTTCCTCCGGAACTGATAGATTCGGTGTACCTTTCGGAGGACTATTGTGAACGTGGTGGTTTACATATATCTGAAGTCGAAGAAAGAACATTTCTTGTGAAAAATGAGATATTTAGGGCGATTTCTGATACAATTTCGCCCCAGGGCATACTTGTTTTGGTTCACATAAAGAGTTATAATTATGATGATTTTCTGGTAGACGCCGTGAATGGCAAAACACCATTTATACTCGCAGCGGACAGGCTTCAGGATCCGGGGAATTTAGGAACCCTGATAAGAACAGCAGAGGCGGCGGGGGTAACGGGAGTTGTAATCGGCGAAGGTTCGTGTGATCTGTACAGTCCGAAGGTTGTGAGAGCAACCATGGGCTCGATTTTCAGAGTTCCTGTTTTAAGAACAGATTCTCTTAAGAGCATAATAGACAGTCTTAAGGAAAGCGGCGTTACATTTTACGGAGCTCATCTTAAAGGCGCGTGTTTCTATGATTATGATTACACAAAGGGCTGCGGTTTCCTGATAGGAAACGAGGGCAGAGGTCTTTCGGAGGAGATAGCAGGAAGGGCAGACAAGTTACTCAAAATACCCATGGAGGGCAGGGTTGAGTCGCTAAACGCTGCTATGTCTACCGCGGTTATCTCTTATGAGGTTCTTAGACAGAGAAGATATATGCCGGAGAATTAAGACATTGTACTAACCGGGGGTTGAACATATGAATAGCGATGTCATCGCAAATAACCGTGCTGAGCTTGCGGGAACGATTATTTCACCGTTTGCGTTGAGCCATGAACTTTATGGGGAAAAGTTCTATACAACAGAGGTAAGAGCAAAGAGACTTTCGGATTCCGAGGATGTAATTCCTATCATTGTTTCGGAGAGGGTACTGGATGTAAAAAAGGATTATTCCGGAAGCTATGTGCATATAGAAGGACAGTTTAGGTCATACAACGAAAAGCACGGCGCCAAAACAAAGCTTGTGTTGATGCTTATGGCCAAGAAGCTTGAACCCTTTGAAGATGGGAAGCTGATTAATAACATATTCCTTGACGGCTTCGTGTGCAAGAAACCCATATACAGGGTTACGCCGCTTGGTAAGGAGATTGCGGATGTGCTGTTAGCAGTCAACAGAACGCACGGAAAGTCGGACTATATACCCTGCGTATGCTGGGGCAGCAATGCAAAGGCAGCGGGAGAATACGCCGTAGGAGACAGAATCAGCATTAACGGGCGTATCCAGAGCAGGAATTACGAGAAGAAGACCGAGGACGGCTCGGTTGAAAACCATGTGGCATATGAGGTTTCCGTAGGGAAGCTTGTAAAAATCGAGCAGGAGTAAGAAGCCTGCTCGATTTTTTAGTTGACAGCGTTAGTGTATAGTGATATAGTTGCTTCTATATATGGTAGAGGCGCGGGAAGTATTAGTAGCGTGCAGGAGTTCCGGAGCGTTTGGACTGCAGGTGAAAGGATTACCGCCGAAGGGATGTGCTCACCGGAGGGTGCATTGCCTGGGCATACGGTGAACAATCGTATGACTGTCAGCCGGGTGCTGGAGTGCTACTTTTAAGATATTTTCTGTATATTTGTATCTTAGAATTCATGTCCGGCACTTATAAGATTAAGTGTCGATTTTTTATGCGCACGCCCGCGTAAGGTAGATAGTCACTGCGTGACACGCGGGCGGCGCGGCGCACTTGCAAGCAAGCACGAATTGATGCGCACGCCCGCGTAAAGTGCACGCCCGCATAAGGAAAACAAGATTTTGAAAGGAGAACAAAAATGGCTATTTTCACAGGATCAGGAGTTGCAATTGTTACACCGTTCAAGGAGGACGGTTCAGTCGATTACGAGAAATTCGCAGAGGTGATCGAGTATCAGGTTAACGGAGGCACAGACTGCATCATAGTATGCGGAACCACAGGAGAAGCTTCAACTCTTTCACATGAGGAGCACCTTGACTGCATCAAGTTCTGCGTGGAGAAGGTAAATCACAGAATTCCGGTAGTGGCAGGTACAGGCTCCAACTGCACCGAGACTGCTATCTATCTTTCTCAGGAGGCAGAGAAGTACGGCGTTGACGGACTTCTTGTCGTTACTCCTTACTACAATAAGGCTACACAGAAGGGCCTTATCAAGCATTTTACAGAGGTTGCAAACTCTGTTAAGACACCGATCATCCTTTACAATGTTCCGAGCAGAACCGGCTGCAATATCACGCCCGAGACTGCTGTATACCTTGCAAAGAATGTCGAGAACATAGTAGGCATCAAGGAAGCAAGCGGCAACACAAGCCAGGTAGCAAAGCTTATGAGCCTTGCAGAGGGCTGCATAGATCTCTACTCAGGCAACGACGATCAGGTTGTACCGCTTCTTTCCTTAGGCGGTAAGGGCGTTATCTCGGTTCTTGCAAATGTTGCTCCGAAGGAGACACATGATATGGTTGCAAGCTTCCTTGACGGAGATGTGGCAAAGTCATGCGAGATACAGCTTAAGGCTATACCGCTTATCAATGCTCTTTTCTGTGAGGTTAATCCTATTCCGGTTAAGAAGGGAGTTGAGCTTATGGGACTTTGCGGCGGTACACTTAGGATGCCGATGACCGAGATGGAACCGGAGAATACCGAGAAGTTAAAGAAGGCTATGGCAGACTTCGGAGTTAAACTGGCTTAGGAAAGATTCTTCGGGCTAAAGTACTCAGAATGACACTCGAGTGTTATCCTGAGCGAATTGTGTCATCCTGAGGCAAGCGAAGCGAGCCGAAGGATCTTAATACGGAGGAAACAGATATGGTTAAAGCAATAATGCACGGCGCGAACGGCAAGATGGGACAGGTCATCACCGGTATTGCGCGTGAGGATGATGATATAGAGATAGTAGCAGGCGTCGATCCTTTTCAGGGCAGGGAGAACGAATATCCCGTATTTGCATCTTTATCTGAGTGCAATGTTGACGCCGATGTGATCATAGACTTTGCCGCAGCTGTCGCTGTGGATGCGCTCCTTGACTACGCTGTTGAAAAGCAGATCCCGGTAGTCCTTTGCACAACCGGACTTTCGGCTGAGCAGCTCGACAAGGTAAGAGAGTGCTCGACAAAGGTTGCTATACTTAAGTCAGCAAATATGAGCCTCGGTATAAATACTATAATGAAGCTCTTAAAGGACGCTTCAAATGTGTTCGTACCCGCAGGCTATGATGTAGAGATAGTAGAGAAGCACCACAACCAGAAGGTGGATGCTCCCTCGGGAACCGCGATCGCACTTGCGGACAGCGTGAACGAGGCATGCGGCAACTCATTTGAGTATGTATATGACCGCTCTCAGGTAAGAAAGAAGAGAGAGAAGAAGGAGCTTGGTATCTCCGCAGTAAGGGGCGGCAACATAGTCGGCGAGCATGAGGTATTCTTCTGCGGCCTCGACGAAGTAATCGAGATCAAGCACACTGCATACTCCAAATCGGTATTCGCAAAGGGTGCTGTAGAGGCTGCCAAGTACCTTGCCGGCAAGCCCGCCGGAATGTACGATATGGCGGATGTGATTGCGGCGAAATAGGCAGATAATAAAAAAGACTAATGTCACGCAGTCGGATGTACACACAGTACTTCAAATCACACTACGATTTTCTAAATCAGGGCGCTCGAGCTCTTGTTCCGTAGCACGAAATCGTACAACCGTTACGTTCGCAGGCTCGCTCCACTTGTATCGATTTCTGAGCACGGAACTGCGACCCACTCGCTGCTGATTTGACGAAAATCTCCGCGAAAAGATTTGAAATACCTTGTGTACATTCCGACTGCTGTGAGTTGGAGAGATATTTGTGTGGCAAAAGGAGTTTGATTGATGAATAGATTTATAAAAAGGATTATTTCCTTAGTAATGTGTAGTTTGCTCTGTTTCCTATTGTTTGCTCCGTTTGGCTATAATTCAAAAGCTGAAGCAAAAAACAATATACGAGAACTAAGCTTTAGCGGAGATGGATATGATGTTTTGTTCAGAATCGATAATGAATGGACAGGTGGATTTACTGCATCTGTTGTTATTTCTAATACAGGAGAGGATAAAATAGAAGATTGGAGCATTGCTTTTCCTCTTGCAAACAGTATAGATAATATATGGAATGCTGAAATAGTTGAATATGAGAGCGGTATCTATGTTGTGAAAAATCTTGGATGGAACCAAGATATTGTTGCTGGTGGAGAGGTCTCTTTTGGTTTTACTTCTTACGAAAGTGTTTCTATAATTCCTGAATACTATATTCTGTTAGGGCAGACCAATGAGGTAATTAACGCTGAATATGCTGTTTCATACGAAATATCTAGTGTTTGGGAAGAGGGATTAATTGGAAATATAACGATTACGAATTGTAGAAACAGTGTTATAAGGGATTGGACGCTTTGCTTCGACTATGATGGTGAAATAACTGATATTTGGGGTGGAAGAATCGCGTTTCATGAAGGAAGCAAATATGAAATAATAAATGCTGATTATAATCAAAACATTGATGTTGATAATAGCATAGTTATCGGGATTAAAGTAACAGGATTTGATTTAGATAATACACAATTTAATGATTCTCAGGTTTTTGAAAGAACTATTAGTTTAAGTGGGAACATGGATACTGATGTGATTACAGAAGATGATTCTGTAATCAGTATTTATGCATATGCAGAAGATAGTTCAAAACTAAGTATTCTTGCAACAGCATTTTTTGAGTGTGCAGAATACGAATTGTTTGAATCATATGACGGAGAAAGCTTTGTCAAGATAAATGCGTCAGAAAATGGTGATTTTATTGTACAGTTAGTAAGTGAACAAGAACGATATTTTTATTACGTAGTAGGATGGAATGAAGGACAACAAGTAGTTTCAGAGACTATTGAAGTAGAATACGCTGATGAGAAAATTGTTGTATACAATAAAGATCAAGACCTTGATGGTCTTTGTGATTATTTTGAATACATATATGGTAGTAATTGCCAAAATTCTGATTCTGATAGTGATAGTTTACTTGATGAGTTCGAGGTGACAATGCTAAATACATCACCAGTTAAAGATGATACTGATGGAAATGGCATATTAGACTGTTTTGAGGACTCTGATGATGATGGATTAACTAATCTTGATGAACAAAAGAATAAAACAAATCCCTGTGTGTATGATTCTGATAAAGACGGACTCTCTGATTATGAAGAGTTAAACACATATTACACTAATCCACTTGTGGATGACTCAGATAATGATGGTTTAGTGGATGGCGATGATGTGGAGCTTGGATTTGATCCAAATGATGAAGATACTGATGATGATGGAATCCTTGATGGTGAAGAATATGTACGACAAGAATTAAATTATCATGTTTGCAACTTAAAAAGAAAAGAAGTAACAGATATAAAAGTGAATATTGAACTTCAAGGTAATATAAATAAAAGTCTAAGCATAAATGACGTGTATGAAAAGGATGTATTATCGTCAGGTGTCGTAGGACTAGTTGGGATTCCTGTGGATATAATATGTTTATTAGATTTCAAGAAAGCGGAAGTTGTGTTTTCTTATAATCCGGAGGAATTGGTTGATGTAGAACCCGAAGATTTAGGAATTCTATGGTATGACAGAGATAATAATGAATACGTTCTGCTGGATAGTGTGATAGACACCTTCAATAATACAGTTAGTTTTGAAACAACGCATTTTTCTACTTATATGCTAATTGATACGCAAGAATGGTTTGATGCATGGCGGACAGAACTAGATTATAATAATTCGGATGGTAATATATCTAATTACAATATTTCTTTTGTGATTGACACATCTGGTAGCATGGCTGGAATTAGAATGAATATTGCCAAAACAGTTGCAGGAAGATTTGTGGATGCAATGAAAGAAGGAGATTATGCGAATGTAGTACAATTCCATTCTTGGGCATCGGTGGTAAGGGAGTTTACGTCTGATAAACTTGAATTAAAGAAAGGTATTAGTAGGTTATTTGCCGACGGGGAAACTGATGCTGGTGATGGAGTAAGCCTTGCGATCAATAGGTTTTCAAGAATATCTAATACAAACAATAATATAATGATTCTAATTTGTGATGGAGATATTAATTGTGCTGAGCAAACAATAGATGATTGTGTGAAAAAAAACATCAAAGTCTACACTGTTAATGTTGGTTCTTCATCTTCAGATTTTTTAATGAATGATATTTCGAAAATGACAGGAGGAGAGCACTATTATTGCGGAAGTGTTGATAGTGTTTCAACTGTTTTTGGAGAATTATTGAGTGATACGATTAAATGTGACGATACAATGGATTCTGATGGGGATGGTCTTTATGACATTATAGAAATCAGAGGAATACGACTGCAAAATGGAAGAATTGTTTTTACTGATCCAAACAAACAAGATACTGATGGAGATGGTTTGACAGACTTTGAAGAAGTGGGCATACCATATAGAAAAACAATCAATGTATGTGGTGAGTATAGAGAGGTTGTTTATTTTAAGCTAAGGAGTGATCCGACATCAGTAAACACAGATTTAGATGACAAAAATGACAAAAATGATAAACGCCCATATGATTTTGATACAATCGAGAATCTTTTAGTTTATCAATCAAAGTATAAAAAAGGTGAGGGTGACGATGGTGAGGGTGGTATTTCGCGTGCAGAAGACTTAATGTATGCTGATAAGAAAAAGGAAGATATTATTTCTTTAAGGAATTTCATGGATGTCCAATTGAACTGCGCTGATAACGAAAAGCAAGGGGCTAATGCTTTATATGCTGACTTTGAATTTTTAGCAAAGAATACTTCTATGGGTATAATGCAAGATGTTGCATTTGATATGATAAGCCATGCTGCAAATGGCAATGGTTCTGATTACAGTAATGAAAATCTTACAGAAAAAGTATTGAAACACAAATCAACTCAAAACTATATAGAAAGCATAAGAACAGAAATTCAGAATCGTATAAAGCTTAACGGAGGAGAATTATCATCGCTTAAGTATACAGATGAAAGCAGAAACGATGATAAATCGTTCTATTCATGGGTGCAAAATAATGTTGATCATCCAAAGTTTAATACAGCAATCGATACCGTGAAGGGATTGAAATTCTGCATCGATGACATTGCTGGAAATACAGTTGAAATTAGAAACTATAGTTTTGATGGAACAAACTATACGGGTAAGTTGCATTTTTGTATATACGATTATTTTGGATTGGATCGGCAAGATGTGATAAAATATGGTTTCGTCGCTGGCTTTAGAGCATGGTATGTGTTGCAACACTACGATGTATTAAAGGGGAGTTATATTCCTTATGTTACTGTGATAGAATTCGATATTCCGTTTGAGGGAGCAATATCGAAGTACGTCACCGGAGATTGATAATGGTTGGGCGAATCAAAGCTGGTATCGTAGTTCTTGCTATGTTATGTTTGATTTTCGTTACTGGATGTCAGAGCTATGATGTACAGTTCAAAGGCGAACACTTGATAATTGATGGAGTGGTTTATGATACTACCGAAGGATACTTCAATACTGAAAAAGCACCATTTTGCAGAGTTGATGGTTTTAAACTATATAAGCTGGAAGATGACGACCGCATGGATTTCATATATGCTCATAGTTTTACTGATGGATCCTTATATGTGAGGAATGATTATATTCAAACCTATGATACTATTACTGCAATTATTCTTTATAATCGCGAAGTTATATATAAGGATGAAGATACACTGAAGTTTTTTGATAGACAGGTTAATATGCGAGAGGATGAGATTTCCTTTGACAAATACAAAGACGAGTATTTATATACCTTTATGATACAATATGATAATCAAGCAGTTTGCAATCGCTCATATAAGGTGTTTATCGATTCAGAGGAATGTATATTCTTTGATGACAAAAGGATAGGGCATATTGTTGACGGCGAAGATAAAGAGTATTTTAAAAGCCTATGTGATTATTGATAAAGTGCATCAAATATCGTTATGCCCTATGTTTGTTGTTTACTGAGGGGATGAGTATTGGTGGAGTACTTGTGCCTTTTGTTATTAAAGTATGGAAAACATAGCGGTTTCAGAGAATGATATGTTTTACAGCACGATGATGCCATAGACGGGTGTTATTATCCGTTTGTTACGATTATAGAATTCGATATACCAATTAGTGGACGAATTCCTCGCTTTGTATCAGGTGATTAAGATGAGGAGATATAGAATAATCAAATCATTATTAATGTCTGTGATCCTTGTGTTTTGTCTTTCGTCATGCAAAAGCTATGATATATATTTTGAAGGAGAAAACATAATTATGGAAGGCGAGAGGTATATATTGACCGGAGGTTATTTTGATTCGGAAGATGATTCGTTTTGCAAAGTTGATGGATACAAAGTGTATAGAATAGTCGGGGATAGCAACATGACATATCTATACATTCACAGTTTTACTGATGGAGCCTTATATGTTAAAGAAGATTATTGTCAGACACACGAAAAAATAACAGCGATAATAAATGGCAACTATAGATCAGCGTACTATGAATCAGATGTCATAAACTTCTTTTCAACGATAAAACAAAAAGGGCAGTTTGATATTTCGTTTAGTGAATATGAAAACCATTATAGCTGTATAACTACATTTGCAGTACAATATGACAATCAGCCTGTAAGTAACGAATCTTATAAAGTCTTTGTTGATGACAATAAATGTATTTTTTTCAACAATGAAAGAAGAGGATGTTTAGTTGAGGGGACGGATGAAGTTTTGCTAAGAAGACTTTGTCAGAATAAGTGGAAGTGATGCCTGTAAATGTTTTTGCAAAAGGGGTTATAAAAAATATGTATAAAGCGGAATATGATGAGAATAATGTGCTGTGCAGTGCATCGCATTACACACAGAAGTATTACCTTGGAGAGAGGTTTTCAAACCTTCCGGATAAGGTGAAGAAGGAGCTCCAGGTGATGTGCGTACTCTTTACTGAGAGGGTAGGCGGAGTATTGGTAGTATACTTTGATAAGACAGGCGAGGTCAAGCTTTCTACAGAGGCATACGAGGAGGATATCATGTATGATCCCATCGAGAGTGAGCTTCAGGTAAGGCAGCTTCTTGACGAGAAGGAAGAATTGTTTGAGGAATTAGCAAACTATTATCGTATGTTCTTTTTAAGTATGAATGAGTAAGATAGGAGAGGGATATGTTACTTGCGATTGATGTAGGAAACACTAATATCACCGTTGGACTTTTCAACGGTAAGGTTATCGAGAATTCATTCAGGATGACCACGGCGATTTCGAGGACTTCGGATGAGTACGGTATGATGTTCGGGGACTGGCTTTCGATAAAGGGCTTTGACATAAGTGACGTGTCGGCGTGCATCATCTCCTCGGTTGTGCCTAAGGTTATGCACTCGCTTACAAGTGGTATCATAAAGTATCTGCTGGTAGCGCCGATAATAGTTGCACCGGGGATCAAGACAGGGATAAATGTCACGATCCCGAATCCGAAGGCTCTCGGCGCGGACAGACTTGTGGACGCAGTTGCTGCATACGAGCTTTACGGCGGTCCTGTTATCGTGGTTGACTTCGGAACGGCGACGACCTATGATCTGGTGCTTGAGAACGGAAGCTTTAACTCGGGTGTTACATCTCCTGGAATAAGGCTGTCGGCAAGCGCATTATGGACGGGGACTGCTAAGCTTCCCGAAATCGAGATAGTAAAGCCGGATACCATACTTGCCAGGGACACCATAACAAGCATGCAGGCCGGTATATTCTACGGTTACATAGGACAGACGGAATATATCATCAAGAAGATGAAGGAAGAGTCCGGGCTTGAGGCTGCGAAGGTAGTTGCTACGGGGGGACTCGGAAAGCTGATATATGAGAACACGGAGATCATAGATGTCTACAATCCCAATCTTACATTAGAGGGATTGAGACTGATTTACGAAAAACAATAAAAGAAGATTCTTCGGGCTAAAGAGGATGTATTGACACGACATAGCTTTGCATAAGTTCGACTAACGAAATCAAAGATTTCGAGTCTCACTTACGTCGTGTCCTGTCGTCGAAACGCATTAATAAAATGACTTCGTCATTTGCGTTTCTCCTCTCAGAATGACACCGACCGGTGGGGCTTTAATGTCATGTCTTACGCGAAGCGACGCAGACCTCAATGTAAAGCGTTGAGGTGCCGGCCTTCGATGTCATAAGGAATCCACCGCAAGCGGTACCCCTTATGACGAAATGCGAGGGCTTGCGAAGCAACAGGAAGGATCTTGGTCAAGAATATAGGTATGGATTTTAAGGATAAAATATTTTTAGCGCCGATGGCAGGTATTACAGACCTGCCATTTCGCTTGCTTTGCAAGGAACAGGGCGCGGACATAGTAGTAACGGAGATGATAAGCGCGAAGGGGATGTACTATGGCAACAGGAATTCCCTTCCTCTTTTGATGACCGATGAGAGGGAAGCTCCGGCGGGAGTTCAGCTCTTTGGAAGCGAGCCTGATATAATAGCCGGCCAGGCGGTGAAGATGAAGGATTTTGGCTTCGCCTTTATTGATCTTAATTTCGGATGTCCGGTGCCGAAGATTGTGAATAATCATGAGGGTTCGAGTCTGATGAAGACTCCGGAGAGGATAGGAGAGATTGTCTACGCCATTAGACAGGTTACGGATTTGCCGGTTACGGTTAAGATCAGAGCGGGTTTTTCCGCAGACAATATGAATGCCCACGAGGTTGCCAAGGTTGCGGAGGAAGCCGGCGCAGCGGCGGTTGCGGTTCACGCAAGAACCAGAGAACAGTATTACAGCGGAACGGCTGACTGGTCTGTGATAAAGAGAGTTAAGGAGGCGGTTTCGATACCGGTTGTGGGTAACGGAGATATTTCCTGCGGCGCGGATGTAATAAGGATGAAAGAGGAAACCGGATGTGATTCGGTTATGGTAGGCCGCGCGGCGAAAGGCAATCCGTGGGTGTTTGCGGAGATAAAGCATTACCTTGAAACGGGAGAGACGCTGCCGAGACCTTCGGTGTCTACCGTGGTAGACACAATGCTCAGGCAGGCAAGGATGATGATCGAGCAAAAAAGCGAGTATGTGGGCATACGGGAGATGAGAAAGCATGTGGCCTGGTATACCCAGGGCATGTACGACTCCGCTAAGCTGAGGGCTAAGATAAACGAGGTCGAAAGCTTGGAGGAGCTTGAGAGAATGCTGCTCACGCTGAGGTAACCGGTGTTTTATGCGAAGAATCTTTTTTTACGCTAACAGGCCTTAATTCATATAGCTTGGGCGAGATGTAGGTTTTATCGTACAAAGCCTTATACTCGTCAGCTTTTAAGCTCTCGATATAATTCTTGATATATGCTTTTCTAAAGCCGTGGGCATGCAATATGTCGACGGCTTTATTATATGCAACAGCTGCCTCTGTTTCGGTCTTATAGGTTCCTATTATGTAGTTTCCGTTGACATGGATAACCGCGTTGTAGTCGCTGATTATGTCGGGACTTCCCTCCTGGTGGTTCGCCCATACTCCCATATAACTGCTCAAAACCCTTATATTGTCATAGCGAAAGTCATACCTGTCATCATTGACCTGTACATAGTCGCGCCCATACACAGCAAAGGGCTTGATGCCGTAGCGCTTGAGTATCTTGTACTGGCTGCCGTAGTCGGCGACGAAGAGATAGCCGCCTTTTTCCTGTATCTTTCTCTGGGCGTAGAAGAAGAGGTCGTCTCGGTCGAACTTTAGAATTTTATCGGGTGAAAGATGATACTCGAAATAGTTCTTCTTCAGGAGAATGGGGGTGGCAAAGTACACTCCGGTAAGCTTAAGGTTGAGGAGTATCATGAACTTCTGATAAGGGATAGCGCTGTAATCCTCGTAGGAGATATCCTCCGGACCTTTACTGTCGATAATGCTCCTTGCAGCCTTGTACACTTCGGAGGCTTCCTGCTCGGTATCGTAGCTGCCCAAGCTTATGTGCTTACCCTTAACAGTGACGGAGCATCTGTAATACTCGGTTCCGTCCTTTTTCTTTGCTTTATAAACTCCTGTTGATTTTGCCATGTCTTTCTCCTCTAAAAGACTCTTCGCTTCGCGTAAGACCTGACACCTTCGTGTCAACACCTCCTCTATAGCCCGAAGACTCTTTTTTTCATATTCTGATTTACGCAACCATAAGATGATAAAACGATTATATTATCGCGGTCAAAAAAAAGCAATAATAGTGTATTTTTTACAGATTTATGGTAAAATAATAAAATTAGGGGTTCAATACCATAAATTGGAGGGGTAATACAAATGATAATGACATTGATCGATGATGACAATATTCGTTATTTTGAAGCCGTAATCGGTGAACGCTATAGCGAGAAAAACGAAAATGAGCTTTACGCCGGCGTTATTGATGATGCCGGAGAAGCTGTGGCGGCCGGGATTTTCGTAGACACTCCGGATGGGCCGGAGGTTGATTTTATCGCGGTTTCGGATGATAGACGCAGACAGGGAATAGGTTCGTTTTTGTTGCGCGAGATGAAAACTGTGTGTAAAAAATCGGGCATCGGGAGTATGCATGCGACTCTTTTTACAGAGAAAGAGGAAGCAGCTTCCGATGCCATTTTTCTTTTCTTAAAGAAAAATGGGTTTGAGATGAACGAGCTTGATGCAAGGAGAAGTGTGTATGACCTGTACAGATTGATGTCGCTAAAGCCCTTTGCGACCACGGCTCTTAAGCGGCCTTATACTATTAAATCCGTAGCTGAGCTGTCAGAGAAGGACAAAGGAAAGATATGCGGCAAGCTGGACTCTGAGGAAAACAATCTGGTAGATCCTCAAAAGGTAATTTCTTTTGAAAACCGTTACGGTGGAATTCTTTTTGAAAAGGATGAACCCCGGGCTATGATTGCGGCTGAGCATTTCTACGGAGGAGTACATATCTTAAGCCTGTACGGAGACGGGGATGGCTTAAGGATGTTCCCGTACCTGTTTGATCATGTTAAGGAGGCAGTCAGGCGTGAAGGAATGGAGCTTGATGAGCTTGTTATAGATACAGTGGGAGAAAAGATGGCGGCGTTTGAGGAACGTTTTATGAGCGGGCATGATGTCGATGCGGTCAGACGGTATCAGGTATACGATGCGATGCTTAAGCTATAAGGGGAGGAATAAGATATGGAAGATTATAAAACACGCAGTACTTCAACAGGTTCCGAGCCTTTATTTAGAACGAAGGATAAGAATAATACCTCAATATCCGGAAGCCCTGATTCCGGATATATGCATGATGCGCATTTGTCAGATCGTCATGCCCTCGGGCACGGAGAGGCTCCGCTTCAAACAAAGGAAGAGTTTTTGCGTGAGAAATTCGGTGATTACTATGATTTAAGCACACGTATGCAGGGCGAGCATTATGCACATTTTTCAAAACAGTTTTTTAAGCTAAGACAGACGGAGACGGTTTTTAGGGAAAAGCTGTCCGAATTTCAGGTTGCTTACGACAAGCTTGATGCAGGAAAGAAGTCTGTTTTTGCACCGATAGAAGGCTATGCACAGAATCTCCTGACTGAAAATGATGCTTTAAGAGATTATATTGACATACAGAAGAGGAAACAGCTGCCGGATTCTGAAAGCGGGAAAATAAAGTTCTACAATGAGGTTTTCTCGGCGATTTCAAAAGTAAACTATGTCAGAAACCAGCATGCGATGATATTGAGGGCGCTTACGTCTTATATCAACGATTGTTCAGGCTCCGATCATGTTGAAGATTCAATTCACACCGATCATGTGCTTTCGGTATTCAAATCCCGTTTTACATCTTTTGACGCAGCAGATGCGGATCCTGTCGGAGATGAGCTTGTATCAGATGATCGTATAAACAAGGCGGTTACCCGCGCCGAGACAATTAAGGCTATGCTCGTGACCAGAAGCTCGAAGTATACTCTTCGCGCATTGACACCTGAAGAGGCGGTTGAGAAAGCCAGGGAGCAGATGGTTGAAAAGCATGCTGAGAGACTGAATCAGCCCAGCCATGCCGAAACAAAAGCGCGCGAGGAAGCGCTCAAGCCTTATCAGGAGAAGTTTGATAAGCTGCTGCTGCATGATGAAAGTAACAAGTGTTCCATGTTCTGGATACCAAAATCCATGTTGTCTAAGGAAAAGAAAGGAAAGTATAAGGACGCGGTGGATATGGATGCCCCTCAGCTTGCGCAGATGAACGAGTCTGTTTTAAGTCTGTATGCCTTATCCTCCGACTGTGATTTTATAATTCAAAACTATCCGTCCAATTCGGGTGCTGCGATACTTGCTGCAAGCATTAAGGATGCGGTTTTTAAGCTTGAAAATGTAATGCAGAAGTATTCCTATGATGCACATAAAGTCTGTGAGGAAACCCTGGCGGACAAGAAAACAGACAGCGAGAGCAAGAAGGAAATCCTTAACAAAATAAAAAAATGTATGGTAGAGCTGTCTTCGCACCACGGACATGTGTGCGCCCGAATGACGGAGCTGCTAAATAAGTACAGTGATGCTTATGGCAAAAAAGATGTAAGCGAATTAAGCAGTGAAGACCGCAGTAAGCTAAAGATGATCGAGAAGGCTGCGGAAAGCTGTGCAGCGGCTAATCCGGGGATTAAAGTACTAAAGGATATGGCGGTAAACCATGATATATCCTATGAGCTTTGCAGTGGGGCGGTGCGGGCCTTAGATGACTTTGAACGCCTGGCTACCGGCCTGATTTCAATCTCAGGTTATTCCGTAGATGAACAGACAACGGAGTTGGTCGGCGATGAAGCGAGAAGAAGCGGCGGAGCGTATGAAAGACGCTTTAAAAAAGAGCTTGATAATATCAATCTTATCCGCAGGTATAGTGTCGGCGACACGAAGGATATGACAGGCCTGCTCAAGGCCGATGGTGTGGAGCTGACGGTGGAAAGCGCAGTGTCAGACCAACACGCCGAGCAAGCGCAGCATATTGAACATAAATCAAGAATCTCACAGCTTCAGGGCAATATGGAAAAGCATATTCCCGAGAAGGAAATGAAAAAGCTTAAAAGCTTTGAAGTAGACGGCCAGAAAAGAGAAGGAGTCGGTAAGTTCAGGGCATACAGGATAAGAAAGGGACATATATCGGACGGGAAGCTTAAGGCAGCCGTGAACACTCATGTAGATCGCATGCTTCAAAGCCGTGAGCTCTCAGATGCGGATCTTGCGTCTGCTGCGACCAACATCGGAGAAAGCACCGGAGTTGTCTCAAAGGATATGCTCGAAAATAAGCTTAAAGGGAAGGAAAATACGGTTCTTTATGCGAGACTTGTCAAGTTTAAGGAGCTTTCCGAGAAAGATACCGGAAGCGATATCCTATCCGTGTCCGGAGAGATAAGAGAGCTTCTTGGGGTACAGGGTTCAAAAGAGGTTGATTTTGACGATCCTTATTTTACGAAATATCCCCAGGCTCTTAAGATCGTGCTTTTATATAAGCTTATCAGTGATATTCATATGCCGGGAACTGATAAGACAAGCACGGAGATCAGGGACAGGATAGCTGCCGCAAAGGATGGTATAAGCAAGCTATATACTGCGTTGACCGAGTCAAAGGATTATAAGGCTGCTCTTGAAGAACAGAACACGGAGGCGATAGGACTTCCTAAGAGTCTTCTGTCGGATATGATGTTTAAACCGAACAGTGAGCTTGTTACCGACAGATTCGTGTCGGTGTTTGAGTGGGAAGATGAAATAGAGAAGCACCGTGAGATAACGGCGGAGGGACTTAAAGACAGGGCGAGGTTTGCTCGTATTTCAAATGAGGTTGTAGCCGGTCAGCAGGAGCTGCGTGAGCGTGAAATACGCGAGTTTAATTCTATGTCCGAAGATAAAAAGAAAGAAAGAGTAAAGAGCAATTACGAGAGAGCGTTAAGGCGCATAACCGAATATGACAGAGGGGCGCGATATGCCAAGCTTGCGAGAAAACCGGTCAAGCTGCCGCCATATCTTGAGCAGGTCGGAAAAGGCGCGGTAGATGAGCTCCTAGCTGCGAATCTTAAGGATATGCTTTTTTCACGCTTTGAGGATGCGAAGATTTCCGATATCTATGCTATAGATCAGATTGCCCTGCTCAACGAAGCAAAGCTTTACGCCGTAAAGACAGGTTATGCGGGAGTAAAGAGGATGGAAGATATCGGGAAGCTTTCCTTAGATCAGCTTCTGGAATACGTTACTCTGATTTCGACGCGTGTATCCGGATATCCGGCTTTTTTGAATCAGGTAGCATCAAAGCTTGCAAAGGAGACAGAAACCGCCGATCCAAAGCTTATAACAGCCGAACAAAGAGCAATCATTATCAGGATGATGTTCTCGGGCAAGGAGCTTGCTGTGGATAATGTTGCCGCAAGGATTGAAGCTATGAATTCCCGTGGCAGTTTTCTCAAGAAGAATAAGCTTGCATTGCTCTATGGCGGCAAAGTGACAGTTATTCCCAGATTTCGTAACGATCTTACCAAACTTAAAATAAACACAGGCAGAAAAAATGAACTCAGGGGTGAGAATCGTCTAGGAAGAATGGAGAGTATAGACAAGCTTGTTGAGGATGTCTGTGTTGAATATGGAATTAGTAAACCCCAAAGCTTTTATGAATACGCAGTAGAAAAGAGGCTTGAGGCGAAACCGGGTACAATTACGGAAGAACAGCTTAAGACAGATTATAAAAAATACATCGAAGAAACATGGTATAAAAAATATAAAAAAGAAAAGGAAAAAGATCAAAGGTTCAACGAAATAAAGAAGAGTCTTTCGACGGTAAAGAACGAGCTCATTAAAGATAATCAATATATGAATTACGGCGTATTGAAGTACGGCGCAGTTCTTTCCTATGCAATGGGTACCATCAAGATTATGGATGAAACCGGAATAAAGGATGTCGATCTGTTGAATGATACCGAGAGAACCGTATTCGAGAGGAACCTTACTTCGAATCTCTTAAAAAACATTGTTGATAAGGAGGTTGCCCTCAGAGAGACCTGCAAGAATAATGGCGTAGAAGTTACAGATGAATTGGTAAAGCAGGTATCTTTGCTTTACCGGGATACGGAATATGCAAGTAAAATGCAAGAGGTCGTAGTGGGCCTGAAGCGGCAAAAGTCACAAGAGACAACGCAGCAGGAAGCGCAACAGTCAGAAGAAAAAAAGCTTACCCCTGAGGAATTTAATCGATTGTTGGACAGGAGAGACAATCGAGTCAGATTATTAAAGGGAAGCGGTTATAGTATTTTGCTTCCGCTCTTTATGGAGTTTGATACATTCACGGATCATCTTGTGGCAGATACCGATGAAGAGTTTGAAGAGTTCTCGGTGGCTTACTTGCCGCGCGCTAAGGCTGTGATTTCGGAGCTAGAGAGAATGCCTTATACCGAGCAGTATCTGATAGGAAAAAGAGAGGAAATCTTAGCCTGCGTTTTTGACCCGAATTTAGAGTATGTCGATGTAAAGAAATATCTTGCTCTTGAAGCTTATGATAAGAATGTTATTGAAGAGACGATAATAAAGGATAATAAGGATCCTAATAAACGGGTAAAACTAAATGATCTTATCAATGGGATGCTTACAGACACGAGTATTAACGAATCGGATACAGGGCTTGGTGTGGAACACGGAAATATCTACATTATGGCGCTGATTTATGACGGTCCTGATGCGATGCTTGATAAGAATAAGATGAAAGTCTATATGGACAGAACTAGGAATAATTCGGCGCTTTTAGCCATGGCGATTCAAACAGCGCTTACGGAAAGAGGCAGGGATAAGCATTATTCCGTCGAAAGAGCAGAGGCAATCAAAAAGTCCATATTCCAGAACGAGAGACGGAATCTGTTCCTGGTAGATGTGGATGAGTATAACCGAAATGTTCAGGCCAATGTTGAAGGCTGGTTTGAACAAAATGACATTGAGGAGGAGCTTGCAAAAGAGCACAAGACACGGCTTGTTGAAATCGAAGAATCCATGAAAAGGGTGCTCATGGTCAAGAATGTCGGACGCGCGAGGTTCGCGGATTATTTTGCCGAGACTGACAGGATGCGTCTTTTGAGTGAGAAAGCCTACAGAGACCAGGTTAAGGCGCAGGGTTCCGAAGCAAAAGCGGATGAATTCTTCAAGGCGAAGATGAAGGCGCTTTCGGATGAAATTAGGGACAAGCTTGATACGTTTTTTAAAACCGAGAAAAACAGCCTGCCGGATACCGGTATCCTGAACAGCTTTTACAACGAAACACTGGCAAGGATGGCGTACCATGCATCCTTAGAGGATGCGGAGCTTGCCGAAATAGAGCTGATGAAGGATCATAACTGCTTCGAGAAGGTCAGAAGCTTTTATACGATTGCCGATGCATTTCTTTCGGAATTTAAGGATACAAAAGAGCTTAGCCGACAGACCAGGGACAATGTGATACGAGGACTGCTCAGTTATTACGGAGAAAGGCTTATTGCGCCTGATTATCATGTGGAGCAGAATGTTATTACCCCTGAACTTACAGAGCTTTTCGATAAAGATAAGGTTGGGACGGAGTTATTAAGATACCTTGAACATGATACGGGTGGTTATTACGGCGTCGGAAGCGACGGCTACAGCTACAACGATTCACCGCTTATCAGGCTTGACAGGGCAGGCTTTGACAGTGAGCTTAAAAAGCTTTCGGCGCATAACGGAAAGCTCAAAAAACAGCTTGAAATCTACCGTGATTTGGATAACGATACGAAGATTCTTGTGGGACATCTTCTTGTAAGGGATGATGTGCTTTATAGTCCGGGCGGATATTTCTTAAGAGCATTCTTTAAGGAGAATATTCAGGCAAACACAAGAACTGATGTTATACTTTCTTATCTGAGAGGGGAAGACCTTGCGGAGCCTGATTATAAGCAGGTCGTCAGAGCCTTTGCAACCGATGATAAGGAGATGCTGAAACGCTTTAGCGATGCGGTTGCGCTGGCCGGTGACATAAGCACCATGAAGCTTGTGGATGGACTTGCGGTGACTGCTGCGGAGTACGACGAGCTGCTCGGCGAATCAAAGAAGGATGTTGAGGCTGAGGTAAAAAGCCTTGAAGCAAAGTACGAGAACGCCGATAAGGTTTACTCAATGTCAAAGGCAATCGCAAAGGATTATCAGATAGAACCTCACCGTACCAACAGCGATAAGATGTGGAGCTTCTATGCGTCACTTCGTCCGTACGAAAGCGAGATTATGGCATATCCCGATATTCATGAAAGCATGAAAAGCAAGATAGATGAGGAAGCTGCCGAGGAAAAGAGACGTGAGAAGGACGAAAGCAAGCATGCGGCAATTGATAAAAGAGCTAAGACGAGGAAGACACATTGCGAGCATATCAAGGACATGTGTGAAAAGTTCGACAAGCTTAAAGGCTATACATTGCATTTGCAAAGACTAAAAGAGAATGAGGATGAACTCGGAAGGGCAGGCTCAGATGAGGATAAGCTTGCGGCCTTAAAGGGAATATATAAGACGAGACAGGCGATGGCAGAGATTGAAGAGCTGTTCAGAAAGGAGCTTGGTCTCAGCGATTCCAAAAAACAGATGTCCGGTGATGACAAGGCTTTAAGTGACGAAACTGCGAGTCTTGCGGATTACGAAAGAGCGCTTTCACAAAACAGAGAGCAGGCAAGGGAAGAATTCGATGCATTTTTGGATGAGCAGACCTACAGGATAGACGGAGTTAAGACAAGGAATACGATAAGCCGTTCGGATGATGACGAGAAAGCATTCCCTGAACATGTTGTAAAGGCAGTTCATGATGTGGACAGATGGGTGGCAAAGTACTGCAATTCTCTTGCTGAAGGCAACTCCGAGGCGTCCTTTGCGACAGATATACTTTCGCATCCGATGCGCGAAAGACTGTTTGTATACTATATGGTTGAAAACGGTTTTGTCGGAAAGGCTACCGGCGTTGATATAGCCCTGGCAGTGAACGGTTACGTGCCGGATCGCGCCAAATTCCGTGAGGCCATGGAAGCACCGTTTTACAGTATACATTCATATCTGATCTCAGGGGTAAAGAGCATGGATGTGATCAGAAAACGTGAGTTTATCAGAAGCAAGCTTGCAAGGTTCGGTGCAATCAATCTCGATAAGCTTGAAGGAGCCATGAGGCTTTTGGACGATGAGGAGAATCATGTATCGGAACAGCTCGCGGCTTATAAGGACAGACTTATGGTTGGCTTTTCCGCTGTGCTTTCAAAGCACCCGGATGATCAGGAGTTGCTTGATTATGCCAAGGCATGGGAGGACAGACAGAAAAAGTTTGAGAAGCTTTTAGTCGAGCTTGAAAAGCTGCGCAGGCTTTCGCAGATTTCGGATGAGGCGATTGTCGGAAAGGAAGCCAAAGCCGAAGCGGCCAAGGCACAGAGTCTTGTTGTCAGAAATCATATGATTGAGATGAACGCCGCGGTAAAGGAAGTCGAAAGACTTGAGAGCGTTTCGAAATCAGTGGAGCCTCTGAAGGAAAAGCTCGAGAAGGCGATAGGAAGAAAAATACATGATGTTTCCGAAGATAAGACAACAAAGCAGAAGGTTGACGGTTATGTGGGTACGGCGCAAACGATTGCCGGAATCCTAACCTCGGCGGATGATGCAGTATTTAACACAGGCGTATTCTCTACCATAGAGGGAGTAGCGGCTTTGGCCAAAATCGTTTCGGCCTGCTTTGCTCCAAGGTTTGATAATGATTTGGTGTCGGCGGATGACAGGTTCAATGAGGTAAGGGAGATCCTTTCGTCGCTTGCAGGTGCCGCTAAACCCGTTGCGGAGATGATCCGCGTAGCCTTAAAGAGCAGTTCGACGGTTTTTGCAACAGTGGGCGGAGCGGTGGCCGGAGGTATTACGACAATCAAATCCATTGTCGAAATCGGCGTTGCTACGGCGAACCTTGACGCGCTTGAAGAAGGCAAGCAGGCTGTCCATGATCAGACGCGCCGTAAGCTTAGAGAAGCTGAACAAAGCGGCGATGCAAAGAAGATACATGACAGCAGGGAGAACGCCAAGGCAACAGACAACGTGGCTAAGATGCAGACTAAGAAATTCGAAACCCGCAGGGAGCAAAGTGCTATTAACGGGGCAGGAGGAGCGTTAGCCATGGCAACTGCTTTAATTCCCGGATTAAATATTGCGGGAGCTGTGGTAGGCGGCATTATAACCGCAGTAGGAATAATTCATAAGTTTTACAAGGAGAGTGAGAACAGGAGCGCTGCGCTTGACGACTTCATAGGAATGTCAGATATCCTTGTGAAATACAGAGCTAAAAGTGCAGTTTTGGGTTATGGCACAAAGGACGATAATGAAGCCAGGAAGATGATTAGAGTAATGATGCTCAGAAAGTTCCACTTCTCGTCCGTTGAGGAGTTCTTTAACGATCTGGCCATGAAGTATGCGCAGACCATACACAGGATGCTGTTCTATAAAGATGACGGAAGTCCTGTACTCTCAAAGGACAGGGCGGATATAGAGGAACGAAAGGAGTTCATCAAGCTGTTCCCGGAGCTTGTCGGTAAATTCCGCTGGCCGTCTAAAGAAGGCGAGCAGCCGAACCCGACTGTGGATCAGCTCGCTGCAAATCTTATGGCTGTGTCTTAGATAGTATATAGTTGAGTAAAAAAAGATTCTTCGGGCTAAAAGAGGAGGTATTGACACGAACGTGTCAGGTCTTACGCGAAGCGAAGAGTCTTATTAGAAGGAGAATAAAATGAGAGAGATAAACAATTCAAAAAGAAGAGCGGCGCTTAATATGATGGCTAACGGTTTTAATGCTCAGGGCAGCACCGCCGTCATAGTTGAAAAGGGCGCGGATGATGCGCTGTGCGATATCCTTTCGGTGGTTCATGAAGAAATAAAAACAAAAAACGGAGATGCTGCGCGCGGAAGATATTACTTCCCGGAGTATGACTTTGCTGCCGACAATGTGCAGTACCTAACATGTGCAATCGAGCTTTCCGGACCGCTCAGTGAAAAGGAAGCGGAGAAGGCAAATAAGGTGTGCGCTGTAGTTAATCCCGAGCTTCCCTGCGGAGCATATATGGTTTACGATGGGGTAGGCCTGGTGTATAATTTATCCGTGCCTATTTCAGAAAGCTTAGATGAGGGCGAGCTTTTTGAACAGGTGAACATTACAATCGGCAATGCCATAGCCATGGCAGGCGCTTATGCTGAAAGGTTTATATAGAAAGGTATTATAAAGGAGGAGAATGCAGATGAAGAGTGTGACAAAGAAACTGTTATGTATGCTTCTTACGGCGGCTTTGATCATCGGGCTTGTGCCGATGAGTGATGTGCCGGGAGCGAGGGTTAAGGCGGCGACGGTGATCGAGACAAAGGATCCCGGTCAGATTAAGGAGCTGCTTGAAGGTGAAGGTGATGTCAGCATCAAGCTGACAGGAGATGTTGAGTGGGATTACGATAAATACATCAATTCGGACTGGACGCTTTTCGAGATAGGTGACGGTACGAAAACTCTTGACTTAAACGGTCATAGGTTCAAGTATTGGATTTTGGCGTCTAATTATGCCAATAAGGTATATATGTTCGGGGTCGGTACCGGGGCGAAGCTTGTGATTAAGGACTCATCCGGTACTAACAAGGGAAAGCTTGACTGTGATGCAACCTTCTGTGATCCGGGACATGGAATAAACTCCTCCGATGCCTTTAATGACTGGGTTACAGATATAGGCGTGGGCGGTGGTTGCTATGGAAACAGTGATGTAGAATACAGACATTATTTCTATGTCAATGGCGGTGATGTGGTTTTTGACGGTGGAGAGATAAGCACACATTCCAAGAAAGAATGGGTATATTGGGGTATCAATATCAAGGATTATTACAGTGGCATAAGCAGAAATACCCTTATGTACAAGAAGCGTCGTGACCGTTATGTGTGGCAGAACATAAACAGCGTAGCCTTTACTGTTTTGTCAGGTAATGTAACCATAAACGGTGGCAAGATATACTCTCGCGGCTACCGTAATCTCGAGACGACAAGAGGTTCAGGGTATGGTTGTACCTCAAGCTTTAAAAGAGCAGCATGCATAGTACAGTCGGGCGGAAATGTTATTATAAACAATGGCGTTTTCAATGCAAATGGTGGTGCGGAATATGTACAGAAGACCGGCGGAACCATGACCATAAGAGCCGGTATATTTTTGAACCAGGTGTGCGATTATAATCTTATTCCGTCTATAGAGGATGGTTATTCTTTCTATATGTCCGGTTCTTACGGCAAATCGGGTATACCGGTTGATACCCTTGACCCTAATAATGTAGGGGTTATTGCATTAAATCGTCCCGATTTTGATTCGTATGGTAACATGAATCTGGATTTGCTGACGGAGATTAAAAGCTCAGAGTGGTCCGCAGAGACAATAACCGACATGGATGGTTGTCTGTTCATAATGCCGCGAGAGAATGCTCCAACAAAGCTCTTCAGCGGTACCACCGGTGCAGAGCTTACCAAGATAAGCTGGGATTTGAGCGGCGATCCGTGGTATTACATTCCTGTTTCGCAGTACTGGACAGGATATATGGACGGAAAATCATTCTTTAAGGGTTATTTGAGCTTAAGCGACAAGCTCGGAGTTGCTCCGGCTGTAACCATAGACGGAAACAAGATAAGCGGAGGCGGCAGTTTACAGAATGAAATAGCAAGCTTTGAGATATCCAACAGTAAGGGCGATTATTTCACAGACAACTCCGGTAATACTGTTACTCCGGACAAGTATACAAGGATGAAGTTTTACTTGAAGGATATCATTCCGTCAACTGCGAAGATGGGAGATGTGTATCAGCTTTCCATAGAAAGCTGCGAGTCCATTGCTAACAATGCAGGGAACATCTGCGCTACAAGAAGGTCAAGGAAGATAGTCGAGGTAAGAATCGAGAATATGAATCCTGTTGTAAAGACACAGCCGGTAAGCAAGATTGTCGACAAGGCCGGCACCCTTGCAACGCTTACTGCGAAGGCGGAGGATGCGACAGGAGCGTACTGGCTTAAGGTTATGCCTGCCGACGGAACGAAGTACGAGGGTACATTTGATAAATCTACAGGAACAGCGACCTTAAAGGATTACGAGGTTACGGAGAACTGTGCGTTAAAGTGCGTATTCACAAATGAGAATGGTGATTCCTATTCTGATACTGCAGAGCTTACTATAAGACCGGGCAGCAGCACCGAGACTATTGATATCTACTGCAGTTCGAAGCAGAAGAATTATGTGAAGATATTACCTGATGATCTTAAAGGTATAAGCGATAAGGTTAAGACAGCACAGTGGTGGTACAAGTCGTATGGCGTGTATGGTTCCGGCCGAGACGCAAAATGGGGACGAATAGATAACAATACCGAGAGTATAAATGTTACCGATTATTGCAAAGGAAGCATGATGTGGATCAAGCATCCGACGGTTTCGGCTGCCGGATACTACAAGATGGAGGCCACTCTTGAAATAAACGGCGAGGAGATTGAATATAAGAGTCCGGTCTATCATCTCCATGTAGATGATGGCAATGCGCCTAAGGAAATCACAGGCTTTACCCTGCTTGGTATGGAGGATTTATATTGGAAGGACGAGGCTCCGACTGCGGACGGAATCGATACTGACAACCAGGTGACGGAGGTTAAGTCACTTTCATGGACAAGCGGTGTCAAGAGCGGTGTTTTAACCGAGCACCAGCCTACATTTAAGGCTGTTGTTTCCGTTACCGACAGTGCTTATGCCGAGGGTTATCGCTTCAATAAGAACAACACAACGAACAGCTTCACCGTTGGTATCAACGGAGAAACAGCGGAGTACTATTACAATTCAACTCTTTTGGACGGCTTCAAAAGCGGCGTTAACTACAGCTACGCAATGGTCGTATCGCCTGACGGAAAGACCGTTGAATTCTACTATGACTTCAGAGGTAATGCGCTTCCGGCTGCGTATGACAAGTTAGAGGTGACCAATCCGTATATAATTGCCAACAAGGGCGATTATATCGACATAGATTTAAATAAACTTGTAAGACTCACTTGTCATTACAGGCATTTGCAGGAGGGAACGGAGCATAAGATAGATCACTTTGAACTGAACGATGCAGCTAATATATTGAATGTATGGGGACTTTCGGTCGACCGGTCAACCGGACACTTAAAAGGAACATTAAAGATTGATCTGACTGATGCGGGATACTTATACTTGAATGCAATTGTCAGCCCCGCAAGCACCGATCCGGTATACAGTTTTAATCTGATCTTTGTCCCCGAAGGCAAGAGGGCGGAAGGTGAGCTTATCCCCGACGGTTACGACACCTCGGAGCTTATGCATGTTCACGAGTGGGGCGAGTGGACCGATTCGGGCTTTGGCAATCACAAGCATACCTGCGCGACCTGCGGTTCCGTAGAGTCTCAGGTTCATTTCTATGATGAAGGTGTGGAGACCGTTCCGGCAACAGCCGTAAGTGAAGGTGTAATGACCTATACCTGTGAGGCATGTGGTTCGACATTTACAGAACCCATACCTGTTCACAGATTGGTAAAGGTAGGAGCAAAGCCGGCAACGGAGACAACAGATGGGTTTGTAGACTGCTGGTTATGTGTCGATTGCGGCTGCTTCTTTGAGGATGAGGAAGGCACAAAGGAGATAACCGTGGATGCGATTATTCCTGCTACGGGCAAGAAGGACATAGCTTCCTGCACCATAAGCGGTCTCGGTAACAAGGCATGGACAGGGGCGGCGGTTAAGCCTGAGGTAACCGTAAAGAACAAGGATGGAGTGAAGCTTGTAAAAGGCACTGATTATACAGTTTCGTATTCGAATAACAAGAATGTGGGAACAGCAACAGTTATGGTTACGGGAATCGGCGACTACGCAGGTTCTGTTAAGAAGAACTTTACTATCAAGAAAGTAACATTAAAGTATCGTGCTTATGTTCAAAAGAAGGGCTGGATGGGCTGGCAGACTGCGACTATCGGAACGAAAATCTCCGAAGCTAACATGGCGGGAACCAAGGATAATCTCCGTATGGAGACAATTCAGATGCAGATGAGCGGAATAGACGGCGAGGTAAGCTATCGTGCTTATGTCCAAAAGGACGGCTGGACGCAGTGGGCAACCACAAAGGATATCAATACCTACGCGGGAACCAAGGGCCAGAGCAAGCGTGTGGAGATGATACAGCTTCAGGCTAAGGGTCAGGTGGCTAATCTGTACGATATCTATTTCAGAACTTATTGTGAGAAGTTCGGCTGGCTCGGATGGGCAGTCAACAACGAGAAGTCGGGAAGCGCGGGCTATGCGAGAAAGCTTGAAGCCTTCCAGGTGCAGTTCGTGGCAAAGGGTGCGAGGTTCAACAAGGGAACGGCTAAAGCATTCTACGACAAAGCAAAGGACGGCGCTAACCCATAAGAGATGAGAACACATTAAATTCACTTGACCGTTTTAAAAGCTTGCTCTATAATGTATCGGACTTTAAAGAGTTTGTTTTATGATTCTTCGGGCATGTGCCCTCATAATGACACTGTGTCATCCTGAACGAAGTGACGCAGACCTCAATGCGAAGCGTTGAGGTGCCGGCCTTCGATGTCATAAGGAATCCACCGCAAGCGGTACCCCTTATGACGAAATGCGAGGGCTTACGAAGCAACAGGAAGGATCTTGAAAGGAAGATGAGATATATGTCAAAAAAGAAGAAAAAACAAAAAAGCGATATAGAGCAGATGGCCGAGCTTATCGCCGGTGAAAGCACAGAGACCGAAACGGTTGAGGTGGAAAGATCGGAATCAGGATCGGAAGAGATAACGACCGATGAGGCGGTTGAAGTCAAAGAAGCTGAAAAGCCTGAAACTTCGGATACTAAAGAGGCTTCTGCAGAAACTACTACTGAAACTACAACAGAATCAATTACAGAAACTAAATCAGAAGAGACCGTAAAGGAAGCAACTGACAAAGGCGCTTCTGAAACTGCTTCCGAAGATGCTTCAGAAAAGAAGGTCCGTGTCAGGAAGGTACGTGAGAAGAAAGAACGTAAGCATCCTGCAAAGGACAAAATGAAGGAAGAGGACGAGTACAGGCGTGCGGAGATAAAGAAGTATGTAAAGTATGCAGTGTCCGGAGTAGTAGCTGTAGCTCTTATTGTGGTTTGCGGTGTGACGCTTTCGGTTAATAACGAGGCAAGGCGTGCCGGAACGGGAACAGTCATGAAGCTAACCGATGTGTCGGAAGGACTGATGCCTTTCTCGGGCATTACATTTTCGGCGGAGCCTATCACCTATGAGGATATGAAGAACAAAAACTATACCTCTGCAAGGCTTGAGGAGATAGAAGCCGAGAACGAGCGTATAGACAAGATACTTGCCGAGAGACAGGCTCAGCGTGAGAAGAAGGAAAAGGAAAGCGAGAAGGCAACTAAGGTTATAGAAGCAACAGGTATCTCGGAGTACGATCCTGATGACAGGAGGATTATAATCCCGAAGACAACCACAAGAGTTTCTACAAGCTACAGCTATGCAGGCTCACTTAATCCGAGGACTTCGATAACACTTGCAGATGCAAACGGCAAGTACGAGGATTGCGGTAACTTTATTCTTACCGCTTACTGTCCTTGTCCTATCTGCTGCGGACAGTGGAGTAATATGGTAGATCCCCACACAGCGAGCGGTGCGCCTGCTGTTGCCGGAGTTACCGTAGCGGTTGATCCGAAGGTATTTCCTTACGGAACCAAGCTGATGATCAACGGGCAGATTTATACTGCTCAGGATTGCGGCGGCGCCATCATAGGAAATCATATAGATATTTATTTCAATACCCATGCCGAAGCGTGCCAGTTCGGAAGACAGGAAGCTCACGTTTACAGGGTTATAGAATAGGAGAAAAGAGAGATGGATTTAATCTACAAAAGCACAAGAAACGAAAATGAAACAGCCTTAGCTTCACAGGCTATTTTAAAGGGACTTGCAGATGACGGCGGACTCTTCGTGCCGGACAGCATACCTGCTTTTGATGTGTCGCTCGAGGCTTTGAGTAAGATGGATTATAAGGGTGTTGCCTACGAGGTAATGAAGCTGATGCTTACCGACTTCACGGAAGAGGAGTTGAAGTATTGCATAAACAGCGCTTACGACAGCAAGTTTGATACCCCGGAGATTGCTCCTCTTGTTAAGAAGGGCGGAGCTTATTTCCTTGAGCTCTTCCACGGCAAGACCATAGCTTTTAAGGATATGGCACTCTCTATACTGCCGTATCTTCTCACGACATCAGCAAAGAAGAACAATGTGTCTAACGAGATAGTCATTTTGACGGCCACCTCGGGTGATACGGGTAAGGCTGCGCTTGCAGGCTTTGCCGATGTTCCGGGCACAAGGATCATAGTGTTCTATCCGAAGAACGGTGTCAGCCCCATTCAGGAAAAGCAGATGGTTACGCAGAAGGGTGATAACACCTGCGTTATAGGAATACACGGCAACTTTGACGATGCTCAGACAGGTGTCAAGAAAATGTTCTCCGATAAGAACTTAGCTGCTGCGCTTGACGCAAAGGGCTTCCAGTTCTCATCGGCAAACTCCATCAACATCGGAAGACTCGTGCCGCAGATGGTTTACTATGTATATGCTTATACAAGACTTATGGCAAAGGGCGAGATCCAGGAAGGCGACCTTATAGATGTAGTGGTACCTACAGGAAACTTCGGTAACATCTTAGCTGCTTACTATGCTAAACTTATGGGACTTCCGATCAGAAGGCTTGTATGTGCTTCGAATGAGAACAAGGTTCTCTATGATTTCTTCGAGACGGGTGTTTACGACAGAAACAGAGAGTTTATCTTAACCTCGTCACCTTCGATGGATATACTTATCTCAAGCAATTTGGAGAGACTTATATACAGAATAGCAGGCAACAATGCCGCAAGTAACAAGGCGCTTATGGATTCACTTTCCAAGGACGGCCGTTACGAGATCAGCGCCGATATGAAGGGCGAGCTTGCATCCTTTACCGGAGGCTATGCAACAGAAGCGGAAACCTCTGCAGCAATCAAGGCACTTTACGAGGCTGAGGGCTACATAATGGATACACATACAGCTGTAGCAAAGTCGGTATTCGATAAGTACGCAGCCAAGACAGATGTTCTTCCGACGGTTATAGCTTCTACCGCAAGCCCGTACAAGTTCACAAGAAGCGTTATGAATTCGATAGATGAGAAGTATGACAGCTTCGGAGACTTCGAGCTTGTGGACAAGCTCTGTGAATTGTCGGGAGTAAAGGTTCCAGAGGCTATAGAGGACATCAGATCCGCGCCGGTAAGACATGACATCGTGTGTGAGAAGGATGCGATGGAAGCAGAGGTAAGAAAGTTCCTCGGACTGTAATACTATAAAACGGAATAAGAGAGTTCGTTTGTACCATCCTCTCTATAAACAAAACCAGGACAGCAAACCGCGCAGGAAGTCTGTCTTCCTGCGCTTTTTTACAATATGAAAAAATACAACATCGTAGAAAAGTTCATAAGCATAAACGGCGAAGGCCTGATGGCCGGGGCACCGGCCTGTTTTGTCAGACTGGCAGGATGTAATTTGAATTGCAACTATTGCGATACCGCATGGGCAAACAAGCCGGATGTAAAGTACAAGAGTGAGACGGTTGACGAGATATGTTCTTTTGTCAAAGCCTCGGGGGTTGAGACCGTAACCTTAACCGGGGGTGAGCCGCTGCTCGCACATGGCATTGAAGAGCTGATAGGCGCCCTGGCATCCATAGATGATATGAGGGTTGAGATTGAGACCAACGGTGCGGTTGACATATCGCCCTTCATCGGTATTGGCGATAATGTGTGCTTTACCCTTGATTATAAACTTCCGGGAAGCGGTATGGAGGAGCATATGCTCACTTCAAACTACGCTTACCTTACTAAAAAGGATGCCGTCAAGTTCGTATGCAGTGACATGGCGGATCTTGAGCGTACAAGACTGATAGCAGAAGAGTTTGGATTGTATGATAAAACCAACGTGCTTATAAGCACTGTGTTTAACGGATTAGACAAAAGAGAGGTAGTTGACTACCTGATTAGACATAAAATGAGCAAAGCGAGACTGCAGCTTCAGCTGCATAAGTACATCTGGAATCCGGATGAAAGAGGAGTGTAAGAGATGATTGACAAGGAAGCGGTAAAATACCACATAAGAGGGCTGCTTGAGGCCATAGGCGACGACCCCGACAGAGAGGGATTGAAGGAGACACCTGACAGGGTTGCCCGTATGTATGAGGAAGTCTTCGAGGGAATGAACTATACCAACGATGAGATAGCCGAGATGTTCACCAAGACCTTTGAGGTGAGCAAGGAGGGTACGCATGATATGGTTCTTGTTAAGGACATAGAGGTATTCTCTTATTGTGAGCACCATATGGCGCTTATGTATGACATGAATGTGGCTGTCGCATACATCCCCAAGGACAGGGTGCTTGGCCTCTCGAAGGTTGCGAGAATCGCAGATATGGTTGCGAAGAGATTGCAGCTTCAGGAGAGGATAGGCAAGGATATCGCGTACATTATGCAGAAATGTACAGGCTCCGATGATGTGGCCGTAGTTATTTCGGGCTGCCACAGCTGCATGACGGCGCGCGGAATAAGAAAGTCGAACTCGAAGACACTGACCACAACCTTCACCGGACGTTTTGAAACGGATGATAAGCTGGTCAGAAGACTTATGATTATGGTAGGAGATAAATAAGGATTCTTAGGCTTGAAACTAAAAAAAGACACGGCGTCATCCTGAGCGTATGCGAAGGATATAAAAGGGAGGTGCGATTATGACGAAGTCATAATTTTGCATCGCACCGACTTTCGTCATAAGGGGTACCGCGAAGCGGTGGATTCCTTATGACATTAGACTGGGCAGGATTGCTTTAGCAATCGTGCCATTACATATTAT
>JAFXSQ010000066.1 GCA_017525525.1 Lachnospiraceae bacterium | reverse complement strand
GTGCGATTATGACGAAGTCATAATTTTGCATCGCACCGACTTTCGTCATAAGGGGTACCGCGAAGCGGTGGATTCCTTATGACATTAGACTGGGCAGGATTGCTTTAGCAATCGTGCCATTACATATTATACGAGGGAGGTGCGATTATGACGAAGTCATAATTTGCATCGCACCGACTTTCGTCATAAGGGGTACCGCGAAGCGGTGGATTCCTTATGACATTAGACTGAGCAGGATTACGAAGTAATCATGCCATTTCTTATTATACAAGGGGGAATTACCATATGATTTCAACAAAAGGAAGATACGCATTGAGGGTTATGCTAGACCTTGCGGACAACGAAACCGGCAGCTACATACCCTTAAAGGACATTGCCGAAAGGCAGGGGATATCCAAGAAATACCTTGAAATAATCGTCAAGGAGCTCGTAAACGGAAAGCTTGTCACAGGTGCAAGCGGCAAGGGCGGCGGATACATGCTCACCAGAAAGCCTTCGGAGTACACCGTTGGCGAGATCATAGAGCTCATGGAGGGCACGCTCTCTCCCGTGGTCTGTCTCGCCGACAAAAACTACGACTGCCCACGCAGAGACAAATGCGACACTCTTCCGCTCTGGGAAGAGTTCGACGAGCTTGTACATAGCTTCTTCTATGGCAAGAAGCTGACTGATTACATGGAGCAATAATGGGGAAAGAAAACTACTACGAAAAATACGGCATAACGCCGCCGTCAGATACCGGAAATAAGGACAGCTTCTCGGCTGCCCTTTCTGATTTTACGCATGATGTGGCAAGCGGGGACGCCATACGCCACTTGGCAGACCATGGCTACACTGTCTCACAGATTGCAAAGCGCCTCGACTACCCAACTCCCCGTGAACGCATAATAAAAACATTCACCCGCTACCTCACCGACAAGGGAATTCTCACCTCACATCCACCTGAGGATGCGATAATCCTCGAACTCGATAAGGCAGCCCTTGAACTCCCCTCCGAGAAGCTCGAACAGCTCATCCGCCTCCACGGCAGTGAGAATATCTACGTCAGACTCACAACCCCGGCAACAAAAAAAGTCACCGGCTATCTCAACACCGATGACGAAGACTACCTCGCAAGTATCAATACCGCACAAGGCGGTCTGTTTCATATACTCAATGAACGATTAGTCAAATTACTTTCATCTATATAACGCACATTCAGGCAGTATACGGGTATTCCAAATCACACTCCGATTTTCACAATCAGAGTGTGATTTGAAATACTATGCGACACAGCTGAATGAAGCGTCATCGTAGTCACATAGTCTGATTACTACTGCCCTTCGCTCACGAGCTTCTCTGCAATCTCCTTATCGCTCATTCCTTCCTTGAATTCAAACTCGTTCACGCGTATCCTTGTGGAATATCCGTTTGCATTCAGGTAGTTGTCGAACTCTGCGGCATCCTTTACTATTCCTGCGTCTGCAAGAAGTACCGCAACAGAGTAGGAATCCATACCCGGAGTAACGCTGATCTTAACCTTGGTCTTGGAGTCAGCCTTCTCGGTTGTAGCCTCCGTGGTCTTCTCAGTCGTTGCCTCGGTTGTTGCAGCCTCGGTAGTAGTCGCTTCCGTCGTGGTTGCCTCGGTGGTTGTCGCCTCTGTGGTAGTTTCCTCTGTCGTTGTCTCAGTAGATTCAGAAGTCTCAGAGCTTTCCGAAGTCTCCTCAGTCGTGGTAGCCTCCGTAGTCGTCGCCGCTGTCGTCTTCTCCGTGGTTGAAGCCTTCTCAGAGCTTATGGCCTCGGTCTCTGTCTTAGGCTTTTCCGTAGTTGAATCCGCATATACCATACCGAGCTTCTCCGCTCTCTCTATGATCTGCTTGTCTGAAAGCCTGTAGCTGCCGGACATAAGAACCGAGCAGAGCATAACGAGCGCTCCTAAGATAATGCCGGCTCCAAGTCCTCTAAGGAAGAATTTTAATCTCATCAGTTTCTGCCTCCCTCATTCAAATCTACCACAAGCTTGACCTCGCCTACGCCAAGTCCCAGGTGCTTTGCTATCTCAAGTATCGAAAGTCCCTGTCTGTGCATCTCAAGTATCACGTCCTTATTTGCTGAAGCACCTGCTCCGTCTTCTGAGGAAGAATCAGCATAATCATCAGAATCATATTCAGCGTCATAGCCCTCTGCATCCTCATAAGAGCCTTCATAATAAGATGCTTCCTCGTACGCGCCATCTCCTGTATACTCCTCTGTAGCAGGCTCCTCATACGAAGCTTTCTCCTCTTCCTGTGTCGGCTGAACTGCCTCTTCTTTAACAGGCTCCTTCTCGGCAGGCTCCTCCTTCTTAGGCTTTGCCTCCTGTGCGGGAGTCTCCTTTTTGTTTTTCCTGTTTCTCTTTCTCTTGCCATGCTCAGGCTTTGCAGACTCGTACTTTGCTTCCTGCTTCTTTATCGGCTCCTCTGCCTTCTCCTCAGCCTCTGCCGCCGAAGCAATAAGGCTTTCCGCATCTTTCTTTACCTCATCAACCATGCCCGCGGTGGTCATAACCTCTTTCTGCTTGTCCGAGAGCATGCTGTAAAGGAAGAGCACCTCTTTGTGATTTCTCTCTATCTCCTCATTAACGGTCACGGCATAGTCACCCAACGCTAGTGTCTTCTCGTTCACAAGCTCAGAGAGTCTTGACTCTATGCCGGACATTTTGTCTTCTATCTTCTCGTCCATATAATCCGAGATAAGCTTGTCTATCTGCTTTTTCTTCTCCTCAGACAACTCGTCCGGAATGCTTACCTCAGCGTCCTTTTCAGCATCCTCCCTCATCTTCTCGCCAAGCATAAAGCTTATGATGATAAGAGCCAAACCAACCATTGTTAAGAAAATTACCGTACCTGACATTTTTAATCTACCTCTTTTTTATAATTTTATATCTATATTAACCCTCTTTGAGGATTCTTCTCCCTCCTCAGGGTTTTTCGCCTGCTTTTTCTTCTTGCGGAACATATCGGAATAGGTGTTGCTGCCCTTTTCTCTTGCGTCGGGCTGATGCTCATAGTACACACCGTCCTCCTTAGCAAGTACATCCTCCCTTATCTGGCGCTCTTCCTCGCGCACCTCTTTACCGGCATTCTGTGCAAGGAATACACCCTGAGAATCCGCATGCTGCTGTATTGAAGCTATCGGAGTAGCGCTTTGCATGGACACTATAGGTTCTAACATACCTCCACCTCCTCATATCGGTCTCCTTAGAAACCGGTCTGCTTTATCGAACCGTCCAAAACCTTGTACCAGCTGTGGGTATCACCCTTCTTTACCATGTAGCTGTACTTTGATATGAATATGGACACGCCCATAAATGTACTGCCTGCAACCTTCACGCTTCCCTTGCTTCCCTTTTCGAGCTCGGTCTTGATTTCCCTTAACCTCTCGTTAAGCTTCTCCCTGTCCTCCTCAAGCTCGTCTAAGGTAGCGTTGTAAACCTTGACCTTCTTTAAGTCCTCGCCGCCTAACTCCTTGCCCTTCTTGATCTTTTCTTTATAGACCCTCAGGTAGGATTCGGTCTCGGCATACTTGTCGTTGATCTCATTTACCTTAGGTATCAGGTGCTTTAATTCCTCGTGCAGCTCCGGCTTCACACCAACCTTGATCTCGGTTCGCGTCTCCATCTTGTTGCCTATCGTACATGCCTCAACATACTGACTGCACATACAGACGCCGCCGACTATAAAGCCTTTCTTTCCACGGACTATAATCTTATCGCCTGAAATGACATTACTGTGAAGTATGGAACCCGCAGTTACATCTCCTCCGGCCTCTACCTTTGCACTCTCAAAGAACTGTGCACACACATCACCGCCGGCCTTGATAAAGCCCTTGTTCATGCCCTGTACACCGCGCTTTATGATCACATTTCCGCCTGCTTCGAGCGTCGCACCCTCAACCACTCCGTCGACCTCTATATCGCCCTTGGCCTTTACCGTAAAGCCTGTCTTCACGGTACCTTTGATCTGCACATTTCCGTCATACTCGATGTCTCCGGTAGAAGCATCTACATTTGCCGGAACCACATAAGCGCTCGAAACGAATACCGTCCCCTGAACCAGTGTTACATTGCCGTCGACATCACTCGTCAGAGTGGTTTGATCCTCGGACTGTGTAATATTCTTGCCGAATTTGAGTGGCTTAACCTTCGGTCTGTTCTGCGGAATCTTCTTGCCATATATGCTTATCCCCGCTTCACCTAAGGTGTGCGGCGTCAGCTTCGCCAATACATCTCCCTTGTGCACCGTCGTAAAAAGCTGCATCTCGTGGAAGTCTACGCTTCCGTCCTCATTCAGCTTCGGCTTGGACAACGGCTTTGGGTCGAAGAAATACTCTATGATAGTATCCGTTGCCCTAACAGGCGCAAGTCCCTTCACCATCACTATGTTGGTGCAATACTGTCTGTGGGCAATGAACATATCTATCATCTTCTCGGAGATACCATAGGTAATCTTGATTCTCTCAAATTCACCGATTATCTCCCTTTTTGTCATAAGACTTCCGCCGTTTGAAGGCGGATAAAACCTCACAAAAGCAGACAACATGTCCTTGGCCGGAAATACCCTTGCTTCCTCATGAACGGGTTCTATCTTCTCCTCGGTAAGGTGTATGCGCGCAGCCGTATCACTGTGCGCTTCCAATGCCAGCTTAAGCTTTTCCGCAGAAAAACCAAGCACACCATGGCGCTCTATGTAATCTATAACCTCCTGGTGATCAAGCGGTCTTCCGCCGTCCTGCGGAGGATACACATCCAGGTATGTTCCGTCATCCCTTATCTCTAATCTGAAGAATGCATTCTTGTACTTCAATATGCTACCCCATCATTACCGCAAATGCGTCGCCGAGATATACTTTAAGCTTTGCCAAAGCTTTCGAATGAAGCTGGGATACCCTTGACTCGGATACCTCCATAACTCTGCTTATCTCTTTTAAGGTCAGCTCTTCGTAGTAATAAAGCAGGACAACCTTCTTTTCTTTCTCGGTGAGAGATTCTAAGGCCGTAGCCAGGTTGGCTTTAAGCTCCTGCTCAAGCACCGATCTCTCGGGTTCCACCGTCAGATAAGACGGATTGGCGCCCGAACCCACATCCTGCCCCTGCTCCATGAAATCATCAAGCGATGACACGTTGCTGATGTTTGTCTGACCTACCCATTTGACATACTCATCTTCCGTAATACCAAGCTCTCTGGCCATGTCCTCATCGGTATAATTCGGACCGATTTCGGTTTCAAGCTTCTTCATTGCCGACTCTATGGACTTCTGCTTTGTCCTTACAGACCTCGGGATCCAGTCAAGCTTTCTTATCTGATCTAAAATGGCGCCTCTTATCCTTAAGCTTGCATAAGTTTCAAACTTAATACCCTTGCCGTAATCAAACTTGTCTATGGCATCTATCAGCCCGAAGATGCCGTAGCTGACTAAATCGTCATATTCCACATTTGACCCCAGGTACACATTAAGCCTGCCGGCGACCACCTTGACCAGAGGAACATATTCAATTATAAGCTGCTCACGGATCACCTGAGTCCTCGAATGGTTATACTCGATCCAGAGCCTTTCCTTGTTGTCAATAATAGCCAAAAACCTTAACCCCTTTACCGTACATTATCCCTGTTTCTCACTGTCTTCTTCAACGCCTTCCTCCTTCGTCTCCGAAGAATTGACAGGTTGTACCCTCTCCAGCTTTCTTATCTTATCGATTGCAATCAATGCAATGGTCGAAATAATATAGAAAACAATTATAACCACCAAAACTATAAGCAGAGACTTTACCATCTCCCGCTTATATTTTATATTCAGCAGCAAAGCAATAAGAGCCGCTGAAAGAACGATTATGGCTCTTATATTTCTGTTCTTCTCTTTATCTGACATATCTCCACCGGTTGTCTAAATAATATGCTTCTGCTTTCCGGCAGTGACTATCTCGTAATCAAATGTCTGTGGGTCAAATATAACCGTGCGACCGCAGTTCTTGCCACAGTCCTCGGACACAAGCTTGATACCGTGCTGTATAAGCTTCTTCCTTACCGCTTCGGCATTCTGATCGCCTATCGAACCAAGATCATTTTTAGTGGAGAAATTAAATATCATCGCTCCTCCCGCCATCTTGGCTCTTAGGTTGGAGATAAGCGATCCTCTCTTCTTCATCTCTGCCACAAGATAGTCCATACCCGTGTCGGCAAACTTTAATTTATTTTCGTTATTCCTTATCTTTGTGCTGTCCGGAAGCATAATATGTATAAGCCCCGCCTGTTTCGTCACCTTATCGTACAAGGCAACACCGACACACGAACCGAGACCTATGGTTGTTATCTTATCCGGAGGGGAGACAAACTTTACATCGGCTATTCCGACCTTTATTGTTTCGCCCATCTATTCAACACCTACCCCCAGGTCTCTTAGTAACCGGTCGTATGAATGCCCATCGGAGAATACCATTACATATCCGCCGAGCTCCTTTTCTCCGTCCGTGAACTTCGAATCCACAAGGAGCACCTCATCCCTAACCTTGCTTATATGTATACATGGTATATCAAGTATCGCGCCTGCCATATCTACACACAGCTGCGGCGGCGTGTACCTGAATTTCTTTCCGGTAAGCGACTCCATTGACGCTACATAGGAGCCGATCATAATATTTCCGATTTCCTTTATCGCGGATATTCCCATTTCCGTATGCCAGTCGGCCGTTTCGTCGTGCATAACGCTTCTTACCAGCTTGCCCGCATCCTCAAGTCCCACCACGAACAGTATCATGGCGTCCAGGTCGCCCTCAAAGGCGGAAAGAATACCGACAACCGTAGCCTCCGGGCCTCCGATCTTTTGTGTCAGCTCGTCGAAGCCGTAAAGCTCAACCGCCGGCGGCGTGACCTCAAGTTTATCGGATAGCATAACAGAAAGGGAGGTAGCCGCATTGCCGGCGCCGATATGACCAAGCTCAGCCAAAGCATTGACTACCTGATCCGAAAGAGCCGTCTTTTTCTCACTCATACAGTCTACCTCCATCCTTAATAGTATTATTCGTTATCAATATCAGCTATAAGAGCTGCTATGTTGAGCATGGAGATAAGAGTACCGTTGTACTTGCCCACACCCGAAAGATAAGCCTTAATATCAGCGGTTTCAGAAGAAATCTTCTCGATATTCTCCTCTGTTAAGGTAACAACCTCCTTAACCTCATCTACCAGAATGCCTATCTTGTTATTGTTGTTGCCCTCAAGCTTAAGGATAAGGATTCTTGTCTGATTTGTGTTCTCCTTATCCGGAAGCTCGAACTTCTTCCTCATGCTCATTACCGGGATTATCTCACCACGAAGATTGATTATTCCGAGGAAATAATGCTGAGTGTGAGGAACCCTTGTTATCGGCTGAAGTCTGACTATGTTGTCGATATAGCTTATGCTTATACCGTACTGCTCACTGTCAAACTTTATGATTATATACTGCTTAGTATCTAACATCATGCTCTCGTCCATCTTCACACCCCCATTATACCAATGTATTAGAATCTATGATAAGCGCAACCTCGCCATTACCAAGGATAGTGGCGCCGCTTATCATCTTCGGAACTCTTATGTACTTGCCGAGAGGCTTGATAACTATCTCCTGCTGTCCGAGGAGATTGCTTATCACAAGACCTGCCTGCTTGTCGCCCTTCTTTACAATAACTGCAACAAGGCTCTGATCCTCAGACTCTTCCTCGCACTCAGATGCCTCTATATCGAGAACTTCGTTCAGTCTTACAAGCGGGATAACGCTTCCGCGGAGATTGATAACTTCCTTTGTGTGAACATATTTGATGTCCTCAGGCATGATCTCCTCAACTGTAACGATGGAGTTAAGAGGTAAGGCATACTTCTCACCGCATACATCAACCATGAGTGCCTGAATGATGGCAAGTGTAAGCGGAAGCCTTACGATAAATGTTGTGCCCTCGCCGAGCTTTGACTTAACCTCAACATCACCGCCGAGTCCTTCAATCTTATTCTTAACAACATCAAGGCCTACGCCTCGTCCGGATACATCCGATATCTTCTCAGCCGTTGAGAAGGCCGGCATGAACAGGAGGTCGATAGCTTCCTTATCGCTCATGTACTCTGCCTGCTCCTCTGTGATGTTGCCCTTCTCTACAGCCTTCCTCTTGATCTTCTCCACATCTACGCCGGCACCGTCATCGGAAACCTCTATGGTAACATTGTTACCGTCCTGATATGCATCAAGTCTTATGGTTCCGACCTGTGGCTTGCCGAGCTTTAATCTGTCGATGGTCGACTCAAGGCCGTGATCGGCAGCGTTCCTTAACATGTGCATCAAAGGATCGCCAATCTCATCGATGACTGTACGGTCAAGCTCTGTATCTTCACCGGTCATGATAAGCTCCATCTCCTTGTTAAGCTTCTTGGAGAGGTCTCTGATCATACGCGGGAATCTGTTTACTACGCTCTCGATAGGCACCATTCGAACCTTCATAACCGACTCGTGCAGGTTCGTGGTCACTCTCTCGACATATTCAATCTGCTCGTTGAAGGACTGGTCCTGAATAGCCGAATCTCCGGCTACGGCAACAAGTCCGTTCTTCGCGATAATAAGCTCTGAAACTAAGTTCATAAGGTCGTCGAGCTTCTCTATATCCACTCTTACCGATCGGTTTACAACCGGCTTGCCCGGCTTTGTATGTGCAGGGTGCTTCTCGTCCTTCTTCTCTACCTTTGCCGCAGGTGCGCTGCCCTTTGCAGCATGCTCCTCTTCGTGTGCTTCTTCGGCAACCGTCTCGGTCACTGTATCAGGAACATCGTACTCCTCGATCACTGCTTCCTCTATCTCTGATACATTCTCTATAAGATGCTTTATCTCATCAATCGACTTATCGGTGATTATGAACATCGAGAAATCAAGGTCAAAGCGCTCGTCCTCAATATCCTGTACGCTAGGTACGGACTTGATGATATCGCCCTTGCCCTCTAAATTCTTGAACACAAGAAATGCTCTCGCGGACTTAAGCAGGCAGCTCTCCTGAATGTAAACAGTCGAAGCGTATACATGAAGTCCCTTCTCCTTTGCTTCAACCATGGCATTCTTCTCAAAGTCAGCGATGGGTATGGATTTATACTTCTTCTTTGCATCATCGGCACCCGAAGCCGCAGGCGCTTCTGAAGCCTCTGCTGCCGAACCTCCCATCTTGTCAACGGTTACAGGCTCGGGTTCATCGGAAGCAGCGGGAGCGGTACCGCTCTGCGCAAGCGCACCCTCAAGGAGCTCTATAAGCTCATCGTTGTCCTCGGTTCCCTCATCTGCGCTCTCCATGATGTGGTTTAAGTAACCCTCTATTGCGTCAAGACACTTGAAGACTATGTCGACCATGTCCGCATTGACGTTGAGCTTTCCGTTCCTCACCTCGGAGAAAACGTTCTCCATATTGTGGGTAAGTCTCTGCATGCGCTTGAAGCCCATGGTTCCGGCCATACCCTTTAATGAGTGAGCCGCGCGGAATATCTCGTTGACCGTGTCTATATTCTCGGGTTCAGCCTCAAGAATAAGCACCTGGTCGTTAAGATTATTCAAGTGTTCCTTTGTCTCTTCAACAAAAATGTCTAAGTATTGACTTAAATCCATTATCGCACCCCTACTTTCTTTGTTATTTCATTCGCTATATCATTCAGGTCGCACACCACATCCACCATACCTGCCTCGTATATCGCCTTAGGCATGCCATACACCGTAGATGAAGCCTCGTCCTGTGCTATAACGAAGATTTTCTGTTTCTTTGCAAGCTGCTTTATGCCGTTCGTTCCGTCCGCCCCCATACCGGTCAGCACCACGCATACAATCTCGTCGTAGATATCAAAGTTGAGCAAGCTCTCGTACATGAGATTTCCGCAGGGCTTTAAGCCGACTATCGGAGGAGCATCGTCGAAGTAAAGCATCGCGTTCTTTCCCGACTGCCTTACCCTTAAATGCATGCCGCCCTTGGCTATATACACATGTCCCTTCTCAATGATATCCCCCTCTTCCGCTTCCTTAACCGAAACCTGGCTCATTGAGTCAAGCCTGCCGGCCAATGAAGCGGTAAAGCCCTTGGGCATGTGCTGCACCATGACGACCGGAGCGTTTAAGTTCCCCGGCAGCTTCGGTATCACAAACTGAAGCGCCTTCGGCCCGCCTGTCGAACAAACCAGCGCCACGAGTACATTTCCGGTTCCCTTCTTCGGAACAAAATGCGCATCGTGATGAGCAAAATGAGTCTCTCTTCGCGGTACATCGCTTTCCGCAGCCTTCGCAACATGCTGTTGGTCACGCGGCGGTACCGGAAATGCATGGGCCGGCTTTGTCTCGGCAGCCCTGTCCTTTATTCCGAAAGGTCTTGCGACCTGAGGCTTAGCCTCATGCAGACTGTGCGTTCCCTCATCATGCCTTAAATAATCCCTTACGAAGCTGACCTCTTTCCGTACCCTGTCGGCATGGTCTTCGCTTTCAAAATCCTTTGAATACTTGTCCAATGCCGAGAGCAGATTGCCTCTGAACGCCGGATTATCATCTCTGAAGAGGTGGTCCGGTTTCGGAAGGAACTCCGCCGCGCCGTACTTCACAGCCTCTATCGCAGCCATTGAATTCTGCGTTCCGCTCACAATGATGAACGGTACCAGAAAGCCGTGGTCCCTGACCTGCTTCAACAGGGCTATGCCGTCCATACCCGGCATATCGATGTCACAGAGCACCGCGCTTATATCATCCTTTTCGGATATTATACGGTAAGCATCTTCGCCGTTGCTGGCAGTATAAGCAACCTTATATTTTTCTGTATGTTTGATTATATCAGATAAGGCTCTTCTCATGAGTGCAGAGTCATCTATAATCATTATTTTTTTCATAGAATGTCCCCTATAAGTCCGTTACCTGTTAATGCCCGACTCCTTTGCTCTGTCTGCCCGTTCTCTCTCAAATATAAACCTTACTATGGAATCCCTTTCTTCGCTCTTCACCCTAAGGAACTCCATTCTCTGCTCATATACCTCGCCCTTGCCCTCCATCAATGTATTGGAAAGCACTCTTGCTATTAAAATAAACCTCTGCGGTCCCTCCGGAAATGGAAGCACAAATATAACCTTAACGTGTTCGTTCTTCTTCAACGCCGCCTTCTGTGCGAGCCTTATTCCTCCGCCGCTCAGGTCAAGCATCCTCGCCGGATTCGACGGAAGATTAACCTCCGGAACCGAAGTATCCTCCGGAATTCCTGTCTCGAACTCCTTCTCGCTTATCGGTCTTACCTGACAGTCAAGCTTTATGCTGTACCTGTAAAACTCTCTTCTCTGAACCTTGGTCGGCTCCGCGAGAAGCTTGATCTCAAGATAAAAGAGGTTGCCGCTCTTGTATCTCTTCTCCACGGTACAATTTGCCGCCAGCAGTCCCTTACCCGTATAAAAGCATGCGGAAAACTTGCCTCCGACCTCGAGCGGAACTATCTTTCCCTCCAAAATGGGCATGGCAATCTGAAGCATACGGTTAGGCATAACATCATATACCTTACTTATGTACACCTTTTTCTCCGGATCATTTCTGATCACCTGCTCAAGTTTTACAAGTTCGATCTTATTACCGATTGATACTGCCATTTATCCTGTCCTCTTTTATCCGATTCGCTTTTTGGATTTGAAAAATTTAATAAATACTCTCGCCAAACCGGTTTTCTCTGTAGATTGGCTGGTCTCATTGCCCATGAGCTTAGCGGTAATGCGCTCTATGTCCTTTGCCGCAAAGGTCTGCGGGTACGCCTCGATTATGGGCTTTTGTTCTATCACAGCCATGGAGGCATTCTTGTCCTGCTGCACCGAACCCAGATAGCTTAAGGTAGTCTCCAGAAACTTCGAGCTTACCGTACTTATCTTCTCAAATATCTCAAGTCCCTCGCTCTCACTCTCCACGCGGTTCGCTATAACCCTTATATCCTTTACCTCGGGGTCATAGTTGTCCTTTCTGCGAAGTACCTTTAAAAGTGAGTAGGAATCGGTGATGGAGGTAGGCTCCGGTGTGACAACCAGCAAAACCTCAGGACTCATCATAACAAATTCCATAACGGAATCCGTGATTCCCGCACCTGTGTCTATAATAACTATATCGTACATTTTATCAAGCTTTACAAGCTCTGAGATCAGGAGCTTTATGCTCTCCTTATCGAGTGAGGCAAGCTCTGAGACTCCCGAACCGCCGGAGATAAAGCCTATGCCGCTCGGACCCTCGGTTATTATCTCATTTAACGGCTTTCCGTCATGTATCAGATCAAGAAGATTGTACTTCGGTCTGATTCCCAGCATGACCTCAACATTTGCAAGTCCGAAATCCGCATCGAAAACAACAACCCTCTTTCCGGTCTTTGCCATGGAAAGCGCAAGGTTCACAGACATCGTTGTCTTGCCTACGCCGCCCTTGCCGCTCGTGATCGCGATAACACGGGCATTGCTCTTCGCAGCGCTCTCCTCCTGAACCATCTCTCTTAATTTAGACGCCTGGTCGGTCATATCTTACGCACCTCCCAACAGCTTCTTGGCTATCACCTGGGCATCGACAAGTCCTATGTCGTCAGGCACATTCTGCCCCCAGGTAATATAGGAAAGGGACTTTCCCGTATCAAGCTTAAGATTAAGTATGGCACCCTCACCGCTCGTCTCGTCAAGCTTGGTGAAGATTAGCCTGTAGTCGCATATCTCATCATACGCCTTAGTTATGCTCAAAAGATCGGTATACTTAACCGTCGCGGAAAGAACAAGGAACACCTCCGACTCATAGCCCTCGGCAGAGGTGAGTATAGCACTAAGATCCTTCTTCTGCTCATCGTTCTTATGCGATCTTCCCGCCGTGTCAACTAATATGATGTCAAGATCGTTGTACCTCTTTATGTTCCTTACCATATCCTCGGGCGCATAGATTACTTCAAATGGCACGCCCAAAATGCTGGCATAGGTCTTTATCTGATCTATGGCAGCAATCCTGTATGTATCAACCGAGAATATGGCAATCTTCAGCTTATCCTTGAGCTTAAGATTGGACGCAAGCTTCGCTATGGTCGTAGTTTTGCCCACTCCTGTATTTCCTGCAAAGAACAGAACCTTCGGCTTCTTCTCCGAGGGCTTTATGGGCTCTATGGTGCCGAGCTTCAAGACTATCTTCTGGTACACGCTTGAAAGTGTATTGTCTATCTGCTGCTTTCCGCCCTTCTTTAAGGCCTCGCTTAATATCTCGTTAATATGCTCGTCCGAAACCTCATTTTCCTTAAGCTTCATACGGATAAGCTCCGTTACGCGGTCGCCCTCGTCAGCCGGTTTTTCCTCCGGCTTCTCCTCAGTCTTTTCTTTGGCCTCCTCCTTATCCTTGGAGGCTGTATCACTCTTTGCCGAACCGCCGCCCACGAGTGACTCGCCGCGCTCCTTTGCCTGGGCGCGTTCCGCGGTTATCTGCTGCTCCAAAAGCTTGGCGATATTGTTAATCTTCTCCTCTATTGCATTCTTGGCCTCCGGCGAATACTCGCTGCTTCCAGCGGAGAATGCTTCTCCGAAGAGGTTGCTCTTCTCGGTCTTTGATGCCTCGGTCTTTGCCTCTTCCGCCTTGTCAGACTTTTTGTCGGCTTTCTTGTCAGCTTTCGAGTCTGCCTTTTTGTCGGCTTTTTTATCCGACTTTTTATCGCTGCTCTTTTCGAAGGTCTTCTCGTCATACCTGGCGATATTATCGTCTATCGCCGCGGTAAGCTCAACCTTAGTCTTCTTGAAAAGTCTCGCAAGTCCCTTGGGCTTGATAGTCTTGACATTCATGACTATCGCATCGGGACCCAAGTCTTCCTTCGCAAGAAGGATCGCGTCTTTTTCAGTTTGTGCCTTGTACTTCTTGATTATCATCTTTATGATAACTCCCGGTCATTATTAGGTGTCATTAATAACAAATGCATTCTTAAATAAGATATTTATCAGTCTTTTAATCACTCACGGTGATAACCCCGAGTGATTTAAGTTCAACATTGGAATCTATCTCGTTGTAGGATATGACTATCAGATCACTGAAGAAATCCGATGTCATCCTCTTGAAATACATCCTTACTATGGGCGAGGTAATAACGATTGCCGCCTCTCCCTTGTTCTCAAGCTTCTTTATCTCAAGCTCGGTCGCGTTCATAATATTCCTCTGTATCTGAGGATCGAGCGAAATGTACGCGCCCTGCTCTGTCTGCTTTATGGAGCCCATGATCATCTGCTCTACCTTAGGATCAAGTGTTACGACATCGGTCGATTCCTCATCTCCGAAATACTTGTTGGATATGGCTCTCTTCAAGCTCTGTCTTACATATTCGGTAAGAATATCCGTATCCCTGCTCGTTGCTGCATAGTCTGCCAGGGTCTCGAATATGGTAACAAGGTCTCTGATGGATATACCCTCTCGAAGCAGGTTCTGGAGAACCTTCTGTATGTCGCCGACGCCGAGAAGCTTCGGTGTCAGTTCGTCCACAAGCGTCTTGTTGTTCTCTTTTACATTTTCTATGAGATTCTGAACATCCTGTCTTGTAAGGAGCTCGTCCAAGTGTTGCTTTATAATCTCTGTCAAATGCGTCGCGATTATCGAAGGCGGATCGACTACAGTATAACCCAGCGATTCGGCGCGCTCTCTCTGTGACTCCGTAATCCACATGGCCTCTAAGTGAAAGGCCGGCTCAAAGGTCGGAATACCGGTTATCTCATCCTCCACATAGCCGGGGTTCATAGCCATGTAGTGATCGAAGAGTATCTCACCCTCACTTACCTGTATGCCTTTTATCTTGATAATGTACTGGTTCGGGTTGAGCTGGATATTATCTCTCAATCGGATGATAGGCACCACTGCGCCGAGCTCTAAGGCTATCTGACGCCTTATCATAACGACACGGTCAAGCAGGTCGCCGCCCTGGTTGGTGTCAGCCAACGGGATGATACCGTAACCGAACTCGAGCTCGATAGGATCCACCTGAAGCAGCTGGTTGACATTCTCGTGACGCCGCACCTCTTCGGCTGCCGTTTCCTCCTCCTCGACCTCCTCAGTCACTGCCGAAGCCGCCTGCTTGCTTCTTAAGATGAAGCCTATCACAAGATAAGCTCCGCCGAAAGCAAAGCAGAACACAGGATCAAGCGGGGTTGCTATTCCGAGGCCTATCATGGCCACGCCGACTATAATCATAACCTTCGAAACCGAGAAGAGCTGTCCTATCAGAACATCGCCTATACTCTCCGCCTTCGAAGCCTTGGTGACTAAGATACCTGTCGACAGCGAGATAAGCATGGACGGTATCTGTGATACAAGTCCGTCACCTATGGTAAGAATTGTATATTTGTTTACTGCATCACCGGCGCTCATACCCTGGTACATCATGCCCATTACAAGTCCGCCGACTATATTGATGGCCGTCAGTATAAGACCGGCCGTCGCATCTCCCTTTACGTACTTTGTAGCACCGTCCATGGCGCCGAAGAAGGCCGACTCCTCCTGAATCTTGTTTCTTCGCTCTATGGCCTCCTGGTCCGTGATCGCACCGGAGGAAAGGTCTGCGTCTATCGCCATCTGCTTACCGGGCATAGCGTCGAGGGTAAATCTTGCGGTTACCTCGGACACACGCTCGGAACCTTTATTGATAACTACCATCTGTACGATGATAAGCACTATGAACACTATGGCTCCTATTACAAGATTACCGCCGCCGACAAACTGTCCGAAGACCTCGATAACCTTACCGGGGTTACCGGTTGAAAGTATCTGCCTCGTGGACGATACGTTCAGAGAAAGCCTGAATATCGTGGTAAAAAGGAGCAGGGTCGGGAAGCCCGACATTGCAAGCGTCTCCTTTGCAAAAAGGCAGTTGAATATGATTATCATCGACAGCGATATATTGAATAAGACGAATATATCCAGCAGAGCCGGCGGCATAGGTATGATAAAGAATACTATTGCGGTCAGAAGAAAGACTGCAAGCATTATGTCATTTTTCTTCATCTGCCACCCCTCCTTATTTTGATCCTTAACGCGCTTAGCTTTTTCAGGATGACACAAGTGTCATTCTTAAAGCTTCAGCCCGAAGAATCTTACTTCAGCTCACCTTATTCTGAAGTCTGTAAACATATGCAAGCACCTCTGCAACTGCCTGATAAAGCTCAGGAGGAATCTCATCTCCCACCTCGACATTTGCATAAAGCATCCTTGCCAGGGGCTTGTCCTCGACTATCTCGACATCATTTTCCTTTGCCAAATCCCTTATCTTAAAAGCAAGATAGTCTGCGCCCTTTGCAACAACCACGGGCGCGTTGCTTGTGTTTCTGTCGTACTGAAGAGCCACCGCGAAATGTGTAGGGTTCGTGATGACTACATCTGCCTCGGGAACCGCCTGCATCATGCGTCGCTGCGCCGCCTGTCGCATACGCTGCTTCTGCTGTCCCTTAATCTGCGGATCTCCTTCCTGATTCTTATACTCGTCCTTGACCTCCTGCTTGGACATCTTTAGGTCCTTCTTGTGCTTCCACTTCTGGAAGATAAGATCGGCCAACGCAAGTATCACATAGGCTGCCGAAACCTTGAAGCCAATCTCGGTTTCGAGGGCGAACAATATACCCAGACAGTCCTTTATGTTCAAATCATAAACCGATATAAAGATACCGGCGTTATCTATAATCACACTGTAAGCCACATAGCCGAACACTATGGTCTTGACTATCGAAAGAAGCAGGTTAAAAAGCGATTCCTTCGAAAAAAGTCTCTTGAATCCGCTCAAAGGATTCATCTTTGAAAACTTCGGCTTTAGCGGCTTTGCGGTGACCTTCCACTTAATCTGCACCTTCTGTGACATAAAGCACACGATAAACGCTGCAATAAGGTACGGCGCTACGGTCACAAACATATACAGTATAGCTTTAAGAAGAAGCTGCCACACGAAGAAATCATCAAAGTCTCCGTTGACTATGCCCGAAAAGTCCTGATAAAAGGTCGGAAATACACCGACCATTCTTTCACCGGTAAAACCAATGAATATCCTCAGGCAGAGAAACAGGGCAAAAAGCTCACAGGCGCTGGTGAGCTCACGGCTTTTGGCTACCTGTCCTTCCTTTCTCGAATCCTCTATTTTCTTGGCTGTAGGCTCCTCTGTCTTCTCTCCGCCCTCGTCATTCGCGAAGAACTGGAGATCAAGCCTGAGTACGAAGCGCAACTCATTATCGTATGTATTCACGCTACATACCCCCTATAAAACCATAGAACATGTCCATTGCGCGCTCGATAAGATAATTAGCGATATTCGGTATGAACATAACGCACATGGACAGAACAAAAAGTCCCGCGAAGACCTTTAACTGCATACCTACGGCAAACATGTTCATCTGCGGAGAACTCTTGGCAAGGATGCCGAGAACGCTGTTTAAAATGATTGTCGACAGAAAGACCGGCATCGCTATGCGAAATCCTATGGAAAAGAACTGTACCACATAACTCATAAAATTCGTGTAAAGCGACGTCACGTCAGGCGTGATATTGCCGACGGGCGCAAGCACGAAGGAATCTGCAATAGCCTTCAGTATAAAGTGATGCAGGTTCGATATGAGTATTATCAGAAAAACCACCTGGTCGTAAAGCTGAGCGGTTATCGTAACATTCATGTTGGTTCCGGGATCAAAGGTCTGCGCCATGGTAAACCCTATCTCACGGTCTATGAACTCTCCGGCCATGACAAGTGTCACCATGGCCAAATTGGATACAAAGCCGAGCGCAAGTCCGACCAGTATCTCCTCCACAAGGAGCAATGAAAAGCCGAGCACAGAGCTGTATTGCGGTGGCTGAACATCCATGGATACAAACATCGTTATTGCAAGACACGCCGCCATAAGCACCCTTATACGGGCATTTATGGCCCTGTTGGAAAACAGAGGCGCTGAGGCCATAAAACCGCCTGTCCTCGCGAACACGAACAGGAAGGACTCCAATGTAAGTGTTGCTATCTTTAAATCCATATGCCGCTACCTGATATACTCTCCGAATCTGCTATATATATCCGTTATAAAATTAAGTATATTGTTCATCATCCAGTCTCCTGTTATTATCAAAACCAGGAAAATGGCTAACAATTTCGGAACGAATGTCAAGGTCTGCTCCTGTATGGAGGTAACCGTCTGGAATATACTGACTATCAGACCTATCACAAGAGATGTAATCAGCATCGGCGCGCTGCATTTTATTATAAGCCATACGGCCTCTACAGTTATTGATACAACCTCGCCGGTACTCATAGTTTCCACACCTCGTCACGCTAAAAGTTAAACGATTTGACCACTTCTCCGACCACAAGATTCCAGCCGTCCGCAAGAATGAAAAGCAATATCTTGAACGGCATCGAAATCGTCGTAGGCGGAAGCATCATCATACCCATTGACATCAGGACCGATGACACTACCATATCTATTACTATAAAAGGAATATAAATCACAAAACCGATAATGAAGGCTGCCCTTATCTCGCTTATGATAAAGGCCGGAATCACGACCGTGATGGGAAGCTCCATAGCCTCCTCAACGGAATCAAGCTTCGCCATGTCCATGAACAGACGCAAATCATCCTGACGCGTCTGGTTGAGCATGAACTCCTTCAACGGACTTATAGTCCTGTCCAAAGCTTCCTGCTGAGTGATAGTCCCCTGATTAAGCGGCTGCAGGGCATTCTCATTAATCTGCACAAAAACCGGGCTCATGATAAAGAAGGTTAAAAACAACGAAAGCCCTACCAATACATTGTTAGGCGGCGAAGACTGCGTGCCGACGGCCTGCCTTACGAAATGCAGTACTATAACCAGTCTCGTAAAGGAGGTCAACATAACCAATATTGACGGAGCTATAGATATTATCGTTATAACCAACAGAATCTGAAGTGTCCCCGAAAGCCTGGTCTCTTCAGAATTCGTATCAAGTGTGAGCCCTACCGTAATTCCGCCGTCCGGAGTAACACCGGTGTTACCTTCTACTCCGAGTTCCGTATCTGTGTCGGGAGTGACATTGGTCGCTCTTGCAACCGTGCCGGAACACAAAACGACAAGAGTAAGCGGCAGAAGGAAGAAAAATATGATTTTCTTTAATCGTCTGAATTTCATTTCCGACCTACTCTTTGTTATTATTGTTATCTGATTTTGTTGATGCAGACTTTTTCTTAAAGGCGTTCAACACGTCTTTAAACGACGCGCCCGTACCTAAACCACCATCATTCGCCGGATTGATTCCCTGCCCGTCCTGTCTCTCGGCAAACTCCTTCCGAAGATGCACCGTATCAGGATCGAGCTTATCGATAAGGCTTATCCCCTCCTTACCGATGCCGAGCGCATACAAATTATCTCCTATCTTGGCGATGGCAATATACTTGTCGCCCATTAATCGATAGGATTCCACAATGCTGATATTGTTCCTGCTGCTCACCGGCCCGCCCTGATAACGTCCGACAAGCTTTGCCGTGCCATATGCCAAAGCCACGACAAGAACAAGCATTAGCAGGAGCTTCAGGATGCTCCAGACTGCCTGGGCGCCCGAAAAGGATAATACCATATTACTCCACTGCTTTCTTTACTGCCTCAAGTACACGATCCGGCTGGAAGGGCTTAACGATAAAGTCTCTTGCTCCGGACTGGATAGACTCGATAACCATAGCCTGCTGACCCATGGCAGAACACATAACAACGCTGGCGTTGGGATCGTTCTCCTTGATCTTCTTTAAGGCCTGGATACCATCCATCTCAGGCATGGTAATATCCATCAGGACAAGATCGGGATTGGTCTCGGCATACTTCTCAACTGCCTTAGCACCGTTCTCAGCTTCACCTGCGATATTGTAGCCGTTCTTGACTAAAATATCTTTGATCATCATTCTCATGAATGCCGCGTCATCACAGATAAGTATACTCTTTGCCATAATTTCATACTCCTTTTATATAAGTTATAGTTTGTGCTTAATTTATGATAACCGCAAGCGGTTACATCTTCTCTTTTATTATCTCGGTTATTCTTATACCGAAGCTTTCTTCGATAACAACTACCTCGCCCTTCGCCACAAGCTTCTGGTTGACCATGACATCTATCGGCTCACCGGCCAGCTTGTCGAGCTCTATGATGGTACCGGGCGCAAACTCGAGAATCTCCTTGATGGACTTTCTCGTGCGTCCCAATACTACCGATACCTCTAACGGCACATCCATGATAAGGTCTATATTCTCCTGCTGGAGAACAGGGCTTATCATCGGGCCGAAGCTCTGGAACTGAACGTTCTGAACGTTTACATCCGGCTGCATTACCTGCTGGCTCATAAACTGCGGCGCCATAGGCATTCCCTGCATAGGAGGAATACCGGGTATGCCTGCCGCCGGTTGCGGAACAGGCTGCGGCGCTGCCTGAGGAGCGGGTTGCGGTGCAGGTGCCGGCTGAGGCGCAGGTGCCGGCTGAGGCGCAGGTGCCGGCTGAGGCGCAGGTGCCGGCTGAGGCGCAGGTGCCGGCTGAGGCGCAGGCGCGGGAGCCGGTTTAGGCTGATCGTTCCCGCTGAACTTATCGAACAAGGTCTTTGCAAAATCAATCGGATAAAGTTGCATTATGGTACTGTCCACAAGCTCTCCGATCGTCATCTTAAATGTAACGCGAACGAACTCCTTGTCCATAAAGCCGCTGACCTTGCTGGTGTCGATATTGCCTGCCATATCCACAAGCTCCGCATCAGGCGGGCTTATGTCTATCTTGCACTTGAGCATCGAGGAAAGGGATGTCGCCGATGAACCCATCATCTGGTTCATCGCCTCGCATATAGCCGAGAAGTGAAGCTCTGTCAGCTCATCCGCGGGGTTAAGACCGTCTCCTCCCATCATCAGGTCCGTTATTATCTTTACATCATCCTCTTTTAAGATAAGGACGTTGTTTCCGTCTATACCTTCCTTGTAGAGGATATTTATGAATACACAGGGCTTTGCATAGTCACCCGTGAGTGTATCCCAATCTGTCACATCAACCACCGGCGTTGTTATTACAACCTTCTGGTTGACCAAGGAATAAAGGGTTGTAGCTGCGGTACCCATACATATGTTGGAGATTTCGCCGATTGCATCTTTCTCTTCATCCGAAAGCGCTGTTGACGAAGGGCCTGAGCTGTCGCCACCGCCGCCACCGCCTCCCAGGAGGGCATCAATCTCTTCCTGAGACAGCATTCCGTCCATAAGCTTTATTCCTCCTCTCTTATGATCTCTGTTACTTTAACGGCGTATTTATTGTCCGAAGACGATCCGGGCAACGCCTTGAATTTTACCATATTGCCGACATATACAGCAAGCTCTTCGTCGACTTTCTTCTCAAGCTTGATTATATCGCCGGGCTGCAGATTGATGAAGTCAAGCACCGTAAGCGAACTCTTGCCGAGCTCCGCAGTAACCGGTATCAAAGCCTTTGCGATAACCGCCTCGATGGCATCCGCATAGCTCTCCTCATCACGCGCCTGCATGGTCGCAAACCAATATCTGGTATTGAGCTTATCCATCACATCCTCTAAGGTGATATAGGGAAGACAGACATTCATAAGTCCCTCGACTCCGCCTATGTTCACATTGATTGTGATGATGGCTATCATCTCACTCGGAGAGATAATCTGGGCATACTGTGAGTTGGTTTCTATCCTCTCTAAGTAGGGTTCGACCTCGACCACATTTGCCCATGGCTCCCGGAGTAATGATATGATTATGTTGAATATCCTATCAAGGATACCAAGCTCAATCTCCGAAAACTCCCTGCTCTTGTCAAGAGGTTCTCCGTTGCCGCCAAGCAGTCGGTCAATGATTGCAAAGCCGATGTTGGTTGCAAGCTCCATAATTATGTTGCCCGTCAAGGGTGACATATTCACTATACCCAGCAAAACCGGGTTCAAAAGAGCATTCGAGAACTCCTGATAGGTTACCGCCTCGGAGTTCATAACCTCCACCTGGACCGTCTTTCGAAGGTAAACCGGAAGGTTGCTCGATAGTAATCTTCCGAAATGCTCGAAGATAATCTCCAAGGTTCTTAAGTGCTCCTTCGAGAACTTCGCCGGTCTCGAGAAATCATACTCTTTTATCTTGACAACGGGAGTGTCGTCTATATCCTCCACATCGAGCTCACCCGAGGAAAGCTGCTTTAGGAGGGCGTCTATTTCATTTTGTGAGAGTACGTCAGCCACGCTTTTCCTCTCCTCGTATGCTTAGTATTTATTCTTTAATTAAATATATATGTCGTTTAGTAGCTTTCGTTCATCACGATTTGACCTCTACTGCTGCTGTGCTACCCAGTTGTAGAAGCTGATTGAATAGATTCCGTTGGCCGTTCCGAAGGTCTGCCTTAAGGATTCGAGCAGTTCTTCCTTTATTTTGTTCTGCATCGAATTGTCTATAACCTGCGCGTATGTGTACTTACCGAACACATTTCTTGCGGCATCATATATGAGCGATGTCGAAAGAGGTATATTCGCTGCAAGCTTTTCGTAATCCGGAGCTGTCTTGTCCATGTTGATCGTAAGTCCGTACTGAAGCACCGCCATCTTGCCCGAACCGTCCGGCGCAAGATTGACCGGATTGCCCTGTTCTAACTGGAACATATCAAGATTGGCAACGTCAAAGCTTGATTCAACCTGATTCTCGAGCTCAAGCTCAAGTATCTTAGCTATGTCATCAATAAGCTTATTCGTCTTCTGCGCCGAAGGCATAAATGTGAACACCAGCAGTATATTGAATACCAGATTAACCAGGCATAAAGCCAGTATTACGACTGTTATTAGATTCTTCTTCATGGGATGAGCTCCTTTAACACCTTAGTTGGAATTCTGTTCGTTGTATATCTTGATGGATACTCGCCTGTTTCTGGCCCTGCCCTCAGGTGTTGCATTTGAGGCAACCGGCCTTGACTCGCCGTATCCCGCTATCTTCATATTCTCGTCTATAAAGTTCTCCTGAGTGATGACGAAGTCATACACACTCTTCGCTCTCGCCATCGAAAGCGCTCTGTTATCAGAAAATGCGCCGCCTCCGGTTATCGGAACATTATCGGTATGTCCTTCAATTTCGATAATGTTGTACTTGTACTTCGTAAGTATGCTCGCTATCTTCTGCAGGAACATCTTCGAATCATCCTTAACCTCAGCCGATCCCGATTCAAACAAAATCGAACCGTTCAGCTCAAGCTCAACATACTGCTTCGTGTAATCAATCGTCACTAAGCTTTCTATGTTGTAGGATTCGGACATGCTGACAATCTCGTCATACATCTCCTGCGATTCCTTCTCGCCTCTCTCATCATACTCAGCCTTTAACTCGGCGTTTGACACTTCGTCAAGCTTTGCATCGGTTCTGGTCGCGCCGCCTCCGGTGTTACCCTCGTTTCCTTCTGCGGTTTCACCTTGTTGCTGAAGGTAGGTCTTGGTCTCGGGAAGTTGTGTCACGCCGCCGGACATCATCTCACCGTTTATCAGCGACTGTGCGCCGTTGTTTAAGATTGAGAAGGACATATTGTCAAATGAAGCCGCAATCTTCTGTATCTTGCCCGCATCCATGGTCGAGGATGCGAACAAAAGCACAAAGAAACAAAGCAGCAGGTTCATCAGATCCGAGAACGTGGCCATCCACGCCGGAGCGCCTTCCTCGGGCGGTTTTTCCTTTCTCTTTGCCATTATGATCCACCCTCTTCACTGAACTGCGACCTCTCGCCGGGAGCAAGGAAGGCCTTCAACTTCTCTTCTATGACACGAGGGTTTTCGCCTGCCTGTATGGACAGGATACCCTCGATCATCATCTCTTTTAATTTCATCTCTGCCGAATTGTACGCATCAAGCTTGTTGGCAACCGGAGTACATATCCAGTTTGCAAGCACCGAGCCGTAGAATGTTGTGATAAGAGCAACGGCCATGTTCGGTCCGATGGAGTCGGGATCCGACAGGTCCTTAAGCATGAGCACAAGACCGATAAGCGTACCGATCATTCCCCACGCAGGTCCCATGGCACACACATTTTTCCAGAAGCCGATATTTCCCTGATGTCTCGCATCCGTATTTACAAGGTCAGCCTCGAGAATACTTCTGACAAGCTCGGGATCGGTACCGTCCACTATGAGCATGACTCCCTTCTTCATGAACTCATCCTCAAGATTGTTGGCACTCTCCTCAAGCGCAAGAAGTCCCTCACGCCTTGCGAGATTTGAAAGGTCTATGATACTTCTTATGGTATCCACTTCGTTCGCAGCAGGCACCTTGAATATAAGTGTAAATGACTTAAGACCTTTGATGAAATCCGACATCGGATTCATCATCAGAACCGCTCCGAAAGCACCACCGAAGGTGATAAGCGCCGATGGCGGGTCAAGGAAGTTTAATACCGCCGAAAAGCTCTTACCGAATACCATACCGAACACCATAAGTCCGAGACACATCATCATACCGATTAACGATGCTATATCCACTTACTTCCACCTCTTAATCTACAACCGAGCGTCAGGATAAAACCCTGTCATGCAACCACGGTGTGTATCTTTCTTTTATAATCAATAACAAGCGAGACCACCTGTTCGCCGGTCTCTTCAACAACAAACTTCTTTCCGCTGGTCAAGGTAATGACCGTATCCGGAGTCTCCTCCACACTTTCAATAAGCTCCGCATTCAGTATGACCTTAGAGCCCTTGAATCTCGTCACCTCAATCATCTTCCCCAAACTCCTTCGACCGTGTAGGAATTACCTCCCCGCAATCTATAAGATTATAGCACAAGAAGAGGGTTATGTCTACTAAAATTGAAAACACGGTTTGTACGTATCTGATACGTCAAGCCGTGTCTTTTATCCCTATAACAAAAGATTCTTCGCTACGCTCAGAATGACACCAATTCGGTAAATTTTTACCTGTGTCATCCTGAGCGAATGCGAAGGATCTTATTCATTATCTCTTAAGGTTTACAAGTTCCTCAAGCATGCTGTCCGAAGTAGTGATTATTCTTGAATTTGCCTGGAAACCTCTCTGGGTTGTAATCATTTCCGTAAACTCACTTGAAAGGTCTACGTTTGACATCTCCAAAACACCCTGTGTCATGCTTCCGCCACCCTCATCAACCGATACACCTATACCGTCGAACACACCTGAGTTCTGGGTTGTCTTATACATAGAATCACCGATTGCTTCCATAGCCATAGGGTTAGCGAATGCCGCAACCGCTATCTGACCGAGAAGCTTTGTCTCGCCGTTGGTGTACACACCGTACATCTTACCGGACTTGTCGATAGAAACATCGTTGAGCTTACCCATCGCACGGCCCGATCCCGTAGAGTCTGTTGCTCCTCTTACGATTTTAGCCGTGGAATTTCCGGATGACTCGTACATCGTAAGGTGTGAGAAATCCATACGGATGCCCTTCGGCACCTCATGCTCGCCGTCTGCAGTCTTGACCTTTTCGGTTTGGGTTCCGAAGAACACATCGCCTCTTTCAATCGGGTTTCCGTCCGCATCCTTGGCATTCGGATTCGGCTGTATGTTGAGAAGAATATCCGATGTCCACTTACTCTTATCAATCTTTCCGTTTGCATCCGTAGTCTCCGGAATAATCTCATCACCCACATATTCGAAGGAACCGTTATCCGCATTGAACTTAACCTTAACCGAGAGGCCACTTGTTCCCTGGGTAACGCCTTCCTTGTCAAGCTTTGTCATGGTTGCAAGATAACCGCCCTCAACCACATCGGTTGTACTCTTATCGTCCTCACCTAAAAGCTCCACATTATTCGAATCCTTTAAGGATGTAAGCGTCAGGGTGTAGATTGAATGATCGTCCACTCCTTCATCCTGCTTTAACTGGAATTTTGCATTGTAGCTGTAACCGAGCGAATCATACATCGAAAGCGAAAGTGTGCCTCCGTCAACGGATGTAAGGTCAGGATCAGTAAGATCCACATTTCCGGTAAGATATGACTTCGTAGTCATCTCCGGGTTGGATACCTTATTTTCCTCTGCCTCGGGCTTTAATGCCGATACGGTATCACGACGCACTGAGTTCGGATTATCAGGATCGACCTGCCATCCCATTACCTGATAACCATTCGATGTAACCAGAGTACCGGAGCCGTCGACCTCGAAGGCACCGACCTTGGTAAAGCAGTTTTGTCCGTTACGGCTTACTATGAAGAACTGCGGACCGTTGAGCATAAGATCGTAAGGATTGTCTGTCGACTGAGCAGCGCCGCTGCTTGTGATCGAAGTCTGAATAGAACTCATCTTAGCACCGAGACCTATCTGTGATACGTTGGTACCACCGGTGGTAGCCGTTGCACCTGTAGCATTGGCACTGGTCTGGTAAAGAACATCTCTGAAAAGCACACTTGCGGACTTAAAACCCATAGTGTTAACGTTAGCTATATTGTTACCTATAACATCCATCTTGGTCTGGTGTGTTCTTAAGCCTGCAACACCAGAGTAAAGTGATCTCATCATAATGGTTGACCTCCTCGTTTAATATAAATCTGCCTTGCTGTCCCCTTCTGTCGTTCGGGGGAACTAAAGCCTCCTTATCGGATATATCGAATCAGGTCCGGCTTTATACTATGACAGCGCCATCAATATTCGTGAACACGCTGCTGTCTTCATTTGGATCAAGAGCAGTTACTACCGTGTTGTTCCTGACATTTACTATGAATGCCAAATTGTCCATCATCACCAGGGTCTCGTTGATATTCTTATCCTTTGCCTTGGTGACACCCTCCGAGAGTCTTTCAAACTGCGAATCGCTCAAGACTATATCGCGGCTTTCAAGTCTTGTGTTCGCGTGCTTTGAAAACTTAAGTCCGTTTTTATCAAAACTCTCATTAAGTATATCGGAAAATGTACCGGAGTTCTTAACCGCCTGTTTTTCTACGTCCGGTCTTTCCTTTGTGGCATCCGTGCCAAGATACATCCCCTTAGCCTGCTCTACGGAACGAAAACCGGATATAAAATCCGAATTGATACCACTCATATCTTTCCTCCCTTTAAGCTTAATAGGTCTAAGGTCTTTTTGTTACGCTTCCTCGGTCTTTGTTTCTGCAGTGTTTGCAGCAGCATCCTCAGCTGCGCCCTCCGGCAAGTCGTCTCCGCCAACTGCGGTTATACCGGTCTCACCCGCATGCTCTCTCAGGTAGAGGAAATAATCATAATCGACAACCGAGTCAAGATCCGAAGCCGGATAGTAATTGTCGTTGATTGAAAGAAGTATCTCTCCGTCCTTGATGGTCGCATACTGTACAAGCCCGCTTATCGGAGCATTGTTACCTGCCGAATCCTTGGCGTTCATGATTACGTAATTGCCTACCATGTTAAGTGCATTGCCCTTCTCAACCGCATCGGATATATTCATGGTTGCCTCAAGCGACGAGTACTGCGCCAACTGTGACATATACTCGGTCGAGTCGCCGGGGTTCATCGGATCCTGATACTGCATCTGTGTAACAAGAAGCTTTAAAAAGGCTTCCTTGTCAAGGTCATTCTGTCCCTTTTCCTTTGATTTTGAACTGACATAGGAATTTGATTGCGCCGTTATGGCGTTTACTACATTATCTGCCATTTTTGTCTCTCCTTTCTGTTGTATTATGCTGTATAGCTTACGCTGCTGCCTTTAGACTCGAGCACGGTCCTGTCCTCGGTCAAAGCAGCATTGCCTTCGTTTCCGTCGCCTTCATCATCGGAGCTGTTAGAATTTCCTCTTCTTCCGCCCCGTCTCTCCTCAAGCTCAGCCTCTCTTTCTTCGTTGAAGAACTCGTAGTTGGCAAGCATTACCTCAACCTCGTCAACCTTTAAGCCCTGCTGCTCAAGATTCTCCTTTAAGGAGATTATCCCCTGCTCTATCGCATTCTTCGCAGCCTCGGTCTCAGCTGTTATCTGAGCCTGCATCACGCCGTTCTTGGATACGACATTGATGTGTACCTTGCCGAGCTGCTCAGGATTTAACACTACCTCAAGAGAGTCAACTCCGCCCTTTGAGTTAGCCTTTATATCATCTATCACCTGACTTATGATGTCCGACTGCTTTACCTCGCCCACACCCTCAACATATACGGTGCCCTGCGCCTCGGGATTGGCAGCTACCGCCTGATTAAGGTTATTCATAGCTCCTGTAAAGTCCTGTCTCACCTCAGCCGACTGCTGCGAAAGCTCAGGCTGTGCCGTCGTCTGCGCAAATGTTCCCGAAGACTCGCTTCCCGTCCCCGCCTGACTGCCGGTATTCCGGGTTGCCTGGCTTTCGGCTACGTTCTGCTCCTCGGTATTGTATGCATTGACATTCTGCGCGTCATCATTTTCGGTTTTATTCTCTCGACCTAATACAAGCTCAGGTCTCTCAGTCTTTTCTTCTGTCTGAACAAAATCAGTTTCTTCCTGCTTTGCGCTTATTTCAGCTACCTTTGCCGCAAATTCATTCGTGTCCTTTATGCCGTTCTCGTCAAGAAGATTTTCCAATCCTTCTACGGCATCGTTGACTGCCTGCGCCAGGTTCTCATCCACAAGCATATCAACCTCTGTATTCCCTCCGACCTTTAAGATAAAGCTTTGAAGTCCTTCGGGTGAAAGAAGCTCTTCGACAGATACTCCCGTCTCCTCAAGAAGGTTTGAAAGCTCTGCGTCATCCACACTTAAAGCTTCCTTGAGTATATCGAATACTCCCGCTATAACCTCTGTCACAACAGCGGTATCATCAACCGCTTCCTCGGTGACCGGCGCATTATCGGTGACTGCCGTTGCCTTGTCGGTGTTATCTGCCACCTTATCCGCAGGCTTATCGTTATTCTTAACGCTTTTTGCGGAATTATCTGTCTGTGGCCTGTCTGTCTTTACAGCGCTGTCCTGCTTTTTGTCATAAGCATTATCCTGTGAGGGTTTGGAATACGCATCATCCCTTCCGCTCTTCGCAGGCTTTGATGCCGCCTCGGCCGGGCGCGCCGGCGCAGGCACAGTATCACTTGCTTTATTAAAATCCGTATTGATTGGGGTTCCTGTTTTAGAACCGGCGTCCAGATTGATACCGCCGCCGGCTAATTTGAGCAAACTTGAAAATGCATCGGAGGCACTGACATCCTTGTCGCTTTTATTCACGCCTGACTTGGCATTAAGCTGTGCCATATTTCCCGCTATACCGTCTATCTTTGATATAGTTGCCATCTTATTACCTCCTGTTATTTATTGCATAAGCTTTTTTGTAACAAGAGCGGCATAATCTGCCTCCATCTCCGCAAGAATCTTGCCCTTCGCCGCGTCGGAAAGCTGACTCATTATGAGCGCCACCGTGTCAAGATCATTGCTCATGGTCGCGAGTATTGCCGCAGCCTTCTTCGCATCCATGGTCTCGTAGGACTTTGCAAGCTTCTTTATATCCTCATCCGCCTGCCTGGAGGTTATCATATCCCTGTATATCTCCTCCGCCTTCTCGGCGTCGATTGAATTATACCACTCAATATATGTATCGGCACTTGGGGCGGATTCTCCATAGATTATTTCATCATAAAATTTATTTTTTTCCTGTTCAAACTCCTCCTGCTGCTGCTCAAAGGTCTTCAGGCGGGCAACCTCCTTTTCAAGTTCAGCCACCTTGTCGTTTAATGCTCCTATCTCGGCGTCCTTGCTGCCTAAGGCGGCGTCGAGCTTCTTGATCTGCTGCAGAGCATCGGCAAGATTGGTGTAAGGGTAATCGCTTTCTCTAGCAGTCTCCTCATCCGTAGCATCCGGAAGAATCTTGTTGATTACCGGAACATCCTTTAATATAGGGCGCAGAGCTCCGCTTCCGAAGCCACCCACATCAAGCTTTATAAGAAGAGCCATGACCGAAAGCCATGTAGTGATTATAAGAACCACAATAAGAAAGCCGGCAAAGCCCACTCCCTCTTTTTTTTCTTTTTTATCCTTCTTATCAGCCATCGTTCTCGTCCTTTTCTTTATTGTTTCGCGCAATTATATATTACATCAATTGTCGTCATCGTCTTTCTCTTTGTTATTATATTGATACGATACTACCTGGTCGATCTCCTTAGCCTCCGCGGCGTTCAGCTCCTCGACAAACTCCTCAAACTTCTTCTCCTTGAGCTTCTCATGCATCTTTCTTTCCTGCATCGCCTCGGCCATCTTTTGTCGGGCAAGCTCAAGGTTTCGGCTCGCTTTCTTTACATTTTCGTTCTGAGCCGCTATCACGCCGTCCATAAGATCCACAGCATTGGAATTCTCCTCTATCTCGACAAATACAAGCTTTCCCTCAAGAGACCGCCTATATGCCTCGATATACTCCTCTTTGCGCCGCTTTAACGCCTCGAGCTTTTCCTCCTCCTCTGTGAGCTTTACCCTTGCCTCACCGTAGGCCTGCTTCGCGGATTCCTCAAGCTTGTATTTTATATCGAGGATGTTCTGCATCCTGTAAATAAATTTAGCCATATTTAAGATCCTTAACTTCGCTTAAGGCTGACACAGTGTCATTCCTCCGGCTTTAGCCCGAAGAATCTTTTACTGGAATATCTCTCCGAGCAATCTTATCTCATCATCAAACAGAAACTTTGCGTTCACATCCTGCATAAGGAAGTCGTTGACCTTGTCTATCTTGGTTATGGCATAATCGATGTCCTTGTTCGAGCCCGACCTGTAGGCACCGATGTTGATTAAGTCCTCAGCGTCGTTATAGGTCGCGAGTACATTTTTAAGCCTTCCCGCAAGCTTTTTGTGATCGGGCGTCGCTATGGCGCTCATGCATCTCGAAATGCTCGCCAAGACGTCGATTGCAGGATAATGATTCTTATGTCCTAAGGCTCTCGAGAGCACGATGTGCCCATCAAGTATTCCTCTTGCCGTATCGGTTATGGGCTCGTTGAAATCATCACCGTCAACGAGCACTGTATAAAGCCCCGTAATAGAACCCTCGTAGGTATTACCCGCACGCTCAAGCAGCCTCGGAAGCTCTGCATATACCGAAGGCGGGTACCCTCTCGTTACAGGCGGTTCGCCCGACGCAAGCCCTATCTCCCTCTGCGCCATGGAAAATCGCGTCAACGAGTCCATCATCAGAAGCACATCCCGCCCCTGATTACGGAAGTACTCCGCAATCGCAGTCGCTGTCATAGCCGCCTTTTTTCTGATCAGGGCCGGCTTGTCCGAGGTTGCTATAACGAGCACAGACCTCTTTAAGCCCTCTTCACCCAAATCTCTCTCTATAAATTCGCCGACCTCCCTGCCACGCTCGCCTATAAGATCTATGACATTGATGTCGGCCTTTGTATTTCTTGCAAACATTCCGAGGAGCGTACTCTTGCCCACACCGCTTCCTGCAAATATTCCTATCCTCTGTCCCTTGCCTAAGGTCAGCAGTCCGTCAACCGCTTTTACCCCGAGAGGCAGAACCTCAGATATGAGCTTTCTCTTCATGGGGTCGGGAGAATCCGCATCTATCGGATACTCTTCGGACCACGATACCGACTTGCCGTCCATCGGTCTTCCTATACCGTCGAAGACATGGCCGAGCAGGTCGTCACCGACCTTGACCGAAAGCTTTTTCCCCGTATTCTTCACAGTCGCACCGAGTCCAATTCCGTCCACAGTATCATAGGGCATCAAAAGAACCTTGCTGTCACGGAAGCCCACCACCTCGGACATAACGGTCACACTACCGTCCTTAGAGGTTATCTCACACATGTCGTTGAGCTTAGCCGGCGGTCCGACAGACTCAACCGTCAGGCCGACAACCTTCGTAACCATACCGAAATGCTCCGTGAAATCACGGTTGATAAGCACTCTGTACTTGTCAGTCTCTATGTCTTTAAGCATAAGTTATTGTTCCCCTGCAAGCATCTTAAAGGCGGTGATAAGATTATTCACCTGAACATCCATGGAAAGATCTATGATACCGTTGTCCGACTCTATCAGGCACTGTCTTTTGTTCAGCTTCGGATCTCCGAATATCTCTAAGGTTATGCTCGGGTTGGTCGCTCCCACAAGCCTGTCATAATTATCGCTTATGTAGGGATATAATTCCTCCGCAACCTTGATTGTAAACCTGTGGCTCGTGTCCTGTTCCAAAAGCGAATTGTTAATCATATGAAGCATGACCGGCTTGTACTCATCCACAAGGATCCCGGTCATCTTCTGTATTATCGCGCAGCAGGTGTCGATAAGCTTATCGGAGGCGCTCTTAAGCTTCTCCTCCATCTCGCGATCGTAGTTTTCCATGAATACGGATTTTTCTTCCTCTATCCTGCTTAAGTACGCATCCGATCGCTTCATGGCCTCCATATTGCCGTCGGAAAGTCCCTGGTTATAACCGTCGGAATAAGCCTTTTCCTTTATATGCTCGGACTCGGCCATGGCCGAATCGATTATCGCATTGGCTTTGGCCCGCGATTCATTTAAGATATCGCTGGCCTTGTTCATGGCATCGTCAAGAAGCTCCTCGTTTTCCGGAATAACAGGCTCCTCATCCTCACGTTCCTCTAAAGGTCTAAGTATCCTACCCGAAGGGTTCTTGTTTGCATCGATTATAAAAGGCTCCGATGATACCTGTTTGATATTCGAAAAACCCGACTTGAAAAGATTAGACAACTATCTCGTCACCTCCGCCACGCGAAATGACAATCTCGCCCGAATCTTCTAATTTTCTTATAATATTAACGATCTTCTGCTGAGCCTCCTCAACGTCCTTGAGCTTGACGGGACCCATGAATTCCATGTCTTCCTTGATCATGGCCGCAAGACGCGATGAAAGGTTGTCGAATATAGCCTTCTGAACCTCTTCATTTGCATTCTTAAGCGCAATGGAAAGCTCGTTGTTATCGACCTCTCGAAGTACAGTCTGAATGGATCTGTTGTCTAAAAGAAGGATATCCTCGAACACGAACATCTTTCTTCTGATCTCGTCCGCAAGCTCCGGCTCATCGATCTCGAGTTCCTCCATGATATGCTTCTCTGTGCTTCGGTCAACTGTATTAAGTATGTTAACGATAGCATCTACACCGCCGACTATCGTGTAATCCTGATTGACAAGAGATGAAAGCTTTCTCTCCAAAACCTTCTCAACCTCCTTGATCATATCCGGGCTGGTGCGATCCATCAAAGCTATCCTTCGAGCAACATCCGCCTGTTTTTCAGGTGCTAACGCGCTGACTACAGCCGCCGCCTGTGCCGAAGGCATGTACGAAAGGATAAGAGCTATGGTCTGTGGGTGCTCGTCCTGAATAAAGTTAAGCAACTGACTCGGATCTGTCTTTCGCATAAACTCGAAAGGACGCACCTGAAGAGACGCTGTAAGCTTTCCGATAACGGTACGGGCCCTTTCCGGACCAAGTGCCTTATCAAGAAGCTGCTTGGCATAGGTAATACCACCCTCCGCAATGTACTGCTGGGCGAGACAGATCTCATAGAATTCATCTACAACCGCATCCTTTACATCACCGGGTATGGTCTTCGTGTTCGCTATCTCAAGCGTTAAGTTCTCGATTTCATCATCCTTTAAGTGCTGGAATACCTTAGCGGAACGCTCGGGTCCGAGCACTATAAGAAGAACCGCAGCCTTCTGCACACCGGAGTATTTTTCGAGGACTTCCTCTTTATCTTTTTCTTCAGCCATTATTCATCACTCCCAATCATCATTCAGCCAGTTTCTGAGCAATGCAGCAACCGCCTCGGGGTTCTCATCAACGAATTTATTAATCTGGTTCATGGTCTCTGAACCGTCAGAGAATTCAATGTCATCCAAGGTCTGATTCTCCTTTGTCGTTGCAAGCAGAGCCTCAACCGAAAGCTCGGGCTCCACCTCCACTATCTCCTCTGTCTTCATGCTCTTGAATACCACGAATAAAAGCAACGCGCCTATAAGCAGCGCAAGCAGTATCGAAAGTATGCTTTGTATGGGTATCTCCTTGGGCTCCGACGGATAGAACATCGGTACATTTCTTATAACGACCTGGATGTTACCTTCCTTCATGCCGGTTGCCTTGGCAAGAAGTGTCACGATGTCTGCCGGGTTCGTCTCCTCCGTAACCTCGGAATTGGCTGCCTTGAACTCGTCAAATGTGGTGCCTTCGAGCTCGCCGCTCTTCTTCATCTCATCCTCGTTGTAGTTGATATACTTTGTGAGATAAAGACCCATGCTGGATTCAGTCATATCCGCATCACCGACAGGTGTTATGGTCTTTGTATCAGTGTAGCTTGTAGCGTAGGTTTCCTTGATAAGGTTTAAGCTTGACTGGCCGTTTGCATTGTCAAGGAGGTTATAATCCGTAATCTCCTCTCCGTTAGCATCGGTTCCGACCACGCCTCCGGTACCGTCGGTATTCTCGGCAAGGTAGTAATAATAAGTCTCCTTTGGACCTGTGTCGTCTTCATCGTTAGAGTAGTATTCCCTGTTGAATATCTCCTTGTCAGAAAGATTTATTTTAAGATTCGCAGATACGGCAACCTCATCATACCTTCCTGAATTGACCATAAGGTTCCATATCTTGCTGTTGTAAAACTCCTCCACCTGCTGCTGTATCATAAGCTTGTTATTTAATGCTGCAGTCGAACCCGAGCTCGAGCCCGAGAAGAGAAGCTTGCCTTCGTTGTTGATAATGGTTATATTCTCCGTGCCGGAATTGCCAACGCATCCACTCGCATAAAGAGCAATGCTGTTAGCCTGTTCAGCCTTGAAATTCGAGTTCGTGGTAAGCATGATGCTTACGGTAGTCTGCTTCTCATCGGAGTAGATTGTATTGTTGCTCTCGGGAAGATTGATGGTAACCGAGGCATTCATTACACCTTCGATGTTCTTGATGTCCGCGGCCATCGTGGACTGCAGATTGATCTTCGCCTTCAGTTTTTTCTCCGAATCCGTTGTGTTAAAGCTGTTATCGAAAAGCCAGTCATAACCCGTATTATTTAAGTTTGCGCTTATGCCGTTCTGCCCTAAGAGAAGTCTTGCCTGTGAGGCCTGCTTTTCATCGACATCGATGCTTAAAGCGTCGCTTGATACCTTGATCTTAACCCCGTTTTCCTCGAGTACATTTGCAGCCTGTGCGGTTGCGGCCGTGTTCTCAAATGAGGCAAGCCTTACATAGGTGGTCCTGTTGAGAATCATAAAGAGTCCTATCAGGGTGATCAAGACCGCTGCTAAGACTGAAAAGAACAGAACCTTCTGTCTTCTTGTATATCGTTTCCAGAATTCAACTATCTTCTGTGGTAGTTTAGAAAAAAAGTCTCTCATGGTGTGCTCTCATTTTTGGTGTCGGTCGGCACGAAGTATGTGGCCCGTGCTCCCGGACATGTATTTTTATTATAGTTTTTTTATAACTGCATTTGCATTAATTCTTTATAAGCTGTTACTACGGCGTTGGTAACCTTGACTGTGTATTGTAAAGATATATTCGCTTTCTGCTGCGCCAAGGCGAGGTCATGGATATTGTCGGTGTAGCCGAGGGCAAAGCTCATCTCCGAGGACTCTGCTGCCTTCTGCAGGGAGTCGGCCTCCTTGTACATATCCACTGCCGCATTAAGGATTACATCAAAAGCTGTATCGGTCTTCTTGACGGAAGTGCCCTGAGGAGAATTCAGGGACAGGGTTTTCGCTGCCCTGTCTACGGAACCCGCCGAGGACAGATTCTCTATACCGTTGAGTGTGGTATAGCCGTCAGAGAACAGATTAACAGGAGTTAAAGACATAATGATCTACCTCCTTATCCGAAAAGCTCCAAGCCCTTTGAGGCCATGGCCTTTGCAGCGTTGAACGCCGTAGCCGAAGCCTCATATGCGCGGCTTGAGTCTATCAGGTTAGTCATCTCAGTTACGGTATCCACATTAGGATAAAGCACATAGCCGTTCTCGTCCGCATCAGGATTATCAGGCTCATAAACCATCTTAAGCTGCGAAGGGTCCTCAACTATCTGAGGAACCTTCACGCCGTTAGGCTGGTAATGGCTCAAATATCCGTTCAAAATGTGGTCGAACGCAGTCGTATCCTTCTCATAGAATACCGGTATCTTACGCCTGTAAGCCGTCCCGTCCTCAGTACGGGTTGTGCTTGCGTTGGCGATGTTCTCTGCTATTATGTCCATTCTGAGCTGCTGCGCGGTCATTCCCGTGGCAGCCACATTCATTGCCGAAAAAACACCCATAGTCTACACCTCACATTTCTTATGATCCGTTACTCATGGCTGTCTTGTATCTTCCGAACTCCTGATTCATCAAGTCGATCAAGGTCTGATACTTGATCTGGTTTTCGGCGAGGTACGCCTCCTCGGTATTGATATCCACATTGTTGCCGTCGAGCCTGTAGGACAGATTCGCATTGTCAGTGTAAACCTGCGGATCAAGCGTCTCTAAGTCCATATTTGCATTCTTAACGGCAGTCCAAAGATTCTTCTCTCCGCCGAGCTCTGCCTGAAGGATATTCTCGAAATTCAAATCTTTTCTCTTATAATCAGGGGTATCGACATTCGCGATATTGTTGCTGATAAGCTCATTCCTGAAGCTGGAAGCATCAGCGGCCTTATCGAGAATGTTGACATAGTTGTAAATGTCCGTGTTGATCATTCTCTCACCTCCGGTTTAGAGCTTCCGTGCTCGCAAGAACAGTCCTTGTTATAGAATTCAAGATATAGTTACATCTATTATATCGACATGTGTTCATTTTTAGTTAACCTTCTCTTTATAATCAGGTATGCGAAGCATACCTGCCGCGCCGACTGCGTGTCACGTAGTGACTACTTTCCTTACGCAGTCGTGTGCATAAAAATTATACCGTTTGGACCTAAAGCCCATACGGTATAATTTTATCACACAACAACCCTTTATGTCAATTATTCGCCCTTCGCCTCGCTGTAGCCGCAAGCGGCGTCTGAGCACACTATCTTATCGCCTTTTTCAACCATATAGGAGCCGCATTTTGCGCACTTTTTCGCAACCGGTCTTGCCCATGACATGAACTCGCAGTCGGGTCCGTTCTCGCAACCGTAGAATCTTCTGCCCTTCTTGGTCTTCCTTATCACAATCTCCTTGCCGCACATCGGGCACGGTACTCCAAGCTTCTCGAGATAAGGCTTTGTATTCCTGCACTCCGGGAATCCGGGGCATGCGAGGAACTTGCCGTGAGGTCCGTACTTTATGACCATCATGCGCCCGCACTGGTCACACTTCACATCTGAAACCTCATCTTCTATCTTGACCGAATCAAGCTCCTTGTCAGCCTTCTCAACCGCATCATGAAGATCCGGGTAGAAGTTCCTGATCACTACCTTCCACTGGATGTCTCCGTCCTCTATGGTATCAAGAAGTGTCTCAATATTTGCCGTAAAGCTGGTGTCAACAATCTCCGGGAATGCGTCGCACATCATCCTGTTTACCGCCTCACCGAGTTCAGTCACGAAGAGGTTCTTGTTCTCCTTCGCCACGTATCTTCTGGCGATTATCGTCGAGATTGTAGGTGCGTAGGTAGACGGCCTGCCTATACCGAGCTCCTCCATGGTCTTTACGAGCATCGCCTCTGTAAAATGTGACGGCGGTTGAGTAAAGTGCTGAGCACTCTCCGGCTCGCCTGAGAGCTTTAAGCTGTCGCCCTTTGAAAGGCCTGACAGATTTACCTTCTCTGTCTTCTCCTCGTCAGACTCATATACCGCAAGGAAACCCTGGAACTTAACTCTTGTATTTGCTGCCTTGAAGCTCCTCTTATTTGCCACTGCGGTAACCGTGTCAGTCTCGTAAACCGCGGGAGCCATACGACTTCCGAGGAAGCGATTGTATATAAGCTGGTACAGTCTGAACTGATCCCTGCTGACCTTATCCTTTATGGCACCGGGAGTTATGCTGATGTCCGTCGGACGGATTGCCTCGTGGGCATCCTGTATCCTTCTTCCGGTGGACTTAACCTCTGTATTGCCAACATATTCATCTCCAAACTGCGACCTTACGTAATCCTTTGCAGATTTGTCGGCCTCATCTGACACACGCACCGAATCGGTTCTTAAGTAGGTAATAAGAGCTACCGTTCCCATTCCCTTTATGTCCACGCCCTCGTAGAGCTGCTGGGCAACCCTCATGGTCTTGGCAGTCGCAAAGTTTAGCTTCTTGCCGGCCTCCTGCTGCAGGGTACTCGTGGTAAAAGGAAGCGGCTGCTTCTTGCTTCTCTCCGTTGTCTTGATATCCTCTACGGTAAAGTCCTTACCCTTTATATCCTTTAATATCTCCTCAAGCTCAGACTTTGAAAGCCTGTCTTTTGAATAATGCATCTCAACAGGTTTTGTCTTATTGCCCTTGTCAAGAAGCACCGAAAGCGAATAATACTCCTCCGGTATGAACTTCTCTATCTCTGCCTCCCTGTCGCAGATAAGCTTTAACGCAGCATTCTGCACACGTCCTGCGGAAAGTCCCCTCTTGATCTTAGCCCAGAGCAGGGGGCTTATGGAGTAGCCCACCATCCTGTCGAGCACACGTCTCGCCTGCTGCGCATCGACCAAGTTCATGTCTATCTCTCTTGCCTCTTTAATCGAAGCTTTAACCGCATTCTTGGTAATCTCATTGAAGGTTATTCTCTTATAGCTCTTTCCCTCGAGATTAAGCGCTATGGAAAGGTGGTAGGATATAGCCTCCCCCTCACGGTCAGGGTCAGTCGCAAGATATATTTTATCCGCCTTCTTCACTGCCTTCCTCAGCGCAGCGAGCAGCTCACCTTTTCCCCTTATTGTAATGTACTTGGGCTCGAAATCATTTTCTATATCGATACCCATCTGGCTCTTGGGAAGGTCCCTCACATGCCCGTTTGACGCCATAACCTCGTAGTTTGAACCGAGGTACTTCTTAATTGTCTTCGCCTTCGCCGGCGACTCCACTATTACAAGATTCTTTGCCATTTGTCCCACAATCCTTTAAATAGTTTTATTCGGCGGACAGTATACACCTTTTATTCATATATCGCAAGGACAAAATAAAACCGGCTGATTATTCATCAGCCGGTCACCGCCCAAAACAGCGCTACCGTACACAAAAAACACTATCCGTATTCTACTACGAAAACACGGATAGTGCCATAGTTTTTTGGAATTGACTATATCTATCCTATAATTCTATCCCTCAAAAAGATCATCAAGCGTTATTGTATCAGATATATAAGAAGTATGAGCCGTTCCGGACAGCCCCTTTGCTGAAATCATTATTATTTTCAACGCTTGTGATGTGCCCGTTTTTTTCTTAAACACATCCCTTTTCCTTATAAGCTGCTGTTCATAAGCTGCATCTATATTAAAAATCAATGCAAATCCTTGTCTTTGCGTTCGGTCTTACAACACCGTCGGCCACCGCAACATGCGCCGGGTGAACCGCATACCCTTTAAGCGCGACCTCATCCTCAAAGCTTGAATCAAGCATAAGATCCGCGTTTGATGAAGCTAAGCGCTCCGTCTGAACATGGATTTCGAGAAGTCCCGGAATCTGTCCCTTAAGGCCCTCAAGCCCCGCCTTAATTTTGGCTTTTACCTCTTCCTTTTCCTCAGCGTTAAGCTCGTCCTTAAGCTGCCATAAGATAATGTGCTTTACCATTTTCTTCCCTCCTACAAACATTTATTGTCCCGCATAATAAGTATCAAACAACTGTCTTGCTACCCCTGTGGCATTGATTCCGTTCTCGTCGGAGTCTTCGACTATCACGCTGACCACAAGGTCCGGATGCTCGGGGTTTGAGAAGCCGGCAAACCAGGAGTTGCAGCTTCCCTCATTGTCATACTCTGCAGTTCCGGTCTTGCCCGCAACATCATAAGAGGTATCCGAGAAGTACCATGCCGCGGTACCGTAATCACAGACTGACTTCATATATTCCGTAAGCTCCTTTGCCTCAGAAGGCTGAATTAGAGAGCCTGCGCTCTTTGGCTTCATGGTCTTAATCTTAGTCCCGTTTGCGCTCTCCACCCCGTCTATCAGGTAGGGCTTCATAAGCTCGCCTCCGTTCGCTATCGAGCACATGATTATCGCATTCTGAAGCGGAGTGATTCTCGTCTCGCCCTGTCCTATGGCTGTCTGCGGTATCTCCGTATCCTTGCTTGACGCGTCTATGTCAAAATGCGACTTGTAATACTCTCCGTCGTAAGGAAGATCCTTGTTGATAAGGAAGTCCTCGGCAGTCTTCTTATACCCTGCCTTATCTAACGTCATACCGATATTCGCAAATGACGTATTGCAAGAATACGCAAGCGAGCTCTCCAAAGATACCTCGCCGTGGGCGTAACCGCCGGCGCAGCTTATCTCGACATTGGCATAATCATCCTCGCCGTAGCAGGTATAATCGTAGTTTGATGCGTCATTCGGGTGCTCCCTTAAGTAAGCAAGCAGTGTAACCACCTTAAATGTAGAGCCGGGCGCGTACATTCCCTGCGTTGCGCGATTGAGCAAAACCGAGCTTTTTTCGCCCTCTTCGGTGTGCAGGTACTCCCACACATTTTCTATATCGTTGGGGTCAAAATCGGGCTTCGAAACCATGCAGAGGATGCGTCCCGTCGAAGGCTCGATAGCAACCACCGCTCCGTTGGCATAGCCGAGAGCGTTGTACGCCGTCTCCTGAAGACGCTTATCCAAGGTCGTGACTATATTGTCACCGCGCTGCTTTTCGTCCTTTAAGCCCTTAGTAATCTTCTCGACTATGTTCGTATGCGACCTCAGCATATAGAAATTGCCCGAAAGCTCAAGCCCGGAGCGTCCGTGGGTATCGTAGCCCACCGCATGTGCGAACATGTTGCCGTAAGGATAGTGTCTCTTTTCATTGCCATTCTCATCAACCACGGTTTCGGCTATGACCTCACCGTCGCTGGTAATCACGCTTCCCCTCACAACCCTGTCTGCAAATGTATCCTGTCTCACATTTCTGCTGTTGGCTATGGTAACCTCTGCCTTCATCTGCATGAAGTAGATTATGTAAACCACCAAGCACATAAAGACCGCCACCATAAGATACGTGATTACGACCACCGGCCGGTTCTTTCTTCGATTGTTGGCTTCCTTTTCCTCTTCTCTTCTTAAGAATTCTTCTTCCGAAGCAATCTTATTCCGAATCCTCTCCGCAATGTCTTCACTCTTCTGCTGAGATTGCGGCATTGGCCTGCTCGAGGAAGTTTCTTGCCCGTTCTCTGTCTTTTTCATTCTTTATTGCCTCTCTTGTGGTTACCACATATATTCCCTGGATAACCGCAAATATCACAAGTGTGCTCAAAACCGAGCTGACGCCGTAGCTTATAAGAGGCAGCGTCACGCCGGTCGACGGGATGAATTTTGTCACGCCGCCCAAGTTTAACAACGACTGAACAATGTATATCACCGAGAAGCCGAAGGACACATATTTGTAGAAGGGATCCCTGCACTTCATCGATACATTTACAAAGGATATGAATATGCTGACTATCACGAGTATCAGCGTGAGCCCGAAGATTACGCCGAGCTCCTCGCATATTGCCGAGAAGATAAAATCGCTTTCCGCAACCGGTATTACCTCCGGAAGCCCCCTCATAAGGCCTGTGCCCAGATACCCGCCGGTGCCTATGGCAAAGAGTGACTGCGCAACCTGGTAGCCGCTTCCGTCTATGTTGGCGAAGGGATCCTGCCATGCCGCAACCCTGACCATAACATGTGAGAACAGGCTGTCCTTGAACAGCATGTACCCGCATAAAACCGCGCCGACGCCGAGAGCTATGCCGCCTATTAAGAATATCGGCCTCGAGGTCGCAAGGTAGACCATGCACACGTATGTCAGGTAGAATATAACCGCCGCGCCAAGGTCCTTCTCAAGCACGAGGACGCCCATAAATATGGCAGAGATGATTGCATTTATCATAAGATCCTTCAACGTGTTGGCCTTAGCAAGCGTGCCCGCCACAAATAGCACGAAGAGTATCTTCACGAACTCCATGGGCTGCAGCGAAAGAGGCCCCAAATGGATCCAGTTTCTCGAGCCGTATATCTCCTGTCCGAGTCCCGGAACGAAGACCGATAAAAGCGCAACTATTCCGAGCACTCCGAAGAGTACCGCATGGTCTCTTAAATTCTTCGTCTTCGTCATGATATATGGGAAGAAGGAGGTTAAAACCAGACCTATGGTCGCTAAGACAAACTGCTTTACCGCAAGGGAGAAATCCAGCCTTGTCAGCATGGTGTAGCCCACCAGCAGCAGGAAGGCCGTGTTGTTGGACAGAAGTGCCGAAGACTCCTTATATATGCCGTGAAATATGAGCATATAGAGCACCGCCACTAATATCTGCGCTAAGTAAAAGACAAGGATATTCACATCCTCCGTTCTTAAATAAAGCACAAGATAACAGAAGAAATGTATCACGAACACATAACCTATCTGCTTGTTCGTTTTCTTCTTCCTCTTCTTCTCATCCGTCACGCTGAGCGCCGAAAAGCACTTAACCGTGTATAGAATCATAAAAAGCATTATGAAATATTGTGACAATTCGCATATCAGATTGATCAAGTTATTCCCCTCTTTAAGTGTCCGTAGGTTTTGTTCTTGGGTATATACCCGTTAAGAAGCTTTACTATCTCATCCGGGCTTTCTATGGTAAAACGCCACAAGGCTATGCCGGGTTCCTGCATTTTCACTCTGTCCGGCGCATAGTACGGCGTGCCGTTAAGTATCCTGTCGTAAAGCTTTCCCTGGATGACATAGTATGAATTCTTGTTGTCATCCGTGATTTTCTCGGAATCAATGCTCTGCCTTGTGACCATAACCTGCTCATAACCGTACACAGGAACCACCTCGTATGCTCCCGCGAGTTCATTTAACTCAGCCTCGTTGAGCTCACGCGGCTCCTCGAGAAAGACACTCTTAAACTCCTTAAGATTATTTCTGATGAAGTCGGCCGCATAGGTGTTCATTGCGTATACCGAGCTCGAAACTATGGCTTCAAAGCGCTCTCTTCCGGCCAGCTCCTTGGCCTGCGCCACCTCATCGATACACTTGATGTAGATGCCGGTCACTCCCTCATTTACCAGATCAAGCTTGTCGTTGATGCCCGCCCTGATTATGTCCTCAAGAAGTATGTATATCTTAACCCCTTTAAGCTTGAGTCTTACCGTCGTTCCCTCAACGGCAGCCTTTTTATACACCGCATAATTCATCATAACGCCGTTCATTATGCCCGAGGACATGCAGGCGTAAAGCTGCTCCATATTCTCAACAGACACATAATTAAGCACTGTCTGCGCAGGAGTAAATACCGGTGTGTAAGGCTTCTCGCCGAAAGGGGTCGCGGGCTTAAACTGCCTGAAGGACTCCTTTACATTCTCCTCCAAAGCATCTAAGGCCTTTCGTCTTATATCCTTCACGAGCCTGAAGGGAATGAACACTCCGCTCTCTATCTTGGTATCTATCTTGTCTATCACATACTCCGTTTCTCCTGTGGCGGTTAGCTTTTCCAAAACACTCGCCTCCATATTCGGATCGGGAGAATTGGCCGTGTCAAGTCTCTCGTTCGTAGTTGCCATGCCGCTTATCACATTGCCTCTTACCTCCTGGAAGAGGGTCAGCATAAGCTTCTCGCCCTTCTTTGCAACCAGCTCTCCTGTAATGTGTATCTTACTTGAAAAGCTGTTGATATGCCTCTTGTATAGGTCGTCGTTAAAAGGCTCGTTCTTAACCCTGAAGGCCTTGGCACCCTGGTTTATGTACTTTGTCTTAGGCGCCGGAAGCGAAACAGTCTCACCCGCAAATGCATCCTTGCCCGAGGTTATCTCCACCTCCGAGCCATCCCTCGTCCTGAATACAAGCACATCGCCGTGATGCAAATCATATCTCAGCTGAAAGTCAACCGCGCCCGCCTTTGCCGAATCCACGGTTCCTATCTCAACTCCCGTATGTCCCGGCATCTCGTGGTATGTATCGTACCGGTCTCCCACTCCGAAGAAATACCCCGTAGTAAAGCCGCCCCTGCTGAAAATCTCGGCAAGTCTGAGCTTTCTCTCATTTGCCACATTCAGGTCAAAGCGATCGTTCATTATGTCCTCAACCGTGTTCTTGTATGCCTCCACAGCCGAAGCCACATAGTAAGCGTTCTTCATGCGCCCCTCAATCTTAAGCGAATCCACGCCTGTGGCAAGTATCTCCGGAAGTATCTCCAGAGTACAGAGGTCCTTCATCGAAAGCTTGTACTCTCCGTCATAACACTTGCGGCAGGTTTGGGCACAGCGCCCGCGGTTTCCGCTTCTTCCGCCAGCAAGCGAGCTCATAAGGCATCTTCCGCTGTAGCACACGCACATAGCCCCGTGGCAGAAAACCTCCACCTCAAGTCCCGACTTGTCCTTTACGGCCTTAATCTCGGTAAAGCTCATCTCCCTTGCGGGAACAACCCTCTTTGCGCCATAAGCCTTCATCATCTTCGCGGCATGGTACGAGGTTATATTCATCTGTGTACTCAAATGTATCGGAAGATCCGGGATATAATTCCGAATATAAGAAAATACACCTAAGTCCTGAACGATAACAGCATCAAGCCCTGCCTCGTACAAAGGACAAAGGTAATTAAAAAGCGTAGAAATCTCCTTCTCCTTAAGCAGTGTATTGACTGTAAGGTAGACCTTCACGCCGTGGAGATGGGCATAATCCAAGGCATTATAGATTACATCATCCCCGAAATTCGCGGCGTAAGCCCTCGCGCCAAACTGCTTGCCTCCTATGTAGCATGCATCGGCGCCGGCTGAAATGGCTGATTTCATTATATCAAAAGAACCGCAGGGTGCGAGAATCTCCACGCCCTGCGGATTAAATGCATTACTTGCCATTGCGTCCCTTCTCTGCCTCAAGCTGAATTATCTTGCGCTGAAGAGCATTTATCTCCTCTTTATACTCTTCAATCATACGCGCCGCAGACTCCTGCTTGATCTGCGCTTCAATAACATCATGTCTCAAGTCGTAAAGCTGCTGCTCCTTATTGGAGTCCTCACTGACCATACTGTCAGCCTTGGACTTAGCCTTGAAATAATCGTCAGCAATATTCAATGCGAGAAGAACTCCCTGGTACTCGGCGTTCATTCTCCTGTATTGATCGGAGGCCTTACACTCAGCTATCTTGTTGTTGATGTAAGTCGCTACGTTCTGCAGATACTCCTCCCCTTCATAACCGCTTAAGGTGTACACCTTTCCGTTGATCACTACAGGTATGTCTACTTTATTAGCCATTTTGTCTACTCCCTCCAAAACAATTCTTTTATAGATAAATCTTTATTCCCCATCCGGAACAGGTATATTAAAATGCCTGTAACAACTGTCGGTTACCATTCTACCACGAGGCGTGCGATTTATAAAGCCGTTTTTTATAAGAAATGGTTCGTACACATCCTCTATGGTTCCGGCATCCTCGCTGATTGCCGCCGCAAGCGTATCCAAGCCCACGGGACCGCCTCCGAATTTATCAATCATCGTCATCAGGATATGCCTGTCGGTGTTGTCGAGTCCGGCCGAATCCACATCCAAGCGATCGAGAGCTGTTTTAGCCACCTCGTAATCTATATTACCGCCGTACTCAACCTCGGCAAAATCCCTTACGCGCTTTAAAAGCCTGTTTGCAAGTCTCGGCGTGCCGCGCGATCTCTTCGCTATCTCCAAAGCGCCTTCGTCATCTATATTGACGCCGAGCACCTTTGCCGAGCGCATGATAATCTGCATAAGTTCAACCACATTGTAGAAGTCAAGCCTGTTCACTACACCGAAGCGGTCTCTTAACGGCGCCGTCAGCATGCCTGCCCTGGTAGTCGCGCCGACAAGTGTAAACTTCGGAAGGTCAAGCCTTATGGATCTTGCGCCGGCGCCCTTGCCTATCACGATATCTATCGCAAAATCCTCCATTGCCGGGTAGAGAACCTCCTCTACCTGCTTGTTCAGGCGGTGAATCTCATCTATGAACAACACATCATTTTCCGAAAGATTGTTTAATATCGCAGCAAGCTCTCCCGGCTTGTCTATAGCAGGGCCCGAGGTAATCTTTAACGATACTCCCATCTCCTCGGCCACTATTCCCGCAAGGGTTGTCTTGCCAAGCCCCGGAGGTCCGTACAAAAGCACGTGATCTAAGGGTTCCTTTCTTTTCTTAGCCGCCTCGATAAAAACCTTCAGGTTCTGTTTTACCTTCTCCTGCCCTATGTACTCGGAGAGCAATGTAGGTCGCAGGCCCGGCTCAAGTATATCATCTTCAGTTGTAAGCTCTGTACTGATTATCCGTTTTTCCATGTTTTTATATCAAGTGCTTCAACGATTCCTTGAGCAGCTGCTCAGGTGTCATTGTTTCGCTTCCCTTAACCTTCTTTATGGCCTTTAAAGCCTCCATATTCGAGTAACCGAGACTTGTCAAAGCAAGCGCGGTGTCGCTTACCACATCACCGGAAGCGTTTCCCAAACCGCCTTCATCCTCATCATCAGATGTCCCGAGCACATCGTCAAGCTTAAACTTATCCTTAAGCTCCATTATAACTCTCTGCGCCATCTTTGCTCCGACACCGTTGGCCTTGGCTATCGCCTTTGCATCCTCGGACAGCACCGCCATCCTCAAATCATCCGTCGAAAGCTCCGACAGGATGGAAAGCGCAACCTTCGGGCCTATCCCGCTTACGCCGATAAGCATGCGGAATACCTGCACATCATCCCGGGACAAAAATCCAAAAAGGCTTATGTCGTCCTCGCGCACATTCATATGCGTGTAGACGGTCCTTGTCTCATGCAGCTTCAGCTTGTCGGTCACCCTTGTCCCGGCCTCTATATGAAAGCCCACTCCGCCGGTTTCAATCGCAAAGTCATTAGGGCCTATTCTTTCTATTGTACCTTTAATATACTCCAGCATAGTTTATTCTATCCTATAATCGATCCGGTGAGACGCAGTCGAAGCCTGCTGCTCTGTATAAGCTCGACAATGTAAATCAAAGATTTCCTGTCTCACTTATCGCCACGCCGCACGCGTGTCACGCAGTGACAATCTTCCCATAAACAAAAGGCTGCCATACTACGCATAGCAGCCTTTGTAATTAATACGCAGCTAATTTCTACATGAACTCGAAATCGTCGTCTCCGTCCTCTTCGCCGTCTCCGATCATCATGCGTTCAGGCTTAGCTCTCTCCTCTATCTCTCCTGTAAAGATCTCCTCATCATCGTCATCTGATGATGCAGCAGCCGTCGGTTTTGCCGGCTCTTCAGCCTTCTTGTTAAAGAACTTGGATGAACCTGTCGCCTTCGGTGCCTCCTCAGCCTTCGGTGCTTCGGCCTTCGGCTGTGGCTTAAACTTAGGTGCAGCCGTGCCATTCTTTGCCGCCTTTGCCGCCTTAAGTTCTTCCTTCTTCTCGGCAAGCTCTTCCTCTGCTGCCTTGAGCTTCTTCTCTAAGTCAAACAGCTTAAGTCTGTTCTCCTCAACTGCAGTGTTGAGCTTGGAGAGCTTCTCCTTCATGTCATTATTCTCGTTGAAGGTCTCCTCATAAGCACGCTGAACTTCGTCCTTGAATGCATCTACATCTGTCGGCTTATAACCGAATAAACCTTTCTTGAATACGCGGGTCCTTATATCACTTGGCTGTAACATCTCAATTCCTCCAAAAAAGTTTTTACTAAGTGGTTATTATAAACTTTTTTGCAACAAAAAACAAGGGTTATTTTCGCAAGTTTTTCTTGAATTATAATGCGGTTGGCTGTATACTTTCATAATCATGATTATTTGGAGGAAACACACATGAAAGAAAGAGTTATTCTCGCCTATTCAGGCGGCTTAGACACCACAGCCATAATCCCCTGGCTCAAGGAAACCTACGACTTCGACGTTATATGCGTATGTATCGATGTAGGCCAGGAAAGCGAGCTTGACGGTCTCGAGGAAAGAGCAAAGTACTCAGGAGCCGAGAAGCTTTACATCTTAGATGTTGTAGACGAATTTGCCGAGGACTTCATCATGCCCGGCGTTAAGGCAGGCTCGGTATACGAGAATGCATACTTACTCGGTACATCCTACGCAAGACCTCTTATCGCAAAGAAGCTTGTGGAGATTGCAAGAAAGGAAAATGCAACGACCATCTGCCATGGTGCTACCGGCAAGGGCAACGATCAGGTTCGTTTCGAGATTAATATCAAGGCTCTCGCGCCCGACTTAAAGGTTATCGCTACTTGGCGTCAGCCTGAGTGGACCATGCAGTCTCGTGAGGACGAGATTGAATACTGCAAGGCTCATGGCATCGATCTTCCCTTTGATGCATCTTCTTCATACAGCCGTGACAGAAATCTCTGGCACATCAGCCATGAGGGACTTGAGCTCGAGGATCCTTCACAGGAGCCCAATTGGGATCACCTTCTTGTACTCGGTACCTACCCCGAGAAGGCACCGGATGAGGCTGAATATGTTACATTGAAGTTCGAAAAGGGTATTCCCGTAGCTGTTAACGGCAAGGAGATGAAGGTTGCTGATGTTATCCGCGAGCTCAACAAGCTTGGCGGAAAGCACGGAATAGGTATCGTTGACATAGTAGAAAACCGCGTAGTCGGCATGAAGTCAAGAGGAGTATACGAGACCCCCGGCGGAACAATCCTTATGGAGGCTCACAAGCAGCTTGAGGAGCTCATCCTTGACCGCGACACCTTAGCTTACAAGAAGCTCGTTGCAGACAAGCTTGCAGACATGATCTATGAAGGCAAGTGGTTCTGCCCGCTCCGCGAGGCTATATGCGCTTTCGTTGACAGCATAGAGGAGCGCGTAAGCGGCGAGGTTAAGTTCAAGCTCTATAAGGGCAACATCATCAAGGCAGGAACCACTTCACCGTATTCACTCTACTCCGAGAAGCTTGCAAGCTTCACAACCGGAGACCTGTACGACCACAAGGACGCTGAAGGCTTCATACATCTCTTCGGACTTTCGATGCAGGTAAGAGCTATGCTCGACAAGGAGAACGGAAGGTAATAACTGAATAGTTATATATAGTTACGCAGCAGGGAGATGTGCGTATAGGTACGTGGGACGCTCGCGCTCTATAGCCCACTTAACCTATAGCAACATCCCTTTGCTGCTGTTTTATGCAATCCATTATGAACTTTATTTCATTTATCGATATCCTAAAAGTAAGGTTGATCATACCAGTTCTATTTCTGCTAAGTTAAGTGCCTCCTCAATAACCTTATCCATGTCAAAGTATTTGTACTGCCCGAGGCGGCCTCCGAAGATTACGTTTCCCTCCTTGTCAGCGAGGGCCTTGTAGGAGGCGTAGAGCTCTGCGGTGGCATCGTTGTTTACAGGATAATAGGGTTCGTCACCCTTCTTCCAGTCAGCCGGATACTCACGGGTAATGACCGTGTCGGGCTGCTTGCCGAATTCAAAGTGCTTATGCTCTATTATTCGTGTATAAGGCACTTCACGCTCGGTGTAGTTCACGACCGCGTTACCCTGGTAGTTATCCTCTCCCTCTATCAACTCTGTCTCGAAGCGAAGACTTCTGTATGAAAGCTCTCCAAGCTTATAATCAAAGTATTCATCTATCATTCCGGTGTAGACTATCTTATCGAAGCCGTCCGAAGTGGTTGACATAAAGTCTTTGAACTCGGTGTTAACCTTGACTTCTATTCCATCAAGGAGCTTTTCAACTATGGCTGTGTACCCTCCCTTGGGAATGCCCTGGTAGGGATCGTTGAAGTAATTGTTGTCGTAGGTAAAGCGCACCGGAAGTCGCTTTATGATGAATGCCGGAAGCTCCGTGCAGCTCTTGCCCCACTGCTTCTCGGTATAGCCCTTGACAAGCTTTATGTATATATCTTTACCTACTAACGAGAGAGCCTGCTCCTCTAAGTTCTTCGGCTCGGTTATGTTCAGATCCGCAATCTGCGAAGCTATCATCTCCTTCGCCTGCTTCGGAGTCTTTATATTCCATAGCTTCGAAAAAGTATTCATATTGAACGGCAGGTTGTAAAGCTCATCCTTATAGCTTGCAAGCGGTGAGTTTACATAATTATTAAACTCTGCAAATTGGTTTACATAATCCCATATCTTTTTATTTGATGTGTGGAAGATGTGCGCACCGTACTTATGCACGTTTATTCCATTCACTGCCTCTGTATATACATTTCCGGCTATATGGCTCCTCCTGTCTATCACAAGAACCTTCTTCCCTGCTTTCTTAGCCTCATAAGCGAATACCGAACCAAAAAGTCCAGCGCCAACAATAAGATAATCGTAATTCATTATTGTACCCCCTCGTATAATATGTAATGGCACGATTGCTAAAGCAATCCTGCCCAGTCGGTCGGTGCGATGCAAAATTATGACTTCGTCATAATCGCACCTCCCTATAATTCAAGATCCTTCCTGTTGCTTCGCAAGCCCTCGCATTTCGTCATAAGGGGTACCGCTTGCGGTGGATTCCTTATGACATCGAAGGCCGGCACCTCAACGCTTCGCATTGAGGTCTGCGTCACTTCGTTCAGGATGACATCGATGTGTCAGAATCTTTATATGATCATATACTTTACACTATTTCACACAATTTTGCAATTAAACCTACACAATCGGGCAAATTGCGCAATCGAGTAGGGAATACGCAGTCGCACCCTACTACTCTGTATAAGTTCGACAACGGAAATCAAAGATTTCCTGTCTCACTTATCGCCGTGCCGACCGCGTGCCGCAAAGCGGCTGATTACATTACGCGGTCGTGCGCATAAAAAAGGGCCTCCGCTCTTGCGGAAGCCCCGGATTTAATCTTAGTAACCTCTGTAGAATATGTGATTTCCTATCTGGATATACTCGTCGAGCGCTGATGTGTCAATCGCCCATGTCGGTCTGAAGGCTATATAATCCTTCACGTAATTCGTACCTGCGCAAGCCTCTCTTGCTGCTGCAACACAGCTCTCGAAAGGACCGTTCTCAAGGTAGTAATAGAATGATGATGTACCGACTACTGAGAACTGATACGGCGCGTAAACCACATCACTGATTGTACTGCCATAATAACCGAGTCTTAATCTGTTAAGAATAACATTTGCAACAGCTACCTGACCGTCGTAAGGCTCGTTACCGCACTCAAGAGTCATAACAACCGCCATAAGTCTTATGTCGTCCTCACTTAAGGATACAGCGCCCGAATCCGTAATAACCGGCTCTGTAGACTGCGGAGCCTCAGTTGTTGTAACTTCCTCGGTAGTTGTCTCTTTCGTAGTAGTCTCCTCTGTTACCTCTTCTTCGGTTGTTGTAGCTCTTGTAGTGGTTGTAGCAGATGAAGTTGTTGTAGTTTTCTCTTCTTCCTCAGTATCCTCTTCAGACTCGTTTTCACTGTCCTCAGTGGTCTTCTCTTCTATTTCCATCTCGGCCTTAGTCTTCTTCTTAACGGAAATGGTTGTCTCCGAAGCGCGCGCAACCCTGTATCCTTCGGAAATTGTTACGTAATCCTTTGAGATATATGCCTCACTGTCAAGCCAGGTATTTACACATACCCAATTCTTATCGGTCTTTGACTTGTCTACATCATACTTATCATCGGTATAAGCAACCTCGAAGATGTCTGAGTCTTCAGAAGCCTCAACTCTTACATTTATGCCATCCTCATTAACAACAGCAACTACCTCATAGTACTGCTGTGCGAGCTCGTAACCCTCTTTGCCGGAAAGTGTTTCGCTCTCCTTTACAAAGCCTGTTACATCGCCCGAGGAAATCTTGAGCCATTCGCCCTTCTTGGTAAGTATGTCGGCTACGGCACCCTTATCCATGATACCTACGACCTCGGAACCATCCTTGCCTTCCTTATATATATACACGATATCCTTGGCAACTGCCTTTGACGCAAACTCGCTTTCCGCAGCCGCGATTACTTCCTTTTCCTTCGCTGCCACATCAGCCTTTGCATTCGCATCAAGCTCTGCCGCAAGATCATCGGGCATATCCTTCTTCATCATAGATGGTGTATCAAGCGCAAGCTTTACAGGCACATCCGCCTTAGCTGTCTGCTCTGCCTTAGCTTCCTTCCTTGCATCCTTGAAATAAATCGCGCCGCCTGCCAAAACAGCCACAAGCGAGAACGCTACTATCAATGCGAGAAGATTTCTTACAACAAATCTCGGGTTTATAATGTCCCTTGTAACAACTCTTCTCAGGTTTTCAACCATCCTTTTAGTTCTTTTACTCATAATGCCCACCTTTTTTGCATCGTCATTCTTTGCATTCGTTACGTTTCTGTTACAATGCATAATAGCATTCAAGGTGGGAAGTGTCAACTCTTTGTTACATTTTTGTAATAATTATTCAATTTTTTTATAATTTTTCATATAGTTTTGTCATATTGACCGTATCAATTGAAATATTTGTCGATTCCGTCAGCCAAACCTTCTATTACTTTTCGCTGATACTCGGAGCTTACAAGGTTGAGCTCCTCCTCTTTGTTTGAGAGAAAGCCCACAGATACGACACAGCACGGTATCTCAGTCCAATTTATGAGTGTCATGCCCGTAGTTTCGTATATTCCACGATTTTCGCACCCTGTCTTTTCTGTCAACCCTTCCAGAACCCAGGTACAAAACGTATGACTTTCCGCATAAAGCTCACCGTTATACTCCGAATACGATGGCATGCACATCGCCATCGCCCCGGCAAGACGAGGATTGCTGCTCTCATTCATCTGTATCCTTATCACAGCTGAAGCCTCCGAGGTATTTACCATCTCCGCCCTTGCCATATTTCCCAAATCAATGTCACTGGTTTCTCTCGTCATCGTAACCTTGTATCCTCTGGCCTCAAGCTCGGTTTTAAGAAGTTGTGCATAAGTAAGGTTAAGTTCGTACTCCTTCACTCCCGTCGAAACACCGGTTCCTCCCATTGAAGCTGCAGCCTTTCTCTCTCCACTTCCCGGAGCAACCTCTTCAACCTCAACATTTAGCACGGATTGATTTGCCGGATCTATAACAATCTTCTTGGGGAGCGATCTCTCGTTGACCTTCTTTGTCTCATCTTCAGTCTCGGCATCCCCCTGAGTTGCAGGCTTCGGAGCTTCCTTCTCCGCAACCTCCACAAGCGAGCTTTCTATATAAAAGGATGTGTCGTCGTACGAAATCTTGGTCCAGTCGCCTAAGTAACCTATTCGCGAATATATGTCCCCCTCCTCGCCTATCATAAATATAGGGGAGCTTAAGTCCGCCTCGGTATAAATATTAGCCGCTTCCTTAAGGACCGCATAGTCATCCGCCTTTACAAAGCCCTCACTGTCCTTATCGAGTTCCTCTTCTTCCTCTGTTGTAGCCTCAGTCATCTGATGCGCCTCTGTCGTAACGGATGGCTTTGCCTGTGTGCTTTCCGTAGTCTCATCCTCACTGCTGCCCCCGCATCCCGAAAGAGATGCAAGACACATTCCGAACAACATTATATATAGAAGTTTCTTTTTCATTTTCGCTCCTTTTGTACTAAGAGTACATTGAAATAATCACATATTATGTTATAATGTGACCTGGCGGTAGGTACTCCTTGAGATAAGTCATTAAGACAAAAAATAACCGCCCCAGACTGGAATATGTGGCGGTTATTTTTTAACCAAAACTTCCAAGGGGCAATCTGCCGCCTTCACGTGTAATATATCACAAATACTATAATATGTCAACGAGGGCAGAAATATGAATTTTATAATCGATTTTATCAAAGGCATCTTTGTAGGTGTCGCAAATGTTATTCCCGGCGTGTCCGGAGGCACAATGGCAGTTTCCTTCGGAGTATATGACAAGCTGGTCGGATCCATCTCAAATATCCTCAAGAAATTCAAGGAAAGCTTTAAAACACTCCTTCCGCTTGCGTTAGGTATGGCCTTCGGTATCATAAGCTTTACCTTCGTGATACCTTACATGCTTGAGAACATCCCGTTTGTCACGGCATGTATATTCACCGGCCTGATTTTAGGTGGAATTCCGGCTCTGCTTAAGAACCTGAAGAGCTACTCAGGGCTTCCCGACAGAACTCCTACTTATGTAAACCTGATTGTATTTATCCTGCTTCTTGCCGTATCACTGATAATGCCCTTCCTAAACGGAGACAAGGAAAGCGGCATGCTGCTTGAGGCAACACCTTCAACCATGATAATAGTAGTATTCATGGGAATGATTGCAGCTGCAGCCATGGTCATCCCGGGAGTGTCCGGATCGCTCATACTCATGGTTTTAGGCTACTATTTCGGAATAGTCACTGCTGTAAGGGACTTTATCAAAGCTTTAAAGGACATGGACATGGCCTTTCTTGTTGACCGCGGCTTAGTCCTCGCTCCCTTCGCGCTCGGGTGCCTTGTAGGTCTCTTTCTGATCGCCAAGCTCATAAGCTGGCTACTTAACAAGTTTCCTCTTGCAACCTACTACGGTATCCTCGGGCTTGTCGTTGCTTCCCCCGTATCGGTATTCTACAAGATAAATCAGGAGTACCCCTTAAGCGGCACCTCAACGGTCATGATAATAATCGGAGTCTTAAGTCTGATAGCAGCTATCGCTCTTACATTATATATAGGAAGCTTAGGAGCAAAAGAAAAGGAAGCGTAGCAACTGCGCTTCCTTTTTTTGTTATACTTTTGTGTCATCCTGAGCGAAGCGACGCATCTTTTCTCCTGTCACTTTCCCTTTATCAATGTCTTTGCATCGCTCTTTCCGTATTCGCAGAGCTTCTTGTTGATATCCTCAATCATCTCTTTCGATGCATGGAACTCGATTATCTCAAGGAAGCTCTTCACGTAACCGCACCATTTCTCATAGATTTTTACTCCATCCTGCATGGTAGGCTTCTTAGTCTTGAACTTCTCAATAAACGCATCCTCATCCACAAGCAGCTCCTCGTTTCCGAAGATTGTCTTGGGCTCAATACCGTAAGCGATATATCTTATCTCCTCCGTCTTGACATAAGCGCAGTCATACATCTCTGTAAGCAACTCGTCTAAGCTGTCAAATGCGCTCCTGAAGTAATGGTAATAAGCCTCCGGCTTTCTGTAGGAAGGACGGTCGGCAACCTCCTCCTTATTGTACCAGTAATTCTCCTCGTGAACTTCTTCGTGATTATCTTTCTCAGCTTCAACTTTATCCTCAGAAGTCGTTTCCTCACTGTCTCCTTCTATACGGCTGATTATTGAATCCTCATCCATTGCAACCGTGAAGATATCTTCGTTCTTCTCCTTAGGAGCCTCCTTTTTCTTATCCTTTTTGCTCTTTTTATGCTTTTCAACAGGATTCTCTTCCGAAACAACGGGTATCTCCTCGATAGGCGGGATATCCGGATTCTTTAACTCGTCCGTCTTTCCGGTCTCATCATCCTCATACTCATCGTAATCCTCGTCATCATATCCGTCGTATTCGTCGTAGTATTCATCCTCATAACTGTATTCTTCATGAGCAGCCTGAACAGCTTCGGCTTCTTCCTCCTGCTTTGATACGCTCTTAGCAGGCTTGCTTTCCTTTTTAGCATCAGCTTTTTTAGGTTCAGACTTTTTGTCCTCAGACTTTTTAGATTCGTTTTTCCTTGGTTCAGGCTTCTCGGTATCTGCCTTCGTATCTGCCTTCTTGGGCTCGGATTTCTTCTCTTCTACCCTCTTTTCCTCATCCTCTTCATCCTTGCCGCCTCCGAAAAGGACAACCAAGGTAACTATCAAAAGCACTATAAAAAAGACTATAAGTCCTATTAGAAATATCCATGCTTGGGTCGATTCTGACATCTTAAGTTCCTCCTGAGTTCTAACAATAGATAAAAAACAGTATACTTTATTTGCAGTCAAATATCAAGTACGAAATGCTCTCGTAAAAGAGCATTTTTACCGCTTTGCTCCAAGCACAAAGAGAGGACTTGACTTCCCTCCGTTATAAGACATCACCGCCTCATAAAGCGTCGGCGACGGTTCTGTCCGACTGCCATTATGCCGCACAAATCCGCTTTTTTCCTTACTTATACACATAGTATGAACCATGGAGGTTACCTTGTGCGCCTCATTATAAGCCATGAATATAAAAGCTTCATGCCTCGCCTCGAGCCTGTCAATATGTTCCTTCTCCAGTCTTCCCGCAGATAAGGCTTCCACCTTCAACCCTTCAGTCTTAAGATAGCTAACCAAAGCCTTAGGGCCTGTTCCAAACCGCCCCTTAAAGCAGATGCCCTTATCCGAGAAGACTTTGAGCAGCTCCGGCAGATCGTGGCCTTCACTCATATCCAAGACAGCAAACAGATTATAGACCGCTATAACCTCACAGGAATTGTCGGCCGCGGTCATATGATTACCACCGAAAAAGAGCTTGTCGGAAAGCTTTCCCGACTTACCGTAAGATATGGCATCAAGCGCTCGCTGGTTCTCGATATACTTGGCATCAGAATCCAAAGCCCTTGACCGCACATCGCTGCCCTCTCCCCGCCAGATTTTCACATTTTCCTCAAGCTGACTTTCGCTTAAACCCTTCTCGAGCTTTCCTGAGAAAAGCTGCATAAATATAAGAACCAATTTGTCAAAAAAAAGCAAGAATCTTACCTTCACAATATGTCTCCTGATTTTCCTTTACTGTGTCATTCTGAGCGCAGCGACGCAGACCTCAATGCGAAGCGTTGAGGTGCCGGCCTTCGATGTCATAAGGAATCCACCGCAAGCGGTACCCCTTATGACGAAATGCGAGGGCTTGCGAAGCAACAGGAAGAATCTTCCAAAAAAAGTCCCGGCGTTTTACCGCCAGGACTTTGGTCTCTTTAATTAACCTACCGCATGACCTGTTTTACCCGTAACCTTAACAGTATTGCTCCAATTGCTGTACACCGTCAGACTTCCGGATTTCTTGTAGGTCCTGACACGTACATACCATACCTGTCCCTGAGCAAGATACAGATTGCAGGAAGTACCTGTAAACTGTTCCTTGTATACCTTTGAACTGAAATTCGACTTCTCACAGGCTGCAAGCTCATAACCGGTAACGCCCGAAGCTGAACTCCACTTAAGCAGATGAACCGGCTCACCATACTGATCCCACTCTTTAAAAGCCGTGCTTGTGATGGAGGACTTTGCCTGACTGCTGTTCACCACACCACCGGTCTTCTTGGTAAACTGGAACTTGCCGATGTCAAGGCGCGGTGTAGCATCGCCAATATGCTCCTCAATACCCTTACCTACAACAAATGTAAGATACACATCATATGTTCCAATCAAGGTCTGGCCATACTCATTAACCGTAGCTTCCTTTGTCTCCCATGACTTTCCCGTCTTGGTTGAAAGATTAACCGAAGCGATAATCTTTCCTGTCGGGCTGCCTACTCTGACCTTAAGACAAACCGTTGTAGCGCTTGATGATGTCCCCTTGGTATAACGAACTATAAACTTCTTTGCTCCGCTCGAGAAATTCATTCCCGAGTAGCATACCCAGTCGCCGTTATCAATACCTGTAATTCCCATAAATTTACCGTGATTCTCTTTAGCTACGCCGCCATTCTGCTTGCTGAATTCCCCTGAAGCTCTCAAAGTATACGGAGAAATTGCTGCCCCGGTATCAATCGGATCAATAACAACTACACTCAGGACAAAAGCCATAATTACAGCAAGGCAAAATGCCGCTATCCTTTTTCCTGTTTTCCTCATAAGTTTTTCCTCCTTTGTTTCGAAATCAAAATGTTCCCTACTAAGTTGACATTTTATCATACTTGTGCACTTTTTACAAGTTTTATTGTCTCTTTTGTATAAAACATTCATATTTCATATTTCACAAAATCAAAAATCCCGGCCGAGGAAGCCGGGATTAACTTATGCTGCTTTTGAAAAATCTACAACAGAAACATCATTTGCAAGCTTTCTCATTGTCTCGGTTATCTTTTCAAGCTTTGCAACAACGTCTCCCGTCAGTATAATCTCATCACACTCTTTACACTTGTAACATGGAACCTTTCTAACTACCAATACCCCAAAATCATACTCTATTGCTTCAGTTGTTGTACTTGTATATACTTCTTTTCCGCATCTGATACATTTCATTCCTCTATCACTCTCCTTGTTTTATAATCTTCCTGCCAACGCTCCAAATCAGGTTCGTAAGCAGTTATCAAATAAATATAGCCCTCATCAATACTTGCACAAACATGCAAAACTCTGCCTTTTGAATTGCCAAATATCAAACAACTGGGAAAAGGAAAATCATCTTGATAATCCTCAATTATTTGGCCTGACTCTATCGCACCCATAATATCCGCTATAGTTATTCTTCGTTCTGCCAAGCGAATCCTTGAATGCTGTGTCAAGAGTATATTTTCTTCCTTATTCAACTGTCTAAACTGGTCTATAGAATACATAACCGCATCCTTTATCATGCTTACTACCTGTAATTATACCTATGTCACACTAATAATGTCAACAAAAATCCCGGCCGAGGAAGCCGGGATTTTCGTTTATAGTTTTTTCATAAATGTGGTTGTCGAAATGTTAGTGAAACTAATCTATCCAAACATTCTATCCAACGTTTTAATTCTTTGCAGGATAAATCTGGAATACAGTTGCGCCGGACGGAGTCGCAGGAGCAGTAGTTGTTTCAAGCCACTCACTACCATTAAAGTACAGCTCCCCTGAAGTGTCTTTATAATGAGCCCATTTAATAGTGTATGCTTCGTGCTCGGTCTTCTTTGCTGCTGCATTTGTAAAACCTGCTCCACATGCAACTTCAAACTTAGAATCCGTACCTGTCATGCCTATAGATGCAAAATCTGCCATATTAGATATACTCGTTGTATGAACAGCATTCTCTATGGCACTTGGAAGCTCTTCCTTAGTTGCATAGATATTACTCATCTCTGCCTGAGCTGCCGTCAATGCACTCTTCGCATTAAGCACAGTCTGCTTTGACTTCGCACTGTCTATATATCCCAGCAATGCCGGTACAAGAATAGCGGCAAGAATTGCCAGGATTACAAGTACAACGATAAGTTCTACGAGAGTGAAGCCTTTGTTTTGATCTTTTTTCTTCATAGTTTTTTTCCTCCTTGAAATGAAATGATAAAGCCTCTCTTAATTGATTATTATAGCATATCTTGTGCATAATTGACAAGTTGTTTTATCTATTTTATACAATATTGTCACATTGCACAAAGCAAATGCCGCCTCCGGGTTACTTTCAGTTTATATATCGTCATATGTACGAAGTACATTAACGCTCTTCACAAAATGTTCACGATTAGTCGTAGTACGCAACCTTCACAAGCTCATCCACCGTGGTCATGCCCTCCTCCACAAGCTCAAGAGCACTCTCCTTCAGGGTAAGCATGCCGAGTTCTTTACGGCCGTAGTCCTTGATCTCTTCAGCGGTTGCATTTGCCGAGATCATGGCTCTGATTGGCTTGTCTATAGGCAGGATCTCATGGATCGATATACGTCCCTTGTAACCGGTGTTGTTGCACTGGGCGCAGCCTACAGCGTGCTTAACCTGCGGAAAGCGCTTGCCTGCTATGTCTGCCTCCCGGTCGGTCATCTCCCCCCAGGTGGAGCAGAAAGGACACACCTTTCTCACAAGCCTCTGGGCTATAACTCCGACGAGTGAATTCGCAAGCATGAAAGGCTCTATGCCCATGTCCACAAGTCTGACGACAGAGGATGCGGCATCGTTGGTGTGGAGCGTGGAAAGAACCAGGTGACCCGTGATAGCCGCTCTGACGGAAATTGCCGCAGTCTCGTTGTCACGCGTCTCACCTACCATGATGATATCCGGATCCTGACGGAGCAGAGCTCTTAATCCAACCTCGAAGGTAAGTCCCGCAGTGTTGTTCACCTGCATCTGGTTGAGCTTCGCCACATTCTTCTCCACAGGGTCTTCTATGGTTGATATATTCACCGCCCTCTTCGACAGGGCTTCAAGTATCATGTAGAGCGTGGTAGACTTACCTGAACCGGTAGGTCCCGTCACGTATATGATGCCGTTCGGCGAGTTGAGCATCTTCGACACAAGCTGATAATTCTTTTCCTTCATACCAAATGTACCGGAATTATCTATGGTCGCCGCCGAAGCAAGAAGCCTCAAGACCGCCTTTTCTCCAAATACTGTGGGGATAACGGACACACGGATGTTTAAGCTCGTTCCCTCTATGCTCGTCCTGAAGTGTCCGTCCTGCGGGATACGGCGCTCCGCTATGTCCAGATCACCAAGTATCTTTATACGGGCGATAAGTGAATTGTGTATGCTCTTTTGGAGCTGCATGATGTCGGTTATGACACCGTCCATACGCATACGGACCGAGGTGTGGGTCTCGAAGGGTTCGATGTGCACATCCGATACATTTGAGTTGTAGGCTCTTATGATAAGGCTGTTTAAAAGGTTGATGATAGGAGTGTCGTCATCGGCATCCTCAACATTGACCTCGACTATCTCCTCTGTAAAGCTCGAATTCTTAGCAGCCTTGTCCGCAGCCTTTCTTGCGCTGACCTCGGAATAGTAGTACTGTATCGCATTCTCGAGCTGTGCCTTTTCGCAAAGCTTTATCTCCAAATGGGCACCGGTTATCTGACGGATATCCTCTATACCGTAGAAGTTCAGCGGATCATTTACCAGAAGATAAAGGGACTGCTCGTCCTCCGCGTAAGGAAGCATGCAGTACTTCTCGGCGAGGGCCTTGGGGATCTTCTCCACAACCTTGATGTCAACCGTAAGGTCACCCACATTTACAACCTCGTGGTCAAGCCTTCGGCCGAGGGCATCAAGCATCTGACGCTCGTTTATGAACCCGAGAGCAATCAGCGCACCGCCGAGCAGAACACCCTTATTCTCCTTCTGGTAGGCTATCGCCTCGCCTATCTGCTCGTCGGTTACATAGCCGAACTCCTTAAGCACATCTCCTATTCTGATGGCGTTGTTTCTTTTTAATTCCATAGTCTTGTTTTACTCCCCTGTTTTATAAGATTCTTCTTCCGCCTCTTATTCATCAGCTGAAGCATTCTCACTATTGTCTGTCTGATCGCACATATACATGGTCAGATTTATATTCAATACAGTCGTGGACTTCATGAGTGCAACCGGAGCATCATCCTCGTCCTCTTCCTCATCATCGCTGCTTGAGTAACCGCTGTAATCATTGACCATGGATATCTCCTCGCTCCACACGCAGTTTCTCACAAGCAGCTTTTTCTCCGAGGTTGAAAGTTCCTCTATAAGCGCTTTTAGCTTGTCTATATCTCCCGCAAGCCTTAAGGTCACATCTACGCCGTATATCTCTGAATTAAACGCCAGGGAAGATGTATATGCAAAGGGATCCTCTAACCCATCTCCCGATGACTCGCTGTCCTCACTGTCCTCACTATCCTCGCTTTCTTTACTGTTTTCATCAGTGCTTAAGGTGTTCCCCAATTCAAGCTCGATAGCCTCCAAGGCAACCTGATCCGCAAGCTTTGAATACTGATAAGGCTCAACCGGCACCGGCTCCGCTCCGACTTTTATGGTCAAGTCGTAAGACGAAAGTCCCTTGGAGAGTATCATATCCGTAAAGTATCTGTCTATCTCATTAGACGCCATAATAGGGAAGAAGTTAACTCTCTCTTCGGCAATAAGCTCTTCATAGCTCGCTGCTTCCGCTTCGTACATCGGAAGATTGGCAAGCTTCATCTCATTTATCTCACGCTCGCTCTCCTGCTGTTCAAGCTCCTCCTTCATTTCCTTGTTTGCCTTCAACGCCGGGCGTATGCCCCACCAGCCGAAGCCTACAACAAGGACAATTATCGAAAGCATAACTATAAGTCTTTTATCTCTCTCTGTCATCTGTGTCTGCATCATCCGTCACCTACCTTCCCGCGCTCTCTGCAAGTGTGCAGGATACATGTATGTCCCAGGTATTATCCGTGCTGTTCAGGCTGTATCCGGTGTAGGATACAGAACTGAATATCGGATTCTCCTGAAGACGGGCGACGAATTTGTTGATGTCGTCAACCTTGTCTGAGTTTGCCGTAAAGCTCAAAACCCCGGCCACGGCGTCGAAGCTTGTGATTTCTATGGTTGCATACCCCGCCGCGCATTCCTCAATGGGGTAGATAAGATTATTGTTAAATATAGGATAGGTCTCAACCGCATTCTTGATGTTGCTGTAGCTTGCGTATCTGTCGCTCTCCGTGGCTATGGTCTCAACCGCCACCTTGTAAGCCGCAAGCTGCATCTGAACCGCAGGGCTTTCATTGTACTCCTTCACCTCGTCAAGCTTCCTGCTTGTGGAAAGCTTGTTGAAGATGGCCCATGCCGTAAGAATTATCATAATTCCGGCAACAGCGCCTATCAGGATAAAGCTCTTCTTCCAGAAAGCATCCACCTGTTTTTCGGACTTCTTGACCGAGTAATTGGTAAGCATGTTACTGGTCTTTTCCTGTCCGAACAGACCTGCAAGCGCCGGCAGAACCGTCGTCAGGTCGAACTGCTGCCCTACCTTACCCGAAAGTCCACAGTCGAAGTACTCTACATTTGCCTCTATACGGGAGCTCTGGGTAAGTATCTGGTATGTATTAAGGTCTAAGTTTCCCATACCGCCCACATAGATATTCTCTATTGGCGACTCAATCTGATTCGCCTTCATGAACTGAGTGAGCTGTGAAAGAGACCTCACGCACTCCTCCATATACTCACCGGTGCCCGGATCTGAAAAGCATCTCTGACTCGAGTAATAATAGAAGCTTCCGTCGACCCAGAGAACATTTGTAAGGATGTTGTCGTCTGCAATCTGCACCACGAAGGTCCTGCCGCGCTTTCCGGCGGTCTGCTCAATCATCTTGATCATGGTGCCTTCACTCGAATAGATGCCCTTCAATGTAACGCCTATCTCACTGAAGATGTCTATATAATCCTTTATGAAATCCGCATCAACCGTCTCGGCGTAAACCCTCTTTACCTTGCTGCCCTTCTCTGCGGTAAGAGTTGTATATGCAAACACCGGAACTATCTCCTCACGGTCGATGTCGTTGAACTCCCTTGTCACGAATTCAAAGGTCTTCTTAGGATTCATCGCAGGCATTTCTATACGCTTGCCCGCAATCTTGCTGCTGTTTATAACCAAGGTAACATCCTTAGTCGGAAGCTTGCTCTGCTCAAAGAATTCCTTAAAGAAAGCAACCAGCGAATCAGGATCCATGACTATACCGTTGATAACGCTTCCCTCAGGTGACGGCAGTATGTAAGCCGCCGAAGGCCTTGCGCTCATGCCGGAGCCCTTCGCCGAGACTATCTGTATCTGTTTATTGGATATGTATATTACTGTACTCAACGTTTTCTCTCCCCTCTGTTATCCTACCGAACCGGCAATTGACTGATATGAGCCGTAAATTGGCTGTATAACCGCAATCATGATAAACCCGACTATTACCGCCATAACCACTATCATAAGCGGCTCGAGCATGGCCACCATCTTGCCTATGGCTATCTCCGACTCGTAATCCATCTGATCCGCTATGGAGATAAGCATGGAATCAAGCGAGCCTGTCTCCTCCCCGACCATAACGGTAGATGAAAGCTTCTTTGTAAAGCCGTCCACTCTGTCTAACGCTGTAGACAATGTCTCACCGGAACGAATCGCCGCGATAAGATCATCAAACTGGCTCTCTATATAAGTATTGCCTATGGTAGTCTTCGCTATCTGAAGGCAGGTCAGAATTGAAATACCCGCCGAGTAAAGGCTCGAAAGAGTTCTTGCGAACCTTGCCGTATATATAATCTTCTTAAGCTTGCCGAGCACCGGCATGTGTATCTCGAACTTGTCCTTGTAATACTTTACTTTGGGTATCGAGAACACAAGCTTTAACGCTATATACAGAACAACTGCCGCGAATATCAGCACATACCACTTATGCGACACGAAATCACTCAGGCCCATCAGTATTTTAGTCGCAGTCGGTAGCGATTCCATTTGCGCGAACAGCGAATCAAACTGCGGCAGCACGAAGCCCATAATCACTATAACGACCACAACTATCAGCACTCCGAGTATCTTCGGATATGTCATGGAGCTCTTGACCTTCTGGTTTAATCTGTGCTCCTTGCTGTAATACTCTGCCATCTCCTCGGCGACAGTATCCATGTTGCCGGCATTCTCGGAGCTTCTCATCATATTGATGAACAGATTGGGAAATGTATCGCCCTGCTCCATCAACGCATCCGATAAGGTCATGCCCTGCCGGACATTCTTTAAGACCTCCGTGTAAATCTCCCTCTCCTGAGGCTTGATTGACTCATCCTCGGAGATGATTCTCAAGGCTTTAACCAAGGTTATACCGGCCTTAATGAGCTTGCTCAAGTTCCTAGAGAATTCCGAAAGCTTGTCGGCCCTCAGCTTCTTGGTCCTGACCTTACCCTTCTGCTCTTTCGCTTCAATAAGGTATTTGCCGTCACCTTTGAGCTTCTCGTGCAGGTCCTGCTCACTCACGGCATTCATCGTGCCCGAGAAAGTCTTACCCTGCTCGTCTTTTGCTTTGTACCTGTATGCTGCCATACCATACCTCCCCTGTACGGTTTTATTTCAAGTAATAATCTTCACTGTGTCATTCTGAGCGTAGCGAAGAATCTTAATAATCAAGAATCTTCCACAGATAATCCACTTCCCAGCTTTCCTTCCCATCGTCGGAAGCAACATAGGTTACCAGATATCTGTCTGTCTTGTATGTCATCCTCCTGATCTCACGATTAACCTTATCGTAAGATACGAGCATAAGCTCCCCGTTCACATCCGCAAGCCTTTTAACCGAATCTATAACCCCCGGTGTAAGTCCGCTTGCTCTCTCCGGTGCATAAATCGTATTGCCCGAAGGATAAAGTTCTATGTCCGTCGCAACAAGCGCAAGCCTGATATTCTTGGCTTCACGAAGTGCAAAGCGCCCGTTGCCGTTGATCTTAAATATAAGAAACGCAACGAAGCAACATGCCACAAGGATGATCGCACATATGATAACCGTCAGGGTAATCATCCTCTTTCTGTGCTTATGTATCGGTATATATGCCGAATTGTTGGAATAAGATATTTCGTCTGCCATAGTTAGTCTCTCTCTTCCGTAAGAAGCCTTACTTTATAGTTTCTCGCTGCATTATCATCAAGATTATACATCCTTACATATTTGTAGTAGTAGAATTCCCCGTAAAGTGGACTCTTCAGTGTAAGATATACTCCTATCACATTGCCCGGGTAATCCGGATCTTCTTCGGATGCATCATAGTCTACTGTTGAAATACCTGCCGCCTGGCTTACTTCGTTTTCATTTATCTCACCCGGAGTTATTCCCTGATTGGCCGGAACAAACCTCAACTCCTCTATCTCAAAGCCCTGGTACACACTTTCATCAAAGCTCCAAATGGTCTGTTCATATCTGTCTTCATATCCGTCTTCTCCGACCTCTAAGTCCATATTTATCGGAAAATACTTTATCTTAAGAAGGCCATTCTCTTCGTACATCTGAATGTGCGTATCGGTCCTGTCATAGAGGTCTATCTTATACCCCGATCTGTATTCGGCATCAGCGTCTTCCTCAGTCCTATATATGGCCGGATGAGTTGACGCATCATCCGCTGTAATTCTTGCACCTTCAATCTCTGCAGTAATCTTTCTCATAACTATGTCCGACACCTGCCTTGCATAGGTCTCGCCCTTTGCATCGAAATAGATATTTGCTACATTTGAAATAACAACAGCAGACGCACTCATAAATATCCCGAGCAACGCAAAGCAAACAACCAGCTCAACCAGCGTGCTGCCTTTATTTCGTCTCTTATTCCGTATTTGCTCTGCTCTGTCAATCATAAAACCATTCCTTTTATACTTTACGGCGTCTCACCTGAAGTCTCATCCCCGCTCTCACCGGGATTGGTTTCTTTCACCGGCGTCTCATAATAGAAATTAACTACCACAGGTGCGGCAATCTGCTCGTTTTCAATCACATCATCGGTGCACTCATAGCTCTTTGCACCAATTCCATTGAGCAAAAACCTTGGCGGATTGGTCTTGAAAGCATTCATATCAGGTATGCTCGCCTTACCGTAATTTCTATCAATATCGGTTTTTCCTTCTCCGACATCCAACACGAAGGCAAGTTTTGCCGGGCTGTTACCGTCCTTTGACACCTTACCCGGAACAAACTTTGTTATCTTCACGAATCCTTCGTCCGATTGGTCTATCTTATCGTCATACTTATATATCTCCCTCATAAACATACTGTTCATCTGAGCGGAATCAACCGCAAGTATCCTAAGCCTGTTTGAAAACTGAACCACCTTAAATAGCATGGTAAGAACAATCGCAAGCACAGTAAATGCGACAAGAGTTTCAACCATGGTCGTTCCATTATTATAATTGTGTTTTCTCAATCTCCTGATCACATTACCACCTACTCGCTTCCGACATATTTCCATTTCCAGGTTTCTTTAGTATTGATTGAGTTACCGAAAGGATTGATATCCGGAACCTCCGATACTGTTCTAAGGCTCGTATTCTTCCTGCTCAACGCAAGTCTGTACTCTGTCGTGATCGAGTAACTCTGACTTCCGGAGCGACAGGTAACAACCACAAAAAGCCTCGTTCCTCTGGTGGCCGGAACCATCCTCGTTTCCACTTCACCCGATTCATTTTTTACCTTCTGTGACATAAGTTCGTCCGATTGTTTCCAATACATACATATCTCTATCTCACCCGGATAACCGCCTATATCAGCCGAATTAGCCTTGTCAAGCTTGAAATATCTGAAGGCATCCTCCTTCTGATGATCAGATTGTCCCTCATCATAAAACGGCCAGCTTTCCTGAAGCACATTATATCTGATGTACTTATACAGGTTGCTCTCCTCACTGCTCTCTGTAAGTTCCTGCCTTATGGATGTACTTAAGCTCTTACATGCCTCAGCGTTCCTGTCACTCTGCAGGTTCTTGTTCTGGGAAGCATAAAGCGTATAAGTTACCAAAAGCAATGAGAAACAAAAGACAACCAGAATCGCGATGATGGTAACGCACACGATCATAGCTACGCCCTTATTACTGTTATCCTTATTGTAGATTTTCTTAATGCTTTTAATCACTTTCCCGTTTTACCTCTTCCTTGCCGCTGCTATTAAAACAATACATTGTTTATGTCCGGATTATATATTGCAATATATAGTTTTCTAGCAGCTCCTACCTTATCTGTTATATTTGTGCTCTCGCTGATAAACAGCGGGTTTACACCACTGATTGATGTAGCATTTATTCTCTTTGGCACATATCCCCCATCTTGTTCGATCAAGGCATGAAGTGCAAATTTATCCCCATCATCCCCGACTTGAGTTTCAACCGCAAGTCTTACAGGAACTGAGACAGCCACATCCTGCTCATAGTATTCTTCTGCTTCGTCAATAATAACATCTTCTGTTGATGCAGGATCTTCACCTTCCGTAGCATACCTTGCCACTCCGCTTATATAATAATTCAACTGTGCCTGGCCGGCATTTGCAAAGAAAGCATCTCCGGTTTTCCCGCCTGCTTCAATACAGCATGAAATTGTTACTGTATCATCTCCGCGTGTTATGGAATAATCAGCCGAGCCGAAATTCGCACACTCATTTATCTTGGCAGCTTCGCCGGTCATCCCCGCTATTCCGCCTGACACTCCCTCTGTCGACACAAGATTTCCGACATTAATACAATCCTCGATTTCACCTCCCTGCGAAGCACCAGCTATACCGCCTAAGGCACCTGAAGGTACGGTTATATCAAGATCATTCTCGCAATAGCATATCGTTTCTTTATTATTAAGCCCTGCTATAGCCCCTGTCGCTATATCACCTTTAATCTGTAAATTCAGATCAGCCGGAATTCTTATCCATGTCTGTTCACTGTTATCAAAAGTAATACCACAGATATCTGATTTGTTCTCTCCGGCAATGATTCCGGCGTAAGTAGCTGCCGATATCGTTGTTTTATTCTCAGGATTTGCCGATTTAAGTCCTTTTTGAAGTGCCATTTCCTCTTCGGTTCCACCCGTTACAACCGAATACGCGCAACTTATCGATCCAAAGGTGCTTATTCCGCATATACCTCCGGCTGCACCTTTCGTAGAGCGTACCGATATCGGATATCTGTACTCCGGTGACAGAAGTATCGTTCCCTGATTTTCTCCTACAAGTCCTCCGGTATAATATGCACCTTCTACCTGGTATTCCGAATCTCCCTCCACCTTTATATTTCCTGATATTGTGCCCTGATTATAACCGCACAAACCACCGACATATTTGTACTCGTGCCCGCTATCGTATCCGGGGCTGTTTGCATCAGCGGCAGGAAAAGCATTCTTAACCGTGCAGTTTATAATCACACCATTATTAACCTCGGTAAGCGACCCAAAATAATCGGATATTGACTTTATGTGTCCCTCATTGGAACAGCCATCAAGCACCATATTATTCCCCGCTTTGCCGATAATTCCTCCGCAAAGACTGTTTTTATCAACATCAAGTCCCATAACGTCTGTTGCTTCAACAGCTGCTTTGTTATTATAACTTATTCTCAGACTTTGCGTCCTGGGCACAAAGCCAAACAAACCGCCCGCATAAAGCCCTGCAGTGACCGAACCGACCCTTACATAATCGGATTTTGAATCGGATAAATCGATATCCATATTATTGACCACATCATTAACATAGCTTCTTCCGGGAACAGAATTATAATTATTATTATAGTTTTTCTCTGTAATCCCCATACTTGAATACGTGCTTTCTACATCACTTGCGACTTCTCCGTCATCGCCGAAATGATACTCTGACGCATTCTGAAGCTTTATAAAGTACTCTTCCTGCGTCGGACTCTCGGTCACTTCATAATATCCGTAATATCCTCCGGAAAATGCGCGTCCGGATACGGACATCTTATCATTCTGAACCGTATACTCGCTTATATCCACGGCATGTTCCTGGTCCGTAAATCTCGGAAGAATCGCCGCACCTCCGAAGCCTCCGGTAAAATATGTACCTTTAACTTCCGAAACACCCGATACACTTACTCTTTTGCCCAAATCAGCGAAGTATTTTTGCTTTCGTGACTGCATTGCAACCGCACCGACAAAGCCGCCTGTATAGAAGCCGTCTCCGCGTACGCTCTGAAGCTTATCCTGTCCTGCCTTAAGTGTTCCTGCAAACTGTGTATCGAAAGAATTAGCCTTACCCATTACACCGCCGATAAAGCCGCCTACATAATCCTTTCCGTGTACGATAAAACTGTCTGTTATCTCCACCGAATCGTTGAATACGGCGCCTAATCCTTCATACCCTGCTATTCCACCTGTATACTTGTCATAGCCTTGTATATAGCTTCCCTTGAAGTCATCGATTTCTTCTCCGGCGATACTTACACCGTTTTCACCGTCTTTCAGTATCACATTTTTTACGGAACGTTCTATATTGTCATTTTCATCAGTTATCTTTCCATCTACATATCCTACCGCACCGCCCACGCAGTTCTCACCGATAACTATGGTGTTAACCCGGGATTCATTGCCCGAAACGCCGTTGATCACCCAGTTATTCTCACCTGCCAGACCACCGACACGATCTCCAAGATAGTCTATTTTTCCATCAATATTACTCCGGATTGCAAGCATCTGCTTCTTTGCATATTCCGACAGAAGACTGTCACAGTTTTCCATCTGTTCAGCATTGTAACCGCATATACCTCCGCACCACGCCATGTTCTTGTTAGCCCCTTTGTTTGTACCGATGGTTGTACCCTCATTATCGCCAAAGGCAAATGTAAGACCTTTATTGACAATATTTTTAGCTTGAATTGTATGCGGAAGATCGGCTGCATCAGCCGGAGTAGCTATATCGGTCTCCTGCGGATCCAGCTGGTAAAGCTCCACTATATCCTTCCAGTTTGTCTTGCCGTAAACCGAAGGTCTTCCAAGAAGACCGGCTATTCCTCCCACAAGTACTTTACCGACAACATTGGTCTCATTGATTGTCTTATCGCCACTCTCAGTCTCGAAGACACAACCTTCCGCTGCACCCGCAAAGCCTCCCACGAAGCTCCAGCCGAATACATACGGATGCTCATCCTCTTTCTGTCTTTCTTCCGGAACATCTGTAGCACAATCCGTGAACCTGGTGTATCTTGCGTATCCGACCAGACCGCCGCAGAACATACCTCTTGTCTCATCAAACACTGCAGAGTCATCCGATATACCGGATGTAAGTCCCATTTCCTCAAGCTCCTCATCCGTATACAGTGAACAGCTTCTGCAGGAGATCAATGATATACCATCATCTCCCGAAAATGTTTCGATATTCTGTGACGTCATACCGGCAATACCGCCTATATAGTAGGCACCGTTTGTATTCGGAGCAGAATAATCAATACTCGTTATACCTGTCCTGTCATATATAGGAAGCGCCTGTATTCTTCCGTAGTTCTCATCACTATTGAAATCGGCAAATTTAAGAGGCTTCAAATTCAGCGAAGTCGTTCCCGTTGTTGTATAGGCCATCGCATTATTCGGTATACTAACCTCTTCGTATCTGTCACTCTTTACTGTTTCGGTACCGCCGATTACTATAGATCTTCCGATAATACCACCCAAATACGCCTGTCCGCTTACCCAGGCTTCATTCGTAAGCTTGTTGTAAGTTACCTTTGGTGCATCACTGTTACTAAGCGTAACCATGCTCTTCTGATAACCTACTATACCGCCCACATCCTGTACACCCACTATAAAGCTGGTATTCCTTCCATAGAGAGTATCCGTCAGATACTCACGAAGAGCCTTCTTATCATCATTATTATATTTAATTGCGTAATAACGCACGCTTCCATTCAGGTTACTACCGTAAAAATAGGGTATAATCAGCTTATTGGCTGAAGTAAGCTTGCCAACCATATACTCATCAACTTCATCAAGCTTACCGCTGTCATTTTTCTCGTTCTTTAACAAAAGCTTATCAAGAACACCGAGGTTTTCACCCGTAAAACCTCCCACCTTATATGCACCGAAAACCTTATGACTGTCCAGTGTGATATTGGAGATAGTTCCGTAGTTTATGTTGAACAGACCTGTAGGTCTTATTCCCTTCGCCCTGTCAAGTGCAAGCTCGTCGTACTTTTCTTTCCTTGCATCTTCAGACTGTGAACTGTCCATGGACGCTATGTTTTTCTGCTGTGTCTCATATCCATACAAACCATATAATTCGTTCGCATCAGTGGACAATACAAGATTGGAGATTACGTAAGATGCTCCGTTCTCGTCATTTGCATCCTCATAGCTTACTGCCTGGGTAAAAATATTACCCCCGTAAAGCTGCCTGAAGGACGGGAACTCTGCCTTCTGCGTATCTATTCCCGCAAGTCCGATACCTGCATAGATTTCAACCGTGTCCTCTTCAACCTTTATACCCATTTTGTTATACGAATCAAGAAAATAGTTTTCTCTTGCAACTCCATCCGACATATCGCGTGCAGTGAACTTCTTCCAGTCTATGTTCTTCTTGATCACAAACTCGTGCATGCTTTTTTTATGCCAGTCTGTATTGTGCGCCAACTGGCCTATGGTAGTAGGAACCTCCGGGATCTTATCGGCGTAATCTTCTACGAATCTAATATTGTACAGATGTCTGCCGTTGCTTATCTCGTAAGTAGTTTTATTCGTACCTCTTTCTACTTTGTTGAAAGTTACATACTCACCCTCAGGATTCTCGACGCCCGGTTTATCGCTCTTTGCGCTTATAACCTCTTCCATAAGCTGTTTTGAGGTTGCACCCTCTGTCTCATTCTCAGCCTCAATACGCTCGTAAAGCTCCATACCGAGGTACACTCTGTCCACATTAAGCCCAAACCTGTAGAAACTGTAAGTCTGGCTGAAGGCTTCCGCCGCGTAAGCTGCACCGTTAAATGAGCTCCCAAGAAGAGCTTCCGCATAAGTCACCGACTGTGCCTGTATATCTGCCGCATCAAGCGCAAAGCAGATTACGCGCTCGCCCTTTGATGTCCACTCCATCCATACCGGCACACGGAACGAAGCTGTCATGTTCTTAGTACCCACACCCTCATCTGCCGGCACCTGTATCGGCTCACCGTCCGCATAGTAAGTTGCTTCAGCAGTCATCGCATTTTCTCTCTGGGCACCCTTTATGCCAACCGGTGGAAGATCAGTTCCCGCTATATTGAACTTCAATGACATAACCTTCTGAGCATCACGATCAGTCTCCTCAATATCCGGATTATAGACATTAATCACATAATCTATATTACTTGAACCGGAGAATACCTCTTCCTGATCCTCCGGACAAAATGCAGCATAGAAAACCTCTTCGTTTCTAAGTTCAAAATGTCCCGGAGCTACATCATAACGTGTCTTGTTCTTACCTTTGATAGCCTTGGCAAGGGTATCCACTCCGTAATATCCAACGAAATTATCACTAAGCACGGTTTCTCTTCTATCCATAACACTTACATCCGAACCGCTGGTATCACCATACTTAAAGCTATCCACACGATCGCTGTAGCATACCGCAAATACCTGAGCAGCATCAGGTGAGAACTCTATCATAATCGCTGCGTTGTTCAGGATGGATTTGTCATAAATATATGATGTTATAAGCTTAAACAGAAGCTTCTGCTCGTCTCCCAAAGACGGATCCTGATTCAGATACTTCTCGTAATCTTCAGGTCTTGACCTTAATGACACTATCCTTCCCTGATACTTGGACTTATCCGTCACCCTGGCTCCATAGCTTGTGCTCCAAAGCTCATCCCAATCATAGTTAGTTCCTTCAGGGCTCTTTATTCTTCCCAAAAGAACTTCCATTTCCTCATTGCCTGTTTTAGCTGTTTCGACAATCTCGGTTACTGTATATGTATCACCTGAAGTCGAAATCATAGACTGAACTTCCTTCTCCAGGCTTCCGCTGGCAGCATACTCATTGAGCTGGTTTTGAGCAGCAAGGAATATCGTCTCGGCATTTGCCTGCTCCTGCTTCATCTTCGACCAGTCCTGCCAGCCAAAGATTCCCATAGCAGCCAAGCCCAGCATAATAGCCATGATCACAAGCACAACAATAAGCTCTACCAATGTAAATCCTTTGTTGGTAAAGCCTTTGTTATTACCATTCTCATTATGTGATTGTGCGCTTTTTTTATTACGCATCGCACTACCCCTGTTATTTATCGGTTATTATCTTACTCGACTGAGTTTAAAGCTTCTTCCCATGTGCCCGAAGCGCTGTCCTTTTCACTTCCGCCGCACCCGGCCAACACACAAAGCTCTGCCAGATAAACCTTGTCTTTATCACTTCCGAGTGTCTTACAACCCTCATCACTTCCGAACACAGGCGGCTCATCACGGAATTCTCCGTTATAGTAGAATACCGGCTTGCTCAAGCTCGTCTCCATATATACTAACGCACACACCGTATAAGACTTCTTAAGCCCGCTTATACTCTTTCCAGCGTAGGTGTACCTGCCGGTTCCCTTCTTGGTAAAACTCCCTGCAAAAAAGCCACAAAGATACGGACGTTCCTTCAATCCTGAAGCATAGAATACATCTTCCGTGAAGACACTGTTCCACATATATGCGCTTGCGCCCTTTCCGGTAGTTCTCTTTCCATCCTCGTCAGGATCACCCTGATTTGCTGATATTCCCTGGTCGTAGAGAGTGGTAAGTTTGCTCTGAAGAGCCGTGTATACCATCTTCGCATTGGTATACTCCTCCTTCCTTCTCGAATCATCTATATATCCGAGAAACGCAGGCACCAGTATCGCGGCAAGGATTGCAAGTACCACAAGTACTACAATCAGCTCCACCAGGGTAAAGCCGGATTGCGCATTGTTGACTTTTCTGCTCTTCTTATCATTCATCCATACTTACCTCTGTGTAAAGTAACCCAGTGTACCTTCAGCGTCAATACGTGCATACTTTGCCTGATCTTTGTCTGCGCCTCTGTTTGTTCTCAGCGTTCCATTACCGCCACAAAGCAGATTGCAGCCTGAGAACACCGATGTGTTTTCTGCAGAGTACGGTAATCTGTCCGAAGCAAATATCGTTGTCAGATTCGAACAACCGCTAAACATGTTCGTAACATCTACCGATGTGCCCATCGACCAATTTGATATATCCAGGCTCGTCAATCCTGTACAATTCATGAACAAGTCCTTAGTAACTGTCGCTTTGCTTATATCCCATCTGCTTGCATCAACTACACCGAGTCCTGTGCACCCCTTAAATAAACCGCTAAAGTCTGTTGCATTGGCAAATACCGATGAATTAACACCCGCAAGGTTTGTTAGTCCGGTACAGTTTTCAAACATATAGCTCATATTTACCGAAGCTGCCGGTCTGACATTCAGGTCGTTCAGAAAAGCTATACCTGTAAGTGATGTACAGCCTTTAAACATCCATTTATATCTGTTAAGACCGTCAAAGCCATTATCCTTGAGTACTACATTCTCGAGAGCACTGCACCCCTCAAACATAGACTCTGCGGTAGTTAATAAAGGTGCTTCAATCCTTGAAAGGTCTGCAGTTACCATTGCCTTACAGTTCTTAAACGAGAGAGCTGTTAATTTGGGAAGCTTTGCTCCGGCAAGCTTACCCTCTTCCAGTGCCTGACATCCGCTGAGCGAAAGGCTTGTTAATTCAGGAAAATTAACTCCGGTAAGGTCTGCCGATGTAAGTCCCGTACAACCGCTAAGCGAAAAGCTTGTCATTTTAGGCAGATTGGCCCCGGTAAAGTCCGCTGATGTCAATCCCGTACAGTTACTAAACAGCAGTTTTGTCATATTATCAGATTTAAAGTTCTTCATCTGCACTGTATGCAAATTCTTGTTATTGCTATAATTCAATTCATAATTTGTACTAAAGTGCAGCTCAGCATCATTCATTATAACGGTTTGAAGCGTCCCTTTCTTTAGAATACCTATGGGCATTTCTACTTTGTCAATCTTCCAACCGCTTATATCGAGATATTCCAGTGAGTTAACATTTTTGAAGGTTCCATCAATTCTAAGATAATCCTGTACTTTTATCTCACTAACCCCCCAGTATCCCATATCAAGTCTTTTTAGTGAATTACAATCATCAAACGTCTGCTTCATCCTGTCAATTTTCTTGGCTCTTCCTCTCCATGTCTCAAGTTTCAGTGTATGAAGCTTCTTGTCCAATCTAACCAAAGACTCAATATTAGTCAGCGATGTAGGGTCGATACCCGCTAAATCTATAACCTCTACATTATCCATCTTACAAAACGCATTCGAAAGAGTTTCAAGCTTGGGTCCTGTTCTTAGCTTACCTATAAAGTTGCCGTCGACTATTTTGTCACATTCATAAAACATGAAACTCATATTGGTGACTTCGGGCATATACCAGCCCTCATCCTCGGCATCTTCAACTCCATCCGGATTTTTGCTGAACCTGATGTGCTCTAAATTCTGGCACCATGCGCACATGCCATAGCACGACTTGATACCTGATACATTCCAACTTGACAAATCGAGTGATGTGATATGATTCAATCCACTGAATATCTGTTCGCACGCCGTAACCTTAGTAAGTATAATCTCACCTTCTTCATTTATCGATTCATAATCAAGAAAATGACCAAAATTAATTGAGTATATAGCATTGGGATACGCACTTGCCTTAGCGTACTCCTGACCATCTCTTTCATCACTTACTTTATCCATGTTATAGAACATTCTGCTTATATCTACTTCTTTACCGACACTGATTATATCTTCCAGATTAGGGTTTTCGTAACTTATGCAAAACTGGAACATAGCTGACATATTGGTAAGATCAGGTGCCGAGAAGCTCTCGCCGAAATCCACCGCTGTAAGATTGGCACAGTGGTCAAACATATTAGCCGTAGTTTGAACCTTATGCATATTAAAGCCCGTGAAATCAAAGTTAGTAAAGTTTCTGAGCGCCAAAAGATTGCTGCAGTCGACAGGCATAAATACATGGTCTTCAGGTTCTTCCTCAGTTTTTTCCATGGCATCGGACCACCAACACAATGTACTGCCTTCATACCAGACATATATACTGCAATCGGTTGCACCGTCATCTACCTTTCGGTATTTATTGGTATTAGCCTGGAAATCCTCGATACCTATACTGTCTGTAGCAACCCTGGTAAAAGCTGTTGTCTGCTTGCTTCCGTTTTTTTGTTTATATTCATTCCCGTTTTTGGTATACATAGCTGTGTTATTGTCATTCAAAAAATCAGTAAAGAATTTTTTGCTCAGTGTAGCCGTTTTACCTCCGTCTTCCACATCCAGCTTAGCAAAGAATGTAACCGTATCAACATCGGCTTTTGCTTCCGAGAAGACATATCTGCCCATGGATACCGGTTCGTTGAAGGTGCCCTCACCTTCTTCATCTTCCCAGGTGGCAAACTTATATATGTCAGAAGGCATCATAAGCCTCAAAAATGAACCCCCGATAAAGAACCTGTTTGCTTCGGTCTCATCCGGAACCCAGCCCGTACATTCGGTGGAATCATCGTTAAAAAGCGTAAATGTAAGTAATATCTTTTTCAGCTTGTTGCTGCTGACTGCTTCATCCACAAATCGCGACTTTCCCTGTCTGTCTATCTTAAGAATTACTGTCTTTGTCTTAAGCGGTTCCTTATCCTCGGTATAATCCGCATACTCTATGTCCGGATCTTTCTCCTCCGGCTGATAAGCATAATCCTGATAGAGTGTATATGGCCATACGAAAATAGTATTGTCATCCTCATCACTTACTCCGATAGCGTCCGTAGCATCCTTGTATGATCCGTAAATTACCCAATCAGAGCCGTTATAAGCAGCATATGTTTTTTCATTCTCCTTGTAAACCGCCTTTCCCACAGTATATGACCCTATCTCTTCGGTAATGGCATGAGTTTCCGGATCCGTACCTATCTTTGTGTCCCTTAATGTTCTGACATTCCACACCGTAAATGCGGTTGTCGTATCAGCTCCCGCTTTTATTCTTGTTGCTTCACGCTTCTTGTCATCATAACAGTTATCGTTAGAGGAATAGATGTCGGAGAGCGCAGCCTGGGTAGCGGAAAGCGCGGTTCGCGCATTAGCAATAACATTCTTTTCATGGGCATTATCGATAAAGCCCATGAGCGCCGGAACGGCTATCGCGGCAAGAATTGCAATTATCACAAGAACGACAATAAGCTCCACCAACGTGAAGCCTTTATTGCCGTTAATTATTCTGTTTGATTTTTGTTTATTCTTTATGTCCATAAGCACACTCCTTTGCGCTTCCGCCGGATGAATCAATAATCATCCGCGCATACATAAAACCGAAGCCACATCCATATATTTTTTATATTATTCGGCTTGCCATACTTTTGAACAAACCACTTCCGTTTATCCGAACTGTTTAAGTAATCCATGTTTTCGTTCAGTTTTGCAAAAGTACCTGTATGTGGGTCTTTTCCGCCCGCATCGGCAAGAACATAATATTGTATTTTTACCTGTCTGCCGTTGAAGGTTGTAACATTATCGTCTACGTATGTGCCAACATTTTTCGGATTATTCTTCGACCAGCTCGTACCGTCAAAGTAAAGCGGAGCGGAATCTGCCGTCTTCATGTAGAGCGCATACATTACCGTATAATTCCCATGCGTAACCTTCGACGGCTTGCTCGCCGGAACATCCTTATTTACCGTGTAATCACCCTTATCTACCCTCTCCATGCCTATGATAAAACAATACGGATGATCATCCGCCGTAGTAAAAACCTTTTCCGCAAAGTCGGAATTAATAAGCTTTTGGTTGTTTCTTTTCAATGCAAGCACATCCTGGTTGGAGTTCAACGCTTTTGCATTCGGTATTACAGATCCGTAATATACATTATCCGACTCTGTAGCATACAAATTAGTCAGCTCCGCCTGAGCTGCGGTCAGACAATTCTTAGCGTTCAAGAGGTCCTGCTTTTCTTTCGCGCTGTCTATGTAACCGAGCAACATCGGGACAAGGATTGCGGCAAGAATCGCAAGTATGACAAGAACAACTATCAGCTCCACAAGGGTAAAGCCTTTATCATAGTCTTTCTTTTTTGAAGCGCTATTCTTTTTATCATTTTTCGGATTAATCATAATCTTCTCCCAGGTTAACATAATTCCCTAAGAATTCGCCCAGTTTTACGCGTTAATTCTACCATAAATATCGGACACGGTCAAACTTTTGAACACCGTTTTTTCCCATATTTCATGCATTTTTCACACAAAAAAAGGACAAGGTTTCAAAACGAAACATTTTGTCTTATGGAAACCTCGTCAAAAGCTAACAAAGAAAGAAAATAACAGCTTATTGTTAGCCTTTTTTACTGTAAATCAAAGTGAAACGCAGACGTTCGGCTAACAGATTTGATCAAACACAGTATCCTTTTAGCTCACAACCACCAAAATCAAAATAAAATCAGTCTGACCGGCTAACAAACTACCAAAATAACATCATATTGTTAGCTTTTCACTCTATTCGGCAACCGATCAGCCAACCTGACAGCTAACAAACTACCACACATACACTTCATTGTTAGCCCACGATCACTTTTCATCCATTTTTTTATACATATCATTTCTCGTCATAAAAGCGCTTTATTTTATCAAAGCTACTGCTGTTTAAATGGTTCATGCTCTCCATGAACATAAAGGGCACTCGCATATCTTTAGGATCGGTGCCTGCCGCAGCCTCGGATATCGGCATGCCGCCGTTTAAGCGCCTCTTCTCCATCTCGTTATAGATACGCCTTAAGTATTCTTCGACCACATTCAGCCTCTCCGCAAGCACAAGCTCCTTGTCCGTGAGCATGATAAGCGAGAGAACCTCCTTGTCCCTGCCAAACTGCGCGTCATAACCGTGGAAGAGAACAAACTTATTCCTCCTCTCCCCTATCGCTGCTCCGACTCTCGCCAGTTCTCCGATAGATTCAAGCATGTCCTCCACAAAGTAAAGCAGATACTCACGGCTCTCCTTATAACAATGTCTTGCCCCCGTCGACCTCGCTCTTCCGCGCTTTAACGGATGATCTCTTTCCGCCCTTCGGTAAAGCCAGGTCACCGGCTTCTGAACATACATGAAAAGCACGGTTCTCATCTCATAAGAAAGAAAGGATGTATCTATCGATACATCCTTGTCTCCGATAAATGGTACATATATGCACTTGTCCGATTTCAATCTGCTCTCCCGATGCCCCCGCATGATCATCATGATCAGGGTAAGGACAACCACCACCGAAACGACTATCCATAGTCCTGCTTCGGCAATGCCCCACCAATTGGCAGAAGAGTAAGATCTTCCCGTTAACTCAATCATAACTGTGCAAACACCTGTCCTATTTTATCATTTATTACTATATCGGCACTTTTGTCTCTCGGTGTAGGTGCCATGTTGATTACCACAAGATATTTGCCGTGGAAATAGTCTATCATGCCCGCAGCCGGGTACACCGCAAGAGATGTTCCGCCGATTATGAGCATATCCGCCTTGCTTATGTGCTCCATGGTACGTGCAAGAATACTTGAATCAAGTCCCTCCTCGTAGAGGACCACATCAGGGCGAACCACACCTCCGCAGTTGTCGCACTTCGGCACCCCTTCACTCTTCATGATATAATCCAGACCGTCAAACCTCTTGCCGCAGCCAAGGCAGTAATTTCTCAAAACCGATCCGTGAAGCTCCAGCACTTCCTTACTGCCTGCTGCCTGGTGAAGACCGTCTATATTCTGCGTAACAACAGCCTTAAGCTTCCCTCTCTCCTCAAGCTCGGCAAGCTTCCTGTGCGCCGCGTTCGGTGAAGCAAGCGGGAAAAGCATCTTGTCTTTATAAAACTCATAGAACTCTTCTGTTCTCATGGTGAAAAATGAGTGGCTGACGATGGTTTCCGGCGGGTACTTGTACTTCTGATTGTACAGGCCGTCGGTGCTTCTGAAATCAGGTATGCCGCTCTCGGTAGAAACACCCGCGCCGCCGAAAAAAACTATGTAATTACACTCTTCAATCGCGTTCTTTAGCTTCTCGATGTTCTCGTTCATTTTGCTACCCCCTCGTATAATATGTAATGGCACGATTGCTAAAGCAATCCTGCCCAGTCGGTCAGTGCGATGCAAAATTATGACTTCGTCATAATCGCACCTCCCTCATTAAAGATTCTTCGCTGTGCGTAAGTCATGACAAAATACGCATTGCGTTTAAATCCTTGATGCTACTCCTCCGTATTATCCTCCACCGCGGAAACCTCCACGTTCACGCTTCCGCTTGTGGTTATGTTCACACCCTCAAGCTCCTTGATGCTCACGGGAACATTATAATTCACGCCCTCGGAAAGCTTCGACACATCTACCGTCATTCCAAAGTCGGCAAGCTTAAGTTCCTGAACAACACTGTCAAAGCCGGTCGCGGTAACCTTAAAGGACGACAGCATGAGCTTGTAATTATAGCCGGTCTGCTTACCGGTCAGCTTTATCGCGCTCTTTGTCACATCAAGGGTCTTGTCCACCGTCTCCGCCAGCTTTACCGAGATAACTATATCATCCTCATCCTCGGCGCATATTACGCCGTCGGGAAGATACGCATTCGCGCTGACGGTCTGTTGCAAATCCTCATCTATGCCGCTCACTGAGATGTTGTCCACATCAATCTCGCTTATGTCACTGAGCACAGTTCTGTCCGCTGCAATCTTTACACTCTCGGGCGAAAACTTAGTTTCCTCAACCACAAATCCTTCCGCAGGAGTTCCGTTTAAGGATACCCTCACAGGCACGGTCTTCACAGGGAATATAATGACGCTTACCTTCACGTCGACATCCGACAACGTAAGCTTATCCGAGGTTATCTGCTTGCCGTAAGCATCATAAAGCGTTATGGTAGACTGTGTGTCAAAATCCTCAGACTCACCGCTCACATCCACATTGACAGAAGCCTCTGTAATCTTCTCCACAGTGCTCTGCGGTCCCTCTACAGTTATGATGTTCGGACTTGCCGAAGTAGAGCCGACCGTGTATCCGGCTTTCGGCTCACCGTTTACCCTGACCTTCGTCGGAAACTGAGCTGATACCTTCTCCTCCAGGTTCAGGCTCATTATGTTATCGACTATGGTTATCGATATGGAATTCTTTATGCTTAAGTCAACCGGAATAACATTAATCTGCACCGTATTGGTTATAGACATCTCCGAAAGATCAGCCGTCGCGATAAAATCCGATGCGGAAAGATCGCCTATAACAGATCTTCTTCCTTTGACTACAATGTCCACCGTATCGCCCTTCGCCACCTCGTAGAGCTTGTCTAATTCATTCAACACATCACCGTTCAACTGCGTAACCGGGATATTATCTATCTCCTTCGTAGTCTGGTAATCCGATGTGTTCATGACCACAAGCCAGAGCAGACACGCGAAGAACACCGAAAGCAGCTTGTAACCGAAATTCTTGAATATCTTATCCTTAATGCTCATGAAACCCCTCCCTTCGCGCGTTTCTTATCACGGCGGGGTTTCTTGTTAAGATTTCTGCCCGTGCGAAGAGCCTCAAGCTGTCTTCTTAAACCATCACTGTCTAAATTTCTCTCTATATGTCCGTCTCTGGCAACGGATATACCTCCGTTTTCCTCTGAAACAACTATAGTCAGACTGTCCGAAACTTCGCTTATGCCCACAGCCGCGCGGTGCCTGGTTCCGAGCTCCTTGTTCAAGTCAGTCCTGGCCGTAAGCGGAAGGTAGCATGTAGCCGCAACAATCCTGTTATTTCTTATGATGACCGCCCCATCATGAAGAGGCGTATTCTTCTCGAATATATTCTCTAAAAGAGCCCGAGTCACAACCGCGTCCACGCTTATTCCCGTGCTTTCGTACTCCCCTAAGCTTACATCGTTCTCCATAACAATAAGAGCTCCGGTCTTGACCTTGCCCATCTCGATAGCCGCATCGACAATCTCTCTTATTGTCTTGTCATTCACTCTCTCGAACTTGTCACCGGCTCTGTCGGGAACAATCAAATCCGAGAAGAAATTACGGCGTCCGAGCTCCTCCAAAGCGCGGCGAAGCTCCGGTTGAAAGAGAATAATGATTGCTATAATTCCCACACTTATCGCGTTTCTGAATATCCACAGGATTGTATTCATCTTGAATACATACGCCAAAGCATAAACCACAACAAGTATGATTATACCCTTAAAAAGCGTCCACGCCCTGGTTCTCTTGAACCAAAGCATGACGTAGTATATGGCAACAGACAGCAAAATAATCTCCAGAATATCGATAACGGTAATCTTCGGGAGAAAAAACCAGTCAAAATATACACTTAGTGATGTGAGAAATTTCTTCAATGGTCTTTACCTTTGCTGTTAATTCAGATTCTTTGCTTCGCATAAGTCGCGACACTGCTTATCCATTATTATCCGTATCAGACGGTCTGGCCGGGCGCTGTCCCCCTGCAGGTCTCTGCGGTCTCTGTCCATCAGCCGGACGCTGTCCTCCCACGGGCCTCTGCCGGTCTGCCGGACGCTCAACATTTACCGGTCTCTGACGTTCCGCCGCAGCTCTCTGAGCGCTTGATGGTATCTGGCGCTCGGACACAGGTCTTACCGGACGCTGTTCGTCAACCGGGCGCTGCGCCCCTGCGGGTCTCTCGGGTCTTTCACGTCTCATCTCAGCATTTCCCTCAGCCGCCTCACGCTGCTGTCTTGCCTGTCTTCTTCTTGCAGCCTCCTCACGAGTGAATTCTCTCTCCGTGTCAAGCTCCTCATCTAAAGACTTGCCGTAGCCCTTTACGGCCTCCCTCATATCCTCGCCGGTAAGCTTCTTCGGCTTCTTTCTTCCGGTGATTTTAGGCAAAGCTCTGACATAATAGTAATATTCATCATCCTCAAATTGCACAATCTCTTTTCGCGAATAGTCCACCAGACTCTTTATGGATTGCAGCAGCGCGGCTACCAATATGCCCACCACAGAGCCTCCTACAAGCTCGCTCATATTGACAGTCTGGTCAAGCTTGCCCGACACAATCATGAAGGCAAGTATATTGAACACGCCACCCACAACTATAGCCACATACCAGGAATAGTCGTAAGGAAGCAGATACAAAAGCGCTGTGAAAAGGATGACAACGGCGAAGACAACGCAGGTCATTAGCATCTCTTTGTTCTTCATCAGACCGTCCACAAAATGCATATACACGGCAAACGCCTTGTCGTCCTCCGTGCCCTCGAGCACAAGCTTTGACACATCCTTGATAAGTATCGAGTAATGATAAATAATCACTCCGAAGGCTGCCGGTATCATGCCCGCGGTTCCCGCGAACACAGCTACCACTATCGGTATGGCATAGTAAAGCTTCCACATGTAAAGAATAGGAACCACTGCAAGCACCCACGCGCACTTAGGGAACATCCTCATATATGTGCAGTACATGAGAAGGAAGATCAGTACGAATACCATGCCGCCCTCTTTAACTGTTGCAAAGCAGTGCGCGGTAATCGATATGCCGCCGATAAATACAACTATCGAATTCGGAACCAGAGCGCTTATGACCGAAAGAAGGAAAACTATAACCTTCTTCTCAAAGAACTCCGAACCTCCGTACATGCTGTTGATTGAGGTGAATATAAGATATGCGAAAATAAATTTGCATAAAGGAGCTATTATCTCATGAAATTTTCTCAAGAAATCCCTTATAGCATCACGAACCGTCATTAAACCCTGCATTACTCGTCACCTCTCATATTGTCGTTATTTGCGCCACCATTATAGGTGTGATTCACTCTCTTAAAGCTTTCCTGCTGCTCTTTCTTGAAGCGTTCCATCTGCTCCGCCTCGAGCTGCCGTCTCTTCTCTCTTATCCTTTGTTTTTCCATCTCTATCTGCTGCCTCTTCCTCTCCTCAGCCTCGGCGCGCTTGGCCTTCTGTTCGTTGATGCGCTTCATGTTCTCGATTATTTCCTGTTTCTTCTTCTCTTCCTCCTCAGCCTTCACCTTGCCGATCATGTCACTCTTTGTAACATTGCCGCGCTCGGCGTTCGGTGTCGGAGCAAGCTTGGTTTCCACCCTGTTAGACACTCTGGACTCTCTCTCGGACACGACCTTTCCGCCGCCCTCCTCAAGCTCAATCAGCTGTCTTAGATGTGAGTTGTACTCCACCAGACCTTTCTTTGCCCTGTAGTACCTCACGTTGTACACGAGCCAGGCAAAAAGGAAATAAACGGCGCATACCAAAACATACTTGCCGATCAGATCATACATCATCCCGAAATAATCCATCTCATTGATCTTCTCCAACAGAGTCTGAAACTGTAGAAATACATAGCCGCCAACCACGCTCCAGAAAGCCACGGTTACCGCTATCCAGGTCTTTAAGACATTGAACCTCACATAATCTCTTTGATAATAACGGCTCATGTAGAGACCGTCATTCTCCTCATGCTTTTCGTATATGGCGAGCTTTGTCATCAAAGCCACCTTTTTCTCATTGATCATCTTCGTCTCCTAACAGCTGCCCCTTTATACAATGTTTACATAACACAAGTCATCTGTGCACGCAATTAGGGTTATTTTACCAAACTTTGAAAGATTTGTATATAGGAATATTGATTTTTGTTCTATTTTAGGTTAATATATTGCAACGTGCAAAACATCTTTTGTTTTTGTACTCATATTTCAAACTCAAGGAGCCTGTCATGCTGCACTTTATATACATGATAATAAGCTTTGGCCTCGGAGTTTACTTTATCTTAAGCGGCGCGGTAACCTTCTCATTCATCGGAAGAGTTGCCTTCCTTCTCGCATTTACGCTTGTGGGATATATATCGCTGTTCTTAGTCCAGCTGCTGATTTTCGTTATTATCGGCTCGACCATAAATGTAAATAAACTTCCGAAGACCATAGACACCATATACAGAAGATACGGACTTGCAACCCTAAAGGTGTTTGTTGACTCCTTCAGGATAAAGGTTGATTCCACGGGACTCGAGAAGCTCCCGAACGAACCTTTTCTGCTTGTATCAAACCACAGAAGCTTCTTCGATCCCCTTGTTGGAATTGAGCTCTTCAAGAAGCACAATTTAGCCTGGATCTCAAAAGAAGAAAACATGCGCATCCCCGCTGTGGGAAAATACATGTTCGCAGTCGGATGCATACCAATCAACAGGTCCTCCACCAAGGAGGCCATAAAGAGCATTAACAAGGCAGCGGAATATATTAAGACCGGATATTGCAGCATCGGTATCTACCCCGAGGGCAAGGAGAACAAGGTTGACGATATCCCGCTTCTCCCCTTCAGGGACGGAGCCTTCAAGATAGCAAAAAAAGCCTGCTGCCCGGTAGTCGTAACAACCATTAAAAACTCACGCCACGTGTTTAAGAGCTTCATGTTCAGGCCGATACACATCAAGATAGATGTGCTCGACGTGATCGACAAGGATACAGTAAAGAGCCTGAAGACGCCCGAACTCAGCAAGCTTTCATCTGATATCATGTTAGAGAATTTAATATAACAAAATCCCGCTTAAAACCAAATTGTATTCTCGGCGCGAGCGGAAAAAAATAGAGGTGCATCACAAAGCACCTCTATTTTTTAGTAGCGGGATAAGTGAGACCTTGGCGAACGAAAGTGAGCCTAGTTCGAACTTATGCAAAGCTCCGAGCCAATAAAGTCGGGCGGGATTTTGTTCAGTATTTACCATGTCTTTCCGTTGAAGTTGTTTGATCCGGAGCCCTGTCCACTTGAGGCATCGTTCTCCTTCTGCTGTTCGGCGTCCGCCTTCTCTCCCATGGCGTCCTCCTTCTGGTCGTTGAGCTTATCCCTCAACTCGTCCTCACGGTCCTTGTTATTGCCGCCGTTGTCCTGATTGTCATCGCCCTGCTGAGGCTGCTGCTGTTGCTGACCGTCATCGTTATTTTGTGAACTCTGGCTGTTCTGCTTGAGAAGCTCCTCAAGGAATTTTATTGCCTCGTCTATCTCCTTTTTGAGCTGCTCAGCCTTATCGCTATGTCCCTTCTCGGGTATTATCTCCTCTCCGTCCTCAGTCTTGATGGGCTTTTGCTCCTTTGCTCCGTCCACGTAATCGGGGTTTGCGCAGTCGTCCTCACAGAGAACATTCCTCGCCGCCTGAAGCTGCCTTATGGCGTTAAGGATTTTCTTCTCTGTTGTCAGATTCTCAAAGTTTATCTTCTTTATCATCGAAAGCGCAAGATTGATTCTTACCGGGCACTCATAGTACTTCGGCGGATTCTTCTCTAAAGCAAGCCTGTAATCCGCTATCGCCTCATCATAGTCCCCGTTCATATAGGCTGCATTTCCCATGTTATAATACGGCACATAGCCCTCAACTATGTTCAACGTTCCGGTAAGCTTTCTCTCCGCCTCCACATTATACACGCCCTTGCTGTAGTTGTTGAGGAACACAAGGTTCATGATAATTCTCACCCCTAAAAACAACGCAATAACAAGGGCTATCACGCCAAGAATATCCGCGGCAAGCATTATGCCCCTCGCGCGCTTGCGCCTTGCTTTTCTCTCTTCTTTTTCCTCTGAAGAAAAATTATTGATCATAGATTCTTCTCTTCTTTCTTGATTATAAGATCCTTCGTCCTTATAAGATCCTTAGCTTCGCTCAGGATGTCACGTCGCTCAGGATGTCGCAATAGCTTTACAGTCTTCCCTCTCGTAATATAACAACCATCTCCCACAGCAGCAGAGCCACAAGAGGTATCACATACCAGAAATATGTGTCGTCATATATGTAGGCATCCTCGCTGCCCACATAAGATACCGAGCCGGACTTTATGGTCTCTAAGAGATACGTCACATTCTTGTCATCCATCATGTGTATATAGTCTATGTCTAAGTCCTCGGCAATCTTCCTTAAGTTGTCCTCGTCTATCCTCGAAATCGCATTGCTGCCGGTATCAGGGTCGCGGATGGTTCCGTTTGCATCCTGCATGGTTGCGCCGTCTTTGGTTCCGTAACCGAGAACCGCGCCGCCATCCACATACTGCGAAAGCTCCGCAAAGCTTCTTAAGGTCTCATCATCCGAGGTTATCTCTCCGTCGGTTATGAAGAAGAGCACTGTCATCCTGTCTTCTTTTTCGGAGGAGGATATAAGCATCTTCTCAAGGTCGTCGTAGACAACATTCGGCGAGCTTCCCCTCGCATAATACCTGTCCGGTTCTCTCAAGGTGGCAAATGCATCGTCCACGTTGTCCATATCCTGAGTAAACGGTGCAAGTATCTGCGACCTGTTGTCAAAGCGTATCAGCCCAAAATTACTTCCGGACAACTCCTGCATGATGTAAGCCGCATTGTCGCTTACTCCCCTTATCCTGGTTCTGCCGTTGCCGTAATCTGTTGCCCACATACTTATGGTCGTATCCACCACGAAGAGCACGTCGATATTCTTAAGCTCAAGATCCATATCGAAGCGCCTGTTCATGGGGCGAAGCAAAATCACGAAAATCAGGGCAAATATCATGAAATTCCTGAACGCGCTTAAAAGCTTTTTTATTAAACTGTTTTTTCTCCTTATGATGGATACGAGCACTCCTGCAAAAAGCAAAGCAAGAATAATTGCAAGTACCACCGGCGGGAGTATGGGTTTTGTAATCATAAGTTAAGCACAACTCCGCACATAAAGAATATAAGCAGTGAGGAAGCAAGGACTATCATCGGTATTACCGGCTTATCCACTATCCTCGTTACGGTAATCTCGTCCACCACGAGCGCCTCCTGCTTTTCTATATCGTCAACCATTTCCGCTACGGAAAGGGTATCACTCTCTTTGTAAAACGTACCGCCTGTTCCCTCGATTGCAGCCCTTAAGCCACTCTCGGCCTTCTCATAGCTTACGCGGTTTCCGTCGTAATAGCTTTCCTTTGATGGAAATATTCCGAATACTTTTATATCGTGTCCCGCGCACAGGTCACAGGCCTCTTCAACCTCAACTAACGGCTTAGACAAAGCCTCCTGCGCGTTGTCCGTAGACATGATGATAATTCTTGTCCTGTCCTGCTCATCCAATCTCGGGAAGCTGTAAAGCGCCGTCGCAAGGCCCTCTCCTATAAGAGAGCTTCCCTTCTGGTAATTGTTGATAAGCGTTCCCGCATCATAATAATCAAGCTTGCTCTTTAACTCGGTGTATGCGTCGTAGTCTATCTCCGAGAAGTATTTGCCCTCATACTTGGCCATGTACTCCTTCTGCATAACGAAGTATTCCTTGAGCTCCTCAAGCTTGCTTATGATAAAATCATAATCGTCCGTCATAGGTACATACAGTATGGACGATGTATTGTAAATAGTCACGCCGAAGCGGTCTCCGTCAAGGCTCTTCACGACCTCCTCAAGACTGTCTACCAGGTCGTAATTCAGGTCGTAGATTGAGTATGACACGTCCATGCACAGGAAGATGTCCCTCTTCTTCGTGCCGTTGCTCTGGCTCTCCGTCACCACCGGCCTGCTTATCAAAACAAGCGAGGCGATAAGTGAGGTTACCATCGCAAGCTCCGCGATAACGGCCACTGCGCCGTAGAAGGCCTTAATACTCCTGTACCTTCTGTCCTCTTTTATAAATGAGGTATTTGCCGCCCTTGTGCCAGCCTTGTATTCTCTTTTACGCTTTATAAAATGTACTGCCGCAACGGCAATAAGAACTGCCGGTATGCCGATGTACAGCACAAGCGGATACTTTAGTACCATGCCTCTATAACTCCCTTTGTTCTGCCTAATGATGCGGATATATCTGCCATGGAATGCCTTGCAAACTCAGGCTCGTAGTACTCCGACACAAGCGAAGTAAGCCTCGGCATGCCGAGCCTGCTTATCTCGGTCAATGTATAATCCTGCACCCTTATCTTCGTCGCCTCGTACACGAAGCTTCGAAGCAATATGCTTAAGCTCTGGTAAGCCTTTCTCTCGCTTATCTTTCCCGCGCTTATCTTATTCGCAAGCTTTATAAGCTTTTCCACATAGCGCCTCTTAATCACTATAAGCTGCTCGGGCTTTGGGGGCTGAAGCTTTGGATCGCCCTTTTCCTTTAAGTCATCCTTAAGCCTGTGCCTTAGGATAATCTGAGAAAGAATTATCGCAAGCAGGATAATTCCGACCGTAATATAGATTGCAGGTCTGTAATTATATGCCATTTGAAGATCAACCGTGGGTTTCATTCTTATGCCTTTCAAAGAGCAGCGCAACCTTGTCTACAATCTCCTCCTCACTGCTCATGCTAACCATGGTAGCGCCATAGGAGGTAAAGAGGTCATCCGCCTGCTTAGTTATCCTGTCCTTCAACTTCTTTTCCGCAGCAAAAAGTCTGCTGTCCCTTAAGATAAATCTGTCCTCGTATCTCTTCCTGTCCACATCGTACACATTGTCGCCGTGCATGTAGGCATCTGTGATGTTCACACAAAGCACATCATTGTTAACGGTAAGCTTTCTGATAAGCGGTTCATCTATCTTTGACAAACCTTCTATGTCAGTGATAAGTACTATGACCATCTTTCTTTTAATCTGCTCCGCAGCGTACTCGAGCACATCATCTATTGCGTACTTCGGTGTCCTGACTATGTACTTTTCATAATCCGTCAGTATATGCTCAAAATGAGCTCCTCCGGAATTAAAGAACGAGAAATCATAGCCGTCGTCCACGCTTGTAAGCAGCGCAAAATCGTCTCCGTGCCTGTCCACAAGATATGCTATGGTGCCGCAGGCCGTCAGCGCTACCTGACTTTTCTTCTGGCCCGTCATGGTATCTCCGGTAAACTTCACCCCCGAGTCTCCCACGAAAAGTATGTTGTGCTTTCTGTATGCAACATACCTTCGAACCAAGATCTTTCCGGTCTTTGATGAGGATTTCCAGTCTATATCCTTGACATTGTCACCGTAGCTGTACTCTCTTAAGTCATCGAAATCAAGGCTTCTGCCGCGAAAGATGGACTTGAACTCTCCGTCTAACACATTAGACGTCATCTTGTTCGTGTATAACGCGATGTTAGCGCGTATTTTTGAGAGATAATCGTAATTCATAATACTTCTGTTTAAATTCCTTCACTGCGCGTAAGACATGACACGAAAGTCTTACGGCGTCTGTATCGAGCCCACTATCCTGTCTATAATCGTCTCAACCTCTACCCCATCCGCTACGGCCGAGTAGGAAAGCTCTATTCTGTGTCTTAATACCTGATGCGCCAAAAGCTTTACATCATCCGGAGTAACATAGGTTCTTCCGTTGATTAGCGCAACTGCCTTGGATATCTTCATAAATGCGATTGCGGCTCTCGGGCTCGCTCCGAGCCTTACGTATCTCGATAGCTCTGCCGGAAGCACCTTCTCGGCGTGGCGCGTCGCATTTGTAATAAACGAAATGTATTTCTTTACAGCGGTATCTATGTATATCTTCTCTGTCAGATTCTGAAGATAATCGATATCCTTTATGGAAAGCACCGCAGGTGTTTTGGTTATCACTCCGCTCTCGATACGGTTTAAGATCTCGGTTTCCTCATCCGGCGAGGGATAGGTTATCCTCTCCTTGATTAAGAAACGGTCTGTCTGCGCCTCGGAGAGAAGGTAGGTACCCTCCTGCTCAATCGGGTTCTGCGTAGCTATTACTATGAACACATCATCCGGCATATGGTAGGTAACGCCGCCGATGGTAACCTGTCTTTCCTGCATGGCCTCGAGCATGGCGCTCTGCGTCTTCGCGCTCGAACGGTTAACCTCATCCAAAAGAACGAAGTTCGCGAATACCGGACCGAGTGTAGTCTCAAACTTGCCGGTGGACTGGTTGTAAATCTGCGTACCGATGATATCACTCGGAAGAAGGTCCGGTGTGCACTGGATACGCGAGAACTTGCCGTCCACAGCATCGGCTATAGTCTTTGCCGCAGTAGTCTTGGCCAGACCCGGAACTGACTCGAGAAGCACATGACCGTCCGCTAAGATTGCGGCAACAAGAGCGAACTTCAAATTCCTCTGCCCCACCATCTTCGCGTCATAATAATCAGAGAGCTTTGTTATGGCATCCTGCGCATACTCAAACTGCTCCTTTGTTATTACATTCTTATTATCTGCTGCCGTCCGGGTGTTCTGATTGATATTGTTGATATTAGAATCCATGGTTGTAAACTCCCTTTTATTTATTAAACATTTCAGCTTCTGCTTTTTCAACTTTCCATATACTAACACAATTCTGTGATTTTTCAAGTATATACCCGTGAACTTTTTATGAAACGAACATAGTTCCGCGTAATGGATAAATGTTTCATTTTGTCAATTACATCATAAAATACTTGTAGTTTTCTGTCATTTTTATTAAAATATAAGAGTATATTCCTTATTAAGGAGAAAGCTTTATGGAGCAGTCAACAGCAAACATAAAAAAACGCATACTGCAGATACTGCCGTTTGTTTTTTGGTTTGCCTATGCGGTGACCGTTCTTTTGGACATCGACCTGGCTTATAACATCCTGTCTCCGCTCACTGCGCTGACATGTGTTCTTCTTATAGCCGTTTCTTTACCCACACTCGGCCGTTACAAATCCATCGCCATATTCTTTATGATCGGTATAGGCGTATGGTTTATAGCCGATGTTATCCTATTCACATGCACCTACAGTTTTCCCGACAATGATTTTCTCTGGGGCGTCCAGGACAATCTGTATCTTGTCCCCGACTACCTCTTTGCCATGGGTCTGGTTGCCTATGTTTTGAATGAATTCTCCAAAAACCACAGTCAGCGGCTCCTTGTCTCCACCTTCATGCTCTCGGCCATAGGCTACATGATCGGCATGAAATTCATAGAGACCAACCGCGGCAACGGTTTCGACCCCGAGACACTTTCAACCATGCTCTACTTCTTCGTGGTGCTCTTCACCCTGATCATCATGATTTTGATCTTCATAAGCTCGAGCTTTAAATCACACACGAGGGCTGCGTATTTAAGCGCTGCTGCGCTCTCGGTTTATAACATATTCGAGATACGCTACACCTATATGATGAGCGTCGACAAGGATCCGGAAAGTGTGTATATCGACATCATATACCTGCTCTCGCTTGTTATATACGCAATTTCCTACTCCGATCCGGCCATAGTCAAGCGACAGGAGCATGTACATAAAGCCAACTTCGTCTTCACCAGCAAGCCTCATGTCGTATGGGCCAATGCTTCGCTTATCATCATAGGAAGCATTATACTTTACTTCGTACGCTTCTTTGATATGAACGATATCTATATGCTTACCGTGTCAACTCTCGGCTACATAATCATGTGCAAGAACATACAGACCGGTGAGCTTACCGAGAAGCTGCTCGAGCATGAGAAGAACGAGAACGCCCGCCTGGAAAAACTGGTCAACGAAAAGACCGCCGAGCTTCAGCAGATCAACGATCACCTTCAGAAGATCTCCAACACCGATGCTCTGACCGGTCTCAACAACAGAAGGTACGGCTTTGACTACCTTAACACCATAGTAGACAACAAGGAGGCACACCCCTTCGCCATCTTCTCGCTTGACCTTAACCGCTTCAAGCCCATCAACGACAACTATGGCCATGATGCGGGCGACAAGGTATTAAAGGAGGTAGGCAAGAGGCTTTCCTCTATACCGCATAACCACTGCATCGCTTTCAGAGTCGGCGGTGACGAGTTCATGGTCGTTCTTGAGAAGATAAAGGATCTCGACAGTATCGAAGGCGTCGCAAAGCTTATCTGCAGGATCATGGACAAGCCCATTGAATGCGATGAGAATTCATTTGATATATCCACGAGTATAGGCATCGCAGTCTTCCCGAACGATGCAGACGATATAATCCATCTTATCAAATACGCCGACGAGGCGATGTACGCTGTAAAGCACACAAGTGAAAAAAGCGTCTACAAGCTCCACAACAGCGAAGCCTGAGACGCTTAAAGCTAGATTCTTCACTTCGTTCAGGATGACACTTGTCACATATGCGCAACCATGTCATTCCGAGCGTAGCGAAGAATCTTTTTTAATTCAGTTTCTTGATCAATCCAGGAAGCGTTGCCTCAAAGTCAACTCCGTACCAGGGCTTCTCCGGATTCTTCAAGGTCTCCCTGATGGTGTCAGCCGTATAATCGGCCGCAAGCGCAAAAGCATCCTTTAACGAAAGACCTCTCATAAGAGCGCCTACCGATACGCTCGCGAACACATCACCCGTTCCGTGGTAGGTTGCATCAACGCGATCGTTCTGGTAGATGAAATACTCTCCCGTACTGCTGTCATAGCCGTATACGCCTGTCTTTCCGCTTGAAAGAGATGCGCCTGTTATGACGCTTATCTTAGCGCCGAGCTTGTTCAGCTTGGCAAGAAGCTCCTTGATGTAATCCTCATCATACTCTTCCTTGTACTCGGTATCTGTCATAAAGCATGCCTCGGTAATGTTAGGAACTATGATGTCCGCCTTACCGCACAGCCCCGCGTTAAGCTTTGCATAAGCCTCGTCAAAGGCCGGATAAAGCTTTCCGTTGTCTGCCATAACAGGGTCGATAAAGATGAGAGTATCATCTCCGCCGAACTCGTCAAATATCCTCTTTGCTATATCTATCTCCTCTGCTGATCCAAGGTAACCGGTATATATGGCGTCAAACTTAACTCCCTCACTCTTCCAGTGATCAGTGATGGGGATAAGCTGATCAGTCAGATCCTTTACAGTAAAGTTCTTGAACATGGTATGGGTCGAAAGAACAGCCGTCGGAAGTATAACGGTCTCAACACCCATAGCTGAAATTATCGGAAGCGCAACCGTGGTGGAGCACTTTCCGAGACAGGATATGTCCTGTATAGTGAGTATTCTCTTCATGATGTCTTTCCTCCTGAAATATAATCTTTTTCTTTTGTACAAGTGCCTATTATACACACTTTACCTATTATTTCAATAGGTTTTTGTGTTTTTTATTCATTTTCTCCTGAAAGAATCTTCTCAAGAGTGTGCCATGCAAGCGTAGCGCACTTTACACGTGCAGGCATATGAGCCACGTCTGCAAGCGCTGCCGCATCCTCGAGCATCTCTATATCCTCATCCGACGCTTCGCCCTTGACCATGCGCATGAAGGCCTCTACAAAGCCAAGCGCCTCCTCTTTCGTCCTACCCTCTATAAGCTCAAGCATGATATCTGTTGAGGCCTGCGATACCGCGCAGCCCGAGCCGGTAAAACTCACCTCTTTGATCACCCCGTCGTCATCCACGTTCATGTTCAGCGTAATATCGTCACCGCAGGTTGGATTTGCCCCCTGCATACAGTAGGTCGGGTGAGCAAGCTCCTTTTTATACTGCGGATGAAGATTGTGCTCATTCACTATCTCCCTGTATATGCTTTTAAGATCCATATCCGAGCCACCCCCTTACCTTCTTTAAAGACTCGGTGAACCTTATTACCTCATCCTCTGTGTTGTAAAAATACATACTCGCTCTCGCGGTCGAATTAACTCCCATATACTTCATAAGCGGCTGGGCACAGTGGTGCCCCGCCCTTATGCACACCTTCTCGGAGTCGAGCACCGAAGCCACGTCATGCGGATGGCATCCCTCGATGTTAAAAGTGATAATGCCCGAATGCTTGGCAGGATCCTTTGAACCGTACACGGTGATGTGTTCCATGTCCCGCATAATCGAGAGCGCTGTCTCAGTAAGCTTCTCCTCCTGCTCCCTTATGGCATCAAAGCCGATTTTCTCTATATAATCCACAGCCGCCGCAAAGCCGCAGGCATCTGCCGCATTTACGGTACCGGCTTCAAACTTGTGGGGAAGCTCGGCATAAGTCGCATTTTCCTTCGTCACATATTCTATCATCTCGCCACCGGTTAAAAACGGAGGCATCTTATCCAATAACTCTTTCTTTCCGTACAATGCTCCTATTCCCATGGGTCCGAGCAGCTTGTGTCCGGAGCAGGCGTAGAAATCAGCATCCAGCGCTTTCACATCCACTTTAAGATGCGGCGTACTCTGTGCACCGTCTATCACGACTATCGCTCCTTTTTCGTGAGCGAGCTTTATCAATCTGTCTACAGGGTTAGTCACCCCGAGTACATTTGACACCATGCCTATCGCAAGTATACAGCACCTGTCCGTAATCTTGTCAAATTCCTTTTCGGGAAGCTCGCCCTCTTCATCAGGCTCAAGCCAGACAAGCTTCGCGCCTCTCTCTCTCGCTACCATATGCCACGGAAGTATGTTGCTGTGATGCTCCATGACCGAGAGGACTATCTCGTCGCCCTCTTTGATATTGCTTAAGCCGTAGCTGTAGGCAACTAAGTTTATCGACTCCGTGGTATTTCTCGTGAAGATAAGCTCCTCAGGCTTTGCTCCTATAAAAGCAGCCACCCTTGCCCTTGCTTCCTCATACCTGTCAGTAGCGCCTACGCTCCACTCGTAAAGTCCTCTTAAGGGGTTCGCATTCGTTTCCCGGTAGAAGGAAGCAATTGCGTTAAGCACCTGAACCGGGCGTTGGGAAGTCGCCGCATTATCGAAATATATGTAGTTTTCATCCGCAAGGATAGGGAAATCCCTGCGTACAGCTTTAATATCCATTGATCAGTTCTCCTGTAAAAGCTCTTTGATCCTAAGCTCCGTTCTGTCTCGCAGCGTACCCTTCGGCAACTTCCTGCTTATACTCTTCAGCGACGACTTAACCATTAGGCGCTTTGCGTCTTCCTCGCTTATACCTCTTGTCTGCATATAAAAGAGCATATCCTCAGACAGTCTGCCTATCGTAGCTGCGTGCCTTCCGTCCACATCCTCTTCCTCACAGAGTATGAGAGGTATGGTCTTGTTAACTACATCTTCTCCAAAGAGAAGTATGTCTTCCTGCTCATCTCCGACAGCCTTCACCGATCCCGCCCTAAAATCAAGGGTACCTCTAAAGACCTTTTGCGCATCCTCAAAGAGCGCACCGAAGAATCTCATGACTCCGTTTGTCCTCTTACCGGTGAAGACATCGTTATAATTGATGTCGGTCAGGCTTCCCTCGAGTCCGAGGAAACCATAATCCACATTAAACGCAGACTCTGTCCCTCTCTGAAGCTCATTAAGACCGTCAAACACTCTTCCCGCGCCGAGGTTGAGCTTGACTATATTGAGCGAGGAATTCTTATCGCTCACCGCTCCTATATCATCAAAGAAGGTGTATCCCTTGTTTAAAAGCTGCACCCGGTACACTGTAAGCTCGGCCCCTTCCTCAATTATTATCCTTGTTGACGCTCCGGCGAGACCGGATTCTCTACCAGCCGTCGGATCACAGCCTTCCTTAATGCCGGTACACTCCGGATTACACGAAGAACTCTCAAAACCTACCACAAGGCTTGCCTTCGAGCCCTTCTTTGCGTGAATAACGCTCTTATATAAGCTGATATCCTCCTCACCCGGGGTAAGTCCTATGTATACCGGTTCTTCACTCCGATACGAACCATCTATGACTATAAGCTCGGTATCTATATCCGTCTCGTCAAGCAGCTTGTCGATCTCTGCGCCCATTCCGGTTGCAAAGCGCTGTTCGTTGTACATCGGTATCTTGCCGGCCACGACAAGCTCGGACGGATTGTTTATGTCTAATTCGTTAATCAGTCTGTCTAATTCATCGGATTTGACTGTCCTGGCGCTGATTCCTTCGGGGTATACCGCAATCCGGTTGAGCCTTCCGGTATTCAGCCCATCTCCTGTTTCGATCTGAAGCTTGGCCCTATTGATATTCAGTTTGTTCCATGTAAGCACAGGAAGGTGATTAACCGCTAATTCTCTTGTCATATCAACCGCCCTCCATTTCCAATTTGATCAGATTGTTCATCTCTGCCGCATACTCAAGCGGAAGCTCCTTTGATACAGGATTTGCAAAGCCCGATACAATCAAAGCTCTTGCCTCCGACTCGCTTATACCTCTCGACATAAGATAGAACACGGCCTCGTCGCTTATCCTGCCTATTTTAGCCTCATGACCGACATCGGCCTTATCGGTTCTGATATCTACTGCCGGTATGGTGTCCGATCTCGATATAGAATCGAGCATAAGCGAACCGCAGTTGACCGAAGCCTTTGAACCCTCAGCCGACTTTGCGATGTATACTGAGCTTCTGTAGGTGCTCACACCTCCGCTCTTGCATATCGACTTGGTATCAATGAAGGAAGATGTATTCTTCCCTATGTGGATCATCTTCGCGCCCGTATCAAGGTTCTGACCTTTACCGGCAAAGGTTACTCCGGTAAACTCCGCATGTGAATTATCACCCTTTAATACCGATGTCGGATACAGGTATGACTCATGTGAGCCAAATGAACCGGATATCCACTCTATGATGCCGCCCTCTTCACATATCGCCCTCTTCGTATTGAGGTTATACATATTTTTAGACCAGTTCTCTATGGTAGAGTACCTGAGCTTTGCATTTTTTCTCACATAAAGCTCCACGCAACCCGCGTGAAGATTAGCCACATTATACTTAGGCGCGGAACAGCCTTCTATGAAGTGAAGGTCCGCTCCCTCATCGACTATGATAAGCGTATGCTCGTACTGTCCGGCTCCCTTTGCATTAAGTCTGAAATACGACTGCAAGGGTATATCCACATGCACTCCCTTCGGCACATAGACAAATGAGCCGCCCGACCAGACCGCGCCGTGAAGCGCCGCAAACTTGTGGTCTGTCGGCGGAACAAGCTTCATAAAGTGTTCCTTCACCATATCCGCATACTCACCGGTCAGCGCGCTCTCCATATCGGTGTAGACAACGCCGCTCTTTGCGACATCCTCCCTTACATTGTGGTACACAAGCTCAGAATCATACTGAGCGCCAACGCCCGCAAGGGACTCTCTTTCCGCCTGAGGTATACCGAGCTTCTCGAAGGTGTTCTTTATATCCTCCGGGACGTCATCCCAGCTGTCTACCATGTTAGACTTAGAGCGCACATAGGAGGCAATATTGTCCATGTCAAGTCCTTCTATGGACGGCCCCCAGTCCGGCACCTCAAGTTCTTCATATATTTTGAGCGATTTCAGCCTGAACTCCCTCATCCACTCCGGATCATGCTTTTCCTCGGAGAGCTTTAAAACTATCTCCTCGGTAAGTCCCTCCTTAAAGCGGTAGAAGTTCTCCTCCGATTCCTCGTCTACAAAATCGTAGGCTTCTCGCTCCATACTTTCAAAATCTATATCTGCCATATTGTCACCTATTTGTTATCCTGACTCTTAGTGTCATTTTGAGAGGAGAAATGCATTTTTTCTTTACACTACCTGCTAAGACTCTTCGTTTCGCTCAGAGTGACACCTTATTATGCAATATACTCTTCAAATCCTTCTTTACTAATCTTTTCAACCAGCGAAGCGTCACCCGAAGCAACAATCTTGCCCTTAACCAGTATATGCGTGTAATCAACCTTCAATGACTCAAGTATCTTCGCATTGTGCGTGATGATCAAAAGCGCGCCGTCCTCACGTTTCTGATACTCCTTGATTCCCAGCGACACGGTCTTTACCGCATCCACATCAAGTCCGGAATCGGTCTCGTCCAAGATTGCAAATGAAGGCTTGAGCATCAAAAGCTGTAAGATCTCAGCCTTCTTCTTCTCTCCGCCCGAAAAGCCCACATTCAGGTCCCTGTCAGCATATGAAGGATCTATACCTAATATCTTCATGGTCTCCGTCAGCTCACGGTTATACTGCATGAACTTAACCGGCTTGCCGTTCTTGACACGCAGAGCATTTCTGATAAATGCATCAACCGTCAGCCCCGGTACCTCCAAGGGGTTCTGGAATGAAAGGAACATTCCGCGAAGTGCCCTCTTATCCGCCGACTCATGTGTTATATCCTCGCCGTCAAAGAGTATGCTGCCCTCTTCAAGCTCGTATACCGGATTGCCCATCAGTACATTCCCGAGCGTCGACTTTCCGGCACCGTTCGGTCCCATAAGGACATGCGTCTCGCCTCTTTTAATATTCAGGTTAATGCCATGAAGAATAGTCTCCCCGTCCACACCGGCTGAGAGACCTTTTATTGAGATTAAACTGTCAGCCATATAAATTCTCCTTACAAATCTCTTAAATTAAAGAAAACATACGGATAATAAGATACCCCATATCACCTCAAAAATAAAGACTTCAAAGTGAAAACTTTTATCAACAAAAGCAAGTGGATCAAGGTCCATAAACACGCCAAAAAATTCTTGACACGGGTTCTTATTCGTTTTAGGATTATCATAAAAAACAAACGGAGGAAACTCGATGAGTACGAGAACGCCCGAATCAAAGAAAACACTTCTTACAGTTATCAACGCCTTCGTTACGGCTGCTACGCTCTTTTTATGTATGCAGTGTATGTCCGAAATATTCGACGATAAAGATGCCAGTATTTTATTCGGCGTGCTATACTTCACGCTCGGAGCTTCATATTTCTTAAGATCCGGCTTAAGGCGCACCGATGCTCAAAAAAAGACCGCTCTTTTCTACAAAATCTCGGCGTTTATTTTTGTAATATGCGGTATATCTTTCATGGCGTTCGGTTTAAACAACGATACCATTCTCTTTGGCGGAACGATATACTTTGTCTTCATTATCATCAACCGCATACTGGTTATGGTAAAGGCGAAAAAATACCGTATAATCAAGATAACCTGGGGCGTAATACTGATCATCGTTATGGCTGTCCTTTATATTCTGCTTCTCACAACCTGCGTTGCAGACACTTCCGAATTAAAGGATGTTACCCCTGTATTACTCAGGCTGGCCCAGGCATCCATCATTACAATCCCTATCATGTTACGCGCACTCGGTCACATCATAGCTCTGTCGTTCCTGCGTATCAATATTGCAGCGTTAAAGAAGATAATACAGAAAACATTTGCCGTGGAGATACTCTTCGGCCTGTTAATGCTGATCATAGCTTTCTCCTTCATACTCCGGCTCTTCGATCCGGGCTTCGACGGACGCAGCTACGGCGATGCACTCTGGTACTGCTTTGCGATAGTTACCACCATCGGCTTCGGTGATATAACAGCCACTTCGACCGTAGGCAGGATTCTTTCGGTAATACTCGGTATCTACGGGATCATAGTAGTCGCATTGATTACATCCATCATCGTCAACTTCTACTCGGAGGTCAAGTCAGACCCCGATGATGAGCCCGAAACCGAAGACGAAGATGATGAGCTATTAACTTGAATAAATTGGTGTGCATATATTTCGAGCAGGAAAGACGAAGTCGTATCCTGCGCATAAAAACAGCCGGTGTCACGATAATTCTGACACCGGCTGTTTTTTATTGCTTTATATACCCTTTTTACTTAGCCTCGGCATCCTTAGCCGCAGCCTCAATCTCTCTCTTTGCAACCTCCTCGGGAGCCTGCTCGTAGCGTGTGAACTCGTATGAGAATACACCGCTGCCCTTTGTCATGGAGTAAAGAACGGTGTCATAACCGTAAAGCTCTAAGTAAGGGATCTCACACATAAGCTCCTGATATCCGTTATCTGTCGGGTTCATACCGAGAACTCTTGCGCGACGCTTATTAAAGTCGCCCATAACCGCGCCTGTGTACTGCTCCGGTACAACAACCTTCAACGTAACCACAGGCTCAAGAAGGATAGGCTTAGCGTCCATAAAGCCCTGCTTGAAGGCCTGCTCTGTGGCAACCTTGAATGCAAGCTCGGATGAATCTACAGTGTGGTAGCTGCCGTCATAAAGCGTAGCCTTGATACCGGTAACAGGATACTTGGCCATAGGACCTGCCTTTACCGACTCAGCCACACCCTTTTCAACTGCCGGGAAGTAGTTCTTCGGAACCGCACCGCCCACGACTGTCTGCTCAAAGATGTAAGGTGTTTCCATATCACCGGATGGCTCAAAGGTCATCTTTACGTGTCCGTACTGACCGTGACCACCGGACTGCTTCTTGTACTTATACTCAGAATCAACCTTCTTGGTTATGGTCTCCTTGAAAGCTATTCTCGGCTTGTCAAGTTCTATCTCAATCTTGTACTTATCGAGAAGCACATTCTGCACAACCTCAAGCTGCTGCCCGCTTATGCCGTAAATAAGTGTCTGTCCGTTCTCACCGTCATTTATAACCTTCAATGTAAGGTCTTCCATAAGAATCTTCGCAAGAGCCTGAGCAATCTTATCCTCCTCGCCCTTCTTAACAGCCTTGTAGCGTCTTGCCACATAAGGCTTTGATATGGCAGCCCTTATGTAGGTTACCGGATTCTTCCTTGTGGAAAGAGTATCCGTGGTCTGGGTTACATTAAGCTTTGCAATTGCTCCTATATCACCGGCGTGAAGCTCCGATACCTCTTCAACCTTATTTGCGCAGATCACATAGAGCTTTCCGAGTCTCTCGTCGGAGTCTCTGTGATAGTTAAAGAGTGTGTCATCCGGCTTCAATACGCCCGAATTAACCTTAATAAGTGAATACTTACCGATGAAAGGATCGGCGATTGTCTTGAATACATAAGCCGACTTAGCCTTGGAGAAGTCATAGTCTGCTTCGAATACTTCGTTGTTAGTGGTATTGATTCCGGCGCATTTGCACTTGTCCGGACCCGGGAAGTACTTGATGATGTCGGCCATGAGAGTGAACATTCCTCTTGCCAGTGAGTTCGAGCCCATAAGCACCGGAACCATGGAGCAGTCCTGAACACCTACTCTTAACGCCTGCCTGATCTCATCCTCCGAAAATGTATCGCCCTCGAAGAATCTCTCTAAGAACTCATCACTCGTCTCGGCAACAGCCTCAAGAAGCGCATCCCTGCACACGCCTAAGTTCTCCTGTGAATAATCGGGCACATCCGACTTATCGACGGTACCCTTGTCATTCCATCTCTTGGCCTTCTGCTGTATAACATTTACATAGCCCACGAACTGCTCGTTCTCCCTTAACGGAAGATGGAACGGAGCTATCTTCTTTCCGTACAGCTCCTGCAGCTCCTGAACGATATTCTTAAAGCTTGCCTTGTCGTCATCCATGTTGGTAACAAATACCATGCGCGGGATCTTCCTCTTCTCGCAAAGCTCCCATGCGCGCCTTGTTCCGACTTCGATGCCTGTCTTTCCCGATACAACTATGATCGCAGCATCAGCAACGGACACAGCCTCTTCTACCTCACCCACAAAATCATGGAAGCCCGGAGTATCAAGAATATTAATCTTGTAGTCCTCCCACTGAACCGGAATTACCGTAGTTTTCAAAGAAATCTTTCTCTTGATCTCCTCTTTCTCAAAATCACTTATGGTATTCCCGGAATCCACGGTTCCCATACGAGTTGTCATCCCCGCGAGATAGCATATAGCCTCCGCAAGAGAAGTCTTGCCGCTGCCGGGGTGACCGAGCAGTGCCACGTTTCTGATCTTGTCAGTTGTAAATACCTTCATCCTTACACCTCCAAAATACATTTTTTTAAAGCCCCAATTACTCCCCTATTATAACTCGAACACGACAATTATACAATCAAAAAATCACCCTTTGGGAAAGTCCTTTTCCCGGTTCTCAAAGGGTGATTTTGTTCTTTGATTACTGTTTTTTCACTATCTCGTCAAGCAGTCTGTCAGCTGTTTCTTCTTTTGAAAGAAGCGGAAGCTCTGTCATACTGTCTTTGGTGATTATGGTAACTACATTTGTATCTCCGGCGAAGCCTGCGCCCTTGGTCTTCAAGGAGTTGGCGGCGATCATATCTACCTTCTTTTTGATAAGCTTGGCACGGGAGTTCTCGATCAGGTTCTCGGTCTCCATAGAAAATCCGCAGATAAACTGGTTCTCTCTTCTGTTGTCTCCGAGCCATGCAAGGATGTCCTGCGTTCTGTCTAATTCGATAGACATATCATCGTCCTTCTTCTTGATCTTGTTCTCGGCCACATTTTTCGGTGTATAATCCGCAACTGCTGCCGCCTTGATTATTATATCCATGTCCGCAGCATATGTTTTAACTGCCATGAACATATCCGCAGCACTCTTTACATGCACGGTACGAACTCCGATCGGATCGTCAAGTGCGGTATCACACGCAACAAGAGTCACATCCGCTCCGCGGTAAGCAGCCATCTTGGCTATAGCGTAGCCCATTTTTCCTGTGCTGTGGTTGGTTATGTATCTTACGGGATCTATCGCTTCCTTGGTCGCGCCTGCTGTTACAAGAACCTTCTTTCCTTTCATGTCATGCTCCTTAGCGCATGCAAGAAGGACATGCTCAACGAGTACCGAAGGCTGCGGAAGCTTGCCCTTGCCCTCCTCACGGCAGGCAAGAAAGCCTGTGTCCGCTTCTATAATCTTATAGCCATAAGAAGCAAGCATGACCATATTGTCCTGAACTATCTTATTCGCATACATGTGTACATTCATGGATGGGGCAAGAAGCACCGGGCAGGTTGCCGGGAGCACGGTGGTTGTGAGCATATCGTCGGCTATGCCATGAGATATCTTACCTATCACATCAGCCGAAGCCGGCGCTACAAGTAGGCAGTCCGCGCTTGTTCCAAGGTTCACATGAGGCACGTGAAGGTCTCCGGCCGTGTCAAACACATCTACATACACATGATTGCCCGTCAAGGTCTCGAAGGTCTCGGGTGTAATAAAGTGGCATGCGTTCTTGGTCATAACCACGCGAACATCGGCATGAAGCTTGACTAACATGCTTGCCACATCCGCCATCTTATATGCAGCTATTCCTCCCGCCACACCTAAAACTATTCTCTTTCCTTTTAGCATAAGGTCACCTCCTAAGATTCTTCGTTTATTGCTGCTTCGCAAGCTCTCACATTTCATCCTGATGCGGTATGGCTTGCGCTTTGATTCCTTAGGCGTCTAAAACTGTCGACTCAAAGCTTCGTATTATGGTGTGCATCGCCCGGAATATCACCTTGGTGTCGTTCTAAGGACTTTAACACGAAGAACCTTTTATCCATAATCATATTTGCACTGCCTTCAATTCATCCCCTCGAGCGGACCATGCTTTTCGTAGGCTGTCACACGCTCGATCCTGTTCTTATCGTCAACGAACACAACCTGAGGATCAAAGGACTTATACTCCTCGGGAGTCATCTGCGCATAGCACATGATGATCACCTTATCGCCCACCTCAGCCTGATGTGCGGCGGCACCGTTAAGGCATATCATGCCCGAGCCGCGCTCGCCCTCGATCACATAGGTTTCGAAGCGGTTGCCGTTGTTGACATTGACTACGGCGACCTTCTCATACTCGAGGATGCCGGACGCATCCATCAGGTCGCGGTCGATGGTTATCGAACCGACGTAGTCGAGCTCCGCCTGGACTACTGTCGCACGATGAATTTTGCCTTTTAAGATATTCAGAAGCATATGTTTCTCCTTGTGTAATGTATTAATCTGCTGCAAATCTGCTTTTATCCCGATCCCGGCTACCTTTTTGCTCTTTCTTCGCCATTTTGGTAGCCACTTTGCGTTTTTTTCGGCCGTTTTGATTGCGTTTTGGCTACCTTTTTGCTCTTTTTTCGCCATTTTGGTAGCCACTTTGCGTTTTTGGGGCCGTTTTTACCGCGTTTTGGCTACCTTTTTGTTCTTTTTTCGCTTTTTTGGTAGCCACTTTGCGTTTTTGGGGCCGTTTTTACCGCGGTTTGGCTACCTTTTTGCTCTTTTTTCGCCATTTCGGTAGCCTCTTTGCGTTTTTTTGGCCGTTTTTACCGCGTTTTGGCTACCTTTTTGCTCTTTTTTCGCCATTTTGGTAGCCTCTTTGCGTTTTTTTGGCCGTTTTT
>JAFXSQ010000001.1 GCA_017525525.1 Lachnospiraceae bacterium | reverse complement strand
ATTATATACCAATTTTATCATAATTCTTGACGAAATCAATGGGATTAGGTATAGTCAAAACGAGCTGGACAACGGTAATCTTACCGCCATACAGCTCGTCAATTATCTTAGGATATCTTATTTACAGAAAAACTTTCACACACTCGACAGAGCCAACCGTTTTTACCCCAACCTCTTGTGTTTCATCCATTTGTTTTTTTTTTCCGTATTAAATGTTCAGCTGTTAATCATCAGTATAGACTGATTACAGACCTGCGTCCTTCGCTGCCTGCTTTGCCGCATCGATCTCGGCCTGCTTCTTCGCATCGTCCTCTGCTGCCTCTCGGTTTAAGCGCTCCATGATTTCCTGAGCCAGCCTGAGCTGCTCCTCGGTAGAGTTTGCCGCAGCGGCTGCCGCTCTCTCGTCCTCGAATTCCATGACAGGAGCCTGTGAATGCTGCGAAGCTTCCTCCTCGGCCCTGTGCTTGCCCTCAGCGATAAATGCATTCACATCCACCTTGCCCGCCTTCATAATAGCGGCAATACGCGCTTCCTCTTCCTGCTTTCTCCTGAGCTGTTCGATTTCCTGCCTGCGCTTAGCTTCCTTGTCGCTATTGATGCGGTTGAGCACCTCCATGGCATCGGCCGAAGCGCCGGGTGTCCCGGCACCGGAAGCTCCTGTTCCGTGCCCGTCTGCAGCGCCTGTTCCCGAGGCAGTGTTTGCTCCTGAACCTCCGGCATTACCCGCGCCTGCCGCTGCGCTTTGGGGATCCACGTCCCTTGTGACCACATTGCCAAACTCGTCTACCTGCTCTTCCTGTATAACAATCCTGTTGCCCTTTTTGACATACTTAAGTCTAATGGGATAGACAACATGTACCCGCCACCACTTTATTACATTTTGAGAAAATGCTTTAAAGATATTCATCCTTTGTTCAACCCCCGGTTTAAGATGTTTGAACTACTCTCCGGTCTTCTCCGTATAGTTGCACACCGGAAAACGTGAGCAGCCGTAATAGCTTCCGAACTCACCATGTCTTAATTTCATATTGCTGCCGCATTTGGGACAACGCTTTTTATCCGATTTTGCCGGCTTTGCCGCGCCGTCGGAGTTTTCTTTTTCAAGTTCTTTGATTTCAAGTTCTTTGATTTCAAGTTTTTTGATTTCAAGTTCTTCTTTTCTCGTTTCGTCTTCCATAGTCTGTTCCTCTTTTATTAAGATTCTTCCTGTTGCTTCGCAAGCCCTCGCATTTCGTCATAAGGGGTACCGCTTGCGGTGGATTCCTTATGACATCGAAGGCCGGCATCACAACGCTTCGCATTGTGATCTGCGTCGCTTCGCTCAGAATGACACCTACGTCGCTCAGAATGACGCCTGACTTTATCATGTCATGACACCTACAGTCTCTTCAGCACCTCAAGCAGGTACTCCCAGGTTCGCTGCGCGCTCGCTATGTCTAAGGTCTCACGGGTGGTGTGTATGTCCTTTAAGTCCGGTCCGAAGGACACTGCATCAAGTCCCTCAAGCTTTCCGGCGAATATCCCGCATTCAACTCCCGCGTGAACAGCCTCAAGCACGGGCTCCGAGCCGTAAAGCTCTCTGTATGTAGCAGCCATAATATCCCTGAGCTTTGACTCGTCACGATACTCCCATGACGGGTAATCACTCTCGACCTTAACGGTTCCACCAAGCACATCCATAAGACACCTTATGCGCCCTATAAGCTCCTCCTTCTCCGAGGACACGCTCGATCTCACGCAGAAGCTGTATCTTACCTCTCTTATATCACTTTCCAAAACACCCAGATTGAGGGAGGTCTGCACAAGTCCCGGAAAATCCTTACTCATCTTCTGAATTCCCGCAGGAAGAAGGTGAAGTCCGGCTATTGCAAGCCTTGTGGACTCATAGGTCATAGCCTTCTTTTTCTTCTTCTCCACGCCCATCGCTATATGCAGATCAAATTCCGGATCGGTCTTTTGAAGCTCATGCCCTATCACTTCTTTTATCTGCGCGATACGCTCGGCAAATTCCTTCACATCTCCCTCGGTGTCAAGCAGAAGTCTTGCCTCCGCTGCCCTCGGTATGGCGTTATCCTTCAGACCTCCGCTCAGGGAAATGAGTCTCATGCTCACCGTCTCGTTGAGCTCGTAGAGTATGCGCCCAATAACAACATTTGCATTTGCCGTGCCCTTTATAATCTCTATGCCCGAATGCCCGCCGGTCAGCTTGTCAACCGAGAACCATACCTCGTAACCGCTGTCGCTCTCAATCTCCACCGGAAGAGCCGCCACAATCGTGGCTCCGCCCGCGCAGGAGCACAGGATGTGTCCCTCATCCTCGGAGTCAACATTCAGAAGCACTCTTCCCTCCAGAACAGACCCATCCAGGGCCGCAGCTCCGAGCATTCCTATCTCCTCATCAACTGTGATAACCACCTCAAGAGGCGGGTGCGGTATATCATCCGCGTCAAGGATAGCAAGCGCGTATGCAACCGCAATCCCGTCGTCACCACCGAGGGTCGTTCCCTTTGCGCTAACCTTACCATCCTTCACCTCCAGAGTCAGTCCGTCTTTTTCAAAATCAATACCGCAGTCCTCTTCCTTCTCGCACACCATATCCATGTGCCCCTGGATTATGACCGTCGGGTGATCCTCATATCCTGCGGTACCCGGCTTCTTAATTATGATATTATTGCTCTCGTCCTGAATAACCTTTAAGCTTCTTGCCTCGGCAAAGCTCTTCAAATAATCACTTATCTGCTTTGTATTTCTCGAGCCGTGTGGGATTGAGCATATTTCCTCGAAATACTTAAAAACCGCCGCCGGCTTCAAACCTTCCAAAACTGCCATTATATTTATAGTCTCCTTATTAAGATTCTTCGCGCTTCGCGCTCAGAATGACACAGTCATCCTATAATTGTCATGACTTACGCGAAGCGAAGGATCTTTATTTTCTCTTTTATTTATAGTCTGAACACCGAGTTGTATATCTCCTGGAACGAAGCGCCGCTCACCCTGCATATAGCCGCGATGCTCTCGTACTCCGGATAGTACCTCGTCTTGTTGCCTATCTTCACCGCCTTCGCCTTTATAGCGCCGTAGTCCGACTCAAAGCTTACCACATCCCTCACAAGTATGGTCCGCTCCATGCGCTGGCGGCGCACTCCTATGGTCGTCGTATGAGTAAAGAGCAGTTCCTCCATCTTATCGATGTCCGCCTCAAGGCACACCACCTCTATCTGGTAGCCCGGACGATTCTTCTTCATAAAACAAGGTATGTAGGACACATCCCTCGCGCCCGCCTTAAAGAGTGTTTCCATAAGGAAGCCCAAAGCCTCGCCGGTGCAGTCGTCCACGTTGCTCTCAAGCTTGTACACCACATCTGTCTTGTGCTCGGCATTCACATAATCAGCATGCTCGAGCTCCTGCTCCTCTATGAGCATAGCCCTTAAGATGCTGGGCTTCTCGTACTCTCTCTTGCCCGCTCCGAGTCCTGTCTTCTTTATGGAAAATGTCTTCGGCCTCTCGTACTTCGTGGTTATCGCCGCCACGATAGCCGCGCCCGTCGGCGTCACGAATTCACCCTTCGCACTGCTTATCTCAAGGGGTATATGGTACGCTTCGCAGGTGTTCAAAACCGCGGGAACCGGCACCGAAAGCACTCCGTGCTGTGTCCTTACGGTTCCGTTGCCATCCACGAGCTTTGCCACGTACACCTCCTCCACATCGAGCATGTCCATGCACACAGCCGCAGCGATTATATCCACTATGGAATCTATCGCTCCAACCTCATGAAAATGCACCTCAGTCAGAGGAACTCCGTGAGCCTTTGACTCCGCATCCGCAAGCACTCCGAATATGCGTCTTGCTAGCGCCTTTGCGTACTCCGTCATCTCCATCTGATCTATTATCTCCATCACATCCCTCAGGGTTCTGTGATGATGACCATGCTCATGATCGTGGTCTTCATGATAATCGTGGTCGTGATGCGCTTCCTCCTCGGGCTCCGCATAGGTGTCTCCGTGCAGATACTCCATGTCATGGTCGTGATTCTCATAGCCCGGCTCTAAGATCACATCAAAGCTGTTGCAGTCAAGCCCGGACTTCTTCACTCTGTTCATCTCCACCTTAAAGCCCGGTATGCCCGAACCCATAAGTATCCTTTTAAGCTCCTCGAAATCAGCGCCCAAGTCAAGCATCGCCCCCACGAACATGTCTCCGCTGATACCCGCATTACACTCCAAGTAAAGCTGCTTCGCCATTGATACATACCTCCGTTTTATGATTTATTTACTCCGCCTGCAGCGGATTTGCTCCGTCCTTTGTCTTGTCGTAAAACGCCTTGACAGTTGAATTCTTCGCCGGCGCAAATGTCGCGCCCTTTGGCATAAAGTTCACCTGAAAGGCCTCAAGCTTATACGCATAACCTGCGGTTCCGGCCTTATCGCCGTTGCCCGCCCAACCGAGCCAGCCAAAGTTCTCCGAATAAGCCCTGTAGTAGATGTCGTACAGGCTTGCAACCTCTCCGGTTGCTTTAAGCTGTATCATCTCAACTCTCTTTGACTGTCCCTTGGTACCCGCATAGGTCGTGGTGTCCGCCGTGGTCGCCCACTGCGTCCATCCGAGGGTCTGCACATACGCCCTGTAGTCAATCTGACCGCTCACGCCCGAAAGCTGCATCTGTATCGTCTCCATCCTCAGGTTATCGGTGGTTCCGGCCATGGTCGACTCCTTGGACGAGGCTACATTTGCCACGGACCAGGGAAGCCATGACTTCTTCTGGACATAAGCTCTATACTTTAACACAGGCTTTTTGATTGTAAATATATCAGCGAGCTCTCCGCTGTAATTACCCATGCCGGTAACGGTTACCGTCGCGGTTCCGGCATTTACGTTGTCCTTATACGAAAGGGCATAATCAAGTCCCTCCTTAAGAGTTTTGCTACCGTCCTTGACCGTAACGGGAATCTTCACCGCCGAGCCCGTCCAGGCCTTGACCTGATCTGCCGCCGCAACGCTTATCGTGCTTGTCGCGATGGACTTCGGGGTTACCTTGTACTTCAAAACCTTGGCGCCGGTGTATTCTCCGCGTCCTTCAATCCTCACATAATACTCGCCGGCCGCCTGCCCGATATAAGCAAATGCATTGTAGTCGTCCTCCGAGAGAACACGCTTTCCTATCATAACCTTCTCGATGGCCGGTATAGCGAACTTACCCGTATAGACAAATGCATTCTCCTTAAGATAAATAGTCGCCTTGCTTATATCATAGGACACATAGTCCTCCGCCATCTCGTCTATCTTTAACTCGGCCACATAAACCTTCGGGTCGTAATAATCGTCTCCGAGAATTACCGCTGCCACAAAGTAGTCGCCCTGCGTACTCGGCTTGGTCGTTGTAACCGCGCTTTCCGCGCCCTTGTACGGTTTTCTTGTAAGCGGATCGATTACATCCTGCACGCTGACCTCGTCATCCAATACATCGGTATCCTTGACCTTAGTCTCATAGCTTCCCGACTTGTCCGTCCATGGATTGTAGTCGCGCTCGTAGGTTACCTTCGCGCCCTTTTTAACATAGTACCAGGTTACATCCTTCTTTGTGTCAAATGTAACGTTGCCCTCATTGCTGATGACCTTAACCTTCGGAGCAAGCCCATCTGTCTCGCCCTCGCTGAAGTAAACCTTGTTCCCGTCCTTATCGGTTCCGTCGTAAAGCGAGGTCTCATCTATCTCAACCTCAAGCATGAGCGCTGCGCCGTTCACCTTATAATAAACGGAAGCCTTCTTGCCGACATAATCACCCTTGCCGGTAACGGTAATCTTGAATATTCCCTTCTTTGATGCCTTTGTAGTACCGCTTACGGTAAAGTTCGAGGCGATATCCTTTGCATCGGTTATGCTATCGTAGGTCTTGCCTCCCACGGTTATCTTATACCTCGGGGTTATGGCCTTCTGGTATGCCGTGCCCTCCGCAAATAGATGATACTCGCCCTCTGCCCACCACTGGCTTGCGGTCTTGTTGTCACCGTTCACAAGCTTGAGCGTGATGTCCTCCGCTGCAAGAGTACTCGGCGTAAACGCGAACACCGCCGCAATAACTGCAAACATCATAACCACAATTCTTATTCTGATATTCTTCACCGGATAATTCCTCCCTCTGTTTGTCATCCTGAACGAAGTGAAGGAGCTTACTCTTCGCTTCACTCAAGTCATATCACTTATTTCGCATAAGCCTCCGCCAACTCCGCAGCAGAGCCTTCATTTACTATTCTTCCTTTTTCTAAGATGATTGCGCGGGTGCACAGTCTCTTTATCTGTTCTGTATTGTGTGAGACGAAGATGACCGTAATCCCCTTATCTATCATCTCCGTTATCCTCGCTTCACTCTTCTTCCTGAACTTTACGTCTCCCACCGAGAGCACTTCATCTAGGATTAGCACATCCGGCTCGCACATCACCGCAATCGCAAAACCAAGCCGCGCCCGCATACCTGAGCTGTAATTCTTCAGGGGTACATCCATGAATTCACCCAGGTCGGCGAATTCCGCAATCTCCTCATACCTTGCCTGCATATACTTCTTCGAGTGTCCGAGCACGGCACCGTAGAGGAATACATTTTCCCGGCCGGTGTACTGCATGTCGAAGCCCGCGCCCAGTTCTATCAACGGCGCGATTACCCCGCTTCTTTTGACGCTTCCTTCAGTGGGAACGAACACCCCGGCTATCACCTTCATCAGTGTGGACTTTCCCGCGCCGTTCAAGCCCATCACGCCGAGCCTCTCGCCGCGCTTTATGCTTAAGCTCACATCCCTTAAAGCCCAGAACTCTCTGTAAGAAAGCTTTCCGCCCACCAGCTTTATGAAGTACTCCTTCAGGCTGTCCACCTTCTCGGAGCTTAGGTTGAAGCACATGCCGACATTATCCAATTTAATCAATTCATCGTTCATATTATATGTGTAAGAGAAATTCGTTCTCCTTCCTCTTGAAGACAGCTGTCCCAAGGAGCAGGAATACAACCGCAAAGCCAAGTGGATAGAGTACCTCCCATGTGTCAAATGCTTCCCCGAATATGCACGACCTCGCCGAGCTTATCACGCAGAAGAGCGGGTTGAACTTAAGAAGCCAGCTCACGTTGCTGTCAAGTATCCTGTCCGGGTAGTAGAAGATTGCGCTTGTGTACATAATCAGCATGAGCGCTATGTTCCACAGGTACTCAAGATCCCGGAAGTAAACCCCCATGGTTGAAAGCGTAACTCCGACTCCGCACGCCAAAAGAAAGAGGGTAAGCAGAGGAAGGACAATCAACAGCGCCCGAACGCTCGGGTAGCATTTCAGCACGAGCGACACCGCGAAAAGCACCGGCAGTGATATCAGGAACAATATAAAGTTAAAGCATATCCCCGACATCGGGAACAGTAGCTTCGGAACATATACCTTCTTAATCAGCCCTTCATTTGCCCGAATCGACTTTAGCGCAGTCGTCGTTGCCTGAGAGAAAAAACCGTATATCAGTCTTCCGGCGAGTATGTACACCGGAAACGAAGCCTCGTGGTGGTCAAGCAGCGTGCCGAACACCAAGGTCAGCACTATCATCGTCAGAAGCGGTTCGATAAGTGACCATAGCACGCCTAAGTAAGACCTTCTGTATTTTAGCTTTATGCCTTTTTTCACAAGCTCGCAGAACAGGTTTGTGTACTGCATCCTATGCCTCCGGATCCGTCGGATCGTAATTCATGCCCGCCGGAAGCCACTCTCTGACGGGCCTCGGAAGCGGGTCTGCGCCTGCGCTGTCTATAACCGTCACACTCGAATAATAAGGCACATTGTCGTATATCCACTTCGCATCCTCCACGCAAAGTCTCACACAACCGTGTGAGCACTGGGTTCCGAGCTTGTTGTACTCCTCGGTCTGAAGCGAATGCGCATTGTAAATCTGAGTATAAGGCACCGAATGGAAAAGGAAGTTGCCGTAGAACTGTGTGACATACTTTCCGTACACATTTCCCACCATGGCAAGCCATTTCCACTTACCGCTCACGGTAAATGTACCGACCGGCGTGTCCGCGCCCGTCGAGCAAATCATAGCCTTGACAGGCATTCCGCCCTTATATATGGTCACACAGTTTGTCGCCTTGTTGACCATGATGCGGTAGCTACCGGATACTGTGCTTAAGTCCGTTGCGTACCTGCAGGCTGCCTGTGTCATCGAAGGCGCCTTCGTGCCCTTCTCCTTCATGTATATCTGATAAGCTTCGACGCGCTGTCCCACGCCTATGGCGCCGGCTGCTTCACCGCCCGTTGTCCATGCTGTCCAGCCGTAAGCCGTTACATACGCTCTGTAATACACATCAAAGTAATTGCTTATGTTTCCTGTAAGTTTAAACCTTACAGCCTCTATCGGCATAACCTGTCCGGGCGAGCCTGCCACTCCCTCGGTACCCGCATCCGCAGTCCATCCCGAGTTTCTGATATAAGCCGCATAAGCTATGTCACCGCCGAGCCCGCCGTTTGCAAGCCGTACCGCCACCGACTGAAGCTGCTGACCCTTGATGCCCGTATAGCCTGTCGCGTTATTTCCCGCATAGACGATATTCGGCGTGCACCAGCCGCTGCCTCCCACGTAAGCTCCCGCGGTAAGCGTTATCTCTGCCTTTTTTACAAGCTTTGCCTGCATGCATTCAATAAGCTCGCCCGAGGTCTCGCACACGGCATTGTTTGAAGTCCATGGTGTCCAGCCCCTGCCGGCCACGTATACTCGATAGTACACGCTGTAGCTCTTTGACACACTGCCGGTAAGGTGCATCCTTATGTTCTCGATGCGCTGCTTTTGTCCCACAGAACCCGCGTAATTACCGCCGGTTCTCAGGTTCTTCTCGTTCTTGGTTCCTAAGGTGCTCTTAACGTAAGGTGTCCAACCCGAGCCCGACACATACACGCTATAGTTTACGGCGCCGGTCATGCCAGCGCCCACAAGCCCTACGGACAGGGCCTCTATCCTTAAGCCCTTACCCACAAAGCCGGAAACCTTCCCACCGTACACCGGATTGCCCCAGCCCTTTTTCTGTACATGGGTTGTATAAACAAGCTCCGCATAAGGTGATGCTGCTCTCGGCTTTATGGCGCCGAAGTTGAATGCTCCCATAACGCACGCCAGCATTACAGCGATTATGACTAATCGTTTAGACATTTTGTTTAATCTGTTCATACAATGTATCCTCCCGTCTCCCGATATATCTCCATTGTTATCTCAAGTCCCTCATCTATCGTGTATCTTGATTTGAAACCGCGGCTTTCAAGCAGCCCGCCCGAAAGCGTGGCTCTTGTCGCGGTTGAATATCCCTTCTTCTCTTCTTCCTCGGGCAGCTCGAACACAACCTTTGTGCCCGAAAGACCTGCTAACTTTTCACTCAAGGCTTTCAGGCTTATGTCCGAGCCGGGCGAGAGTACATTTACCGCCTCGTTGCTCTTTCCCTTGGCAAGCAGGTACAGCACCGCCGACGCCGCATCCGCCGAAAAGCAGTATGAGTAGGTCTGTGTCCCCGAACTCTTTAAGACTATATCCTCTTTGCAGAGCGCCTTTTTTATAAACTGCGAAAGCGCCTTTGTGTCCGATGACAAAAGCGTGGGACCGTAGGTTCTCGCAAGCCTCGGTATAACCGTGTCCGCGCCCTTTTCCTCCGCGTAGGCCATGCACAGCGCCTCGCCGACCCGCTTAGCCTCCGGGTACCCGGCCCTTAAGATGTTGCAGTCGATATAGCCCATATCCTTCTCGGCAAAGTCGCCCTCGCCGGTTTTGTTCTCTCCGTACACCTCAACAGAGGAGAGAAAGGCAAGCCTGCTGCCGTTGGACTCTGCCGCTGCTTCAAGAAGCGTTTGCAGCCCGAATACATTTGCGACAATCGTGTCTATCGGGTTAGACGCATAAGCCTTCGGATGAGTGGTGCTGGCGCAGTGTATGTAGTAATCAAAGCGCTCTGCCGATACCTCAGTGCCGGCTTTGTCATCACCGTTGTTCTTATGAACCGCTTTCCTTAACGCTTCCTGCAGCGCCCCCGGCCGGATATCCGCCGCGTCCCACTCCGCTATCATCAGCTTATTCTGACACGGGCACCCCTCGAACCGTTTTATGGCCTTATCCCTGCTTCTGGTGGTAACGCACACCTTAATATCAAGCTCAAGAAGCTCATCAGCGTACAGAAGTATGTCCGCAATCATGCTTCCGACCATGCCCGTGCCGCCGGTTATAAGCACCCGCTTTCCCTTAAAGCTCTCCGTCTCAAGCCTTTGAACCTCGCTTTTCATAAGCTCTCTGTAAGCTTTGCTTTCATAAAGCGTCATTGCTTTATATCCCTTTTCCTCTCTCCGAGCGTTATTTTGAACACTATCCTGTCGTCCTCGATGACAGCCTTAGCCTTCCCGTGATGCGACTCGCATATGGATGCAACAACCGAAAGCCCTATTCCGTAACCGCCGGACTTCTGGGTTCTTGCCTCATCCGCTCTGTAGAAACGGTCAAATAGCTTATTTGTATCTATGGACTCCGGATTGTCTACTGCATTAGACACCTCTAGCTTTACTCCCTTGCTGCTTCTTGCGAGATTTATCCTTATCGGTCCCTTGTCCGAGGCGTATTTGACAGAGTTGTCTAACAGAAGCGACACTAACTGAACCATCTGCTCCTTCGAAGCCCTATAGGTAATCTCAGGCTCTATGCTCGGCTCGAGCTTTAATCCCTTCAGCTTTGCCGGCTCGTAGAAGGCAGCCGCCGTATCCTCCACCAAGGTGCTTAAGTCAAGCTCCTCCTTAACTATATGCAGGGTTCCGTCATCGCTTTTTGCAAGCGTGAGCATGTTCTTCATAAGCCCCGAAAGTCTGTCTGTCTGTGTCTTGATATTCCTGCTCCACTTATTCTCTCCGTTGTGAAGCTCCATGGCATCCGTATTCGCCCTTATTATCGCAAGCGGAGTTTTAATCTCATGCCCCGCATCCGTCACAAAGCGCTTCTGCCGCTCCATATTTGCGGCTATGGGCTCTATGGCCTTTCTCGACAGCAGAAGTACCAAAAGCAGCATGGCAATCTCTGCAAGAAGACCTACTGCAGCGGAGATAAGCGCCACATAGAGAATGGAGCGTCTGTTTTTGGACACATCCAGAAAGATTGCAAGATTGTTGCTCCTGTCGGGTGAAATCGTAATCACATACTTAAAGCCCTCGAGCTTACCCTCTAAATTGCCTGAGGCATAGGCCTTAGCCGCAATAGCCTCAGCCTCCTCCTCGTCCACCGAGGAGATATTCTCGACATTTGTGTATATAATGTTTCCTTCAGAGTCATACCTTATGGCGAAGTATCTCGCGCTCATAAGCTCATCCTCATCAGGATTCAGGTTAAATAAGCCTCTTTTTTCCTTGAACCTTCTGTCGCCGAAGTCTCCCTCGGGCTGCATGAACTCCGGCAGCTGCTGGCCCTCGAAGCCGGGGACGCCGAAGCCCGAATCGTTGGAATCAGGGCCACCATTCCCCGCACCATCCGGCGCTGACTGCGTATCCGTGTTCTTCGGATCAAAACCCGGGTTGTTCATGCCGGGGTTGTTCATGTTGCGTCTCTCACCACCCATGGATACCAATCCCTCTAACACTGCATCATTTTCATTTCTGATGCGCACGGCATTGGCCACATTTATGCCCCCGAGCACCACTATGATGAGCAAGGTTATGGCAGCCATCGAGCTTAAGACAAATCTTTTCTTAAGGGTTTTTATCACTGACCCTTTACCTCCAGACGATAACCTATATTTCTCTTAACCTGTATCTCCGCGTTCGATCCTATCTGCGCGAGTTTTTTCCTGACATAGGAAATGTATACCCACACCGAACCATTCTCTGCATCGGAGTCGTAGCCCCACACCTTCTCCAAAATCTGCTCGGTAGAGAGATATATGCCCCGGTTGAGCATAAACGCTTCCATAAGCCTGTATTCGTACTTTGGCAGGGTAACCGAACCGGTATCCGTAAAAAGCTCATAGCTGCTCTGATTGAGCGAGAGGTTGCCACATGTTAATATGTCGGGAGTGAAATCCTCCCTTCGCCTGAGCATGGCCCTTATTCTTGCGAGCAGCTCCTCCATCACGAAGGGCTTCGGAAGATAATCGTCCGCGCCCATATCAAGCCCTGATATCCTGTCCTCAACCTCCGCCTTCGCCGTGAGCAGAAGCACCGGCGTGTTGTTTCCCTCGGCCCTCAGGGTCTTTAATACCTCAAGGCCGCTCTTCTTCGGCATCATTATGTCAAGTATCATACCGTCGTAATTGTCTGTCCTGGCATAGTCAAGTGCCTCCTGTCCGTCCGACACATGATCAACCATGTACTTGTGAAAGGTCAGGATATCGACTACGGCATCCGCCATATCAGCTTCATCTTCGGCATATAATAATTTCATAGTTGTAACCCCTCCGATTCAAGACTCTTCGCTCTCTGTTGCTACGCAAGTCCGAAGAATCTTTTTTCTAATATGTATTACACTCCCTTGTAGCTAGGTCTCATTTATTATCTTATCAACCTCGTCCTTAAGGTCTAAGAATATATCCGCAAGGCGCGGATCGAAGTGTGTTCCGCCCTCTTCCTTTATTATCTTTAAGGACGCATCCACCGGAAATGCATCCTTGTAAACCCTCTTCGACACAAGGGCGTCAAATACATCCGCAATAGCCATAATTCTCGCTGAAAGCGGGATGTCATCCCCCTTCTTTCCCGAAGGATAACCCTTGCCGTTCCACCACTCGTGATGATAGGTTGCCACGTCAAAGGCTATGTCTATGTAGTCGGTCTCCTCGACTCCCGAGAGAACCTCTCTCACTATGCGACCACCCTCAGAGGCGTGCCTCTTCATAATCTCGAACTCTTCCTTGGTAAGCTTCGCAGGCTTCTGGAGTATGTGATCCGGAACTATAATCTTGCCCACATCATGCATGGGCGCAGCCTTCACGAGAAGCTCAATGTATTCATCGGTAAGCGTGTCCGTGAACAGTCCCCTTGCCTTGGCTTCCCTCGCGATAAGTCCCACATAAGCGCTGGTGCGCTTGATATGCGTTCCGGTCTCCAAATCCCTGCTCTCGATGAGGTTCGCCATCCCCATCACGGTGTTGTCCTGAATCTTGATAAGCTTGTTGTTCCTTTCCACAAGCTCATCCTTCTGGCGCTCCACATCCTGCTCCAGGTCTGACTTGTACTTCTCAAGCTCCACGGTAAGCCTCATGCTTATCAGCACGCCTACGAACACCGTAAATATAAGGGCTCCTACGCTTAAGATGGCGCTGATTCTCGCAAGAAGGATGTCGTTGTCCATCTTTCTCCTGCCTTCGCTAATCTGCTTGGACACTAAGACCTCAAGCTTTTCCATCGTCTCATTTACCCTGGTTATATGCGGCGTAAGATTCTCGGATACATAGGTGTCAGCCTCCGACTCCTGGCCGACACGCGAGATTTCTATCGCCTCGTCCACATGGCTTAAGTAGTTGTCAACATCCTTCTTTATCTCGTTGACCAGGGCTTTTTCTTCCTCGGTAAACTCCGCATTTGAAAGCTCGTTAAGTGTCCTCTTTATATCCTCGCGGGTCACGGTCTCGTCATAGCTGTATATATCCTTCTTATGCTCATCATTCGTAACTATGTGTCCGGCAACCATCGCCTGGTGCATGTAAAGGAGCTTCTGTATATCATCCATATACCCTTTTGTCTCAAAAGCAGTAGTGATATTCTCCTCATAATTCGTCGCCAGCCTGTTGATATCGAATTTTAATATGCCTATGCAGGCTATGCCTATTATGCCCATCACCAACACTGCGATAAAGACTTTTATGGAGGTTTTTTTGCTCAATTTATTCATGCCGATTCTCCCTGAAATTATCAATTATTTGTATGAATACACAGTTATGGTTATTGTACCAAAATTACGCTTTTATCGCAAGTAGTAAGGGATGTCAAAATCAAGCAGGGCACCGGTCAGCTTTAGCCGACATCTACATTTCGGTGCCCCTATAAATCGTGTAGGGAAGACGCAGTCGCTCCCTACACGCTGCGCCGCACGCGTGCCGCTCTGTGGCTATTTACATTACGCGTGCGTGCGCATAAAGAAACCACGGTCCGCTAGACCGTGGTTTCTTCTCCGACTTCCTTAAGCTTTATACCCTGATGCTTCTCAAAGAGCTCCATGAATTCCTTGCCCGTCAGGTTCTCCTTCTCGTAGAGAACACCCGCTATATCATCCAAGGTCTCCATATTCTTCTTCAAAAGCTTTATTGCCTTCTCGTAGAAGCCCTTGATCATATTCTTGACCTCGGTATCCACCTTGGTCTCGGTTTCCGAAGAGCAGTTGAGCACTCTTCTTCTGTCAAGGTATTCTCCTGTTATTCCTTCAAGCTGCACCATGCCGAATTTATCGCTCATTCCGTACATGGTAACCATGGTGCGCGCTAAGTTTGTCGCCTTTTCGATGTCATTTGACGCGCCGTTGGTAATCGAATCGAACTTGAGCTCCTCTGCTGCCCTTCCGGCCAGGAGGGTTACTATCTCCTCCTCCATCTCCTTCTTGGTCTCAAGCTGTTTTTCCTCCTCGGGCACATTCCACACATAACCGAGCGCTCCGTCCGTTCTCGGAATTATGGTAATCTTCTGTATGGGGACCGTGTGCTTCTGCAGGGCGGATACAAGCGCGTGTCCGGTTTCATGGTAAGCAACTATCCTCTTCTCGCTGTCGGACAGAAGCTTCTGCTTCTTCTCCTTGCCCGCAAACACTATCTCAACCGCGCCCAGCAAATCCTTCTGCGACACGCATTCTCTCCGGTTTCTCACGGCAGTCAGCGCGCCCTCATTGACTATGTTTGCAAGGTCAGCTCCCACCGAGCCCGCCGTTGCAAGCGCAAGCTCCCTGAAATCAACCGTGTCGTCAAGTCTTACATTCTTCGAATGAACCTTGAGCGTATCTATCCTTCCCTGAAGATCCGGTCTCGATACGGTAATCCTTCTGTCAAATCGTCCGGGCCTTAGCAGCGCCTTATCTAAGACTTCTGGTCTGTTCGTCGCCGCAAGCACCACTATTCCCTTAGAGGTGTCGAAGCCATCCATCTCCGAAAGCAGCTGGTTTAAGGTCTGCTCCCTCTCGCTGTCGCCGCCTGCGTGCCTGGTGTCACGGCTTCTTCCTATCGCATCTATCTCGTCTATGAAGATGATACACGGCGCCATAGAGTTGGCTCTCTTGAACAAATCCCTCACTCTTGACGCGCCGACGCCCACATACATCTCCACGAATTCGGAACCCGAAAGCGAGAAGAATGGCACCTTTGCCTCGCCGGCCACAGCCTTCGCAAGCAAGGTTTTACCGGTTCCCGGAGGGCCCACAAGCAGCGCGCCTCTCGGAAGCTTCGCGCCTATCTCAAGGTATTTCTCCGGCTTTTCAAGAAAGTCCACCATCTCGGTTAAGCTTTCCTTTGCCTCTGCCTGTCCCGCCACATCCGCAAATGTAATGCCGGTTTCCTTCTCCACATACATCTTCGCATTTGACTTGCCTACACCCATGATGCCGCCGGACTTCGATGCATTTTTCATAATCAGCATAAGCATGATGTAGAAGGCGCCAATCATAATCACATAGGAGATAATTGTGGAAACCACCGCCGAGCTGCCCTCGTCTATTGCCTCGAAGGATACTCCCGCATCGTGAAGTCTCTCGACGAGGTCGTAATCATCGGTTCGTATCACATAATACTTGACCGTGTTTAGTGATCCGTTGTCATCCTTCACCGGTTCAAACGAGATCTCATTTCCTTTTATCTTCACGTTAGCGACATTCTTGTCCTCCAGCATCTTCAGAAACTCGCTGTAAGTAATCTTGTTCTGTCCCGAATTCTTGAACGAGGTGTACCCGCGCCAGAATACCAGCGTGAGCAGCATAGAGATAATAAGCACTATAAGAGTGGGTGACGGCTTCTTCTTGCCGCCACCCTTGTTATCATTATTCTGTTCGTTGTTGTTTTCTTCCATATATCTTTCTTCTAATCGTTCGTTGTGTCGTTCTTAAGTACAAGCATCCGTATCATTCAAAAGTACAGTTCTGTGTCATTCTGAGGGCGAGGAGAAACGCAAATGACGAAGTCATTTCTTGCATGCGTTTCGACGACAGGACACGACAAAGAATGAGTCGTGTCAATACTTTAAGCCCGAAGAATCTTTTCTACTGATACAACGGATACTTTGAAGTAATGCTCTTCACAAGTTCCATAGCCTTTGCGTCATCCTTGTCAATAACTGCTGCCTTTATAGCATCGGCGATAACAATCATATCCTCCTCATTCGCTCCTCTGGTTGTAACCGCGGGAGTACCGAGTCTGATACCGCTTGTTACGAACGGTGACTTCGGATCGTTCGGAACAGTGTTCTTGTTTGCTGTGATATGCACCTCATCAAGCGCCTTCTCAACCTCCTTGCCGGTGAGCTCAAGATTCTGAAGGTCTACGAGCATAAGGTGGTTATCCGTGCCGCCCGATACTATCTTGAAGCCTCTCTCCATAAGAGCCGAAGCAAGAGTTGATGCATTCTTTACAACCTGCTGCTGGTAAGCCTTGTACTCGGGAGTAAGAGCTTCCTTAAGGCATACAGCCTTGCCTGCTATAACATGCATGAGCGGGCCGCCCTGGATTCCGGGGAATACAGCCTTGTTGAAGTTGTACTTTTCATTTACCTCATTTGAGCACATGATCATACCGCCACGAGGTCCTCTCAAGGTCTTGTGAGTTGTGGTTGTTGTAACATGCGCATAAGGAATCGGGCTCTCGTGGCAGCCTGCAGCTACAAGGCCCGCAATGTGAGCCATATCAACCATAAGTACTGCGCCAACCTCGTCAGCTATCTCTCTGAAACGCTTGAAGTCGATTGCTCTTGCGTAAGCTGAAGCACCTGCTACGATAAGCTTGGGCTTGCACTCCTTAGCGATAGAGAGAACATTGTCATAATCTATGAAGCCGTCATCGTTAACTCCGTAAGGAACTACATTGAAGTACTTACCGGACATGTTAACCGGTGAGCCATGTGTAAGGTGACCGCCGTGAGCCAAGTTCATTCCCATAAATGTATCGCCCGGCTCCATGATGGCAAAGAATGCAGCCATGTTAGCCTGCGCGCCCGAATGAGGCTGAACATTTACATACTCACAACCGAAAAGCTCTTTAGCGCGATCTCTTGCAAGGTCCTCAACTACGTCCACGTACTGGCAACCGCCGTAGTAACGCTTGCCCGGGTAACCCTCGGCATACTTGTTGGTAAGGGGGCTTCCCATGGCAGCCATAACTGCCTTGGATACGATGTTTTCGGAAGCGATCAGCTCTAAGTTCTCGTTCTGACGATTGATCTCGTCGGTCATGGCTGCCGCAACCTCAGGGTCAACGGTTACGATTTCGTTAAAATCAAACATTCTTCTTTCCTCCGATTATATTCTTTGTCTATAGCTGCGCAGTGTTTCTTCTTTTCAGCGAAGATTACTGCTTGATTTTGTTGTAAAGCTAACAATCTGTATTGTTTTGAAGTCTTGTTAGCCTTTTTACCGGTTTCCGCCTGCTTTTTCAGCCCGCCCGGCTAACAAGCGCCTGCATTTTCAGTGTTTTGTTAGCTGACGCACCGATACATTATTTATTTCCCGCCCTATACGGCTAACACTTCCTACTCTTTTTCCAGATATGTTAGCTCATGAAGCTCGCCTTCTAATTCCAGTCCCTTAAAACCATGCTGTCTTAAGGCTTCATAGAGCACAATGGCTACCGCGTTAGACAAATTCAGAGAGCGCTCCTTCTCCAACATAGGTATGCGTATACAGTGCTCTTTATCTGCTGCGAGTATCTCCTCGGGTATGCCCTTGCTTTCCTTGCCGAACATGATAAAGGCATTGTCCGGATAACTCACATCCGCATAGGTCTGCTTCCCCTTCGTGGTTGAAAAATAAATCACCGCGCCCGGGTTTTTCTCAAGAAAGTCATTATAGTCTACATAGGTAGTCACGTCAAGTCTGTCCCAGTAGTCAAGTCCCGCCCTTTTAATCTTCTTGTCGGTAAGCCTGAACCCCAGCGGTTCGATAAGGTGAAGCTTCGTCCCCGTCGCAACGCAGGTTCTGCCTATATTGCCCGTGTTCACATGCACCTCTGGCTCATGTAATACTATATTCAGCATCTTTATTTACTATTCCTTATTCAAATCATATTATGCAAATCAAATTATGCAAGCAACTCAGTAAACAGCAATTCAGCACAAACCAACAACGTACATTCCCGGCGCGACGGGAAATTGTTTTCAAAGGGCATTTCACTGTCCCTTTGAAAACAATTATCCCAGGCAGCCGTGCCAATCACTTCATTGCTGAATTGCGTCATTTAAGATCATTTTCTAAGTGTCTCGATGAACTCCGACAGTCTGCCCATAGCCTCTTTCAGCTGCTCAAGCGAGTACGCATAGGATATTCTTAAGAATCCTTCGCCACAGTCACCGAAGGCTGTGCCGGGCACGACCGCAAGCTCCTTCTCTTTAAGAAGTCTTGTTGCGAACTCATCTGAGGTGATACCGAATTCCTTGATACACGGGAACATATAGAAGGCGCCTCTGGGCTCAAAGCACGGCAAGCCCATCTCCGCAAATGTATTCATAAGAAAATGTCTTCTCTGGTCATAGGACTCGCGCATTACCTCTATATCCTTGTCGCCGTCTCTGACCGCTGCGATTGCCGCATACTGGCTCGTGGTCGGCGCGCACATGATTGCAAACTGGTGTATCTTCGTCATCTGCTCCGCGATTACCCGCGGTGCCATCGCGTAACCGAGTCTCCAGCCGGTCATGGCATAGGCCTTTGAGAAGCCATTTATCACTATGGTTCTCTCCTTCATGCCCGGGATTGAGGCGATGGAGGTATGTCCTTCCTCTATGTAGGTCAGCTCGGAGTATATTTCATCCGAGATAACGAAGATATCCTTCTCCTTGCATATCTCGGCGATAGGCTCCAAATCCTTCTTTGTCATTATGGCTCCGGTAGGATTGCTCGGGAAGGCTATAATCAGAACCTTGGTCTTGTCCGTAATGGCCGCAAGCAGCTCCTCCGGTGTAAGCCTGAATTCATTTTCATTCTTAAGCTCTATGGTAACGGGCACGCCCCCCGCAAGCTCAACGCACGGAAGATAGGACACATAACAGGGCTGCGGGATTATAACCTCATCGCCCGGATCGAGCATGGCGCGAAGAGCCACATCTATACCCTCGCTGCCACCGACGGTCATGAGTATCTCTGTCTTCGCATCGTAGTCCACATCATGCTTTCTCTTGTACCACTTGCTTATCTCCTTCCTCAGCTCCATAAGACCCGAGTTGGAGGTGTAGAAGGTTTTGCCCTTCTCAAGCGAGTAAATGCCCTCCTCACGGATATGCCACGGCGTATCGAAATCAGGCTCGCCGACACCGAGGGAGATAGCATGCGGCATCTCGCTCACTATATCAAAAAACTTTCTTATGCCCGAGGGCTTTATCTCTTTAATAACCTTTGATAACGGATCTCTCACGGTACTATCGCCAACCTTTCATCTTCACTCTTTGCCCTGTCGAATATAAGTCCGTGATCCTTATACTTTCTAAGAACGAAATTCGTCTGGGTGCTGATCACGGTCTCCATGGTCGCAAGCTTGTCGTACACAAAGCTTGAAACCTCCTTTAAGCTCTTGCCGTTGATGAATACCGCAAGGTCGTAAGTGCCTGCCATAAGGTACACCGAGCTTACCTCGTCAAAGTTGTATATCCTCTCGGCTATCTTGTCAAAGCCCTGTCCGCGCTGTGGCGTAACCTTGACCTCAATAAGGGCGGTAACCTTCTCTTCGGATACCTTGTCCCAATCCACCATGGTGTGGTAACCGCAGATTATCTTGCCCTCCTCCATAGCCTTAATGTCCGCTGCTACTTCAGCCTCGCTGACACCCAGCATGGCGGCTATGTCCTTAGTCGTAAGTCTGCTGTCGTTTTCCAAAAGCGACAATATCTTCGTACGCATAGAATATGTCCTCCCTTGTTTTATGATTCTGTTTATTATTACAAGTCTTAAATACTGCGCCAAAAAACTGCACTAATTTGATAATTATATCACAATATCACGCTATAATAAAGTGAAAAATCCGCCATAAATCTACATTACTGCGACCCTACTCGCGCGCGAGCCACCCGTCACCGAAGGTGACATCTTCCAATGGGTGGCTCTGTGCATAACGAAAACCCCCGCAGAAGCATCCGCAGGGGTTTGGTTGTATATATTAAGGTTTTTTTGTGTAAAGTTATTTTGTTAAAAGCTTTTTCTTCTTCGCTATAATCACACTCTGTATCACAAGGAAGATGCACAGCATGCCTGCTATGGTAATTCCCGTCCACCAAGCCTCGCCGAGACCGGCAGATGCAACTATGTTCTGTATAGTCGCAAGCGAGAGAACACCGAAGAGGGTGCCGATTATATTACCTACGCCACCGGTAAGCATTGTACCGCCTATGATGGAGGAAGCTATCGCATTCATCTCCATGCCGCTTGCGTGTGACGGAGAGCCGGAGCCTACATGCATGAAATACACGAAGCCGGCAAGTCCCGCAAGCAGTCCGCATATAAGGTGTGAGAGGAACTTTGTGCGCTTTACATTTACACCGAGCATCAAAGCGCTCTGGGGATTTCCGCCGACAGCATAGAAGCCACGGCCGAGCTTAACCCAACGAAGCAGAGCGAAGAGCACGATTACTACGAGCAAAGCTACCAAAACTCCAATCTCAACATATGCGTCTATGTAGATTCCCTTCCTGTTCACGGAGCCGAGGCCCGGAACTATAACTCTTGTGTCCTTCAGCTTAACAAAAGCTTCGTTCGACACATTGAAAGGATCCGTGTGAACTATGGTCGTCATGCCTCGGGCGAAGAACATGCCCGCCAGCGTTACTATGAACGGCTGAATCTCAAGGTAAGCAACCAGGAAGCCCTGGACAACTCCGAAGGCAAGGCCTATGCCGAGTGCTATGAGAAGGGCTACAAATATCTTGCCCGGCTTCTCGGCATACTTCTCGGGATTTAAGACATCCCTGTCGAGATATACAGCGCAGCTCATGCTGACAAGAGCAACCACACCGCCGACCGAAATATCGATACCGCCGCATATCATGACTAAGCTCATGCCGCACGCCGTGATTATGAGTGCGCCGTTGTTGTTCAAAATGTGCAGGAAGGTCTGCGGCTTAAGGAAGCCACCGCCCTGGAACACCATCGCGCCGATATACATTACGAAGAAGACGACTATTGTTATCGTAAGAAGAAGGTTAGTGTCGCTGGTTCTCGCAAACCAACCGGAAAAACCGCCTTTTTTATTATTGTCTCCCATCTTAAGCCACCTCCTTCTTCGCAAAAAGCTTTCTCTTTAACTTGTCAAGCTTCTTTCTGACAACAGGTGTACTTAAGACTACAAGCAGGATAACGACTATCGCCTTGTACGCCGGAAGAGCCGAAGCGCTGACCTCCATCTTGTAGAGGGTTGTGGTCAGGAACTGTATTACATAGGCGCCGAGCACGGATGCCATCATGTTGAACTTGCCGCCTCCAAGTGAGTTACCTCCCAAGGCAACCGCAAGGATCGCGTCCATCTCTATATCCTTCGCGATAACCGAGTAGTTGATCGTCGAAAGTCTGCTGACCTTGATAAGTCCCGTTACGGCCACACATAAGCCAAGTATAACAAATGTTAAGAACTTCACGAATTCGGGATTGATACCGTTAAGTCTCGAGGAGCTTCCGTTGATACCTACCGACTGCGTGTAAAGCCCGAGTGTCGTGAACTTCAATACGAGCATGATCACGATCACACATACAGCAGCGATAAGGAACGGAGTCGGAATCGGTATTCCCGGTATGTATCCGCCGAAATAGGTAAATGACTCGTCGCTTATAACCGGCAGCTCGTTGTTGTTGATCCATGCGCCTATCGAACGGCCTGCGGTAAACAGGATAAGGGTTGCAACCATGGGCTGTATCTTGAAGTATGCCACAAGCACACCGTTAAATGCGCCGAAGAGCATCGATACCACGCAGGCAACCAGGAAAGCTACTATGATCGGCGCCTGAAGAGTCTCGGGACGAGTATTTGACCCGCAGAGAACCTTAAGGATCACGCTTCCCGATATGGCTATGGCAGCTCCCACGGATATATCCTGTCCGCCCGAAGCGGCGGTTACAAGTGTCATACCGATAGCAAGTATCGCAAGCTCCGAGCCGTAGTCAAGTATGGTTATCAGGTATCCGTTCAACACCGGATTTCCTGAACTGTTGGTTCCCAATGTTACCTTGAAGAAGGAAGGATCCACGATAAGATTGAAGAGTACAAGTGCTACCAAGGCCGCAATCGGTATGAGCAGCTGCTTGTCGAAATTGAATTTCTTTTTACTCAACACTCTCTCCTCCTTTCTCTTCCTCATGTCCGGCGATGGTCTTCATGATGTTGCTCTGCGAAAGCTCATCGCCCTTAAGCTCTCCTACCACCTTGCGGTCTCTCATGACCACAAGTCTCGAACAGGTTCTGAGCATCTCGTCCGTCTCCGAAGAGATAAATGTAACGCTCATTCCCTCGCCCGCAAGCTTTAACACAAGCTTCTGTATCTCGACCTTGGTACCGACATCGATACCTCTTGTAGGTTCATCCAATATGAGATACTCCGGATGCATCAGCAGCCATCTCGCAAGTATAACCTTCTGCTGGTTACCACCCGAAAGCGACTTGATCGGTGTATCTGCCGAAGCCGTCTTTATGTTCAAAAGCTTTATGTACTCATCAGCGATCTCGTAGGTCTTGGCCTTCGAGAAAGGCCTGAAGAAACCTCTTAACACCTGTGCCGCAAGAATGATATTCTCTCTTACGGAGAGATCTCCGACTATACCGTCTATCTTTCTGTCCTCAGGAAGATAGGCGATTCCGTTCTTCATAGCATCAAGCGGCTTACGGATCTTAACATCCTTGCCGTTCTTCTTCACGCTTCCGCCGATAACATGATCGGCACCAAATATGGCACGCACACACTCACTACGTCCGGAACCGAGAAGACCTGTAAATCCGTTAACCTCACCCTTCTTGATATAGAAGTCGAAAGGCTTTATGCCGGCATTACTCTGCAGCTGATGTGCCTCGAGAACAGGAACCTCATTTGCATTTTCCTCTTCTTCCTTGGGCTCACCCTTGATGTCGGAAAGGTCGTCAAGCTCCTTGCCGAGCATCTTCGATACGAGCTGAACTCTCGGAAGATCCTTGATCTCGTACTCTCCTACGAGTTTGCCGTCTCGAAGTACGGTTATCCTGTCGCAGACCTCGTATACCTGATCCAGGAAATGCGTTACGAAGATTATGCCTACGCCCTTCGCCTTAAGATCTCTCATAAGTCCGAAGAGCTTCTTAACCTCGCTGTCGTCAAGTGAGGATGTCGGCTCATCCAGGATAAGAACCTTACATTCCATATCAACCGCTCTCGCAATCGCAACCATCTGCTGAACCGCCAAGGAGCAGGTTCCGAGCTGCTGTGTTGCCTTCGCGGGTATATCAAGGGATTTAAGTATCTTGTCAGCATCCTGGTTCATCTTTCTCCAGTTTGTCGCAAGACCTTTGGTTCTTCCGATGAACATGTTCTCAGCCACGCTCAAATTCGGACAGAGTGTAATCTCCTGATACACCGTGCTTATTCCGCTGTTTTGTGCATCCTGCGGTGAATGGATACTTGCGGGACCGTCAATGCCCTTAAGCAATATCTCTCCGCCGTCCTTCTCATACACACCCGTAATAACCTTGATAAGTGTAGATTTTCCGGCTCCGTTCTCGCCCATAAGAGCGTGGATCTCGCCCTCACGAAGAGTAAAATCAACCGACTGCAGTGCACGCACACCGGGAAAGCTCTTTACTATTCCATGTAATTCCAATACTGCTTTCTCTTTCACTGCTTCACCTCATTTTTTAGCTATACATTTTCCTAAAAAATGGGCGCAACATAATCTTTTATGCCGCGCCCATTTAATAACCTGATGCCCGGGTTATCTAATAATCTGTTTAATTAGATACCGTAATCATCTACATCCTGCTGTGTGATAGTTGTAGCATCGAAGCCCTTCTCATCCATGATGATTGTCTTCTCTGAAAGTGTCTCACCAGCCTCAAGCTTCTTAATAACTTCGTCGATGTACTTAGCCTGGAACGGGTTGCACTGTCCGTCATAGTTCCAGTTCTGAGCAAGGAGCTCTTCAAGCGCCCACTTGTTGCAGTCGAAGCCCATAACTACTACGTCCTTGCCAACGCCGTGGCTGATGTTAGCCTTATCAAGCGCTGCAACAGCACCCTTAGCCATATCGTCGTTCTCTGCATAGATTACATTGAACTTCTTGCCTGCGTCGATTGCTGACTGAACGATCTGCTGTGCCTTCTCTGCGTTCCACTCTGCTGTCTGCTCCTCAACGATTGTCCATCCGTTAGCATTTGCCTTGTCAACAAGCGCTCCCGAACGTCCCTTCTGAGCTGCAGAACCCATAACACCCTGAATATGGATGATGTTGTACTCACTTAACTTCTGGCTCTCAAGCCAATCAGCTGCCTTCTGGCCTTCCTTATCCATATCGGATACGATTGAAGCCTCATAGAGTGAAGGATCAGCATCTATAGTACGGTCGAAAAGTATTACCTTAACGCCTGCTGTCTGAGCATCCTTTAACACGCCGTCCCAGCCTGCTGTATCAGCTGCTGAAAGGAGAAGATAATCAACGCCGTCCTGGATGAACTTCTGAGCTGCTGCAATCTGCTCATCATTCTTTAAGCTGTAAGCAAATGATCCCTCATAGCCGTTTGCATTTCCGGGACCGAACATAGCCTGGAGGTCCTTATCGTTAGCTGTACGATAACCGGACTCGTTGGGGTCGTTGTTGATAATGCCGACCTTGATTGCCTCGCCTGATGAAGCTGCAGGAGCCGCTGTTGTTGTCTCACCGCCGCCGCTAGGAGCTGCAGTTGTCTCTTTCTTGTCTGATGATCCGCCGCAGGCTGTCATTCCGAGAGCCATTGCAGCCGAAAGTGCAAGTGTTACGATCTTCTTACCGTATTTCTTCATAGTTTTCTTACCTCCCTGATTTAAAAATCCTTCTTTTTTGAATCGAGTAGGGAAGACGGAGTCGAACCCTGCTCGTTGCGCCGACCACGTGTCACGAAGTGACTGTTTACCTTACGCGGTCGTGTGCATAAAACTATAAGTATTCTGCAACTGATGGGGAGAGTATAGCAAATTCCTACTTTTCGATAAACGGATATTCTTTTGAAAAAAGTGTGATATTTTATGTGATAAAAAAAAACACAACCAAATTGTTGTGTTTTTTTACGAAGATTGAATATTTTATTTCAGCTCAAATCCATGTTCGATAAATCAATCACCAAATCGTCATATATTTCAACCGGAATACTATCATTTATGCTGTATCTGTTCATGGTCTTTGCCTCAAAATTATGAACAAGCACTTCACTTACCTTCGAATCGGGATTAATTATCCAATAAAGCTTTACACCGGCCTCAAGATATAGCGCAGCCTTACGTACATAATCCATCTGTATGCTCGAAGGCGAGGCAATCTCTATAATAAAATCCGGAGCTCCGCTCACACCTTTATCAGTAAGCTTATCTTTATCACATACAACCATTACATCCGGCTCAAGGTAGGTTGAGTCATCCGCAAAAAGATACAGTGCTGTCGAATCGGAATACACCTTACATCCACCGCCTTTGTTTCGTATATACATTCCGAGTTCAAGACTCATAAACTGACTAATGTCCTGATGCATTCTCGAAGGGCTTGCCATCATATAAAGCTTTCCCTTTATAAGCTCCGCTTTCTCCCCCTCCGGCAAGGCGTAGATATCATCTATTGTATATAAACCATTATTCATACGTTCAGCATCCATTTTAACACCTCCTCGCATCCAGGTATATAGCCATTATATCACTTTAATTTATGTGGCACAACGGCTCAGTAATCTCTCATCTCGAGCAGCTTCTGCGTAAGCATGGTAATGCGATAATCTTCATCCCCGAGCTTTATGCTCTGTACAGTACCCTCCGCTGAGAATGCCATCTCGGTAACGTAAGTATACTTCTCATAGTCTCTGCCTTCTTTGATAGCCTTGATTATACCGCGGACCGAGGCGCCCTGAATGGGGTTGCACTCCACATCGAGAGCAATCTTCCCCTCCAATACCATATTCAATCCCGACCTTGCGGCATCGAAGGATATGACAAGCACATCTCCGTTTTTTATATTCGTTCCGGCCTTTCTGCCGGCCGCCTCTATAGCTTCTATAACACCTATGGCCTCGTTGTCGTTTTCACAATAAGCTACATTGATCTCAGGGTGAGTCTTAAGAAGTATTTCCATAACCTCCTTGCCCTTTGCCTGCGTGTAGTCCGCGGGCTCGAAGGCAACTATATCCCACCCGTATTTTTTGGCGCCCTTTTTCAAACCTTCGGTTCGCCCAATCTGCGCCGTAGCCCCCAGGGTTCCCTGGATGTCGACTATTTTCAGCTCAGTCGCGTCCACGCCCTTAGCTTTGGTGTAGGCGTTCAGCCACTCGCAGGCTATTTCGCTTTCCTTATAGAAGTCCGATCCTACCCATGCCGTAAATATACCGTCGTCCGAAACATCAACCTTTCTGTCGACAACGATGACCGGAATACCGGCTTTCTTTGCCTCTTCAAGCACCGAATCCCATCCGGTCTCCATAACGGGAGCGAGAACTATAAAGTCTACCTCCTGCTGAATGAACTTCCTGATAGCGATTATCTGCTTGTCCTGCTTCTGCTGGGCGTCGTCAAACAACAAGTCGAAACCGTTGTCCTTCGACAGCGCGCTTCTGATGGACTCGGTGTTGGCAACCCTCCAGTCTGACTCGGCGCCAAGCTGGGAAAACCCAACTGTTATGTAATCTGTAACAACCGCTTCGGTTGTCTCGGTTTTTTGCTCACTGCACCCTGCCGCGAAGAGAAGAAGGGCAAACACCAGGGAAAAGCATATTGAATTTTTGAGTTTTTTTAATGATTGCATTGTTTCCTTTCATCAAATTCTTCGTGCTAAAGGGGATCCTATTAGTCTCCAACCTTCGGTATGCGAACAGTGACGGTAGTCCCTTCGCCGTAGGCGCTGTCGACCTTCATGCCGTACGCTCTGCCATAATGCATCTGCAATCTCTGCTCTACATTGGCCATGCCGAAGCCGTGTTGTTCGTCATCCTTCACGCTTCCGTCTATAAGTCCTCTCAACCGTGCAAGCTCCTCGGTATTCATCCCTATGCCGTTATCCTCCACAGTGAGAATAATATCTTCCATATCGGCCTTACCCGACACCTTAATAAGGCCTTTTCCTCTTTTGTTCTTGATGCCGTGATACAGGGCATTCTCCACTATGGGTTGGAGTGTCAGCTTCTGTACGCGGTAGTCCATTATGTCTTCGGCGAAGTCAAGCTCGAAATCAAGTATATCCTGATAGCGGTAACGCTGTATGTTCAGGTAACTCTTCACATGCTCCATCTCGGTCCTTATCATAATCTCGCTCTGTCCCTTGGAAAGCGAGGTCCTGAAGAAGTTCGAGAGCTCCTGAAGCATCATTATCGCCTCGTCATTTTCGCCGGCTTCGGTCATCCACATAATGGCGTCAAGCGTGTTGTAAAGAAAGTGCGGATTGATCTGCTCCTGCAGAAGTCTCAGCTCAGCATCACGCGCATTGACCTGCTCCCTGTGAATGTCTTCCACGAGCGTCTTTATCTCTCCTACCATGCTGTTGAAGCTCTCGGCAAGCGTCTCCATCTCATCCTTACTGTTCGGATGATATGACACGGTGAAATCACCGCGGGCAAATCGCTCGGTCATGTCGCAGAGCTCATCTATCGGTTCGGTTATGCTCTTTGTAAGCCTTCTGGACGTAATGAAGATGAACAGTAGTATAACTATCAACAGTATCACGAGAGCCCTGATTGTTGTGACCAGGCTGGCCGCCACCGACCGGCGAAGCTGCTCCATATTTGCCGCTTCGTCATAGATGTACTTCTGTATATCCTCCTGCACAAGTGAGGTAAGAGTGCGGATGTTCATGTCGAGAAGCTCCATGTTCTCGTCGTAGTGACCACCTTCCTCAACATTTGCAAGGATGTCATCCACGCGCTCGTCGAGTATATCGAGAAGCCGAACGATCTGATCCAAGTCTGAGCGGACATTTGCCTCCGTGGCGTTATCACGCATCTCGGTAAAGTAATCCGTCGCGCCGCGGATCAGATCCTTCGGGTTGTCGCCCTTAAGCTTCTGCTCCGGGTCGGTCCAATTCGCCGAACCGATTATGATGCGGTACATGGTCTCGTCCATGGACTCCTTGAAGCTCATATTGTAGGTGTTGGTTCCGGTGATATTTTTGACGAGTTGATCGTACTCACGATGATACGAATAAAGTCTGAAAAGCGCATAGCCGACAAGGCCTGCGAGCGGAAGCACGCAGATCCAGATACAAGCTATGATCCTGATGCGGATCCTGCTTTTTTTATGCCTGACCCTGTTCATCCTGCCTTGCCCTCCGGTACTCCTTCGGCGGTTGGCCGACAGTCTTCTTGAAAATGGAACTGAAATAATGCGGATCCCGGTATCCTACCTCAAAGCCCACATCAGAGGTCTTCATTGAAGTGCAGGTAAGAAGCTCCTTCGCCTTCTCGATTCTTACGGCGGTAAGGTAGTCGATGAAGGTCTCACCGGTTTCCTTCTTGAATATAGCGCTGAAATGATTTGAACTTACATTTACGTGCGCAGCCACGGAATTAAGGGACATATCCTCGTTCTGATAGTTTTCGCGGATGTATCTCTTGGCCTCGTCTATGACATCCGCATGTCCCTTGTCGGATACAAGACTACGCTGCTCCATGGCAGTATTGAGCAGGTTGATCATATACTCATGGGCGCGCTCGGAGGAATCCGCGTACGGAGCGGGATTGGCAAGCTCACCTAAGGTCTCGCTCACTCCTTCCTTATCCAAGCCGAGTCTTTCGAAGAAGGCTGCCACGGCGAACACTGCCTTGACGAGCACATACTGCCTGAGCATCATGGACTCAAGCATACCCGGTCCCATGCTCTTAAAGTATTCGTTAACAACCGTCTCGGTATCCGAAGCATTACCGCTGCTCAAGAATTTCAGGATTGTTTCCTGAGATATGGTATTGATATCCACACGGCTTATGTCAAGCTCCTCCTGCTTCTGCTTGATGATCTCATCGGAGGTCTTCTTAAGCACGTCTATAAGATTGCCGCTTGTGATAGGCTTTAAGAGATACTCCTGAACGCCTATGCTGATTGCCTGTTTTGCGTAATTAAAATCATCATAGCCCGAGATGACTATGATTCTTATATCAGGAAGTTCCTGCTTGACAAGCTCCGAGAGCTTCAGGCCGTCCATAAAGGGCATGCTGATATCGGTAAGCAGGATGTCCGGTTTAGTCTTCAGTATCTCCGGAAGGGCGGTCTCGCCGTCACCCGCCTCACCGACAAGCTCAAAGCCGTGCTGCTCCCATTTTATTGATTTTTTTAACCTTTCGCGGATTGCATACTCGTCCTCCGCAAGAAATACCTTTATCATCTGCTTGCCCTCATTTATAAGATTCATTTGCAATACCATTTCCGGTTTAACGAATGCAATTATAATACATTCCCCGTTGTTTTTCAACGGAATAAGACAGGGGACATATCCTGAATTTTAAGCATCTGTCCCCTGTCTCACTTATCTGTTTTGTATTACTTTAATTCTGTCCATAATACGCATTCGCTCCGTGCTTTCTGAAGAAATGCTTATCGCGTATGCAGTCGGGCGCGGTCTTAACCTCGGGGTTGATCAGCTCTGTCTTAAGAGCCATCTTCGCAACCTCTTCCAAAACTACCGCATTGTGCACCGCCTCCGCCGCATCCTTGCCCCAGGTAAAGGGACCGTGGTTCGTACAGAGAACTCCGGGAGTGTACATCGGATTAAGTCCCCTCTTGTCGAAGGTCTCGATTATTACCAGCCCCGTATTCTTCTCATAAGCCTCATCTATCTCCTCGGGAGTAAGACTTCTCGCACAGGGTATCTCCCCGTAGAAATAGTCGGCATGAGTTGTTCCGTAAAGCGGTATGCTCCTGCCTGCCTGCGCCCATGAAGTAGCCTCGGGAGAGTGTGTGTGAACCACTCCGCCTATCTCCTCATAGCGCTTGTAAAGCTCCAAATGTGTCGGCGTATCGGATGACGGCTTGTACCTGCCCTCAACCTTGTTACCCTCTAAATCCATAACCACCATATCCTCGGGGCTCATAGTCTCGTAATCAACTCCGCTCGGCTTTATGACAAAGAGTCCTGCCTCACGGTCGATGCCGCTTACATTGCCCCAGGTATAGGTTACAAGCCCCCTTTGGGGAAGCTCCATATTCGCCTCAAAAACCTTTATCTTTAATTCCTCAAGCATTTTATATCCTTTCTTAAAGCGCCGCTATGGCTGCCCTCTCTATGTCAAGAGACTTCTTAAAGCTCTCCATAAAGCTGTCGAAGCCTGCCACCTCTTCTGCCGACGCCGTAACAGTGCTGCCTTCCTCGCCCGCAAATATCGTCTGATTTAAGAATTCCGAAAGTGACGCGCCGTTTGCTTCTGCCATGTACAGAGCGAGCACCGCGATACCCCAGGCGCCGCCCTCGCCGGCAGTCTCCATAACCGTAACCGGGCCTCCCGTCGCAGCCGACATGATTCTCTGGCCAACCTCCTTGGTCTTGAAGAAGCCACCGTGTCCGAAAAGCTTGTCCACCTTTACTTCCTCTTCCTTTAAGAGTATGTCGAGTCCCACTTTCAATGTGCTCACGGCCGAGTAAAGCTGCAGTCTCATAAAGTTCGCAAATGTAAAGTCCGCATCGACCTTTCTTGCAAACACAGGCCTGCCCTCTTCAAAGCCCGTAACCGGTTCGCCCGAGAAATAGTTAAAGCCCATAAGTCCGCCGCAGTCCGGAGCGCCGTCAAGCGCAGCCGTGAACATCGTGGTGTAAAGCTTGTCCGTGTCAACAGGATTGCCCGTCGCTTCTGCAAAAGACCTGAATATATTTGCCCATGTATTTATGTCAGATGTACAGTTGTTGCAGTGAACCATGGCCACGTCGTCTCCCACCGGAGTGGTAACCACGTCTATCTCCTCGTGAACTACCTTCAATGCATGCTCCATTACAACCATAGCGAAGATTGAGGTGCCGGCCGATACATTTCCTGTTCTTACCGCCACACTGTTTGTGGCAACCATACCGGTTCCCGCGTCTCCCTCAGGCGGGCAGAGCGGTATGCCGCTTTGAAGATTGCCGCTCACATCAAGCTTTGCGGCACCCTCGGCAGTAAGCGCGCCGGCGCTTTCTCCTGCCACGAGAACCTTGGGAAGTATGCCCTCTAAGGTCCAGTCAAAGCCCTTATCCTTGATAAGCGCATCGTACTTTGCGATATAATCCTTATTATAATCTCTCGTTGTGCTGTCTATCGGGAACATGCCCGAAGCATCACCCACGCCAAGCACCTTCTCTCCCGTCAGCTGCCAGTGAATGTAACCCGCAAGAGTGGTAAAGAACGTGATGTCCTTTACATGGGGCTCCTCGTTAAGTATGGCCTGGTGAAGATGCGCTATGCTCCAGCGCTGAGGAATATTGAAACCGAATTCTTTGGTAAGCTCCGCAGCAGCTTCACCGGTGATGGTGTTCCTCCATGTCCTGAAGGGCACCAGAAGCTTGTCCTCTTTGTCAAAGGCCATGTAGCCGTGCATCATGGCCGAGAAGCCTATGGCAGAAGTGGTCTTGATAACAGTGCCGTACTTCTCGCTCACATCCTTCGCAAGTTGTGAGTAAGCATCCTGAAGTCCGCTCCAGATCATGTCCAGGCTGTAGGTCCAGATGCCGAACTCATACTGATTCTCCCAGGTATGACCGCCCTCGGCGATCGGTTTGCCCGCCATATCAACCATAACGGCCTTTATCCTCGTCGAACCAAACTCTATTCCTATCGCGGTTTTCCCCGCATCTATCGCTTCTTTTATACTCATTTACAACCTCCGTAGTCTTAATACTTAAGCTTCTGCTGCTTGCGTATATTCCTTTTTTGCCGAAAACAGCAATTTAAGCGCCTATGTAAGCGTATATTCCCGGCGCGACGGGAAATTGTATTCATAGGACATTTCAAAGTCCTGTGAATACAATTATCCCAGGCATAAGTAAGACCTTAGCGAACGAATGTGAGCTTAGTTCGAACTTATGCAAAGCTCCGGGCCATTTTCCGCGGCGCTTAAATTGCGTCATTATTTCGCAAACGGGTTTTCGGTGGGATAAAGAACTCCCTTCGGGCGGTTGTAATCAATTTCATCAACCTCAACCCCTATAAGCTTGAACACCTCATAAAGCAGTCTTCCGTTGTGATGGAAGGTAATAGCCGCATGGTGCGGATAATTCTTCTGTATAAGAACATGACGGTAGAAGCGTCCCATCTCCGGTATTGCGAAGATGCCGATGCCTCCGAAGGAGCGTGTGCGAACCGGAAGAATCTCACCCTCTGCTATGTAAGCACGAAGCTTAGCGTCGGATGTACTCTGAAGCCGGTAAACAGTTGCCTCGCCGGGGATAAGATCACCCTCGAGTGTTCCGTTGGTAACCTCCTCGGGAAGAGTTCTCGCCATAATCTTCTGGTTCTTCATCTCATGGAACGCAAGCTTTGTAGAGCAGGTGTTGCCGCAATGGAAGCCCATAAATGTATCCTTGATGTCATAGTCATAAGCGAACTTGCCCTTGATTTCCTCCTCGTACATATCGCGCGGAACAGAGTTGTTGATGTCAAGAAGCGTAACCGCATCATCACTCACAAGCTGTCCGATGTACTCTGAAAGAGCGCCATAGATATCAACCTCGCATGAAACAGGTATGCCTCTTGCAGCAAGACGGCTGTTCACATAACAGGGCACGAAGCCAAACTGCGTCTGGAATGCGGGCCAGCACTTTCCGGCGATAACCACATGGCTGCGGCTTCCCTTGTTAGCCTCGATCCAGTCAAGAAGTGTAATCTCATACTGAGCAAGCTTTGAGAGAACCTCCGGCTTCTTATTACCATCACCAAGCTCCTTGGCCATATCCTCAACAACAGCAGGTATCCTCTCATCACCTGCATGCTTGTTGAAGGCTTCGAATAAGTCAAGCTCTGAATTCTCCTGTATCTCTATGCCCATCTTGTAGAGTTGATAGATAGGCGCGTTGCAGGCAAGGAAGTCCTGCGGACGCGGTCCGAAGCTTATGATCTTCAAGTCATTTAATGCAATCACCGCTCTTGCGATGGTCTTGAAATCATTTATCATGTCGGCGATCTCCGGAGCGGTTCCGACCGGATACTCCGGGATATAAGCCTTCAGATTCCTTAAGTACAGGTTGTAGCTTGCATTAAGCATACCGCAGTATGCGTCTCCTCTGTCGTCGCAGAGACGATCTCCCGCTTCCTCTGCTGCCGCAACCACCATGGCCGGTCCGTTGAATTCCTTCACTAAGAGGATCTCGCTTGACTCCGGACCAAAGTTGCCGAGGAATACAACAATAGCGTTGCATCCTGCCTTGTTAACCTCGTCTAATGCCTTGCGCATATCGACTTCATTTTCAACCGTTGTCTGACACTCGTATATCTCACCGTATGTTTTGGTGTATTCTGCTACAACCGCCTGTCTCCTGGAAATTGAAAGGCTCATGGGGAAGCAGTCACGGCTGACTGCAACTATTCCTAACTTTACTGCCGGCATATTTTCCATAATGTATGTAACCTCCTAAAATAAGATTTCTTAGAAATGACAGTGTCATTCTTATTGCTCTCCGAATACCTTCTTGTAATCCTCCTGGAACTTAACGATACCCTGATCGGTGAGCGGGTGCTTGGTCATCTGCTCAAGAACAGCGTAAGGAACCGTTGCGATGTCCGCACCTGCAAGAGCGCACTCCGTAACATGAACAGTGTTTCTTATGCTCGCTGCTATAATCTCGGTGTCGATGTCATAGTTGTCGAAGATCTGAACTATGTGCTCCACAAGCTCGATACCCGGTGAGCTTATGTCATCAAGTCTGCCGAGGAACGGGGATACATAAGTAGCTCCTGCTCTCGCTGCAAGAAGCGCCTGGTTAGCAGAGAAGATCAGCGTCACATTGGTCTTGATGCCCTCGGCCGAAAGAACCTTTACAGCCTTTAATCCCTCGACTGTCATTGGGATCTTAACCACCATGTTAGGGTGGATAGCCGCGATTTCACGTCCCTCCTTGATCATGCCCTCTGCGTCAACCGTGGTGGCCTTAACCTCGCCGCTTATGGGGCCGTCCACTATGGAGGTAATCTCCTTTATAACCTCTGTAAAATCTCTGCCCTCCTTGGCAATAAGGGACGGATTGGTGGTCACTCCGCAGATCACGCCCATATCGTTGGCCTTTCTGATGTCCTCTACATTCGCTGTGTCAATAAAGAATTTCATGATTTCTCTCCTTTTCTTTCTCTTGGAAATACAGATTTTGATACGTATGGTGTGATAATACAACTTGAAAGAAATATATGAAATGTGTTTTTTTATGCGTTTGTACTACTTTTTTATTGATTTTAGGCGAGGAAACAAAAAAAGAGCTGCCTGATCAGACAGCTCCGAATAACGCTACTTCAATTCCTTTAATATCTCTTTCACTCTTCGCTCATAGCACTCTCTGGTGAAGTTTTCCTTGTATATCCCATAGGCTTTGCCGGTCATGGCCTTGACCTCGTCAAGCTTCATCTCGGCAGCTTTCTTCATAGCCTCCTTTATGGCTTCGGGCTCGGGCTGAGCGATAATCATCGAGGTCTCGTCAAAGTATTCACTGACTCCTCCCGAGGGAGCGGTAATAACCGGAGTATTGTAGGCCACGCCGTCTAAGACCTTGTTGGCAAGCACCGTGTGAGCCTTCACCGAATCCCCGAAGATGCCCATGGCGCAGTCGCTGTTCTCGCTCATATAGCTCTCCCAGGTCTCCACGTCGCCCCATTTGTCATTCACGAAGTCTATCGCATTAGACACCTTCAGCTTCTCGGCCAGTTTTTTGTAAGGCGCCGCCTTTGCGTCGCTGTCACCCCAGACGGTCAGCTTCGCATTTACCCCTTCCTTAAGAAGAAGCGCAAATGCCTTGATCACCTTCTCAAGTCCCTGAAGAGGGATGTAAGTTCCGCACCAGGTAAAGCGTATATAATCATTCTTTCCCGTATAGTATGGCAGCTCCGAATCCTTCTTGTCGGTTATGCACAGCGGCACAACCTTAGTTCCGATCTTATTCCTGTCCACGCCGCAGAGAGATGTGTAGTAATCGCACTCACTCTCGTTAAGGAAGAGTACCCTGTCAGAGCGTGTAAGCGCATACACATCGGACTTCAACTTCTTCTTTGCCTTTCTGCTTCCGGCCTTAAGCTTCTTCCTGTCGTTTACCGCAGTATCGTAAAACGACAGATAAAAGTCTGTCACAAGCTTCTTCTTGAATCTCACTGCCTGCTTTAAAAACACCGTCTCATGCTGACACGGGAGCACCCACACACAGTCACAGGCCATCAGGGTAATCATTGCCCCGAGCTTGCTTAAGACCTTTTTGAACTTTGATTTGAACTTCATCTCATTGACATATATCTTCACATCCGGGTCTTTCGCCAAGATTGAGATGAGCTCCTCACTCCTGTACGCCCCTCGGATATCTCCTGCTATAAATAAATTCATCTGTCTCTCCTATTTTAGACAAGGATCACTCACTGTCTTTCATTTCACCATCAGTAAAAATAAGAATACGAACCCGTAATTGTTATCTCCAGGCCCTTCGCGATGTCCCTGGGCGGAACATTTTCAAAGGTAAATGTATAGAGCTTGAGCGAATTAACGGCCAGGTCCGCTGACATGGTTCCGTAGTACTTCGCCGCAATTACAGCTCCGGTAGAGTCTATCATGGATACATTCACATCCCGAAGGTCAACCACACGATGTGTTGTCTTGTTGTACAGATATGCTTCCACTACAAGATTCGAACCCGAATAGTATGCTCTGTCTATGGCAAAGCCCGCGTCCGTAACCTCAGAATAATCATTGATGTCGTCGGTTGCCGGGCCGTAGTAGATGTTGTCGAGGATCATGATCATTTTAGTTGCCTTCTTACCGCTCGTCGACTTCACGGTAATGGTCGCTATACCGCTTCCCACTCCGGTTACAAGCCCGGTCTGACTGACCGTTGCCACAGCGGTATTTGAGCTCGAGTAGGTGATCTTGTCTGTCGTATTAGACGGAGCGTAGGTTACATCAAGCTGCTTTGAATAGCCCTTAGTGATCGTGTTGTTGAACAGATCGTTGTACTTCCAGTCCGCCATGCTTATGCTCGCAACGGGTATGCCCTTCTTAAATGCATTCGCCGTAGAACCCGGAGCCTTGCCGCCCTTCTTCACCAGCTTGATCTGGATGGCCTCAAGGCGCTTGCACATACCGCTGGTTCCGGCACTTGCCCCGTTCTTCGCCCAGCCAAGCCAGCCATAGCCCTGAGCATACACGCGATAGTACACATCATATTCCTTTAATGCATTGCCTGAGAGTTTGATCTGGATAGCCTCGATCCTCTTGCCCTCGCCCTTTGTTCCGTTAAATGCGCCGTTCTTAGTCCACGGACGCCAACCGTAGGTCTGTACATAAGTCCTGTAGGAGATATCTCCCGCAACTCCCGAAAGCTTGATCTGTATTCCCTCAAGTCTCTTAGCTTCACCGCTGGTACCCGACTTTGCACCATTCTTCGCCCAGCTCTGCCAGCCATAGCTCTGCACATATGTCCTGTAGCTTACGCCCGCCGCAGCCTGAACCTCGCCTGTGTTAACAACTATCGTTCCAAACACGAATGCTAACGCAAGCACGAACACAATCACCTTCTTAGTTACCTTCTTCATAGTTACCCTCCTTGTTTGTTCTGCTCATTTACCATGATCATTACTTTTTCTTCCACCTTCTTTGTTGCTCAGGTGCTTCTTAACTTCAGCAAAATCCACAGCCTTCTCAAATCTCTTTATATCATACTTTGGAGCATTTGTCTTTAGTAACATGTCATCTGTAAGACCATTTTATCTCCGAATGTGCTTAAGTTCCTCCCAAATACTGATCCACCCGCGCTTCCTCGATATTTTCAATCTAAAATCACTGATTTATACGGGTTGACTTTACCTCTGCATTACCGCAAAATAGCCCTATATTATAGGCTTAAGGACTGACCTGGCCTTACGATCCGGAGGTGCTTTATGAGAATAGGAGTTGATTACTACCCGGAACACTGGGATAAAGAATTATGGGCGAAGGATGCCAAGCTCATGGCTGAGACAGGCGTCAGCCTTGTGAGACTTGCCGAGTTCGCATGGTGTCGTCTTGAGCCCTCGGATAACTGTTTTGATTTTGCATGGCTTGATGAAGCTATAGATATATTCATGTCTAATGGAATAGACATTGTCCTCGGCACTCCTACCAACTGTCCGCCTCGGTGGCTTCAGGAGAAGCACCCTGAGATAATTCCCATGGGAAGCGACAGCAGACCTCAGGCAACCGGGATTCGCGGGCACAGGTGCCTTAACTCTCCCGTTTTCCGAAGCTACGCCGAAAGGATAGTCCGAAAGCTTGCGGAGCATTACAAGGATAACAAAAGCGTGATCGCGTGGCAGATAGACAACGAGCTTGAGGCAAAGCTCTGCTTCTGTGAGGCCTGCAACAGTAAACACCGTGACCGTCTCAAAGAGATGTACGGCACCATAGAAGCGCTTAACGAAGCCTACGGAACCATTGTATGGAGCAATGAGTACTCCTCTTTCGATCAGATAAAACCGCCCTACGGTGATTACAACAAGGCCTGGCTTAACCCGGCTTACATGCTTGATTTCCGCCGCCTCGCTGCCGAAGATGTAACCGAGTTTTCGGACTTTCAGGCCTCGGTCATACGGTCTGTCATCCCCAACGCGACGATTACCACCAATACCTGGTTCTGCGAGGACATACCCGATTTTTATAAGCTGTTTAATAAGTTAGACTTTGTGTCCTACGATAATTACCCCACAACAAGCCTTCCGCAAAACCCGGATGACATATACACTCACGCAGTTCACCTCGATCTTATGCGCGGCATAAAGCAGCAGAACTTCTGGATCATGGAACAGCTGAGCGGCAGCATGGGCTGCTGGATGCCCATGCAGAAAACCACCCGTCCCGGCATGCTCAAGGGTTATGCTCTTCAGGCGTTTGCTCACGGTGCCGACACTGTGATACATTTCCGGTGGCGCACGGCAACTAAAGGTGCGGAAATGCACTGGCACGGACTCATAGATCATTCAAATGTACCGGGCCGCCGTTTCATCGAGTTTGTCGAGCTATGCAAGAAGGCAAAAGAATGGGAGAAGTACGCCGGAACCGAGCTGCGCTCGGACGTGGCAGTCTTATACTCCATAGACAGCAGAAATGCATTCGCCCTTCAGCCGCAGACCGACGGTTTTGATTATATGGAACAGATCAAACTGATGCATCAGGCATTTGCCGGATACGGGGTGAATGTAGATATAATAGACGAGCACGCTGATTTCGGCTCGTATAAGATAATTTGCGCTCCCGCGCTCTATGTAACGGATGATGATACCGCCAAAAGACTTCATGAATTTGCCGACCGGGGCGGAACGGTCATACTGACCGCAAGAAGTGGTGTAAAGGACAGGAACAACAACTGCATCATGGCGCACCTGCCCACAGTGTACGCCGATCTCACAGGCTGCCATGTAACCGAGTACGATCCCATAGGTTATGATACAGTTGAGGTACGCTTTGAGGACGGTGACACCGTCACCGGTAAGCAATGGTGCGACATAATTGAGTCGGACGGTGCGGAGGTTCTCGCCCGTTATGTAAGCGACTTCTACTCCGGTATGCCCGCGGTAACACGCAACCGGATCAAACCGGTAAGTGTTGAAGCTGCCGAAAAGCCACAGCCATCTTCCTATGTATACTACATAGGTGCCTTCGGTGAACGAAAGCTCTACGAGAAGATAGCCCGCATGGCCCTTGAGGACTCGGGTTTAAGCTTCATCCCCGACCTCCCTCGCAGTGTGGAGATAACTACACGTTCAGGAAACGGCATGACCGCTCATTTTGTATTCAACAACACCGGTGAGGAAAAGAGCTTCACTCTTTCAGGGCAAAAAATAACCCTCGCACCTTTTGAGTGCAAGGGTTTATAGGATTATTTACTTTTTCCGTTTAATCCCCGCCAGCTCGAACATCTCTTTCCTGTAGAGCACAAGCATTACTATGCCGTAGAGTATCACGCTGCCGGCCATGCCGACTCCGAGCGCAAGGAAACGGTTATCCAGATACATATCACTCAGTATGCAGCAGGCCGCTATACCCACGCAGCCGATAAGGCTGACAAGTACCGTCTTGCCGCATTTGAGCTTAACCATGGACTTCGTCTCCAAAAAGCCCGCCGTAAAGAGCAGTGCCTCCGAGATAAGCGTTGTAAGCGCCGCGGCCTTCTCGGACATGAACGGGATGAGTATGATGTTCAGCACTATGTTGAGCAGCGCGCTTATGACCGTATACTTTAATACCTTCTTCTCCATACCGAAAGGTATCATGATCACATTTACGAAGAAGCAGGCAAGTGTTGCAAAGAGCAGTGCGATCGACAGGATCAGCAGTGCATCCGTCGCCGGGAGGAATTCCTCTCCGGAGATTGCATACACGATCGGCGCTCTCAAGGTGATCAGCCCGACCGTACCGGGCAGTGCTATGATCAGCAGCGCATTCAGCACCTTGTTCAGCTGGACACCGATCCTGTCGAACTCCTTCTTCTTAATCTCCGCGGAAATCCTCGGTATCGCAACTATCAGCATGGCATTGAACAGGTGCTTGACCAGGCTGTATATCTTCGTTGCCGCCCCGTAGATTCCGACAGTGCTGTCGTCCTTGATTATACCTAAGATCGTCACATCCGAGGTTATGTAGATCTTCGTCGCAACCGCCGTCGAGAACATGATCAGAACCGTTCCGAGGTGCTTCTTGACCTCCGGCGTGAGCTTAAACCTCGGGTGGATGTCCCATTTTTTTCTTATGTAGTAGAAGTTAAATGCGTTCGCGAGCACGGTGCCCGATACATTGGTCAGCGCGTATATGCCGTAATCCTCGCGCTTCCTCACGAAGATGAACAAAAGCGCAAGTGAAATAAGGCTGCAGACTATGTAACGGATTGTGATGTAAGCATAGTCCTCATATATCGAATTCACCCAGTCCGTGCCGAGCGTCGTGAAAGCCGTCGCCAGACTTAAGGTAAGCACCAGCGGAAGGTAGTCGGAAAGCTTGCCGTAAAAGAGCGAAACCAAAACTATCAGAAGATAGGCAATCACGGTCGAGCAGATGTTCAGAGTGAAAAGCTCATTGACAAATGCATTCAAAGCCTTCTTCTCGCCCCTAAGCTTTGCACCCTCGCGTATGGCATAATTCGTTATACCGAGGCCCGCGATCATGGTCATGTAATCGGCCCACGAGCGGCTCCAGTCCACCTTACCGTAGTTCTCCGTGCCCAGCACTCTTGAAACATACGGAAATGTAATGATCGGGAACAGTATCACACAGAGCTGCTTGATCATGTTCAATATGGCATTTTTCTTGACTGATACTTTTTTCTCTGACATTTTATAATACTCGGTTTCCGTTTACAGACTGTGATTCAATGCGTGTATGTGTCGGCGCATGAAGCCTGCCATTATTTCTCGAACTTGCTCTTCTCGGGGAGAATGATTGTGAAAGCCTTCGAGAGTCTCTTGCTGCAAAGGCTTACATCCTCTATCCCCTTGTCATCGTTGATGCAGATAATCTTCTTTTTCTGAGATATTATAGCGTTGCACGCATCATCCAAATCCTTCTTGGTCTTGCTGTAATAGCTATAGCCTATGTTAGGCGACCTCGGCACGAACTTGCCCGAGGCGAGCTGCCAGTAACGCATGATCCACTGGTTCACATTATCCTTCTTCTTGAAGCGCGACTTGGTGGTGGCCATCAGAACCTCGGGCTCCGCGCGCCACACCTCCTCGTAGGTGCTCTTCCTATATGAGTTCGGAAGATGCCTCTCGTAGAAGCCGAACATCCTCTTGAACGGAAGCATGAGCACCGTTCTGAACATCTGAACCCCGTACACAGGAGAGAGCCACTTCTTCTTATTCTTCCTGAATGCGTCGAAGCCTCCGAAGTGATCGTTCACTATCTCAAGGTCGTTGATCTGCACGGCCCCGGTTCCGAAACGGTTCGGATTAACCGGAGACATGATTGCGTAATCCCTCGGCAATCCGTGCTTGAAGAAGTCAGAGGCCTTGGTCTTGCTCACAAGAAATGTATCGTCATTGAAGTACACAAACTGCTCCGCAAGTCCCGGTATCCTGTGAATGTTCAGCTCAAGCGCCCTTGAGTTATAGGTCGGGAGACTTCCCTCAGGCATAAAGTCCGTGTGCTTTACTATGTGAAGCTTCGGGTTATCTGTGTTAAGCCATTCCGGAAGATGTCCGTAGGTCACGAAATGAACCGTTCTTACCCAGGGTGCAAACTTCTCTATACCCCTGAACCAGTATCTCATAAGCCCCCAATCTCTGAAGCACTTTGCGGCGTCCGCTATCTTCTCGTCCGGCACATCGCTGCCCTCTGAATACATGAACTTTTCCTTAAGCCACTTCTCGTCCGATCCGTCCACCCATGGGATCACTATGTCAATCTTCTGTCTCATACCTTATTAACCTCCCTATTCAAGACTCTTCTCCTCGCTCAAATATCTCCTTATACCTGCTTGCTATAAACTCCCAGGAATATGCATCCTTTATCCTCTGCTTTGCCCTCCCGCCCAGGGTATTGATTTTGAGCTTTCCTGCTTTGTCCGCTTTGTCTATCAGAGTAGACAGATTGCCTTCCTTTTTACTCCAGTAGACAGCCGCATCCTCGGCCACCTCTCTGTTAAAGCCCACAGAGTAGAGCATGTTCAGCTTCGTGCTGCCCAGGGCCTCAAGCAGGCTCGGGTTCGTGCCGCCCACGCTATGTCCGTGTATATAGCCGTAGGCCTGCTCCCTAATCTTCTTTAGGAGCTCCGCATCATACACGGTGCCGACGAATTTTATCCTGCTGTCCTCCGATATGTGATATGTATCCTCAAGGTACTTAAGCAGCTTGTCATTTGCGGTGGTTATCATGGCTAAGTCTCTCTTCGTGCCTGACTTCATAAACTCCCTGACCACCGTCTCGAAGTTGTTCTCCGGCACGAAGCGTCCTACCATGAGATAGTAGCCGCCCGGCGTGAGTTCGTGCTGCGACAGCCAGTCAACGAACTTGAAATCATCATCCGCAAGCTTGCTCGGCGTAAGGTCGCTGCCGTAGGCTATATAGGTTGTCTTCGGATTATATTTTGAGTACTGCTGCTCTATATACTTCTCTATGTTCACGCTGTCGCACACCACAAGGTCGGCATGCTTCACCATGAGCTTCTCGGACTCCTTCCAGTACTTTCTCACAGGCTTTGCCCACTTCGCGCGCTTCCACTCGTGCCCGTCGGGGTTCAAGAAAAATGCGCCGCCGATTTCGTGTATCTTCTTAACAAGCCCTGAGATGAAGGGGCCGATGCGGCAGGTCAGCATGTAGAAAATCGGACTTTCAATGTCATTCTCCTCACAGTAATCTATGCACATCTTAAGTGCCGCACGGTCATAGTATATGGCCTGCGCCGGACCGATGTTGGGGCACTTAACGGTCATGCAATGCGCGCCCTTGTACATAAAGCTTTTAAGCTCACCCTTTTCGTCCCTAACCTCATCTTCTATTCCGTTCAAGTTCTCAAAGTCCATGCAACCCTCGCCGTTTGCCTTACAGGCCACATGATACTGTATGTAGCTCTCGTTCTCATGACACTCTATGAGTTTCTGCACAAAGGTCTCATACCCTCCGTAATTGGATATGCCCTTCGCGCCGCATATAAATACATGCTGCATAATCTATACCTCCGTCTGAAACGCCTAATACAACGCTTAAAATAATACCACCTTTTCCCTCTCGCCGCAAGACATCACAACCACATGTGACACGGTATACATATTGTCTTCATTTTGATATTTTTCCCTTGTAGCAGTTGTGTGGCGGTGCTATAATCCCGTCTTTGACAGTTTTTCGCAAGCAAAAAACCTCGCAAGCCAAGTGTAGTAAGGCTTTGCGAGGTTTTTGATTTCGTTGCAGACAATGGTAATATTTAAGCATTCTTGCTTTCCTTCTGAATTGTTTTCATCTGGCTTTTGGTTATGAATTCGAAGTCTGTCCTAAAACCGGATATATCGTGAAGTCGGTCGGTAAGATTTGTCCTTTTGTATGTTGGCATATATCCTTGTTCTTGAATGTCTACAAAGTTCATTTTGCGGAGGGTTGAGATTATATCTTCGCATGTATAATCTTCTCCGATGTTTTTTTCGAGGTAACGGTATACTATAAGTGAGAGGAAACATATCAAAAAGTGTGCTTTTATCCTTGTTTCGTCTTGTAAGAAAACCGGTCGGGCTTCAAAATCTGTTTTCATTATCCTGAAGCATTCTTCTATCTCCCAGCGCCCCTCGCTTACTTTAAGGATGTCTCCTACAGGATCATCTAACAGATCGGTTGAGATAGCGTATAAGCCGTCATAAAGAGATTCATCCTCGATTTTATCAGTATCAAGATAATGTTGGATTTTCGCAACCTCGCCATCATCGGTCGCTGCGCGCTTTCCGATAAAGCGTGCAGGATCGTTTGGGTTTTTGCGGCGCCTTTTCACAGCTCCGGACTCTAAAAGCTTCTGTGCGCGTTCGACCTGATTATCCCGGATAGTTTTCTGATAACGTGCGAACTTTGGTGAGTAGGTTACAATCAGTCGTTGGTGCAGACTGTGAGGTGTATAAGGTTCTTCTTTGTAATAAAGACCGTTATCGTCTTCGCTTAGGGTTGATATATCAACGAGAGTGTCATCAGAAACTCTTTTAAATCCCTCTTTATTCAGAGCCCAGTTTTTATCTTCGGATTTAAGTTTTTTGATGGATTGAGTAACGATAAAGGCTCTTTCGCCCATGTGATTATAGTTTCTGATGCTTTCAGAGCCGAGGCCGGCGTCGCTGCAGTAGATAAATTTCTGGCAGCCAAAGTCTGAAAGAACTTTTTCTTCAAGCGGTTTTAAAGATTTCTGTTCATTTGAATTTCCCGAGAAAACAGAAAAGGCAAGAGGGATACCGTCTCCGTCCATAAACATGCCCATTTGTATGATCGGATTAGGACGGTGTTCTTTACTCTTCCCGTACATTTTCATACCGTCTTCCTGTTCAATCTCAAAATAATAATTAGTGCAGTCATAGAATAGTATCTTGTCGTTTCTGGTCCCCATGAGATGACTGTTTTTATATACTTCGGATTGGATGAAATCACATTCATTTCCCAGAACATCAAGCGCGCGATATATGTCATGTAACTCGTAAGAGGGTTTTTCAAGGAATTCTGATGCGGCCTTATATGAAGAACGCTTGCTTGAAGGTTCAAGAATACGAGCGTAGATCAAGTCTGAAAGAATAGCGTTGATATCGTATTTAAACTTGTATTTGTCGCGGAGTTTTCTGCAGATCTTGTTCATGCAAAGAGAGTAGTAAATGCGTTGAAGGAAAAGGTAGCCTCCGCGATAGAAAACCTGCTTATCAAAAGATATCTGTCTGTCAGCGTGAAACGTGATCTGAACAGCTTTGCTTTTCTGATCTGATTTGTACTTTTCGGTTTCTATTCGTGCCTGCTCTTTTGCCCATGCCATGACATCGTCACGGGTAGGGCCATGTTCTGCTATAAGATCATTTAGTGTGCCAAGCTTTCTGACAATAGTAGAAGTGCTTACACCTTTGTTGTTGATGTAACCTTTGGAAATGTAAAATGATTCGGAATTTTTGGATTTAGATGTTATAACACGCATGAGCAAAACCTCCTTATGCCTTATTATAACATACATTGCGATATATTGCAATAGGCAAATACAGAAAGTTTGACACAAAAAATGCAGACCTGAAGCGGTCTGCGAGGTATTTTTACATCTATTCAACTGTCAAACTCCCGGGAGGCGGAATGGGCATGATGTAATTATTAATACTTGAATAATAAGTGATAAATGTGTTATAATCATTCCGAACTAAAAAGTTAGTTAGTAACAAGAAACAAAGGAACCCCCGATAGTTGCCGCTATCGGGGGTTCTTCTCGTTTGACGATACGAGCATCGTTAAGGCTAATTGCCGCCGTGTTTACTGTCTAGCCATTTGCAGATATAGTGGCTTACTATACCTGCTCCGACAGAAACAAAAAAGTTAGTTAGCAGATCCACAAGAAACATACCTCCTCTCTGTGACCAGATTTGAGGGGGCGGTCAACATCGGAATTATATCATATCATTTGACAGAAAAACAGAAAAAAGCTATACTGTTGAAAGTTTGGAAAAGGAGGACAAATCCCATGGGAATGACAATGACTCAGAAGATTCTCGCTAAGCATGCAGGTTTAGAGAGCGTGACCGCCGGTCAGCTGATCGAGGCGGACTTAGACCTTGTGCTCGGCAATGATGTAACATCGCCGGTTGCCATAAAGGAGCTTTCAAAGTTCAAGAAGAAGGAAGTATTTGACAAGGATAAGATTGCTCTTGTAATGGATCATTTTACACCGAATAAAGATATAAAGAGCGCGGAGCACTGCAAGTGCGTAAGGCAGTACGCAGGAGAGAACTCGATAACCAACTTCTTCGACGTAGGTGCGATGGGTATAGAGCATGCGCTTCTTCCGGAGAAAGGACTTATAGTTGCGGGCGAGACCTGCATAGGAGCAGACTCGCATACCTGTACCTATGGCGCGCTCGGAGCATTTTCGACAGGCGTAGGTAGCACGGACATGGCAGCAGGCATGGTTACCGGCAAGGCATGGTTCAAGGTTCCCTCTGCGATAAAGTTCAATATAGTAGGAGAGAAGGCACCTTACATAAGCGGTAAGGATGTCATACTTCACATAATCGGAATGATAGGAGTGGACGGTGCTCTGTACCGCTCCATGGAGTTCGTTGGTGAGGGCATAAAGAACCTTACGATGGACGACAGATTCACCATCGCGAACATGGCTATCGAGGCCGGTGCGAAGAACGGTATCTTCCCGGTAGACGAGCTTACCGAGGAGTACATGAAGGAGCACTCGACAAAGGCCTACACGAAGTATGAGGCTGATGCGGATGCAGAGTATGACGAGGAGTACACCATAGACTTGTCGCAGTTAAAGCCGACGGTTTCGTTCCCTCATCTTCCGGAGAACACAAAGACCATCGATGAGGTGGGAGATATAAAGATTGACCAGGTTGTTATCGGTTCATGTACAAACGGACGTATATCCGATATGCGAATTGCCGCTGAGATCATGAAGGGCAGACATGCGGCTGACGGTGTGAGGGTTATCGTTATCCCGGGAACCCAGAATGTGTATCTGCAGATGCTTGAGGAAGGCCTTACGAAGATATTCATCGAGGCGGGCGCTGTAGTTTCCACACCGACCTGCGGACCGTGCTTGGGAGGTCATATGGGCGTTATGGCAGCGGGAGAGAGAACCGTCTCCACGACAAACAGGAACTTCGTCGGACGTATGGGCCACGTGGACTCTGAGGTGTACCTTGCAAGCCCGGCTGTTGCCGCAGCTTCGGCTATAACGGGTAAGATCAGCTCACCGGCAGATATTAAGTAATCAGGAGGAATCGAAGATGAAAGCAAAAGGAACAGTACATAAATATGGCGACAATGTGGATACGGACGTAATAATCCCCGCAAGATATCTTAATTCCTCGGACCCAATTGAGCTTGCAAAGAACTGCATGGAGGATATAGATCCCGAGTTCGTAAAGAGGGTTAAGGACGGCGACATCATGGTTGCCAACAAGAACTTCGGCTGCGGCTCATCGAGAGAGCACGCTCCGATAGCAATCAAGGCTTCAGGTATATCCTGCGTAATCGCCGAGACATTTGCAAGGATATTCTACAGGAACGCGATCAACATCGGACTTCCGATCATAGAGTGCCCCGAGGCAGCGCGTGAGATAGAGGCAGGAGACGAGGTTGAGATCGATTTTGACTCCGGTAAGATAACCGATGTGACCAAGGGAACCAGCTATCAAGGCCAGGCATTCCCGCCGTTCATGCAGGAGATTATCAAGAGCGAAGGGCTTATAAACTACATCAATTCGAAAAACTAAAAAAAATATAAAAAGTGCTTGACAATTACTGACTGCCTTGCTATACTATCACTCGTGCGTGTGAAACGCGTGCGGGAGTGCTGGAATTGGCAGACAGGCTAGACTAAGGATCTAGTGTTGGCAACGACGTGTGGGTTCAAGTCCCATCTCCCGCACTAAAGATTAAGGCTTTCTGTGTAAAACCACAGAGAGCCTTTTTTTGTCAGTATGATCATATATGCTAAGGTAAGCGTCAGCGTTTTTATAAAAATCTTTATAATTCTTAAGTTTCGTGATATAATACCGCTGTTTGTGGAGTGGAAATTAAACAATAAAAGCGATAAAGGTCGGAAAAGACAATGGCTGATACATTTGATAGGAATGCGCCCATAGCGGTGTTTGACTCCGGGGTGGGCGGGATAAGTGTGTTGAGGGCCTTGAGGGAGGTTATGCCCTGCGAGGACTTCTTTTATTTCGGGGATTCGGCGTATGCTCCGTACGGGACTAAGACAACCGAAGAGGTGAGGGCGAGAGTGTTCGAGCTGGTGGACGGCTTTCGTGATAAGGGGCTGAAGGCTTGTGTGGTGGCTTGCAACACCGCGACGAGTGCGGCTGTAAGAGCGCTGCGCGAGACCTATCCCGAGTACACGATAGTCGGCATAGAGCCGGCTTTAAAGCCTGCGGTTATGGACAGGGCCGGAGAGATGCCGAACGTTATAGTCATGGCTACTCCCATGACCATAAGAAATGAGAAGTTCCACAACCTTATGGACAGGTATGTTGAGATGGCTCACATCATACCGCTTCCGTGCCCGGGACTTATGGAATTTGTGGAGCGCGGAGAGACAAGCGGGGAAGCGCTGTATGACTTTATTTCGAATCTGCTTGCGCCCTTTGACAGGGACAGGGTGGATGCGGTTGTTCTGGGTTGCACGCACTATCCATTCGTTGCGGAAACCGTAAGAAAAGTAATGGGAGAAAAGGCGGTTCTTTATGAGGGTGGTCCGGGAACGGCGAGAGAGACGAGAAGAAGGCTTGAGGCTGCGGGACTGCTCACTGACAGGACTACCGTGGGAAAAATAACGATAGAAAACAGTCTTTCGGAGGAAAAGGTGAAAATATGCGAGAGGCTGCTGGAGATGTGAAGTTACTACTCACAGCCGCGCAACCCACGACCCGTCCGCTACGCGTCCGTCGCGGCTACGCCGCTTATGGTCATGGGTGTACGCGGAGTCACTGCTTCGCAGTTTTATCACAAAACCAAGCGTAAGCTCTTATGTGCAAGCACAACGAGCTTGCACTTGATTTTGCGATAACTGTGAATAGTAACAATATAAAACATATTGCATTAGGGAGGCAAAGATATGTGCGGAATAGCAGGCTTTTTTGGGAATGAAACCGTGCCGGAGAAAGAGAAATATCTTGATCTGATGATGAACAGGATAAAGCACAGGGGACCGGATGGTGAAGGGAAATATGCTGATGACAAAATAGCCTTGGGACACAGGAGACTTTCGATAATCGATCTTGAGGGCGGAAAGCAGCCCATTTTCAATGAGGACGGGACGAAGGTCATCATCTTTAACGGAGAGATCTACAACTACAAGGAGCTCAAAGAGGAACTGGTTAAGGCCGGTCACAAATTCTCTACCAAGAGTGACACCGAGGTCATACTCCACGGCTATGAGGAGTACGGGGAGAAGGTATTAAAGAAGCTTCGAGGAATGTTCGCATTTGTTATCTGGGACAAGACGACGGGTGAGCTTTTCGGTGCAAGGGACTTCTTCGGAATTAAACCGTTTTATTATTACAAGACGGATGACGCCTTTATGTTCGCTTCGGAAATCAAGGCGTTTATCGATCACCCCGGTTTTAAGAAGGAGTTCAATAAGGACATACTTCCGAACTATCTGTCCTTTAATTTCACTCCGACGGAGGAGACATTTTTTAAGAATGTGTATAAGCTGCTTCCGGGAAGAAGCTTTACATTCAAGGACGGAAAGCTCAAGGTAAAGCGTTACTTCTCCGTGTCGTTTGATGCAAAGGAGAGGCAGGAGGATGAACTTATCGACTTAGTCGAGCAGACCATGAAGGATAGTGTGAGAGCGCATATGGTCTCTGATGTGGAGGTCGGTTCCTTCCTTAGCAGCGGAATAGACTCCTCGTACATCGTCGCATTGGCAAAACCGGACAAGACTTATACGGTTGGTTCTGACGACGAGCGTTACGACGAGACGGCGTATGCGAAAGACTTGAGCGCAAAGCTTGGTATCAACAACAAGTCCAAGAGCATAAATCGCGAGGAGTATCTGAATATAATACCGAAGCTGATGTATCACTTCGATGAGCCGGTTGCGGATCCGGCGGCGATAGCCCTTTACTTCGTGGCACAGCTTGCGGCGCAGGATGTAAAGGTAGTGCTTTCCGGTGAGGGTGCGGATGAGTTCTTCGGCGGCTACGGTTTCTACCAGAGTGACCTGACCGCACCGTTCTACAGCCGTTTTCCGTATCCGATAAGAAGGGCTGTGTCGAAGGTGGCGGGACATCTTCCCGAGCATCGCGGCATCAACTACCTTGTGCGCGCGGGCAAGACTTTAGAGGAGGACTTCATCGGTGAGGAGAAGACCTTCAGCGAGAAGCAGGCAAGGAGCATAATCAATTTTAAGGCTGATTGCCCGACCAATAAGCAGATCACGGCAAAGGTTTACCGTGAGCAAAAGGACAAGGATAAGGTAACTAAGATGCAGGCCATAGACATACAGTTCTGGCTTGTGTATGACATACTTCAGAAGGCGGACAGGATGACCATGGCGAACTCGATAGAAGGTCGAGTGCCGTTCACGGACATCGAGGTATTCAGGACGGCGAGGACCATACCTTACGAGGGTAAGATCGCAGCGGACAATACCAAGATCCCGCTCAGAAAGGCCGCAAAGCGCGTGATACCGACCGAAGCCTACAACAAGAAGAAGCTCGGTTTCCCGGTTCCGCTTCGCGAGTGGATGAGGGAGGATGACTGCTATGGCATGATTAAGGAGAAGTTCCTCTCGGATACCGCAGCAGAGTTCTTCAAGAGGGAAAAGCTGATTAAACTGCTTGACGATCACAAGGCTAAAAAGTGCGATAATTACAAGAAGGTATGGGCAGTATACTGCTTTTTGGTATGGTATGAGGACTTCTTTTTAACAAATGCGGAGCAGTTCGCGTAAAGTTGACGAAGGTGCTTATTTGTAGTATAATATCTGCCGTGTTTTTTGGAAAACACAGTAGCATAATAATAAAGAAACAACACTTTTCTACATCATTTAATGGAGAATAACCATGAAGCTTACAGATCTGTTCAAAAAAAATGATACCGCAAAGAGCGAACCTCTGCTTTCCGAAGCCGAGGCGGAAGCTTTAAGCGAGCCTGCTTCGGAAAACACCGCAAAGCCGGATGAGTCCGACAAGGTGAAGGATTCCGAAGAGGAAACAATGGTATGCCCGAAGTGCAAGCAGGTGTTTGACAAATCGGTTTTGAAAGAAAACCTGAACGTGTGTCCTGCCTGCGGTAACCACTTTGTGATCTCACCCGAAAGAAGGGTCAGATATCTTGTTGATCAGGGCAGTTTCAAGCCTTTGAAATGCAAGGTTCCATTTGTCAATCCGCTTGACAATCCGGACTATGAAGCAAAGATCACTTCACTTCAGGAGAAGACCGGGCTTGAAGAAGCGGTCTACACCGGAGTTGGAAAGATAGACGGTTATGAGACCGTGATATGCGTGATGAGCAGCAAATTCCTTATGGGAAGCATGGGTATAGCTGTCGGCGAGAAGGTGACCAACGCCTTTGAATATGCGGACAAAAAGAAGCTTCCGATCGTGGTATTTACCGCGAGCGGCGGCGCGCGCATGCAGGAGGGAATACTCTCGCTTATGCAGATGGCGAAGACATCGGCTGCGGTGGAGAAGTTCAGCAAGCACGGCGGGCTTTATATATCCGTACTTACACACCCTACAACGGGTGGTGTTACCGCAAGCTTTGCAACCCTCGGTGATATAACCTTAGCGGAGCCCGAAGCGCTGATAGGCTTTGCGGGACCGAGAGTTATAGAGCAGACCATAGGTCAGAAGCTTCCCGAAGGCTTCCAGCGCTCGGAGTTCATGGTGGAGCACGGCTTCGTGGATCAGATAGTGCCGAGAAACAAGATGCGCGAGACATTGGCGCTTATCCTTAGGCTTCATTCGAAGAGAGGTAGATAAGATGGTTAAGGAAATAGATGAGAGAATACAGGCAATAGATGCGGAGATCGACGAGCTTATGGCTGAGGAAGCGGTTGATGAGCCAAGGGTCTATGTCTTAAGAAGAGAAAAGCATGAACTAATAAAGATGTGCAGGGATCTTACCCCGCACGATAAGGTATATATAGCAAGGCATAAGAAGAGACCGAAGATCACCGAGTATATATCCAATATATTTGAGGATTTCTTTGAGCAGAGGGGTGATGATCTCGGCAAGGATGACATGAGCATATACGGAGGCATTGCGACCTTCCATGGCATGCCGGTCACGGTGCTCGGACACAGGAAGGGCAACGACTTAAGCGAGAACCTGAAGGTTAACTTCGGCATGCCCGGCCCTGAAGGCTACCGCAAAGCCTTAAGGCTTATGAAGCAGGCTGAGAAGTTCGGCAGGCCGGTTATTACATTTATCGATACGCCGGGAGCCTACCCGGGACTTGAGGCTGAGATGTACGGTCAGGGAACGGCAATCGCCAACAACCTTGCGAAGATGAGTGATTTAAAGGTGCCTGTCATAGCGATAGTAACCGGCGAGGGTTCAAGCGGCGGCGCGCTTGCAATCGGCGTGGCGAACACCGTGCTTATGCTTGAGAATTCTGTTTACTCGATACTTTCACCCGAAGGCTATGCTTCCATACTTTGGAAGGATTCGGGAAGGAGTGAGGAGGCCTGTGAGCTTATGAAGCTTACGGCACAGGATCTGCTTTCCTTCGGAGTGATAGATGACATAATCCCGGAGCCTTTGGGAGGAGCGCATCTCAATCCGAAGATGGTGTTCAAGACGGTAGACAGATACATAAGAAGAGAGCTTGAGAAGTACGTCAAGACAGGTCCGGAGGAGATAGCAAAGCAGCGCTATAAGAAGTTCAGGTACATAGACGAGATGTATCTTGCGGAAAAAGCTTAAATATACGGGTTATAAAAGGAGTACAGGAAAAAGTGAAGCTTAATGAGTTTTTAGGAACAAAATATCCCATCATTCAGGGCGGTATGGCGAATATCGCCACCGGAGAGTTCGCAGCGGCGGTATCGAATGCCGGCGGACTGGGACTTATCGCTTCGGGCGGTTTTGATGCAACGAGAATAAAGGAAGAGATAGACAAGTGCAGGGCGCTGACGGACAAGCCCTTCGGAGTTAATCTTATGCTTATGAATCCGGATGTGGACAACATAGCTAAGATGCTTACAGAGGAGAAGGTACCCGTTATTACAACGGGTGCGGGAAGTCCGGAGAAGTATGTTGCTGACTGGAAGTCAGTCGGTACAAAGGTTATCCCGGTTGTTGCGAGCGTGGCTCTTGCAAAGCGTATGGAGAGAATCGGTGTTGATGCGGTCATCGCAGAGGGGACCGAGAGCGGCGGACATGTAGGGGAGATGACTACCATGACGCTTGTTCCGATGGTGGTTGATGCCCTTGAAATCCCGGTTATCGCTGCGGGCGGTATTGCTGACGGAAGAGGAATTGTTGCGGCGCTTTCATTAGGTGCCATAGGTGTTCAGGTGGGAACAGTGCTTCTTGCAAGCAACGAGTGCCCGATACATGAGAATTACAAGCAGGCTGTCGTTAAGGCAAAGGATAACCAGACCATGGTTACCGGTAGAACAGGTGGCGCACCTGTCAGAGTTATAAAGAACCAGATGGCAAGAGAGTATGTGAAGCTTGAGTATCAGCAGGTTGCAACCGAGGAGCTTGAGAAGCTTACTCTCGGCTCACTCAGAAGGGCAGTGCTTGAAGGTGATACGAAGACCGGTTCACTTATGGCAGGTCAGGTATGCGGACTTGTGCAGGAGATAAAGCCTGTTGCAGACATACTTGCCACAATGATGGATGAAGCAAAGAAAGAGTTGGCTAAGCTTAGCGCAATTCAATTATAAATTAAGAAAGATTCTTCGGGCTAAAGTACTTAAGTCATGACACGTACAATGCAAGGTGTCATCCTGAGCGAGTGTAACGAAGCGAAGAAACTTTAGAAAGGTACGATTATGAAGATAGGTTTTTTATATGCGGGACAGGGCGCCCAGCATGTGGAAATGGGCAAGGATCTCTACGAGGCCTATGATGAATTTAAAGCGGTATTCGACAATGCAAAGCTTGATTTTGATATAAAGAAATTATGCTTTGAGGGACCGATAGAAGAGCTTTCTCTTACAAAGTATACCCAGCCGTGCATGGTTGCATTTGCGGTTGCAATGACCGACCTGCTTAAGAATAAGGGGATAACTCCCGATTATGCGGCAGGTCTTTCTTTAGGCGAGTATTCCGCGCTTTACGGTGCAGGTGTATTTGAGGCAAATCAGGTTATTGATCTCGTTGCTTTTAGAGGAAAGGCGATGAGTGAGGCCGTAAGCGGCAGGGACTGCGGTATGATCGCGGTTATGCAGCTTGACAGGGAGACTATAAAGGAGTGCTGCGAGCTTGCTAAGGCTGAGTTCAAGGACAGCGAATATAATGTGTGCGAGGTAGCTAACTACAACACGCCGGTTCAGGTTACCGTATCCGGTGATACTGCCGTAGTTAACCGTGCAGGCGAGCTTATGCTCGAGAAGGGCGCGAAGAGGGTAGTGCCCGTGGCTGTAAGCGGACCGTTCCACACCTCGCTTATGAAACCGGCAGGTGACAGATTAAGAGAACGCTTTGCTTCCGAGAACTTCGGAGAGATGTCGCACCCGGTTGTTTTTAATTCGACCGGCAAGGAGCTTGAAAGCGGCGTCACGATAGCACAGATGCTTGAGAAACAGGTACAGAGCAGTGTCTACTTCGAGGACAGCATTAAATATATGATGGAGCAGGGAGTGGATACCTTTATAGAGATAGGACCCGGCAAGACACTCTCAAGCTTTGTTAAGAAGATAGACCGTAGCTTCACCGTGTACGGCGTGGAGGATGTTGAGAGCCTGAACGCGCTGCTTGAAGCGCTCGGTAAATAAGATATATTCGTTCGTGTCATCCTGAGCGCAGCGACGCAGACCTCAATGCGAAGCGTTGAGGTGCCGGCCTTCGATGTCATAAGGAATCCACCGCAAGCGGTACCCCTTATGACGAAATGCGAGGGCTTGCGAAGCAACAGGAAGGATCTTATAAGGATAAAAAAACAAAGGAGAATATAATGGACTTAAAAGGAAAGACTGCTCTTGTCACCGGTGGTGCGAGAGGAATCGGAAAAGCGATAGTATTGGAGCTCGCAAAGCTCGGGGCCAATGTTGCAACCTGCTATGCAAGGAGCGCTGAGGCGGCTGAGGCTGTTATCGAGGAAGCAAGGAACTTTGGTGTAAACGGAATTGCGGTTAAGGCAGATGTCTCGGCTGCCGAGGATGTGACTAACTTAGTAAACACCGTGTCTAAGGAATTAGGAGGAATAGATATACTTGTGAACAATGCAGGTATCACAAGAGACAACATTATAGTGGGTCTTACCGAGGAGGATTTTACCTCTGTCATTGATACGAATTTAAAGGGCGCCTTCCTTGCCTGCAAGGCGGTTGCAAGACCGATGATCAAAAAGAAGGGCGGAAGGATAATCAACATAAGCTCCATCGTAGGCGTCAACGGCAATGCCGGACAGTCCAACTATGCCGCTTCCAAGGCCGGACTTATAGGACTTACAAAGTCGCTTGCCAAGGAACTCGGCAAGAAGGGTATAACGGTAAATGCGGTTGCTCCGGGCTTTATAAGCACGGATATGACAGCTGCCATGACAGATGAAGCAAAGGCTAAGATGAATGCCATGATACCGGCAGGGAGACCGGGACAGCCCGAAGAGGTTGCAAAGCTTGTAGCATTTCTTGCGTCGGATGACGCTGCGTATATCACCGGACAAGTGATAGGTATAGATGGAGGCATGTAGCGAATGCAAGTGAAAAACAAGCGCGAACGCAGTGAGCATTTGTTTTTCACGATGAGCTGACTTACAAGCGTTTTGCGTAAGCAAAACAGAGACGAGCGAAGCGAGTGCTTGTAAGGTAGCATAATGAGCGTAAAAAATAAAGAGGTGAAAATCATGAGAAGAGTAGTGATAACCGGAATGGGAACCGTAAATCCCATAGGAAAGAGCGTGGCCGAGACCTGGGAGAACGCCAAGAAGGGCGTATGCGGAATAGGTCCCATAACACAGATAGATGTAGAGAATCATGCGGTAAAGCTTGCGGGCGAGATCAAGGATTTTGATGTGACTACCGTAGTAGACAAAAAGGAAGCAAGACATATGGCCCGCTTTACACAGCTCGGAATGGTAGCTGCCGATGAAGCCATGAAGCAGAGCAAGCTCGATATGGAGAAGGAGGATCCCTTAAGATGCGGTATCATCTTCTCAAGCGGTATCGGCGGTCTGCAGTGCTCCGAGGATAATGTGGCAACTGGTGAGAGACGCGGTTATGATAAGATATCACCGTTCTATATCCCTATGACCATACCGAATATGTCAGGCGGACAGATAGCCATAAAGTACGGTTTTAAGGGCATGTGCACCTGCGTTGTGACTGCATGTGCAAGCTCGAATAACGCTATAGGCGATGCATTTCATTATATAAGAGACGGTTATGCAGAGGTTATGCTTGCGGGCGGTTCAGAGTCATGCATCACACACCTTGGTCTCGGCGGTTTTACTGCCATGACTGCTCTTAATAAGACTGATGATCCGAACCGTGCGTCAATTCCTTTCGACGCAGAGAGAGGCGGATTTGTTATGGCTGAGGGCGCAGGCATACTTGTTCTTGAAGAGTATGAGCACGCTAAAGCAAGAGGTGCTGAGATCCTCGGCGAGGTAGTGGGCTATGGCGCAACATGCGATGCACACCATATCACGGCTCCCGATCCGGAGGGTAACGGCGGTGCTGCGGCAATGGCGGTTGCAATCAAGGATGCGGGTATCACGCCCGAGCAGGTGGGCTACATCAATGCACACGGCACATCTACACATTTGAACGATGCGGGTGAGACCAAGGCTATCAAGAAGACCTTCGGCGACCATGCATATAAGCTTATGGTAAGCTCAACCAAGTCCATGACAGGACATCTGCTCGGAGGAGCAGGTGCGGTTGAGGCAATCTTTTCAGCAATGGCGTTAAAGGACGGCTTCATACCGGCTACTATTAATTATAGGGTTCCGGATCCCGAGTGCGATCTCGACATCGTTCCAAACGAGGGAAGAAATGTTCAGGTTGAGTATGCGCTTTCGAACTCGCTTGGCTTCGGAGGCCATAACGCAAGCGTACTGTTTAAGAAATATGAATAAGATTCTTCGGGCTAAAGCCCTCAGAATGACACGTGTCATCCTGAGCGTTAGCGAAGGATCTTGAATTAAGGAGAAGACATGGAATTAAATTCAAACCAGATACAGGAAATTATACCGCACAGATATCCTTTCCAGCTTGTGGACAGGATCCTTGACTACGAGCCGGGCAAGTACGCCAAGGGTATCAAGTGCGTATCGGTAAATGAGATGCAGTTCATGGGACATTTCCCGGCGCAGCATGTTATGCCCGGAGTTCTGATCGTTGAGGCACTTGCACAGGTCGGAGCCGTGGCAATCCTTACCGAAGAGGAGAATAAGGGTAAGATAGCTTTCTTCGGAGGCATCAAGAACGCAAGGTTCAAGAAGCAGGTTATTCCGGGAGACGTGCTCACAATGGAGTGCGAGATAATCAGTCAGAAGGGGCCTATCGGAACGGGCAAGGCAACAGCTACGGTTGACGGCAAGGTTGCCGTAGTGGCTGAACTGACATTTGTGGTTCAGACTGACAAGTAGTAAAAGAGGTGCGTATATGGCGGCAGGTTCATGCGAGTATTGCGCATACTACTCCTATGATGAGGAGTATGAAGAGTATGTGTGTGATGTTGATATGGATGAGGATGACTACGGTCAGCTTATGGCGAGAGGCTTCAAGGGCTGTCCTTATTTCAGGGACGGCGATGAGTACAAGGTAGTAAGGCACCAGATTTAAGAGTTAGGAGTAGATCTATGAAAAAACAATCGAAGAAGATTACAGCGCTGATAATGACTGTGTTTATGCTCATGCTTTCAATCACGACGTATGTTCCGAAGGCGCAGGAGAAGACGGAAACCGAAGCAACCGAAATGACCGAAACAACCGGGGAACAGACAGAGGTGTACACACCGGTAGAGGGAAGACAGCGTCAGGAGGATATGAACAGCTTCCGTTTCAAGAACGGTCAGCCGATCGAGTATTCCGGTGAGCTTGTGGGAGAGGAAAATCCTGTTAGTTCTATAGGTTACCACACATTTACGGACTCGAAGGGCGTAGAGCACGTGACAACAGTTCTTGCTCACGGCGTAGATGTATCTACCTGGCAGCCGAATATCGACTGGGCGACTGCAAAGGCTTCGGGACTTGTAGATTTTGCGATACTCAGATGCGGCTACGGCGACAACCTTTACAGTCAGGATGACGATACCTGGCTTTACAATGCGACAGAGTGCGAGAGACTCGGAATTCCTTACGGAGTTTATCTTTATTCCTATGCACAGAATGAGGCTATGGCTCATAACGAGGCAGCGCATGTATTAAGGCTTCTCCAGGGAAGAAATGTATCGCTCCCCGTGTTCCTTGACATGGAGGACTACAGTCAGCTTGCGATAGGAAACGATATGCTCGCGGTGGTTGCCAAGACCTTCTGTGATGATATACAGGCAGCAGGCTACGATGTTGGAATTTACGCCAACACAAACTGGTTTGAGAATTATCTTACCAATCCTGTGTTCAAGACGGATTCCTGGCTCATATGGTGTGCACAGTATTACGGCTATTGCCAGTACGAAGGCGCGCATGACATATGGCAGTATTCAAGCGACGGAACCATACCCGGCATGCCTTACAGGATAGATGTAAATTACTGGGTATATGACAATATAACCACAAACGGTGCGAAATACGGCGGATATCTTACCGGAGGTAATTTCCCGAAGAAGGATAATATAACTTATCTGCCTGACGCCGATATCAGATACAAGTCATACATCGACGGCACCGGCTGGGAGGTTCTCATGAGAGGCGATAACCAGCAGAGCGGTACCAAGGGCAGCGGTAAGAGAATCGAGGCCATATCCATATGCAAGGGTAACAAGCTTGCGGATGTGGAGGGAGACATATCCTATCAGGCCTATATCCAGGGGAGGGCGTGGACCGACTGGGTTAAGAACGGAACAAAGTGCGGCGAGATCAATTCGGGCAAAAGAATAGAAGCCATATCCGTAAAGCTTGAGGGTGACCTTGCGAAGAAGTATTCCGTGTACTACAGGGTTTATGTTCAAGGCTACGGGTGGCTAGGCTGGTCCTGCAACGGCAATCCTGCGGGAACTTTAGGCAAGGAAAGACGCATAGAATCCTACCAGATAATTATAGTAGATAAGAAAAATGTCCCGTCATACCTGAAATACAGCACCACAAGCCCTCTTAAGGAAAACCTTCTGGCGATAAATATCTGCACACAGCAGGATGGATGGGCAGCAAGAAAGTTTGACGGTTCGGTGGTCGGATCGATCTACAACACAAACATGATCACCGGATACAGACTCTACAACAGGACGGGGCTTTCCGGAAATATCAGATATAAGTCGTTCGTTCAAAAATCGGGTTGGATGCCATGGGTTGCGAACGGAAATGTATCGGGCTCGCCTGATCTCGGCAGAAGAGTTGAAGCGATAGCCGCTACATTTACGGGAGAGGCTGCGGCGAACTATGACCTTTATTACAGAACCTACGTAAGAGGCTACGGCTGGCTCGGCTGGGCTTCAAACGGTACCGCTGCAGGTACAAGGGGACTTTCAAAGCCGATATACGCTATACAGTTTGACCTTGTTAAAAAAGACGGAAAAGCACCGGGTTCAACAGCAAACGCGTATGTGAGATAGGCTTAAATTCGGCTTGAAAAAAAAGCCTGTAACGGCTATAATAATGGAGTGCATTTGCACAAAAATGGATAAAACGCGAAAGGAGGGCATAGCATTTTATGCTATGAAATGGGTGTATGAGGGTTAGACACAGATTACTGGTAACGGGGCTTATTCCCGTTCTTCTCACGGCGATAATCTATATAATCGCAGGTGCCGTGAATGACAGCAGTTCGACGGGCAGAAATATCATTATAGCCATACCTTGTGTGGTGATCGGTTACATAATCATCTTCCTTATGTCTAAGCACACCGTTGATTCCATAGAGGAGGAGACGAAGCTTATTGAGATGATGGCGGACGGCAATCTTCATTTCGAGATTTCGGATGACATAGGACATGATGAGATATCGAGGATCAGGCACTCAGTTATCAAGCTTCAGGACGAGATAAGGGAGGTTATGACCGATCTTAACAAGGATGCCGACCAGTTGAAGAATGACAGCCTTGATTTCTCTTCAAAGTTCGGCAACATTCATGAGAGTGTGGACAACATCAATGTAGCCATGGAGGAGATCGCAGAGGGCAACACCGTGCTTGCACAGGAGGCTACCTCACAGGCCGAGGCCATGATGAACATGTCCATAAGTATCGATAACAATATCTCAAGTATAAGGGATCTTGATCGTTCCGTTAAGAACATGACGCAGTTCGCTGACTTTGTTAAGAACATTTTAAGCGAGCTTGAGGATATAAGCGTTAAGGTTAACGAGAACATAGCGGCAGTTACGAGAAAGACCTTAGAGACCAATGAGTCTGCGAACAACATCAACAAGGTTATTCAGATGATCCACGGTATATCCGAGCAGACCAATCTTCTTTCACTCAACGCGAGCATAGAGGCTGCGCGTGCCGGTGAGGCAGGAAAAGGCTTCTCGGTCGTTGCGAGTGAGATCATGAAGCTGGCTAAGGAGTCTTCGGACAACGCTACTCAGATCAACGAGATAGTAGCCGATCTTTCCAAGAATTCACTTGAGAATGTGGATATGATGAAGGAGGTTGACGAGATCTCACGTATCCAGAAGGAGAAGCTTGATCAGACTTTAGCAGCCTTTGTCGACCTTGAGAAGGAGGTAAGCGTGGTTGACACTGCAAGCCACAATATCTCCAACAGCGTGGATGAGCTCAACCACCAGAAGGTGGCAATAAACGAGTCCATAGAGCAGCTTGCGGCTGTATCGGAGGAGAATGCGGCTTCCACCGAGGAGACAAGCGCAAGCATGAACGAGGTTACGGATATACTCGAGTCCTTAGTCGAGGAGTCAAAGGAGCTTTTTGCTATAAGCGAGGATATCCACCACCAGACGGATATGTTCAACAAGTAGTGTGTGAAATGAATAATTACGGGCAGGAGCTTCGCGCTCCTGCTCGTTTGGGTTTTTATGATTATGCCTGAGGCATGCGTTAGGAAAAGTAACGTGTCAGACTTGAGCGAAGCGAAGAATCTTTAATAGGAGACGAAAAATGAACGCAATAGGTTTTGATAATGACAAATATCTTGATATGCAGTCAAAGCATATCAAAGAAAGGATAGAGCAGTTCGGAGGAAAGCTTTATCTTGAATTCGGAGGAAAGCTCTTTGATGATTATCATGCTTCAAGAGTTCTTCCCGGCTTTAAGCCCGATTCCAAGATAACCATGCTTAAGACCTTAAAGGACAAGACCGAGATCGTGATAGCCATTAAGGCAGGTGATATCGAGAAGAATAAGGTCAGAGGTGATATAGGTATAACCTACGACATTGATGTCTTAAGGCTTATCGATGCATTTACCAACAACGGACTTTTCGTGGGCTCGGTGGTGCTGACACAGTTTTCCGAGACACCTCCGGTGCTTGCGTACGAAAAGAAGCTTAAGGCTCTAGGCATAAAATGCTACAGACATTACAAGATAGACGGTTACCCGTCGAATATCCCGATGATCGTTTCGGACGAGGGATTCGGAAGAAATGATTATATCGAGACCACAAGACCTCTGGTCGTTGTGACCGCGCCCGGACCGGGAAGCGGAAAGATGGCCGCCTGTCTCTCACAGCTTTATCACGAGAGCAAGAGAGGTATCGAGGCGGGCTACGCTAAGTTTGAAACCTTCCCGATATGGAATCTGCCGCTTAACCATCCGGTTAACTTAGCCTATGAGGCTGCGACGGCAGACTTAAATGATGTGAATATGATTGATCCCTTCCACCTTGAAGCTTACGGTGAAACTGTGGTTAATTACAACCGTGACGTGGAGGTTTTCCCTGTCTTAAAGGCAATGTTCGAGAAGATAAGCGGAAGCTCACCGTACCAGAGCCCGACTGACATGGGTGTAAATATGGCAGGTCACTGCATCTGTGATGATGAGGTCTGCAGGACGGCTTCAAACCAGGAGATAATCAGAAGATATTATCATGCACTCTGTGATAAGAGGCGCGGCACGGGCGGGGATTCTCCGATTGCCAAGATTGAACTTTTGATGGAGAAGGCCGGTATATCCGTGGCTGACAGACCTGTGGTCAAGGCTGCGAATATCAGGGCTGAGAAGACCGGCAATCCTGCAGCTGCAATATGTATGGCAGACGGAACCGTGCTGACCGGCAAGACTTCATCGCTCCTCGGCGCATCCTCGGCGATGCTCTTAAATGCATTGAAGTACCTTGCGGGCATTGACGATCCGGCAAAGCTCATATCCCCGAGGGTTATAGAACCTGTGATGGAGCTTAAGGTAAAGCACCTCGGCAATCATAATCCGCTTTTACACATAGACGAGATGCTTATCGCTCTTGCGATAGAGGCGATAGACAATCCTGAGGCAAAGGCAGCCTACGACATGCTTCCGGGCCTTAAGGGACTTGATGTACACAGCTCGGTTATCCTTTCTGAGGTGGATGTGGGAGTGTTCAAGAAGCTCGGAATAAACTTAACCTGTGAACCGAAGTATGAGTCGAACAAGCTTTATCATACCTAGGAGATAATAACGGATGGATGATTATTTTAAGGAACAATCGGATAAGTTTTTGAACTGGGCCGGTGAGAAGGCGGTGGAGGTTCTGCTCGCCATTATTATCTTCTTTATCGGAATTAAGGCTGCAAAGCTGATCGTCAAACTGTTGAAGAGGATATTTGACAGGAAAAATGTCGAGAAGACCGTGGCACATTTCACTCTGTCTCTTGTGAGATGGACGATATATGTGATCACGTTTATCGTCTCAATCTCGGTGGTTGGCATCCAGGTTACTTCTCTTGTGACCCTGCTCGGTTCGGCGGGTATCACAGTCGGCTTTGCGCTGCAGGGAAGCTTGGGGAACTTAGCGGGCGGCATACTGATACTGCTTGTAAAGCCCTTTAAGGTGGGAGATTACATCTTAGAGAATAACAGTAAAACCGAGGGTACGGTTGACAGTATAGATATTTTCTACACAAAGCTCAGGACCATAGAGGATAAGATTGTAGTCATCCCGAACGGCACGCTGACGAACAATTCAGTGATCAATTTTACCGCGCTTGACAAGAGGATACTCCTTCTCAACGTGGGAGTGGCCTATGACAGTGATCTCGACAAGGTCAGGGAAACCATAAAAAGGGTGTTGGATGAAGACAGCAGGATAATGAGCTCCGAGAAAATGGTAATATATGTGGATTCATACGACAGCAGCGCCATTAAGTTCGGCCTTCGTGCATATGTTTCCAGCGAGGATTACTGGCCCTGCAGATGGGATGTCTTAGAGAACATAAAGAAGGCCTTTGACAAAGAGGGCATCGTCATTCCCTTTGCACAGGTTGTTGTTCACGATGCGGATAAAATGAGATTGAATTAAAATTAGGGTTGTGGTAAAATTTATATGTTGCACTGATTTCACTATTTGAGTAAATGTGTCATGACTTACGCGAAGCGACCTGACCGCAATGCGAAGCGTTGCGGTGCGGCCTTCGATGTCATAAGGAATCCACCGCAAGCGATACCCCCTTATGACGAAATGCGAGGGCTTGCGAAGCAACAGGAAGGATCTTATAAGACTATTATACAGGAGGGTTACTATATATGAAAAAGATTGCATACATCGCGTCAGAGTGCGTTCCTTTCGTGAAGACGGGCGGTCTTGCCGACGTTGTGGGAACGTTGCCGAGGATATTTGACAAGAAGGAGTACGACGTAAGGGTCATCATGCCCAACTATATGTGCCTTCCTGCAAAGTTCAAGAGCAAGATGCGTTACATCACGCATTTCCATATGGACATCGGCTGGAGACAGCAGTATGTCGGCGTTATGTACCTTGAGTACGAGGGCGTGCCGGTTTACTTTATCGATAATGAGTATTATTTCAACGGCTATAACATCTACGGAGATGTAAAGTGGGATATCGAGAAGTTCTGCTACTTCTCAAAGGCGGCGCTTTCGATACTTCCAAGCATAGGCTTCCAGCCGGATATCGTTCACTGCCATGACTGGCAGGCAGGACTTGTACCTGTGTACCTTAAGACGCTCTTTGCGGGCAATCCTTTCTACAGCGGCATCAAGTCCATTATGACCATACACAACCTGCAGTTCCAGGGCAAGTGGGATATCAAGACGATACAGGCTTACTCGGGACTTCCGGATTATCTCTTCACACCGGACAAGCTCGAGATGAATAAGGATGCGAGCATGCTCAAGGGCGGTCTTGTGTACGCTGACAAGATTACTACCGTGTCCAACACCTACGCTCAGGAGATTCAGACTCCTCAGTACGGCGAGGGCTTAGAGGGACTTCTCTCTGCAAGGCATGAATCACTGTGGGGCATAGTGAACGGTATCGATTACAACGATTACAATCCGGCTACGGACAAGAAGATATACAGGAATTACACAATCAAGAACTTCCGCAAGAACAAGGCGGACAATAAGGTTGCTCTCCAGAAGGAGCTTGGACTTCCTGAGGACAGGGATGTGTACATGATCGGTATCATCTCGAGGCTTACCGACCAGAAGGGACTCGATCTTGTGGATAGGGCCATGAATGACATCTGTACCGACGGTACGCAGTTTGTGGTTCTTGGTTCGGGCGACAGGCGTTACGAGGAGATGTTTAAGTACTATCAGGGCTTCCATCCCGCGAAGGTCAACGCTACGATAGGTTACTCCGATGAGCTGTCTCATAAGATCTACGCGGCCTGCGACGCAATGCTCGTTCCTTCAAGATTTGAGCCCTGCGGACTTACACAGCTCATGGCTCTCCGTTACGGAACACTTCCTATCGTCAGAGAGACAGGCGGACTTAAGGATACGGTTCAGCCCTTCAATGAGTTTGAGGGCACCGGTACCGGCTTCTCCTTCGCAAACTACGATGCCTTCGACCTGCTTAATACGATTAACTATTCAAAGCAGGTTTACTTCGACAGGAAGGACGACTGGTACGCTATGCAGGAGAGAGCTATGCAGCAGAATTACAGCTGGGCAAGCTCAGCGGCGATTTATCAGCAGCTTTACGAGCAGGTATAATGGTTTTTAAAGTGTAAAGAATGTGGCATTCTGAACACAATACGTTATTTAGAAAGAATAGTGTGTCATTCTGAGCGAAGCGAAGAATCTTTTGTTTCAGAGCCTTCACTTCGCTTGAGGATGGCACTGTTTTTATGAGTGGGTAAATAATATAGAGAGGTTTTATTATGGCATTTGACGGCTTGACCATAGCGGCTTTGGTCAGTGAATTTAATACATACCTAACAGACGGCAGGATAGTGAAGATAGGCCAGCCGGAGGCGGACGAGCTTATGATAACCGTGAAGAAGAATATGGATGGCGGGAATGTACAAAGCCGTCTGGTTCTCTCGGCAAGCGGCGGACTGCCTCTCGCTTATCTTACCGATAAGAATAAGGAAAATCCCATGACTGCACCGGGCTTTTGTATGCTGCTTAGAAAGCATATCGGAAGCGGAAGGATAAAGGCAGTTACGCAGCCCGGGTTTGAGAGGATAATAGACTTTACCATAGAGCACCTGGATGAGCTCGGGGACTTAAGGGAAAAGCACCTTATAGCGGAGCTTATGGGCAAGCACAGCAATATCATCTTTACGGACGAAGGAGGCATGATCTTAGACAGCATAAAGCATGTGTCGCATCTGATAAGCTCTGTCCGTGAGGTTCTTCCGGGAAGGCAGTATGAGACTCCGCCTACACAGGACAAGATAAGTCCTTTAGATGTTGAACGTGCAGAGTTTTTCAACAGGGTATTTTCCAAGCCGTTTCCCTGCGCAAAGGCAATCTACACCGCACTTACGGGTATATCACCGGTTATCGCTGAGGAGATAGTCTACCGTGCGGGTATAGACATGGAACGCTCGGCTTCGGAGCTTGAAGATGAGGATAGGGAGCTTATATACGCTTCGTTCTTGAAGCTTATGTTCGCGGTGGAGACCGGCGGCTACGATCCCTGCATAGTCTACGAGAATAACGAGCCTGCGGAATATGCGGCTGTACCGCTTATAAGCTATGGTGAGAATTCCAAGAGCTATGAGCGCATGTCACTGGTCATACAGGATTATTACCGTGAGAAGAATGTAAGCTCACGCATGAAGCAGCGTTCCGCGGAGCTGAGGAAATTGGTGTCTAACTTAGTAGACAGAACGGCCAAGAAGTTAGACGTACAGAATAAGGAGCTTAAAGGCACCGAGAAGAGGGATAAGTACCGTGTGTACGGCGAGCTTCTTACCACATATGGCTACAGCGTGCCTGCAGGCGCTTCGGAGACAGAGGTTGAAAATTATTATGATGAGGGCAAGCTTATAAAGATACCTCTTGATAATACCCTGTCTGCCATGGACAACGCGAAGAAATATTTTGCGAGATACAACAAACTCAAGAGAACCTACGAGGCAGCAAGCGTGCTCGTTGAAGAGACCGCAGCCGAGCTTGATTATTTAAGAAGTGTCAGAACCTCGCTTGATTTTGTGCAGTCCGAGGGTGACATAGACGAGATCAGGGAAGAGTTGTCTGCCAACGGTTATGCGAAGGCGAGAACCGGCAAGAAGGTAAGAAGAGAGAAGAGCGTGCCTCTGCATTACATTTCCTCGGATGGGTTTGACATCTACGTTGGTAAGAACAATATCCAGAACGAGGAGCTTTCCATGAAGCAGGCACAGGGAAATGATCTGTGGTTTCATGCCAAGCAGATGCCCGGCTCCCATGTGATTTTGAAGACGACAGGAAAGACGGACATCCCCGACCGCGCCTACGAGGAGGCGGCAAGGCTTGCGGCCTACTACTCTTCGGGACGCCAGGCGCCGAAGGTGGAGGTGGACTACACGGAGAAGCGGAACCTGAAGAAACCGCCGCATTCCCACCCGGGATATGTGATCTACCACACGAACTATTCCATGACCATCGAGCCGGATATTAGAGGGATAAATCAGGCGTGATAAGACATGAAACTGATATTTTGTCTTGTGAGAAATAATTGCGTTTGGGGCGATGATATAGTATAATAACCATGTCTGTGCATTGACAGGCAAACTATAGTGTATGAGGTGGGTAAATTGATAAGCAGTATGACAGGCTTCGGAAGAGGCGAAAGAATAACTGCCGAGAAGAGGATACTTATCGAGATGAAGGCAGTTAATCACAGATTTCTTGATCTTAACATCAAGCTGCCGAAAAGGCTTAATTTCTTAGAAGGTGAGATAAGGAATTACTTGAAGGACAATCTGGCGCGAGGCAAGGTGGATGTGTTCATAACCTATGAGGATTTCTCTGGTAAGGATGCAAAGGTTGTGTACAACCATGAGCTTGCGGCGGAGTATATAGGTTACTTGAAGAGCATGAAGGAGGAGTTTGGGCTTTCATGCGATATAGATGTGGCGGCAGTCGGAAGATACGCCGACATATTCAACATCGAGGATAAGGGCGTGGATGAGGAAAGCTGCTGGGCAGAGATCAAGATCCCGCTTGAGGAGGCCTGCGAGAGCTTTGTGAAGTCAAGAGAGATAGAGGGTGAGAAGCTTAAAGCGGACCTTATATCAAAGCTTGATTCCATGAGTAGGATGGTAGACTTTATAGAGGAGCGGTCACCGCAGATAGTCGAGGATTACAAGAAGAGACTGACTGACAGGATAGAAGAACTGACTAACGGAGTAGACATCGATCCCCAGAGGATAGCTACCGAGGTTACCATATTTGCCGATAAGGTGTGCGTGGACGAGGAGATAGTAAGGTTAAAGAGCCACATCGCCGGAACGAAGGATATACTTCTTGCCGGTGGGGCAGTCGGAAGAAAGCTTGACTTCATGGTTCAGGAGATGAACCGTGAGGCAAATACCATCTTAAGCAAGTCAAACACCTTAAGCGTATCCAATAAGGGTATCGACTTGAAAACCGAGATAGAGAAGATAAGAGAACAGATCCAGAATATAGAATAATATGAGCCGGAGGGAGTTCGCATGGAGAAAAAGGGGTTACTGATAGTGGTTTCCGGGTTTTCGGGAGCCGGCAAGGGAACGGTTGTAAAAAAGCTTGTGGAGGATTACGGCTACAGCTTATCTGTTTCGGCTACGACAAGACAGCCGAGAGAGGGCGAGGTCGACGGTAAGGATTATTACTTTAAGACAGTTGACGAGTTCAGAAGCCTTATAGATTATAACGGCTTTATCGAGTGGGCACAGTATGTGGACAATTACTACGGCACTCCGAGGAAATTCGTGGAGGAGGAGATGAACGCCGGACGTGATGTGATCTTGGAGATCGAGGTTCAGGGTGCGATGAACATCAAGAAGCAGTATAAGGATGCGGTCTTAATCTTCATCACAGCTCCTTCGGCAGAAGTCTTGAGAGACAGGCTGAAGGGCCGCGGAACCGAGAGTGAGGAGGCTATAGCCAAGAGGCTTAAGCGTGCTTCGGAGGAGTCCGAGGATATGGACTTCTACGAGTACATAGTTGTCAATGATGAGCTTGACACATGTGTTCAAAAAGTTAACTCCGTAATACTTGCAAAAAAGTGCGAAAAGGAGTATAATATTAAACTCATTGAGGATATGAAATCCAGTCTTAAAGAAATCTGATAGGCAGAAGGGAGATTTTAATCATGATACATCCGTCATACACAGATCTTATGGAGGTTGTTAACAGCGATGTTGAGCCGGGCGAGCAGCCGGTTGTACAGAGCAGGTATTCAATCGTTATGGCTACATCAAAGAGAGCAAGACAGATTGTTTCGGGCGCTGAGCCGCTTGTATATGCAGGCAACAAGAAAGCACTCTCTGTAGCGGTTGATGAGCTCTATCAGGGAAAGGTTAAGATCGTCGGCGACGATGAATAGACTAAAAGGGGCTTATGTTATTAAGCCCCTTTTAATTGTATCACAATAAAAATAAACCACCTGCTATGCAGGTGGTCCCCAGTTAGCTTTAGCTTCAAGTAAAAAACCTCCAGTGTTATAATTGGTGCTGGTTCGCCAACCGCACTGCAAATAACAAAGGAGGTATCCAAAT
>JAFXSQ010000065.1 GCA_017525525.1 Lachnospiraceae bacterium | reverse complement strand
TTCATGATTCGATTTCAATGCTTATTTTCTCTGCGTTGCAAAGTCCTTTCAGCCCTTGTATATCAAGGCTTTTCAGCATGTACAATCGTATTTTTCCACCTTTGAATTCACTTATGATTATAAGTACTAATCATAACTAAATTACCGAAACCTTGTATAACACATTTTTTTGTGTAATGCAAGAGTTTTTTGGAGAGAAAGATTCTTCGCTTCGCTCAGAATGACACTTCTGTGCGATGAATGACACCATCGCACCTCCCTCATGTTATTCTTTTCGGGTTTAACTACAAATAAAATGGGGGTTGGGCGCCGGGAATTTTCAAAACCATCGATACCTCCAAAAAAACAAGAAGACCGAAGCTGTTATTCTCCGGCCTTCTTTCGCATTATTCCTATCATCAATTCTTAATGCTCACTATCGTAATCTATAGTGCTTATATTTTCTTAGGAACAAATTCTATCCTAAGTGTACTATCCATTGCTTCAGCAAGTCTCTTTAACAGTGCTATACTTGGATTTCTTGTTCCTTTTTCCAGCCTGCTTATATCCGCCTGACTGATACCACTCTTTTCAGATAATTCCGTCTGTGTCATACCTGCATGAATACGAGCGTCAAGTATCGCTCTTGTTATATCCATCTCAGGTTGTAAAGCTTCGTATTCCCTTCTGAATTCCGGATCAAGCATCAATTCATTTGTCAATTCCTGCAAATCACTCATACGTGCCTGCCTCCTTTCTTATGATAGTCAGTTCTGCGTTTCTTTGCCAATTCTATCTCATTTCGTGGTGTCTTCTGTTGCTTTTTTACAAACCCATTTGTTGCAATGATGATTTTCCCCTTATCAAAAAAATACAGAATTCTTACTATGTCGCTACCCTCTATTGTTCGGAGTTCAAATATCCCATCCTCCAATTCTTTAGACAAAGGTTCTCGAGCTAACAAGCATGTCAGATCCCATTCCCAAACCTTACACCCTCTCCTTCATAAACCTCCCCAGAGGGTCCACCCTTTTCGCCATATCCATCAATGTGTCCTTCTCGCGGGTCACATACGCTAACAGCTGCTTCAGCTCTTCTTCCATGAAGCCGGCGCTGCTTACCTGCCTGCATTCCGGCAAGACAAACTCGGCCTCCTTGTCCTTATCGCTGAAATGAACGAAGGCGGCTTTCTTACCGTTCACCGGAACTATTGCGGATACGCTCATTACTACATTATCGCTCATGTCCGAAATCATCAAAACATTTCCCCATTTCTTATAAATGTTATAATATTTTTATGATGAATACCGCTCCTTTTTTGCAGTAATCGATCCAACGTCATTACATATTTGGGATATCCGTCTCTTGCCTGCTCTAACGGCCTGTACTCACGCTCTTCTGTAAGATTCTTTCCATTTTCATCTATATTACCATTGTCTATATACCTTGCAACCTGAACATATGAATAATTCATATCCATGTCCCTTAGAATAAAGTCTACTTCCAGCTTTCCAATCCTACCGACACTAATTTCATACCCTCTGCCCTTTGCATAATTATAGATAATGTTTTCCAAAACAGGTCCGTACTCTATCCTGTTGTCCGTGTTATTTGCGAAATAAAAGCTTAGGTCTGACAAATAATACTTTTCCTCGCCCTTAAGACTTTTTCTGCTCTTCATATCAAACCTTGTACACTTACTCACAATTTTAGCATTTTCAAGAATAGAAAGATAATTATACACCGTTTCTTTCCTAACAGTTGATTTAGTAGTATTCTCCAAATATTCACAAAGTCCCTTGATAGACATTGTCGCCCCAAAATTATTGATAATATATGTTTGTATTGTTTCAAAAAGCATCTTATTCTTAATCCGCTTATTTCTCTTAATATCCTTTTCATAAATCTCGGATATTACACTTTTAGTATATAGGCGTTTATCCGCAAAGGAATCCAAACCGACAGCATAGGGAAAACCGCCCTCAAGCATATACTTGTCAAATTCATCCTCGGGATTAACACTAATCTCCTTACCCAATAGTTCTTTTAATCCCAGATACTCATCAAATGAAAGGGTTGTGAGTTCAAACTCGATATACCTCCCTGTGAGTTTTGTAGCTAGCTCACCCGACAATAAATAGCTGTTACTTCCGGTCAAAAAAATAGAATAATCTCCTTCTTCACGATATGCATTTATAGTTTCTTCAAACCCCCTTACATTCTGTATCTCATCAACAAACAAGTATTTCAATCCTTCCACATCTCTTGCATATTTATCAATAACTTTTTCTAGATCCTCAGGGGTTTTAACGCTTTTGAAAGGTCGTTTATCAAGATGTATAACAATGATATTATCATCCCTAACGCCCTTTTCTCTAATCTCTTCAATTATAATCTCGAGTAATGATGACTTCCCACATCTTCTGACTCCGGTTATCACTTTGATTATTTCCGATTCATCATAAAACCCGCGTATTTTATTTAAATACATTTCACGTTTATACAGCTTTTTCATGTATAACCTCCAAAAATAGATTGTGATACAAATCCTTTCACATTCGCATTATACCCTTTCTAAACCGAACTTTCAATCGGTATTTTAATTTTAGTACGGTTTACAAGGTATATTGCAAAAAGACTGCGGTTCCACCGACAATCATCGTAGTTTGCTTATTTTGTTAAGATTGAACCTGTGATAAACAAATGAATACCAAAAATGAAAGGAGCATTTTATTATGACAGATGAAATGACAAAGAACACAGCAAACAAATCAACTCTATGCGCAACACCTGAGGCGGCCGACATTACTTCAACAGTTGCGACGGAACTATCCAACGGCGAAGCACATACAACCTTAGCTGACATTCATCGTCTATGGCGTGAGATAGCTGTGGCAAAGGACTTGAGCCCCGTATCCCTGAGGAACACCGAGAACAGCTTCAAGCGCATCTGCCGCTTTATCCCCGGAGATACCTTGCTTTCGGAGTTGGATGAGAACCGTTACTACAAGCTCATATCCGACTGCCGAAGCCACGGCTACTCTGAGGAGACCATACGCGATGTGAACACGACACTTAGGAAATTCCTGAATCTGGCCGAGCGCAAGAAGCTCGTCGGTGACAGCCTGCTTAGGCATTGCGACCGGGTTAAGATAGGACGTAAGAAGGAATACCGTGTCGTCGAACCCGAAGAGATGCAGCGCTTGGACGAAACCCTTAATACCCACTTCAAGAACCGACACCGGCAGCTTATAAACCTCCTATACTACACCGGCCTCAGAATAGGCGAAGCGCTCGCGCTGACCTACGACGACATCGTCGAGCTGTCCTGCCGGACTGAAGAAGGTTACTGTTCCACACACGTGGTCAGTATCAGCAAAAGCTTCGACTCAGCGCTAAAGCTCATCAAGACCACCAAGAATTACAAGCTGAGACATGTACCGCTGACCGACACCGTGTACGATCTGCTTTCACCGGCTATCGAAGACCACAAGAAAGCAGGAGGCTCACCGGACGACCGAATCTTCCCTTATTCTCAAAGCTTTGTCAGCCAGATACTCCACTCGGCATACACTCTCTCAGACATCTCGCCTCTTCGTTGTCACGATTTCCGCCACACCTTCATCTCCAATCTTGTAAAGGCCGGCCTTCCCCTCCCCGTAATCGAAAAGGTAAGCGGCGACACCCAGGCCACCATACTCTCCCGCTACTCGCACTGCTTTAAGGATGATGAACTGCTGGTGCTCGACGTGATGTCAAAGCTATAAACAAATCGAGCAGGGAAGACATAGTCTTCCCTGCTCGATTTACGCGGGCGCACTGCATAAAAAGACAGGGGCCAGGCCCCTGTCTTTTTACGATTTTCCCATTACATCTCAGTTGCTTCTTCTGTAGATATTTCTGTGGTTGTATTCTCACCCTTCTTTCCCTTACCGCCGTTCTTGAAATCCTTGTTGAAGTTTCCTTTATCAAAGTCCTCAGGCAAGTTGTCTTTGTCGAAGCCTTCAGGCATCTCAGGTCTCTCGCCATTAAAATTCTTGTCAAAGCCCTCCGGCGGCTCCGAGAAGCCGTTTTCTCCGTCAGGCCTCTGCCTAAAATTTCCGTCGCCTTCCCCGTTCATGTCTCCGCCCGGGAATTGCCCGTCAAAGCTTCCATCAAAGTTTCCTCCGTTAAAGCCGCCCTTTCCGCCGCCACCCGGGAAGCCTCCTCCGAACTGGTTCGGGAACTCATCTGTCTCTTCGCCGTTCACGATGACCGTTCCGCCTGTATGGGTCGCGGTACCGTCGTAATCAAAGGTTGACTGTCCGGTTACATCCACGGTTCCGCCTGTAACTCTTATGTCACCATTTGAGTCGATGCCGTCGGTGTCGCCCTGGCCCATCTTTATAGTGGTTGTGCCGCCGTTAATCTCAACCCAGATGTCCATGGACTTTGACTTTGCGGCTGCATTTATACCGTCATCGCTCGCCGATATGTTGATTGTTCCATCGTTGATCTGGACTTCAGTTGCCTCTATGCCCTCAGCCGAAGTTATATCGATATTTCCACCGTCAATCTGTGCTATGGTAGTCGCGTGTATGCCGTCATCCGCTGCCGTTATGTTAAGAGTTCCGCCGCTGATATACACATAACCCTTGGTATCGTCGTCGCTGTCCTCAGCGTGGATGCCGTCGTTGGACTTTGTCACATTTATCACGCCATCCGCTACGGATACGGAATCCTTGGACTCAAGCGCGCTGCCCTCACAGCTTATGTTGATGGTTCCGCCGGTCACCTTAAGGTCGTCCTTGCAGGTAATGCCGTTATCGGTTGATGAGATGTTCAGTGTTCCCATTCCGTTAACCGTCAGGTCATCCTTAGCGAAGATAACCGCATCTGTATTCGTATCTCCGTCTGCAGTAAATGTACCGCTGACGGTAAGACTGTTCTCCGACGAAGCCGACGTCGTAACGAAGACCTTGTCGGCATTCTTTACATATATACACGGGCTGTCGGTATTTGTTATGCTCACGCCGTCAAGCACGAGCTGAACCTTATCCTCATCGCCTGCGTCTACTACGATAGACATATTCGATGCTGTTCCGCTTATCACATACACGCCCTCAGATGTTATGGTAATGTCCTGCCCGTCAGCCACGGTGTAAGAGGTTGCGCCCTCAAGGTCCGCTTCCTGCTTTAAGTCCCTGTTACTGAAAATGTCTGATGTATCTATCACACCGTTAGAGCTTGAGCTGTCAGCTGCGGATGCAGTGCTGCTGTCGCTGTTCTTCTCACTTTCTTTATCGCTGTCCTTGTCGGACTTCTCGGTTGTATTGACATCATCCTCTGCCACTTCACTTGTCACTGCCGCGGTGTCGCCCTTTGTGGCTGTACCGTTCTCATTCGCATTCCCTGTCTTGGTACCGCATGCGGTAAGCGCTCCCGCCATCATCGCTATGATAATAAATGTATTGATCTTCTTCCTCATAATAATCTCTCCTTTCAGGTTCACCTTATGGGTGCCATTTATTTTCTATGTGCCACACTTTAACATGTCAACCTTAAGCGAACCTTAGCAAAAAAAATTCCATTACGCTTACCGTGTGCATAAAAAAAGATTCTTCGCTTCGCTCAGAATGACACAAATTTTGTCATAACGAAATCCGCATCATCCTGAGCGTAGAGAAGGATCTTATAAAATCATTTATTAAATCACTTCTTATGTTTCTTATTCAATACGTACTTTCTCGCTATATTTATCCCTATCTTATAAGGTAGCGGCCTGAGCTTCTTATCCGCCTCTTTAAGCTTCTCCCTGATCGGTATGTGCTGTGGGCAGTGCTTCTCGCACTTGCCGCATTCTATGCACTGGCTTGCAAAGGTAGGCTCCTTTGTAAGCGCTACGGTCTGCGCGTACTCGAATCTTCCTTCGGACTTGCTTTCCGTGTACATATGATTGTAACAACGGAATATGCCCGGGATGTCCACTCCCTTCGGGCAGGGCATGCAGTAAGCACACGCTGTACAGCCCACCTTGGTCTTCTCCTCCATCGAAGCCTTGACCTTCGCGATGAGCTCGTAGTCCGCCTCTGTAAACTCATTGTCTGATACATTAGACGCTATGCGGCAATTCTCCTCAACCATGGCAACGGAGTTCATACCCGAAAGCACGCAGGTTACCGCAGGCTGCTGCATAAGCCAGCGAAATGCCCACTCAGCTGCAGTCCAGCCTCGTTCATTGGACGCGATCAGCTTCTTGCCGGCGTCCGGCATAAGGTCGACCAGCTTGCCGCCGCGCAAAGGCTCCATGATTATAACCGGTATGCCCTTCTCGTAGGCCGCATCGAGTCCCTTTCTTCCTGCCTGGGTGTGCTCGTCCAGGTAATTATACTGTATCTGGCAGAACTCCCAGTCATAGTCATTCAGTATCTCTATAAACTTCGCGGTATCTCCGTGGTAGGAAAATCCGATGTTCCTGATCTGCCCGGAAGCCTTCTTGTCCTCTATCCACTCTAAGATACCGTTCTTCTTTAAGTTGTCCCACGCCACCACATCGGTAAGCATGTGCATCAGGTAGTAATCTATATAGTCCGTCTGCAACCTCTCGAGCTGCTCATCAAAGTACTTGTCGATTGCCTTGCGGCTGCTTATGTAGTACTGCGGCAGCTTAGTGGCTATCTTAACCTTCTCACGGATACCGTTCCTCTTGAGGATCTCACCGAGCGCCACCTCACTGCCCGGGTAAATGTACGCCGTATCGTAGTAATTCACCCCGGCCTTGTACGCTGCCATAATCTCCTTCTCGGCCTTGTCAAGGTCTATGCTCCTGCCGTTTTTGGTAAAGCGCATACAGCCGTAACCGAGCAACGATATATCTTCACCGTGTTTATCTTTTCTGTATCTCATATTTACACTCCATTATTAAGATCCTTCTCGGATATAACGCAATTCCTTCCGCTCTCCTTTGCAGTGTAGAGGTAGCCGTCCGCCACGCTCACATTCTCCTCTATCGTAAGCTCGGGGTCGAACTGCCTGCAGCCGAAGCTCATGGTCACATCGATGATGGTACCGTCGGCGTTCATCGGCGTGCTCTCTATAGTCTTCCTTATCGACTCAGCCTTCGCTATACACTGGTCGAGAGTGGTGTTCGTCATGATCATGATGAACTCCTCACCGCCCCATCTGTACACGCACTGGTTCTCTTCGCACGCATCGGACATAATTTGCGCTACCGACGAGAGCACATCATCACCTGCGTTGTGGCCGTAGGTATCATTTACCCTCTTGAACTTATCAATATCGGAGATGTACATGCTCAGGGGCTCGCCCTTCTCAAGCAGCTTTGTGTATTTTCTCGAGAAGTCGCTGTAGAAACCCATACGGTTCTTGAGCTTGGTCAGCTTGTCGTGATGTGAATCCTCGAGGAAGGTCTCGGACTCAAGCGCGATACCGCAGATAAGAGCCGCAAGCGAAAGCTTCCTCACATCCTCCACCTCATCAAAGCCGCTGTCATCGTTCTTATTTATAATCTGAAATGCGCCGATGTACTCACCGTTAATGTTCGCAACCGGCATAACCAGCACAGACTTGGTCACATATCCTGTCTTCTTGTCAACCGCCGAATTAAAGTTCGGATCGTTGTAGGGATCGTTGGTAACCACCACGCGCTGCTCCTTCAAGGCCTTGCCCACAAGCCCCGTGTCATCCGGAATCACAATCTTGTCCACGCCGGTTGCGGATGTGGTCCACAGCTGCCTCTTCCTCTTGTCCCACTTCCAGAAGCTCGCTCTGTCTGAATCCGTCATGCTGCGCCCGAGTTCAGTCAGATAACTGAATAAGGTTGCATGGTCATGATCCTTGTTGCTGCACATCTCACGGTACAGCTTGTCACTTATGTCGAATATGTTAGTCAAAATCTCTGCTGCCATTTTTATCCTCCTTATTATTAAGACTCTTCGCTTAAGACATTACTCTGAAAACAGCGGCGCAGGCGCGAAGCCGCGCCCCTTAACCTGCTCTAAAACCGCTCTCTCGTCATCCATGTGCATCAGGTATACTTCAATCTCCCGCTCCTTAAAAAGCTCAGCATACTCCATCAGCTTCTTCACATGCAGATGCACCCCCGAATCGTTATACGAAGTCTCGGTATAAAGCACCGACCCCTTCTCCAGATATGGAAGGAACGGCTCCAAGGTATTAGTGTCACCGGTGTAGACCACATTTCTTCCGTCCACGCTGAGATTGTACCCGAAGCATCTGCCTGCAAGCTGCGGCGTATGCTCGGTAAGTATTGCTGCCTTAAGCCATTTATACACAGATATCGCCTCATCAGCCGTGAGCATTGTATATGCATCCGGATCACAGCCGTCAAGCCTCTCGCAGGCGAATCTCATATCCGTTCTCATCTCTTCGGTCGGAACAATCACGGTAACCGGAATACACAACACATACTTCGCATAGTGTATCATCATCGGAATCCCGCTTATATGGTCGCCGTGTGTATGAGTGACCACTATCACTATCTCATTTATCTTATCTCCGAAGCCCTCAAGCCCCGTTTTTCTTACCGCATGAAATGCGAACATGGCGCAGTCAAGCAGGACCAGCCTTTCATCCTCTACGAAAAAGGCGCTGTTCTGTTCTTCGTTGAAGGCCGATCTCCGTCCAAAAAATCTAAGCATCCGCTGCCTCCTTCTTTCCTATAAGCTCCTTAACCTCGTATACGCAGACACCGTTGCTCTTGCCCTTAAGGGGTATCACACCTATTTCATTTACAACTATCCTGTCCTTTAAACGCTCGTAGAGAACATCACTGATAAGCACCTGTCCCTTCTTCGCGTTGGCCTCAAGACGGGCCGATGTATTTACCGTGTCGCCTATGGCCGTGTAGTCCATGCGGACCTCGCAGCCCACATTGCCCACAACCGCGGGACCGCAGTGCACTCCCACACCGAAGCCCACGCTGCGCCCGTACTTTTCGAGCAGAACCTTCTCGAGCTTCTCGCCGCCGTGAACTATGTCAAGCGCGGCGGACACAGCCCTGTACTCATAATCATCTAAGTCAAACGGTGAATTAAACACCGCCATGGTCGCATCTCCGACGAACTTATCGAGCGTTCCGAGATTATCAAATATCGACTTGGTCGTAAGCGCCAGATATTCGTTCAGTATGGCTACCACCTGCTCGGGCTCTAAAGCCTCGGACATGGTCGTAAAGCCACGGATATCCACAAACAAAACCGCTATATCCCTGTTCTCGCCACCGAGCTTTATGGAGAAATCTCCCTTCTTCGAGATCTCATCCACAATCTGCGGAGCGACATACTTCTTAAATGCGCTAATTACCTTCTTCCTTCTCGCCTGCTCTAAGATATAGCCTAAAGCAAGTGAATAGATGAAGGACAGAACCAAAATCAGCGGGAAGTAGATTATGTTGTAAGCATGTCCTCCGTTGTTAAGGGCGGTGCAGACCACGCCCTCCGTCACGATAGCAGCTATAAGCAGGATGAGCGACTGCCACACCTTAAGCTTTCTGAACAGAAGGTGCAAAATCATGGCGATAACCGCCGTGATAAGCCCGAAAATGTACGGGTTGCCGGTTACCGCAAAGCGGTTGTCGATATACGACTGAAGTATGTTCGCATGAATCTCCACACCGTACATCTGATTGCTGCCGCCGTTCGGCACCTTAAAGCTATCCTGCAGGCCCTGCGCGTATGCGCCGACGAAGATAACGCTGCCCTTGAACGCCCTGGTGTCTATCTTTCCGCTTAATACATCCGCCATGGACACGCACTCATAGTCCCCGGGCTTTCCGGAGTAGTTGATACGGCTGCGGCCGAATTTGTCTACCGGAATAGACACCGGTGTTGTCCCGGTCAGACGGCAATACTCATTATATATAACCTGCGCAAAGGAAGTGTAGGTCACGCCTTCATACTCTTCCTTATTTTGTATCTTTCTTACCACGCCGTCGGAATCCTGGGCTATGTTGCTGTAGCCCGAAAGCGTCGCATCCTTTAAGGCGTCATAGGGCTCATCAATCCCGCTTACCGGATAGGTTATCATGCCGTCATCATCTATCTGCGCCCTCGTCTTGTGAAGCAGCTGGTTGACCACCACGCAGTTTCCGCTCTTCTTTGCAGCCTCCGCAAATGCATCGTCGCCCTCGTCCACATGTCCCGAGAACTGGATATCGAAGCAGATCATAAGCGGTTTTGATGCCTCATCCTTATTCAGAACCTCGATTAAGTCCGCATAGGTAGAACGCGACCAGGTCTGGATGGGGCCGAGTTCCGTCAGGGTCTTCTCATCTATCCCTATTATCTTTATGCTGCTGTCTATGCCTCTCGGAATCTGATACAGCTTGTCGCTGACCATGTAGTTAAAGGACCGCAGGCAATTCGTGACTGTCATTAAAAATACCAGCGCGCCCACAATAATAGCTTCAATTATATATCTTATCTTGGTTTTCATAATCAGTTACACCTTGTTTAAGACTCTTCGCTTCGCCTAATGGCACGACGTAAGTGAGACTCGAAATCTTTGATTTCGTTAGTCGAACTTATGCAAAGCTATGTCGTGTCAATACATCCTCTTTAGTCCGAAGAATCTTTAGTTAAGCTTTGAAAAAGTCTCCTCTATATCCTGTCTTACATAGAACACATTTCCGCCTGTGTATATGCTCGAGTCGCCGCTCATCGACCACTTGCCCGAGCTTAAGTTGTATGTATTTCCCGTCTGCAGAAGCACCTGAGTTCCCGCCGGAATCGTCATATCCGTCATCCACGAAGCCATGAAGATTAGGTTCGTGGTAAATGTATTGCCGGCCTCATCCTCTGCTTCTATCGTCACTGTCCTTGCTCCGCCGTTGGTTTCAACCGAAATCTCGGCCCTGTTGTTGACTACCGGAACAGTCTTGCCGTCAACTCTTACCGCCGAGAGATGCTCGTCCTGAATCGCAAAGCTCAGGAGGTTTGCGTAGATGGGGCCGCTCGCGCTTAAAGCATTGCCGTTCTCATCGTATATTCCCTGCGCAAGCGAAGGACTCTCGCCGTCCTGCTTGACCTCTTCAACTATCTGTATCGCGCCTGTCATCGCGCCGTCCGAAATCCTTCTTAAGTACACAAATTCCTTATCACCTGTGTAGGCAAGAGACTTGGCGTAGCTGTCGCCGAGCCTGTAGGATATCTCGTAACCTTCCGGCGCGTTGATGCTCACATCACCGGTAAAGTAATCGTTGTTGCCCTTCGTGCCCGTAAATGTATAGGCCTCCGAAGGCGCGGGAAGGTAAACTAGCGAGAACTTAACCGTCATCATAAAGTCGTTATAGGTCTCATTCCCTTTGATATAAATCCTTGCGTCATAGATACCCGGCTGCGTTGGAAGTCCGGAAAACCATGCTGTCTCGGAGCTTGCGAGCTTGAACACGTCCGGAGCCACATAGCTGCCGATTCCGTCAACCACACGGAAGCTTAAAGAATAATTCGTTCCGTAGTAGAACTGCTCTGTGTGCGCAAGATCGACTACCATCTCCTTTTTGCCCGTTGCCGGATCGACCGGGTTAACCGGCTCCTCGGTACTCTCGGGATCCGTCGGTGTCTCCGTAGTCGAAGGCTCGTCCGGGTTAGTCGGATCTACCGCTTTCTCATTGATGGCATAGCTTGCCGTGCATACTATCTTCTCATACTTGTCTGTCTCGGGAACCGTAGCGCGAACCACGTAACTACCGGGCTCTGTCGGCTTGGTTCTTGTATAAGCCGAATCAGCCTCGCCCTGCTTCTTGTACTCCATAAAGGCAAGCGCCTTGCCGTCGGAGTCGGTGGTAAGGATAGGATCGTAATCCGTGCCCTCCGTCACATCAGATATGTCTATAGACGCTGTCCCGGTAAATATCTTGCTTATGGTAAAGCTCGATGTCGCTGTTATCTCGAGATATTTGTCCGTCTCGGGAATCGTAACGCGAACCGTATACTTGCCTGCAGCCGTAGGCTTAACGGAGGAATAAATTCCGTCTCCCGACTTTGCGTATTCGAAAACCGCCTTGTCCTTGCCGTCCGAATCTGTCGTCAGAGTCGGCTCATAGGTCGCTCCGACCAATGAATCGGGAACCGACACGGTTGCCTTACCCGTACTGATTTTGCTTATGGTAAAGCTTGAGGTTGCGGAGGTCTCAAGATATTTGTCCGTCTCGGGAACGCTCGCTAAAACCTCGTAACTGCCTGCTGCAACAGGCTTTGCAGAAGAGTACGCCGTCTCATCCCCGCCTGCTTTCCTATATTTGAATTCTGCTGCATCCTTGCCGTCGGAATCCGTGGTAAGCTCGGGCGCGTACTCATCTCCGACATATGTATCCGGAACAAAAACCTTGGCGCTGCCTGTTATCTTGCTTATCTTGAAGCTTCCCTCGCATACTGCCTTCTCATATGTATCCGTCTCCGGAACGGTCGCTCTTACAACGTACTCTCCGGCCGCAGTCGGCTTTGCGCTCGCGTATGCGCTGTCTGCATCCCCTGCCTTTTTGTACTCGTAGGCAGCCTTATCCTTACCGTCGGAATCCGTGGTAAGCACGGGCTCATACTCATCTCCCACGAAGGAATCCGAAACAGATACCGTGGCAGTTGCCTTCTTCTTCGTTATCGTAAAATCAGCGGTCGCGGTGTGCTTCTCGTAATGCGCCGTTTCGGCTATCGTAGCCCTAACCGTATACTCTCCGGCTTCGGTCGGCTTCGTGCTCGCGTATGCGCTGTCTTCGGCTCCCTTTGTCTTGTATTCAAAGGTATAGCTCGTGCTGTCCGACTCCGTCTGAACAGTCGGAGAATAAGTCTCGCCGACCTCGGTGTCCGGGCAGGTAACGCTTGCCTTTATATTCTTAATCTTCAGTATAGAAAACTTCTTGGTTGTCGAAGCGCTGTAATATGTATAAGTCCCAGAAACCTTCACGCGAAGGACATAGTCTCCGGGCTCGGTCGGCTTTGTCGTCGTGTAGGTCGAATCCGCCTTGCCGTTCTCCTTATACTCTATTGTCTTGGTTCCGTTGGAATTGGTGCTTACGGAAGGATTTATGCTCTCCCCGTAGTAATAACTGCTGTTGATGCTCACATTCAGGTACGGAGTTATGTAGGTGTGAACCGGAGTTTCGGTATCGGCAGGCTCACCGCCTCCGCCGCTATCGCCGGTATCCCCGGGCCCGCCGGTGTCACCGTCCGAGTATGTCTTATTGTCAGGAACCACCTCGACCTCATTTATCGGATCCGGTACTTCGGCCTCCATCTCCTCCATGGTTACTCTCTCGGTCTCCACATCATACAATCCGTATGCATAATGCTCATTAACATCATGACCGGTTAATCTTGACGGAATCGCGAAAGCTGTTCCGACCACCAGCGCAAACACAAGCACATAGACCCAAAAGTTCTTTATGTGTTTAGTTCTTTTCTGCCTTTCCGAGGTATTTTTTTCCTTCATCGCGCAACACTCCTTTTTAATATGTAACGGCCCGATTACTATGTAATCCTGCGCCAACCTTTCTTCTTTATCTCCAGTTGATAGTGATATCCTCAGTTACAGGCTTGCTGAAATCGTAATCCCAGCTTCCGCTCGGCGCCGGCATCAGTACCGGCTCCTGAACCTTCTCGCCCTTCTTCACGGTTTGAGTTGCGAATACATTTCCGTTATAAGCAAATGTTACGAGGGCCGTATCCTTCATATGCTCTTCGAACTCCTCTTCTGCCATGGCCACGTCTCGTCCCTTATCGTTTGCATCCCTAATCAGATCGAGCACCTTGTCGTCAAGAGCATCGAAGTCGATATCCGTAGGCTCGGATACATAATCGGTTGTCTTGTCATCCTCATAGATGATGACCTCCTTGCCCTTCTGTATGCTGACTGCCTTCTCGGCAATCGTTCCGTCCTTGTATACAAGCTTTGTCTCCACCTCGCCCTCGAACACGGAAACCTTGGTGTACTTCACGCCGTTCTCCTCGTAGACCTGCACCCGGAAGATGGTTCCGCGCACGGACATCGTGGAGTTCGGAGTGTTCACATCGTAGGACGAACCCTCGGACAGCTTGTTCTGTATGTCGTTGGTTATCGCGCCCTCCATAAGATCGATTGTTGTCTTGCTCTTGGAGCTGCTGCCTGTGGCGACAAGCTTCAGCTTCGTGTGCTCCTCGAGCTGGATATACTTGTCCTCGTCGGCCCTCAGGGTCATCTCGCCCGTGTCGAGCGCGACCACATCTCCGGACTCAAGGACCATATTGTCATAGGGCTCTATCTCACCTATGCTCTCCCTCGTCACAGAGGCCTGCCCCTTGACCTCATAGACCTTGAGCAGCCGGTATCCTTTCTTGTTGAAAACCAAAAAAAACACTGCCGCTGCGACACCCAGCAGTGCTACCACACTCGAAATTATAATAATAAGCTTTTTCTTGTTCATCTTCCGCTTAAACCTCCCAGGGCATACTTGGGGTAAGTATCTCACAAATATGTCAAAATGTCTACATTTATATATATAAGATAACACTTTTTTTATATCAGTTCAGTGTAGTTTCCCGTATTGCGAAACTGCCCCGGAGTCATGCCCGTTCCCGCCTTGAAGGCCGCCGTAAATGCGCTCTGCGACGAAAACCCCAGCGAAAGCGAGATGTTCGAAAGCGACTGACCGGAATAAAGCAGCATATTTTTGGCAGTTGTAATCTTCGCGTTCAATATATAAGCCTTCGCCGTGCTCCCGGTTTCCTTTGCAAAAAGCTTTGAAAAGTAGTTGGGGTTAAGCCCTTCGCGCTCTGCCAGCTCCTGCAGGGTAATCGGCTCGTGAAGATGGTCGTAAATGTAGTCTATCGCATTTCTCACATGAATCGATATGGCGTTCTTCTTTTTCAGGCGCTTCATGCGCGTCGCAAAGTCAAGCTGCATCTCACACAGAAGATCGACTATCTCCGTCGGAGATTTGCATTTGTCAGCCTTGCGAATGTATATGTCGCTCAGGGTGTAGGAGTCGTCGTGCGGAAGGCCCGCATCTATGCACACCCGCGCGATGATACCCGCGGACACCACAAAATGATACATGGTATTCCTGAGCGGATCGTCGGACAGACTGCCCTTGCCCTCAAAAAAAGTTTTCTTTATAATCTCCACATTCTCTCGAACCTTTTTTACATTTCCGTACTTTATATCGTTGTATCGGGAGAATTCGCTCTTGATGTTCGACCTGGTAAAGCTCTCCTCTTTTTGTATGTAAAGTCTGTAATTCAATTCCTTCTCTGTATTCATAGGCAACTCCTTTTGTATACCGTTTCACGGTGCATCGCATCACATTTCACTTATATCACAAAATCACAAAAAACGCCACAGAATTATAATACATTTCAAAGGAAAATTCCTATAATGCACCCAAGCTCTTAAGAAAGGAGATGTGAGCAAATGAATTCTGTTAAGGAAAAGAGCATAAAGGCAAATGTATACGAGAATCATCAGCTCAGGCTGTCAGCCTAAAGTAGGATGAAACAGGAAAATGCTTTGCCAAGCAGTCGCAATTATCGCATTTTTACATAGCATTTTTCTATCCGAAACAAGCGCAAAAGTGTATAATAACTATTATCTATATAGTGAAAGGGGATTACAATCATGGAGAATTTTACTTTCTACTCACCGACATTCTTTGCCTTCGGCAAGGACACCGAAAATGAGGCCGGCGAATATGTAAAGCGCTTCGGCGGCACAAAGGTACTTATCCACTACGGCGGAAAGAGCGCCAAGAGCTCGGGGCTTTTGGACAGGGTTGAGGCCTCTCTCACCAAGGAGGGCATACCCTTTGTATCTCTCGGCGGCGTAAAGCCAAACCCAAGAAGCGGTCTCGTATATGAAGGTATCGAGCTTTGCAAAAAAGAGGGTGTAGACTTTGTACTCGCTGTTGGCGGAGGAAGCGTGATTGACTCCTCTAAGGCCATAGCGGCGGGCGTTTTGTATGACGGAGACTTCTGGGATTTCTATAGCGGAAAGCCCATAGAGGAAGCTCTCCCGGTCGGAACAATACTTACGATTGCGGCAGCGGGCAGCGAGGGAAGCCCGGACTCCGTGATTACCAAGGAGGAAGGCATGTTCAAGCGAGGCGCAAGCGGAAATGCGATCCGCCCCCGCTTTTCCATACTCAATCCGGCTCTTACCCAGACCCTTCCGGCTTATCAGAGCGCTGCCGGCATTACCGACATCATGGCGCATCTTTATGAAAGATATTTGACCAACACCAAGGAGGTCGAGGTTACCGACAGACTTATCGAAGCATTACTCTTAACCATGAAGCACGAGGGGCCGCGAGTAATCGCCGATCCGAATAATTACGAGGCCCGTGCGAACATCATGTGGGCCGGAATGATGGCTCACAACAACTCCTGCGGCGTAGGCCGAAGCCAGGACTGGAACAGCCACAATATCGAGCACGAGTTCTCGGCTCTCTACGACTGTGCTCACGGCGCGGGACTTGCCGTTACCATGCCCGCGGTATTCAAGTATGTCATGAAGCATGATGTGATGCGCTTTGCCAAGGTTGCGGTTCGCGTGTGGGGCTGCCAGATGGACTTTGACCATCCCGAGGTTACGGCTCTCGAAGGTATCGAGGCATTTAGAAGCTTCCTCATCTCCATAGGCATGCCGAAGAACTTCGAGGAGCTCGGCACAAAGGAAGAGGATATCCCGAAATTGGTCGAGGTGCTCTGCCGCGGAGACGGCCGCGACGGAAATATCTACGGCTTTGTAAAGCTGAACGAGGAAGACTGCGCTAACATTTATAGGATGATGCTATAGAATTATTACTTGTGAAAAGCATTTATCAGACGAAAAGCATTTTTAAAAGAAAGCATTTACTATAAGAAAACATTTACTATAAGAAAACATTTACTATAAGAAAACACTTTCAGGCGAAAAACAATTTATAGAAAGGAATCAAGAAAATGGTTGATGTAAAAGGACGCTACGCCTTAATTACAGGCGCAAGCAGAGGAATAGGTTACTTAGCGGCGCTCTTCATGGCAAAGATGGGTTGCAATCTTATAGTTCAGGGACGGACGCTCGAGCACCTTGAGAAGGTAGTCAGCGAGGCAAAGGCTTTGGGCGTTGAGGCTTACCCCGTAGCCGCAGAGCTCTCCGACCTTTCGGCAGTCGATGCTATGCTTAAGGAGATTGATGCCTTGGGAAAGACCGTGGATATAGTCCTAAACAACGCAGGCATACAGATTGCCTACAGGAACGAATTCCTGGATACTCCGATCTCGGACTATGAAGACAGCTTTAAGATTAACACCATCGCACCGATGATGATTGTGTACCACTTCATCCCGAAGATGGTTGAGCGAGGCTTCGGACGCATCGTCAACACAACAAGCGGCATAAGGCGTGAGCCCCAGCAGGCAGGCTACTCCGCAAGCAAGGCCGCGCTCGATAAGGTTACCGTGGATCTTGGCACCGTGTACGAGGGCACGGATGTGATGATCAACCTTACCGATCCGGGCTGGTGCAGAACCGACCTCGGCGGTCCCGCCGCGCCTAACGCGCCCGAAAGTGCGCTTCCGGGCGTTGTTGTCGGAGCCTTTGTAGACGACAAGAAGTCAGGACGCTGCTTTGGAGCAGGCTACTTCCACGGCATGAGCTTAGAGGAAGCCGTTGCCTACGCCGAGTCAAGCATACCAAAGTATTTAGGATCGCTTGACTGATACAACAAATGATAATAGCTTATACGGATATATTAAGTTAAACAGCGTTGTTTAAGCAGGATTCCCATGTGTTACTCATGGCTTTGACAGCATCCGAATAATCAAACCCAAGCTCTTTTATCAGCCCGCCGTCGTACACCTCCGACTCCTCTTTATACAAGGGGAACGGAAGCGGTATGCCGCGGGCTGTTATTTCGGATACGGAAAGCAGAACTCTTTCTATCTTTCTTCCCGTTGCGCTCTCTAAGAGGTCCGCAAATGCATCGTATGTAAGGGGCTTCGTCCCAATCAGGTTATAGGCTTTGCCGTATGCCTTCTCATTGAACAGGCATAGCGATATTGCCTCAGCCACATCACCCACATAGGTCAGCTGACATGTTCCGGTTGCATCCGACGGATGAATTATCTGTCCCGCGCCCTCGATCCACTTAAAGTACATTCCCTCCCGCGGAGCGTAGTTTCCCTCTCCGAAGATAACAGAGGGACGAAGGACCGTCTTCGCAGTCTGAGTTTCCTCGCACAGCCTGTCAAGCTCCCGCTCAAGAGCGACCTTACCTGTTATATAGGCGCCCGCCTCACCCGGAAAGCGACGTTCTTCAAAGGGTGATGACTCGTCAAGCGTCTGCCCCGTTCCTCTCTCGTACACGTCACAGGTGCTTAGAAATATGTACTGCTCCGGATATGTGTCTAACGCATTAAACACTTTTTCTATATCGCCGGAATTGTATGCGCAGAAATCAACGACCGCATCAAAGCGCGCAGCATCTATACACGGGACTGCACTTTCCTCCGCCTTCCCGGTTTTGGCATCGTCACACCCGCCGAGCACACTTTTCAGCGCCTCCTCATCCGTCCTGTCGCAATGAAGCTCACAAAACTCTGCATTTCCTTTTTCCAACGTGACATCATACCTCTGCCCGAGAACCTCCTTGAGGCTTTTTGTACCGCGGTTCAGTACCGTTATCCCGAGCTTTTCATTCCCGTTATTCAATTTGTCTATTATATCAGACAGAAAGGACTTACCTGCAAAGTAAGTCCCTCCTATCACCAGAATTCTTTTCAATATTACTTCTCCAGTTTTTTCTCTATAGCCTTGATAACCGTCTTAAGCGCCTTGATTCTCGCGTACTTCTTGTCATTGGACTCGAGTACGGTCCACGGAGCGAAGGAAGTGTTCGTCTTCTCTATCATCTCATTAATAGCGTCCTCATACAGATCCCACTTCTCGCGGTTACGCCAGTCTTCATCGGTTATCTTCCACTGCTTCTCCGGCGTATTCTGCCTGTCGGTGAAGCGCGCAAGCTGGGTATCCTTGTCAATCTGAACCCAGAACTTAACGATAACCGCGCCCCAGTCATCAAGCTCCTTCTCGAATTCATTTATCTCATTGTAAGCTCTCTGCCAGTCATTCTCCGAGCAGAAGCCTTCAAGCCTCTCAACCATAACCCTGCCGTACCAGGTACGGTCGAATATAGCAATATGTCCGTCCTTCGGAAGCCTGTTCCAGAAGCGCCACAGGTAATGTCTTGACTTCTCTGCAGGCTCCGGACTTGCTATCGGATGAACCTCGTATCCGCGCGGGTCAAGCGCCGCGGCGATACGCTTAATATTTCCGCCCTTTCCGGCAGCATCCCAGCCCTCGTAGGCGATAACAACCGGAACACGCTTCTTATAAAGCTCGTTGTGAAGCTCACCGAGCCTCTTCTGAAGCCTGTCAAGCTCTGCCTTGTACTCCTCGTCGGTAAGACTCTTGTCAAGCGGTATCTCGGAAAGCTTGGCCGTCTTCTTCATCTGGAAGGTATTCTGCAGAAGCGGCGCAGACTTGCCGCTCACCTGGTTCTCTATGGCTGTGTCTATGCTCCTGATAAGGATGCGTGTCATCTGAAGCTCGGCCCATTTCTTATTCTTGGAATCTATGAAATACCACGGAGCCACAAACTGATTGGTGGTCTCTATGTACTCGTCGAACACCTCGAGACACTTGTCATAATGCTTGTTCTGCCACTTGTCCTTCTCGCTCACACGCCACTTCGTGTTCGGATCGGCGCACAGCTGATCTATGCGCTTCTTCTGCTCCTTCTCGCTTATGTGGAAGAAGAATTTTACCACAAGATAGCCGTTGTCGTTGAGCTGCCTCTCGAAGCGCTTTATGCTTGTGATGTGCTCCTTGTATTGCTTCTTGCTCGTCTCACCCATCAGGAAGTCGGAGGTTACCTCGCCCATCCAGCTTCCGTCGAAGAAAGCGAACTTGCCCTCTGCCGGAATCTTCACGAAATACCTGTACAGGAAGGGCCTTCTCTCCTCCTCCTGCGTAGGCGCCGACAGGGTCTCCACCTTGAAGAAACGCGGATCCATGTTCTTGATAACCCTGCCTAAGACACTGCCCTTCCCCGCAGCGCCCCAGCCGTCAAGCACCACCAGCACCGGAAGCTTCTTCTCCTTAACCTCAATCTGTTTTTTCGCCAGCTCAAGTCTCGCCTCGGCAAGCGCCGCATCAAGCTCTTCGTCCGAAGGCTTGGTCTCTTTAACCCATTCTTTTAACATAGTATCTACCCCCTCATATAATATGAACCGGCATGATTACTTCGTAATCTTGCCCAAACTAATCGTTTCCAAAACCCCTTTGTTTCCGTCACATAGAATACTCAAATGATACCATAATCACGCATTTTTTTCAATCGAAGGCTATTGCCTTTTGAAGAAAAACATATACTTTTTACGAAACGCTTGTTAAACAAATACCTTTCAATATATAATATCGTTTATATAACTTTTTTACGAAGAGGGGGGTTACTCTTATGATTGGAAAACAAAAAAAGCCGACAGCCTTTGTCCTCATTGCAGCCCTTGTTTTCACTCTGTTCACAGGGCTTGCGCCGGCAGAAGGGACTAAGGCCGCCGGAAGCTTCAACGTCTACCTCGGCAACTACGACACCAGGATCTACGCAGGCGGTATATACGATCTGGAAATATACACTGACCTGCCCGCAGGCACGGAAGTTACCTACCAATGGCAGTGCGGTTACGGCTACCGCCTCGAGGGAATGCAGATCAAGCTTCTTTCCCGCACAGCTGCCGCCCCGGGCAAGACCGATAATTCCTATAACAAGAAGCAGTGATATAACAAAAACCTCCCGCAAACCCTTTATGAATAACGGGCTTGCGGGAGGTTTTTTCTTTATGTATTCCTTTTCCAATATGTCTTCGAACCCGGAGGTTACATCATCTATGTCGGAATCAGATAGTCTCGGAAGGTTCCTGAGGTATTTTTTCGGTATCAGCTTGAGGTTATCGAAGGTACTGCTTCCACCGATAAAGGCCTGAACTTTTGGTCCTTCATAACATCAATTTTTTATAATTCTGCTTTACACTTCCTTATCCTTGTCATATTTGACTACACCGCAATATCAACGGACACAGCCGCTGCGCCCGCGTCCGATGCCACTCCTGCAACTTCAGCAGCCGATGGTACATCTCCGGAACCTGGGGACATCCCCGGGATTCCCGAAGCTGCATTTGAGCCGGATGAACCATGGCTGCCAAAGGAGCTCTTTCCGCTACCTTCGGCATGCTTCATCGTGTTCTTGATGTAGTCCATATTTGCTTTAAGGATTGCTCTTTCCTCGGCGCTTCTGTGTTTCCTCTTGACCTCCTCGAGCTTCTCTTCACTCATATGCGGATTCAATATCTCCATCTCCTCCAATGCCTGCATAGCCTCATCAAGCTGCGCCATAAGCTCCTCTCCTATCTCGGCAATCTCGGCATTCATCTCCTGAAGCGCTTCCTCGCTTATCTCCTCCGAGCTTTCCTCAAACTGTTTGCGAAGCTCGTCGATAGCTTCTTCACGCTCCTCGTAGATCTCGTCTTCCTTCTCGTACACTTCCTCTTCTTTAGCGAACACCTGATTCCTGCGCAGCTCATCCGAATCCTCAGCTGCCTTGTCAAAGCGCTCGTCCCTCTCGCTGACTATCTTGACCTGCTCCTCCTGCTCGAGATGACGCTTCTTTCTTTTGGCTACAAGCTCCATGCGCTGAGCGTGAAGCAAAGCCTCCTGAACCTTGTCCGAATCACTTTCATCGCAGGATGCAAGTTTCCGCTTTAACGAAACCACCTTACGCCTTGCGAAAAGAACTGCGTTCGCGGCGCTTATAGGGTTCTTCGCCTTCAGTATCCTGTTTGAAATCTCCGTCGGGTTATAGTTTACCTGCTTTTTGACCTTGTACTTGTTACTGTCATCCGTTTTCTGTACACCAAAGAAATCACTCAGAGAATCCTTGGAGTAGGCTTCATACGGGTTCCGCCCCTTCTGCTCCTTTGACTGATCTTTATACAGATTCCGCAGCTTCTCCCTTTGTTCAGCCGCATCACGCAAAGCAGCCTGCCCCGCCTCAGCCCTGCTCGAAGCACCATAAAAAGCCGAAGTATTATTTTTTCTTACTGTTCCGGAATTAAAGTGTGTATCAAAAGAAATATTCATACCATCACCCTCCTTGGTTCATATATATGAAATACATATAACACAGTCTTCCCTGACCGTTATCTACAGATACATATATTTTACTTTACTCACACCAAATACGCAAGCACAAAAACTAATATTTGACTGCCCGGCGATGTTGACTCACTCTTCCCAGAACAGTTCATCTAAAGTTTTTCCGAGCACCTTGCATATCGCTCTGCAGAGATTGATGGTGGGATTGTACGCAGTCGCACCCTGCTCGACGCGCCGCCCACGTGTCACGAAGTGACATTCTACCTTACACGGGCGTGTGCAAAAAAAGGCAGGCGTTGCCGCCTGCCTGCTGTTTCAACCGATTTAATCAGTTGTTCAATATCATTACATTCATTGCAACAATCGCCATCAGCATGATTTCCTCCGCGATTATCGCCGCTACTGCGCTTCCTATGGCTGTGCCGGTTGTCGATGCTCCCTCCTGACCGTAAACCTCCGCAACAAGCATGCCCGCGAACATGAGCCTTTCGGTTCTTCCAAGAAGGAAGTTGCCAAAGCCCGGATTGCTTCCGAGGTATTCCGCAACCTCTGCGATTTCTTCGGTCATTGCATTTACATCCATATCAAGATCCGCCAGGACACCGAGGGATGCGAACTCATTATCCTTACCATACTTATGTCCGCGCTCCTTCAAGCTGTTGTATATCTCGATAACCCTGTTGGACTTATTCTCAATTCCGCCGTCCACCAAAGTAAGCACCTCGCTTATTCCCTGGATTGCGTTCTTTCCTGCTTTGAAATTATCCTTCATATAAGAGAAGATAGCTTCCATCTCCTCTATGATACTGTCTATATTCTTATCCGTAAGCGCAAGCATCATGGCAAACGGCGCATCATTGTCGTTTGTAAGGAACGGGTGCTCCTTTGACATACGCTTCATGATATCCAGATACCTCTGGGTTACGGCCTCGGCATCTCCGATCCTACCCTGATCGACAACATGCATAGCCGCAAGCTCCACCGAAGAGGATTCAAATATCTTGCCCTTCTGAGCCAGCTTTGTAACCTTCATCACATCATCGAAGTACTGTGACGGATTCTCCGCAAGCGCCATCTTGCTGATAACTATCAGCTCCATCATTCCGCGGAAGCCGGAGAATGCGCCGACCTTCTCCTTTAGTACGGCTCTGCACTCCTTCATGCGCTCCACATCGGCAGTCTTCCCAGCATCCGTAAATACCTTCGCCGCCGCAACAGTCACGATGTCGTTCTCAAACTTGAACCCCTTCCTGATGATGTTTCTGTTCTCCACGAACAGATCACATTTTTCCTTGATTTTCTCGTTCATAACCCCTGTCCTTTCCGAATCTGTAAGATTCCCTTATCCCAAAGCATCGTATTATATTATAACAATCGTATTAGCTTACCGCAATCAATATTTACCCCAAAGCGACATCCAGTGCCATCATCAGACTGAAGCCCGTCGCAAAAGCAATAACTCCGACATTCGAATGCTCACCCACCGACATCTCCGGGATCAGTTCCTCCACAACGACATACAGCATGGCGCCTGCCGCAAAAGCAAGAAGATACGGCATGGCGGGTACCACGAGCCCGGCGATGAGCACGGTCAGGCCTCCGAATACGGGTTCAACCGCTCCTGACAGCACGCCGAGCCAAAATGACTTGGGTTTGCTCTTTCCTTCCGCATAAAGAGGCATGGAAATGATAGCACCCTCGGGAAAGTTCTGGATTGCAATTCCGAGCGCAAGCGCAAGTGCCGCACCGGCTGTGATCTTTTCCGATCCTCCTACCAAGCCCGCATATACAACTCCTACCGCCATACCCTCCGGGATATTGTGCAGTGTAACCGCCAGCACCAGCATCACGATCTTCGTCAGATGGCTTTTCGGCCCCTCAGCCTGTTCGATTCCCACATGAAAATGCGGTATGATGTGATCAAGCAAAAGCAAAAAGAATATACCCAGCCAAAAACCGATAAACGCCGGCAGGAAGGCTAATCTCCCCTTATCCGATGACTGATCGATTGCCGGGACAATCAGGCTCCAGATTGATGCCGCCACCATGACACCGGCGGCAAATCCGCTCAGCGCCCGTTGAACACCGATTTTAAGTTCATTTTTCAGAAAGAACACGCAGGCCGCGCCCGCTGCCGTCCCGACGAACGGAATCAACAGTCCAATGATTACCATTTTCATTTTCTATCACCGCCTCTTTCATCATTATTCCCTGTTCTTTAACACCTCCGCGGGGGTAAACTTGTTCAGTCGCTTTACAAGAACCGTATTGATTGCAAGATAAAGCAGAAGGATGGCCACATAGGTGATCACATAAAACCAGAACGGTGTTTCAACATTCAGCCCGCAGGACACATTTGATATCATAAACGGGAACAGGGAGTTCATGATCGTTTTGGACAACGGAATACAGATCAGCGCGCCGACAGCAACTATATAAAAGTTTCCGTCCAAGTACAGCTTCCGGATTTCCTTTCTCCTGTAACCGAACACCTTGATCAGCGAAATGTTGTACGCGCTTCTGTCAATCATCACCTTGACCATCAAGTACATGACCACACAGAAGATCAGGATTGATGCAAACGAAAGCGTGAAAACCATCGGCATCATCAGACCGGAAAAGACAGAAGCACCCTTTACCACATCATCGCGTGAGGTTGTTGCATAAACCCTGCCCGGATCGATATCCAGCTTCTTTTTCGTAAACAGCACATTGTAATAATCATCCGCCTCTCCCATCATATCACGCATCACATCAATGTCCATAAAAATGTAGAACGATGTCGAATAATCTGTGATCTCCTTCACAGAAAAGGCGTATTTGATTTCCTTTTCGTCGTCGGTGACTACAAATTCCTCTCCTTTCTTCAGTCCAAACTTTTCGGCAAAGGACGAGGTGATTACAACATCGACCTTGCTGTCACCGGGCTTCACGTTGAAGTAGGGATTATAATCATCAATTCCGAGAATCGTAACATCGAAATTGTAACCCATGGCACTCTTCTTGCAGGTATAGGCATAGGCTGCCTCCGCGCCTTCCGGAACCTTCTCCTCCGGATACTTCAATGTATACATATATTCAAACTTCGTGTCATCCGCATAGTCCTTCGCAATATTATCACAGAGCACGAAGCAGTCCACACCGATCATGAAAATGAGAAGCGCAAGGAACATTCCGAGAACAACCGCCAGCGTAGATCGAAGTTCCCGAAGCATCTGCCGTATACGGAAAGCCGATACAAAAGACATGCCCTTCAGACTGACCTTTTTAATCCCGCCCTGCTTCGATTCATTTCTGATCAGCGAAAGAGCGCTTCTCGAAAGCTTTGACCGGATTACCAGCACATTCACGATTACCGCAACAATCGGCGGTACCGCAAGAGAATACACCCAGAGATAGCCCGGGATTTTAAAGCTGAATTTCGGGATTGAGAAATAACTGTATGAGCTCTCAGCGATCATCGGCGCCATAATGCCCGTCGATGCAATGAGCGCACCGGCAAGGCCGGCAATAAATGTTACCACAACAGGGAGCGTGACATAGTGTGTCAAAAGATCGTTTCTTGTAACACCCATAGAGTACAGAGTTCCGATGATGCTGCTCTCGCTTTCTATACTGTGTACCACAAACACAGAGATTACATAAGCAAGCAGAATAAAAAGAATCACGCCCGCAACGACACCCACCTCAATATCCACAAGTTTGTCATTCTTGGTTGCAAATATTCTGGGGTTGTCCTCTCTGGTTAAAAACATGGTCATGTTGGAAAGCTTGATATCAAATTCATCAAGCGCATCCGTCACAGCATCATCGAGTTCGCTTACACCGTCTGCCATTTCATCGGTACCCTCATAGAGCTCGTCCACACCCTCGGTGTAATCTGCAAGTCCGTCCTTATACTTCTCAAGCTCGGACAACTGCAGTTTTGTATTCCCGAGCGTGAGCTGCAGTATTGCGTTATCACTTGATTCACTCAGTTCGTCCAGTTTTTTCTTATAATTCTCCTCGGTAAGCTCCGTATGAATACCGTTGTCCTCAAGCGCTTTGTTTGTCTCCGCAAGATATGTTTCAAAAATGCTTTCCGCAGCATCATTAATGCCTGCGTTATGCTTTGAAAGCTCCTTTAACCCGTCTCTCACATCTTTGGTTGCTTTTAAGAGATCATCGGCTGCCGATTCAAGCTTCTCCTCAACACCTCCGGTTCTGTCCCAGTACTCCTGAAAAAGCGGATCGTCAACTTCGGAGGCATCGATAGTAAAATCCTTCAGTTGCTTTTTCAAGTCAGCATTTTGTAAGTTTTTTCCGAGCTTATACGAGTAAAGATAGGTTTCCGACTTCTGCGCCTTCCCGGAGTTCCGAAACGCCTCATATGCTTCGCCGGTCACAAATACCGGTCCGAAAGCTTTTGAGTTGCAGGCGGTGTCCGTAAGTTCCTTCTGCGGACCGTCGTAATCAGACACAACTCCGATTCCCGAAATGCGGTATGTTACACCGGCAACTTCAAAGCTGTCACCGGTCTTCAATCCATGTTCCTCGGCATATCTTTTCTCAATCACAATTTCCGTTTTGTCAGCAGGCTCATTTCCTTCGATATAGCGGATCCGGTTGATCTTATCACGCACCCGGAAGATCCGGACCGTACTCTTATCCGCATCATCCAGAACATAGTCAAAGTAAAACTGTTCCTCAATTTCCGCTCCCATATCAGCAAGCTTGTTCACATCCTTCTCTGACAACGGGACAAATACTTCGAATTCACCATCCTCTAAATTTGTTTCCTCTGCCATATCTTCAGTTCCCTTTGTCAGAGTTTCTCCGGAACCGACGATCGTTACTACCAGAAAAATTCCCATGGCAATCATCAATCCGAGGGCAATGTAACGGAACAGGTTTGCCTTCAGATCGCGCATCACTCTTTTTCTAAGCACTTTTTGCATCTTACAGATCCTCCAATTCTCTCGCCGGAATCTTAACCTCATTCCTGTAATTTTTCGATATCTCCCCGTCCTTTAAGTAGATCACATGATCCACCATATTCTTAATGGAATTGTTATGGGTTACGATCAACATCGTGGTTCCGTACTCCTTGTTTATCCTCTCCATCAAAACAAGGATGTCGCGGGAAGTTTTTGAGTCTAAAGCTCCGGTTGGCTCATCACAGAGCAGAAGCTTGGGATTCTTGATCAGTGCCCTTGCAATAGCGCAGCGCTGTTGCTGACCACCGGAAAGCTGAGACGGGAATTTGTTCTGATGTTCCGTCAGCCCGAGCACGTCGAGCAGTTCCTCCATGTTAAGCGCATCCTTTGTCAGATATTCACACACCTGTATATTCTCCCTGACAGTGAGATTCGGAACCAGATTATAAAACTGAAAGATAAAACCCAAGGCATCTCTTCTGTAATCCGAAAGCTTTTCTCCCTTAAGCCCCACTATCTCCTCTCCGTCAATCTTTATTGAACCTGCATCCACCTCATCCAAACCGCCGATACAATTTAACAAGGTCGACTTTCCGGAACCCGAAGTACCCTGGATCACGCACATATCGCCCTTCTCCACACCGACCGAAACGCCCTTTAATACCTGGACATAGCTTCCGCCCTCTCCGTAGCTTTTTCTGATATTCGATACTTCCACAAACATTTTTATAATCCTCCGTTTATTATTTTGATATGAACCGCCATTCACATAACGCCGTTATGTTTCAGGCATATTTACAGGCCCGATTTCACGGACCTGTAATTGTTTTTTATGTATTTATCACAGCGAGCCATCCGCCAATCATATAGGCGATCATATTCTTCATCTGCTTTTCCGCATCCTTCACATCCTTGCAATGTGTGACAATATGTATGAATATGTCAATCTGATCGTGAGAAATCCAATGAACGATAAACTTATCTTCTTTCGTCATTTCCCTTTTTGACTGATAACCCTTCATAACAACGTAAAGCTTGCTGTAATGAGCCTCCACAAGCTCAACCATGTGATCGGATATCGATTCGTATCTCGAGCCCTGTGCCCTCGTAAGCAACAGATCAAATGCAGTCTTGTTTGCGAATATGAACCGGATAATCCCGTTTGCGACCTCCATATCATCCTGAAGTCCCATCTTAGACGCAATATTTGTCGGAGTTAGCTCCGACAAATCAAGCCCTTTGGAAATATCGAGTTCCGCACTGAAATGCTCTCCGATCATCTCCTCAATCCGTTTCAATGGTTCATCCACAAGACTTCCGAACAAGTCGTCCTTATCCTCAAAGAAGAAATACAGCGCTCCGGTTGTGACCCCGGCCTCCTTGCAGATATTACGGAGTGACGCCTTCGTGTATCCCTTTTCGGAAAACTCCTTTATTGCGCTTGAAAGAAGTTTTTTCCTGGTTTCTTTTTCATTATCCATTTTCGCCCTCACAAAAATAACACTGTTATGTTACTGCGCATTATATACATAACAGTGTTATTTTGTCAAGCACAAATTACGCAATTTTCCAGGAAACCGCTTCTTTTCTCTCACTCACAAAATTCTTGTATATGCCTTCCTCTGACATCAGTTTATTGTGAGTGCCTTTTTGTGCGATCTTACCGTCCGCAACAACCAGAATCTGATCTGCGTGTCTGACTGTCTTAAGTCTGTGGGCAATCATAATGATTGTTTTATCCCTTGTAAGTTCTTCAATCGCATTTGTCAGCTCAGCTTCATTCTCCGGATCCACGTTTGCCGTAGCTTCATCGAGTATGATGATTGGCGCGTCCTTCATAATGACGCGCGCGATTGATATGCGCTGCTTCTCTCCGCCCGAAAGAGAAGCTCCGCCCTCGCCGATAACAGTTTCATAGCCATCGGGAAGGCTCATAATAAAATCATGACATCTTGCCTTTTTCGCCGCTTCAATAACCCTGTCCATGGAAGCATTAGGTTCTCCGAAACGAATATTATTCGCAATCGTATCCTCAAATAGATACACTCTCTGGAAAACAAAACTGAAATTCTTCATAAGTGAATCAAAGCTGTACTCTTTTACATTTTTCCCACCCAGAAGAACCTCGCCTGACTTAACATCCCAGAACCTCGCCATGAGATTCGTAAGTGTCGTCTTACCGCCTCCGGAAGGCCCGACTATCGCAGTCGTCGTACATGCCGGGATTTTCAGGGATACATCATCAATGATTGTTTTGTCCTCATATGCAAAAGAGACACCTTTAAGTTCAATATCCATTCTGTCAGGTGTAATATCCGCACCGTCGATATCCATAGGAGGAATGGAAAGAACCTCATTGGCCTTATCGACAATAATGTTTACATTTCTCATAAGCGCCGAGAACCCGCCCATCATGTCAAGGCTTTCATAGATCATAAACGATGATATCGTCATGATTATCGTGTACAGAAGCGGCATTGAATCTGTAAGATAAAAATAAACCGACGCAATACACATGCATACTCCCGTAAGCTTCGTCGCAAGTCCCTGCAGGAACATATACGGTATTACCGTAAATTCCATCTTTGTATCTGCTGCCTGTTTTTCTTTAATGGACTCCTCTAATTTCTTAGCGGTCTTCTCGGTCAGATTGAAGTTCTTGACCTCGGCGATTCCCTGAATATACTCAATAACAGCGCCTACAAGGCCCTCCCCCGCTTTCGCTACTCTGGGAGCCGCAGGAATGGTGGCGCGCTGCATCATTGTATTGAAAAAAGAAAACACAAGTATTCCGATCAGAAGAATAAGCGCTATACGTATATCAAAAACTGCAATGAATACGAAAATGACAGCAGTAGTCATAAGTCCCTGTGTAGTGATCATGACCACCAGCGTAGCCACATCAGCAAGCTGTTCCATGGTGTTGGTCGTGATATTGGTAATCCTTCCGAGACTGTTTGCGTTAAAAAAGCCCATAGGAAGGTATCTTAAGTGCTGCGCGATCTCTATTCTTTTACCGGAACAGGTATTATATCCGGCCTCGGTCTGAAGCATCGTAGTTTTTAGTCCAATAAGTACCTGTCCCGCGACAGACACACACATGATTCCGAAAGAAGTCCATATCGTCGATGAACTCATATTGTTATCCAATATTCCCTGTATGATTACCGCGATTGCCGGAATCTTCATCATGGCAAACATCGCCTTAAACACGCCCAACACCATTGCGGTTATGAGCTTTTTCCTGTTTTCCTCATTAGCGAAATCAAAATACATCTTTAATGTACGAAACATTATGCCACCTCCGAATCCTTGGATAATATATGAGCTTCCCACATTTCCCTGTATAACGGCGATTCTGCCAGAAGCTCTTCCTGTGTTCCCTTCGCTTCTAACCTTCCGTCATTTATTACAAAAATACAGTCTGCGGAAGCAATGGTTGAAAGCCTGTGCGCAATGACTATCAGTGTTCTTCCCGCGATAAGCTTGGCCACGCTTCTCTGAACCAGCGCTTCATTTTCGGGATCTGTATATGCTGTAGCCTCATCAAGTATCACTACGGGCGCATTCTTAAGCATGGCCCTTGCTATACATATTCTCTGCCGCTCTCCTCCCGAGAGATGTCCTCCCGCGCCTCCTGCGACGGTGTCATATCCATTTTCAAGCTTCATGATAAAGTCATGACATCCGCAGGCCTTTGCGGCGCGCATCACCTCTTCATCGGTGGCATCGGGGTTACCCATTCTGATATTCTCCATAACGGTTTCGTCGAACAGATAATTATCCTGGGATACATAAGCAATGTTCTTGTTATATTCGCTTAAGGGAATATTCTTTATATCTACGCCGCCGTATGTAACTGCGCCTTCATCAGCATCCCAGAAGGACGCTATCAGCTTGGCGATAGTGGATTTACCGGAGCCGGACGGTCCGACAAGAGCATTCACGGTTCCCTCCTTTATTGTCAGGTTTATCCCGTGCAGCACCTCAATTTCGTTATATCCGAAGTGAACATCCTTAAACTCAATCGTGTTACCCTGCAGTCTTTCCTTCAGGGTTTCCGGTCGGGTCAGTTCTCTTTTTAAAAGAATTGAGGTCGCTTCCGATATGATTGCTCCGGTTTTCTTAAGGTTGTCCAAATGTCCGGCAACCACCATAAAAGGAGATACCAGGCCAAGCGTCAAAATAATCAGAAGTATGGCTTCGCTTCCGTCAATCTTTCCCTTCATGTAAAAAAGACCCGCGAACGGAAGCAACGTCAATAGCTGCGCCGGCAAAAGCGTGAGCGCTAAGTTCTGCCATACATTACACCTTCGCATCCATTCGATGAAGCAGTCTGCGCCCTCCTTTGCCGCAACCGTGAACTTCTCATAAGATGTCTTTGTTTTACCGAATGCTTTTATGACTTCAATACCGTTAATATACTCAACCGCTGTATCATTAAGCGCCTTGGTCTTAACTATTGTATTATTAAAGCTTTCCTCGGAGCCGACCATCATCAGGCTGTAGAAGAACAATCCTATCGGAACGCTGATAAGCGAAAGCAACGTAAGCTTCCAGTTAACGGCAAACATGATCACAAGGATACCGATCGGTACTACAGCATTTGAAATAAGCTCCGGAACAATATGCGCAAGCGTTGTCTCTATAGAATCTACTCGCTCTACTATTATGTTTTTATAAGAGCCTGTCGAGTCCTCCAGAACATCTCCGAGCGGCATAAGGCTCAACTTCTTCGTCAGCCTTCTTCTGATTTCCGCCAGCACGCCAAATGTCGCCCTATGAGAAAGTGTCGTAGATATGCTGTGAAACGCTTTATTGACAAGCCAACAGCACGAAATGATACCGCACTGGATCAGATAAAACTGCATATCCTTCTCTCCGTCAATCAACGCCTTCACAATCTTTGCCACATAAAAATACGGCACAAAACCCGCCAAAACGCTTATTATTGCGAATAACACGCTCAAGATATATGAGCTTTTGTTCATTCCCGCAAACTCAAGCACCCAGCTTAATGTAGATTTCTTTTTTTTACTTTCCATTTTTCTTCCTTTCCAAAAGACTCTTCGCTCCGCTCAGAGTGACACGTGTCATTCTGAGCAGAGAAACGCAAATGACGAAGTCATTTTATTAATGCGTTTCGACGACAGGACACGACGTAAGTGAGACTCGAAATCTTTGATTTCGTTAGTCGAACTTATGCAAAACTATGTCGTGTCAATACATCCTCTTTAGCCCGAAGAATCCTTTTTCATATATTTTGTTGTTTTCGCGGTTAGTTATGCCTAATGTTGAGTTGTTTTTAATACCCCGCATAATGCGGGGGTTAGTATCCTACACTCCGAAGAACTCCTTCCATTCCGGAATCAGCGTTTCTTCTCCGTTTTCGAAATGCATTCCACATACATCAATGGAATTGTAGACGAAAACTGCTTTGACGCCTTCATCTTAAATCCCTCTTTTTCAAGAAATGCTTTATATGTATCCGCATCCCATCTCGCCTCAAAAACAATACCGGCCCGGGAAAGCACCTTGCTGAAAAATTCGCTTGTTTTCTTAGAATTATCGTGTATAAAGTTCGGCGCAATCAGCAAACCGCCCTTTCTCAAAACCCTTTTTATCTCAGATAACACCTTTTCCGGTTGCGGGATTATGTGCAACGCATTTGCTATGATAATCACATCAAAGCTTTCATCATCATACGGAAGTTTTGATGCATCTGCCCTCTCAAAATACAGATTGCTCGGAACAATTCCCCTTCTTGCCACAGCCAGCATTTTTTCGGAATAGTCCGTTGCTATCATTTTTTTAGTTTCTTCCGCCACCTGCTTTGCTATAACCCCCGGACCGGTGGCAAGTTCAAGAACCTCTTTATCTTTAACAACAGACCTTATGCGCTTGTACATTGCGTTATACGCTTTTTTATTTCCCGGTGTTCCGGTAACAAAACCGTTGTAAACAGAGGCAAAACGGTCCCATACGTTTTCATTTTTTGCTTTCAGTATACGCATATCCTCCAGAACAACTTCACTTTTCCATTCCTTCGGAATATTATCGGGCTCATATACCATACCGTAAAGCTCAACACCATCCTTAAAGTGTTGTGTAACTACACACTTCATCCCCAGGTGCTCGTATTTGTCTTTCTTAAGAATGGCATCCGTATCCAGAACCACCGGAACCGCTTGTCTGCGTCCCTCTTCAAATGCAACCTCCAAGACCTTACGCATAAATCCTTTTCCCTGGTATTCTTTTCTTACCGCAAAAAATCCTACATAGATATACGGTATTTTTAGCTTGGAAAGAATTGATCCGTAACTCTTTCCTGCGCCTCCGATACCTTTTGCCATTTCAAACAAATGTCCCGTATCCACTCTCCCCGGAACTGTTTTCAACAATCCCGCTGCCGAACCCGGACTCATGTTTACACCCGGATTTTTAAATGCAATGAACGCCTCATGCTCATCACTCGTTGAATAAAGAACTCGTTCCTTTATACTCATGCGTACATAGGCACTAATATAATCACTAATAGCCTGTCTGCCTTTACCGAGATAACTCATGCCAAATTCCGACTCTGCATATTCAAAGTCCGCAAATGCATCACCTATATCGCGTATCTCATCTTCTCTTAAAGAATTGACTTTAACTGCCATCTCTTCTTCCTCCTTGTCAAGTTCATTTTATTGAATCGATGTACATATCCAATCGGCAAGTGCCGTGCCACATCAAATATAACGTATAGTTAGTCTATACTAACCATACATAATATCACAACCTGACATCATAAATCAATAGCTCCCGGCTATATACCTGTCCAGTATGCGATACACAAGATAATACGGCACAAGCCCGGCGATAAGGCTGGTCATAGAAAAAATACGGATGTCCCCAGTTTTCCTCCGCTGCCTTTTGCATAAGAGAGCAACGTGCCAAACCATTTCTTTTCTTCTTTGGTTACTTCTTCACTCATTGTTTTTTTCCTGCCCTTTCTATTTTTGTTAACATGCGATGTTTTTCGTTAGCTTACCCCTGAAACGCCATCACCGCCTGATTCCATTACGGAACCAGACGGTGAATGTGCAATTCTTCTTTTGCAGCCGCCATTATCTTAATATGATTAACTGTTTTGTCTCTTGGCATATTCTAACCTTTATGCTAACAATATTTGCTAACAGCTATAAAGTATCACTTTGGGTATGATTTGTCATGCCTGCAACGAAACCATATGGGCATACATTCCATTCATATCCATAAGCGATGTATGATCTCCCCGTTCCACGATCTCGCCGCCCGAAACAACAAGGATCTGATCTGCATCCTTTATTGTCTTAAGTCTGTGCGCAATAACCAGAAGCGTCTTGTTACGGCACAGCTCCGATATCGCCTCCTGTATAGCTCTTTCATTATCGGCATCTACGCTTGCGGTTGCTTCATCAAGTATTACAATCGGAGAGTCTTTCAGGATACACCTTGCGATGGATATCCTCTGCTTTTCGCCACCCGACAGCGACGCTCCGCCTTCTCCTATAACGGTATCAAAGCCTTCGGGAAGCTGCATTATAAAATCATAGCACCTTGCCTTTTTCGCAGCATCTTCCACTTCTTCTCTTGTAGCATCCGGACGGCCGATAGCTATATTGTTGTAAACCGTATCCTGAAACAGGTAGACTCTTTGGAAAACCATACTGATTTGATCCATAAGGCTTCCGAGTGATACATTTCTTATATCCTCTCCCCTTACAAGGATCCGGCCGTTCTTAACATCCCAGAAGCGAGCCAGCAGTGACGCTATAGTTGACTTTCCTCCTCCGGACGGACCCACAAGCGCCGTCATCTGCCCCTGCTTTACAACAAAGGAAACAGCCTTAAGTACATCCTTTTCGGTATAGGCGAAGCTGACATTATCATAAGCAATTTCCGTATGATCAGAGCCCCTGTCCACTGCGCTTACAAGTTCTTTCTTTCCTTCGTCCTTTAGCTCCTCGGCCACAAAGACTTCTTCTATCCTGTCAAGACTTGCATTCGTGACCGTAAGTCTTGCCATCTGGCTGTAATAGCTCTTGATTGCTACGAACATATCAAACAGGAAAAGCGCCATACCGACCATATATACATCTGAGATTACTCCTGTGTGGAAAAGATACGCGCTCATCGCAAGCACAAGGGCGGTACCGATTCCGAAGGTCAGGTACAGTGCCCTTGACCATGGTGTATAAGCAACTTCAAATCCTATGCTGGACTTGCAGCTCTTATCGAATTCGTCAGTCAGTCTTTTGGACTTTTCACCCAGCATATTATATGACTTGATGATCCCTATCCCTTCCGCAAAATCAAGCACCTCCTCTGTCAGTGACTCGCTTGCCTCCTGCTTTATTACCGAATGCTTATCCGATGTCTTAAGCATCAGATTCCCGACTATGATAAATGCAGCAAGGATCAACAGAGATAACAGTCCAAGCCTTATATCCATCACAAACATCATAACCGTCATGATACCCTGAGAAATCATAAACGTTACCAATTCGGACAATACGCCCATGCAGTTTTCTTCGATAAACACCATATCGGTAGCCAGGACCGAACTGATCTTTCCCATATTACCTTCGGTAAAATATCCCATGGGCAGCTTCCTTAAATGGTCGCCCAGACGGAGTCGCATATCCGCAAATACCATATATCCGGCCGCCGATTGAAGTACATTGGATAAATGCTCAAATACGGCCTGCAGGATTACACTTGCAAGAACCGCAATACCAAGCAAGAGACATTTGCTCTTATCCATCTTATCCTGCATAAACCAGCTTATACACAAAAAGCACAGTATGAGCGGCGCCTTCATCATAAGCCCTTTCAGAAATGCCGTAATATAGGAGGCACGGATCCTTCCTTTGTACTTTCCCGTTTGATTTATCAATCTATGCATAATCCTCAACATGACTTTACGCCTCCCTTACTTTCCAGGTACTTGCGGAAACCGATGCTTCCCATAGTTTCTTATATTCCGCGCAGGAAGAAAGCAGTTTGTCGTGCGTATCTGCCGCAATGCAAACGCCCTCCTTCATCACACAGATTCTGTCAGCATTCTTTATGGTGGAAAGCCTGTGAGCGATTACAAGCACCGTCTTATCCTTCACAATCTCATCAAGAGCCGCATTCATTTTTTCCTCGTTCTCGGGATCCATAAATGCTGTCGCTTCATCAAGGACTATGATCGGTGCATCTTTAAGAATTGCCCTTGCAAGTGAAATACGCTGACGCTCTCCTCCCGAAAGCTGCTTGCCTCCGTCCCCGGCCTGCGTCTGTATCCCGTCAGGAAGTCTTTCAAGAAACTCATTACACTGGGCCCTCTCTGCCGCTTTAAGCACTTCTTCTCTCGAGGCATCCGGTTTCCCGATCAGGATATTCTCGTAGAGAGTTGTGTTAAACAGAAACTGCTCCTGCGAAACAAATGCAACCTGATCGTTAAGTGCCTTAAGCGACATATCAGTGATATCCTGACCTCCTATCGTTATGCTTCCCGAGTTAAGATCGTAATAATGCACCAGAAGCTTTGCAAGCGTCGACTTTCCGCTTCCCGATTCACCCACAAGCGCAGTGGTCGTTCCCTGTTTGAGAGAAAGATTCACGCCATGAAACACCTCTGTATCCCCGTATCCGAAGTGGATATCCTTGTATTCTACATCCAGACCGGCTCCCTTAAACCGAGATGTTCCCTCCTTAAGCGGCGGGTGTTCCATCATCTTCTCAAGCTCCGCAATCTTGTAATCAAGCTGAGGAAACTTGCCGGCAAAATTGAGCGCCTTCAAAACCGAAGGTCCCACTGCAAATGACATACAGAATACCAGAACCAGCTTATCAAGAGAAACAGTCCCTCCGAGCACCATCATGGAGCCAAACGGCAGCATCAAGAGAACAAGACACGGAAGGACGCTTGAATAGATTGCCATCCATGGCCAGCAGACCTTATACCAATCGAGTGTAAAGTCACGATAGCTTCTTACGACATCACCGAACCTCTTATAAGAATCCCCGTCCTTATTGAACACCTTGACCACTTCCATACCGTTTACATACTCGATGATCGTGTTGTTCATGTTCGCGGCGGATTCGTAATATGCATTCATCTTCTCCAGTCCGGATTTCATCATCATGCCCATTGCAAACATTCCTATCACAAGCGGTACCAGCGACAAAAGACCAAGTCTCCAGTTAAACACAAACATAAGAACAATGATAATTAACGGGATTACAATGTTGGCGATACCTTCGGGGATTGCATGCGCCAACAGCAGCTCAACCTGATCTATATCATCCGTAAAAACCTTCTTTATTCGTCCCGTACCGAGCTGCGTTATACTTCCCAACGGCTGCTTTTCAAGTTTCCCTTGGAGAGATATTCTTAAGTTCTTCAACGTGTTGTATGCGCTGATATGTGAAAACTGAAGCCCCTGCACATAAGTAACCGAGAAAACAATCTCGCATACAGCAACCGCGATAACCCTTATAAGAATAAAAGTAACATCTATACTCTCTCCCCGTGTGAGCGGTGAGATGATCTGATAGAGAAAGAAGTACGGCATAATATTTGCAATGATGCCTATGGACATCATGATCGTGGCCCATACGGTATACTTCTTATATTCTCCGATGTAAGGAGCTACTCTCTTAAACATTTCATTTCCTCCGTTTATTATTATGATGATGCCTTTCCTAAAAATGAGCCCCGTCCTAAAAAGGACGGGACTCATTGTGTTTTACTCCATTCCCTTCAGGATCTCGACCATATCCAGTCTCTTGATCCGTTTGTTGAACATATAGCTGACAAGTACGGAGGTTACCAGAACGGCAACCGCTGACAGCGCATAGGACACAACCCCGGCACCAACCTGATAGTCCATGCTGTCTCCGTTTGAATCAAACATATATTGCAAGAGCACGGTCCCAAACGGTGCTCCGAGCAACACTCCCAGCACGGACAGCCACAGGTTCTGCAGGGAAAGCAGCTTCCTTATCCGGCCGGTCGTAAAGCCAAGCACCTTCAACGTTGCAAATTCTTTCACACGCTCGTTGAATGAGAGGTTCCCGCAGTTGTAAAGCACTACCACCGGCAAGATTAAAGCAAATGCTATAAATACACCAATCATCGCATTGATCATGGACATCATAATGTCAAAGCTTTCGCGAAGATCAGTATCATCATGTACTGCCAACACACTATCGGACACCCTGCTCACTTCATCATAGTCAACAGACTCATCCGTATACAGCATTCCCGGTTCAAACTCAAGTCCGTAAGCTTCATAATCTGCCCTGAGCATCGTTATTCCCTGGAGATTGGGATTACGATTGATCAGGCCGATTTTCGACTCATACCAGGTGTTCTTATCGTAAATGTGCCAGTAGAGCACATCACCCTCCTTTACGGAAAGTGCTTTTGCGAGCTTCTGTGTGATTGCTATGGTTCCCGGAGCAAGAGCAACCGGATCACGGTGTACATCGGTCAAAGCAAAATTGCCCTTTCCTTCGGTCACGATCATGGTCGTGGATCTCTTCTCTCCGGCAGTCGCATCCTTTTTTACAGCGATCTCCACAGCCTGCGCCTGTACGAGCTCACCTTCAAAAAGCCCTCTTACTTTTTCGGCTTCCGAAAGCGACGTTCCTCCCGAAAAATCGACTTCCGCCTTATATCTCTGCAGCTTGTCAAAGGTCCAGCTTGAGGTATCCTTGATCGTTACATAGGACGCAAAGGCAGCAACCATGAGCATCATCCCGGCCGCAGTTCCGAATACACCCATGAACGCTCTGAGTTTTCCTCTTGATATATCCCTTAAATTGTATTGCGAAGAAAAGCCCAGCTTATTCCAAAACGGCAGCTTTTCAAACAAGGTATTCTTACCCGACTTCGGCGCCGCCGGCCGCAGCGATTCTGCGGGCTTTACATCCATAACCTTTCGGCAGGAAAGATAGGTGGCTCCCGTACAGCAGAACACAATCAGTACGAGCACGACAAAAAAGCTCGCATCCATCTCCACCGTCCACCCCGGAATGAAATACCACTCCCGGAATATCCTTGCTATAAACTCGCCGATTCCGTATGTTCCGACATATAATCCCGCAACGGAACCTAACAAGGAGACGAAAAAGCTGTAGCTTAAATAATGGACGATAATCTTGCGCCGCTTCATGCCGAGCGCTCTCATGGTTCCGATCTGAACCCTCTGCTTTTCGATCATTCGGTTCATGGACGTCATGATGACCAAAAGCGCTATGGCGATAAAGACAACCGGAAATGTAACAGCGAACTGGTCGTGCTGCGCAAGCTCATCCGCCATCACTTTCATTCCGGGCAGGTCGTCTCTGTCGCAAAAAACAGCAAAATCACCGGACAGCGCTTCAGAAATCTCCTGCTCCATGCCTTTTACATCTTCCCGGTCCGTGGTAAAGATCAACTCCGTTTTCGGGAGACTGTCTAATCCCTTAGACGAAAGATATACAACACTGATATTTTTAATCACAACATCCAGATCCTTATCAGCCTTCAGATACTGATACTCCGGGGATACAGCAAGCCCGCGCACAGTCTTTTCAACCTCAAATCCCCTATAGATCATAGCGAACCTATCACCGGGTTTTATCTCCCATGCCTTTGCGAAGCTTTCGGAGATCCAGACACCATCAGCATCCTCTGTATCAAATTCCGCGCCCTCCGTTACGAGCGGCTTCGACACCGTATTCTCCGGTAAAATATAGACCTCAAGCTGTGCCTGATCATTCTCCTTCGCATTCGCTGTAACATGAGTTCTAAGCTGTGCATCCTTTACATTCGGAAGCTTCTTAACGCTTTCTAACTGCTCGTCCGAGAAGCCTTCACTGTAGATCCAGCCATCGGCATTATTGGTTTTCTCAAACAGATCATTCAGCTTGTTATAGGCACTGATATTGCTCGCCTTCAAACCCGCAAAGAGGGAGATTGCCAAAAACGAGAGGATCAGGATAGAAAGAAACTGTCCTATGTTTTTCAACAGCTCACGCAGCATCTTTCGAAAAAGCATTACCACTCAACCTCCCTTACAGACTTGGGAGAATCGTTAATCTTTATCTCTCTGACCTTTCCGTTTTTCATGCGAATCACTTTATCCGCGCACTGCGCGATATCCGCATTATGTGTAACCAGGATTACAGTCTTCTTCTGTTCCCGGCATAGCTTCTGCAACAGTTCAAGCACGATCACCCCGGTCTCCGAATCGAGCGCGCCTGTAGGTTCATCGCCCAATATGATCTTCGGATTCTTGGCGAGAGCTCGCGCGATGGAGACACGCTGCTGCTCTCCGCCGGACATCTGCGCCGGGAACTTGTTCTTATGCTCTGCAAGCCCGACCTGTGCCAGCATCTCTTCGGCGTCTCCCGCATCCTTAACAATGTTTTTGACAAGGGAAACATTTTCAAGTGCGGTCAATGACGGGAGCAGATTGTAAAACTGGAAGATAAAACCTATGGTTCCGGCGCGGTACAGCGAAAGCTCGCGGTCATTCATCTTCGAGACCTCCTGTCCCGCCACAGTAACCCTTCCGGAGGTAGGCACATCCATACCCCCGAGCATGTTTAACACAGTAGACTTTCCCGCTCCCGACTGTCCGAGAATCACAACGAACTCACCTTCATCAATCGAGAAGGATACGTTGTCGTTTGCAAGCTGCGTTGCATCACCCTCTCCGTATTTTTTGGTCACATTCTCAAATTGCACGATTGACGACGCACCGCTTTGCATCATTTTTGTTTTCCTCCTTCCGGCTAACAAACCCCTGTTCTTCCGCCCTTTTGTTAGCTACCGCACTTGCCTTCTTGCACTTTCTCACCTCTTTCGGCTAACAATCCCCGCCTTTTTCACTCTTTTGTTAGCCGCCACACCCTCATTCATACGCTTTCTCCATGTTTAAATTATCGTCTATTAAGCCATGCCTTAGGCTGCCGCTTCACGAAAGATTCGTCATGCTCTTTAATCCGAGTGCCACAGTGGAACCGTTGTGAAGCATGGCAGAGGTTGACGGTGAGAGCAATCCCGCTATTCCGAGAGCGATCAGCGAAGTATTGAACCCGACAATTGTTCTGTAGTTAAACCTGATTCGCTTCATCAGGAGTGTGCTCAGTTTTCTTAATGTAACTATACTTGAAAGATTCGACGAGCTGATGGTGATATCCGCGATCTGCCTTGCGATCTCCGCGCCCTCGCTGATGGCGATACCTGCATCCGAAGCCGAGAGCGCCGGCGAGTCGTTGATTCCGTCACCGACCATGATAACGCGTCTTCCGTCCGCCTTCGCGCGTTCTATAAAGCCCGACTTGTCCTCCGGCAGCACTTCTGCGTAATACTCCGTAATCCCGACCTCCTGCGCAATTCTCGCAGCGGTTTTTTCGCTGTCGCCCGTCATCATCACAATATGCTTAAAGCCCTGCTCCCGCAGCTGCTCGATCACACTCTTTGCCTCTTCCCTTAACGGATCCTCGATCAAAATGCACGCAGCAAGCTTACCGCCCTTCGCAAAGTACAAAAGCGAATAATCATCCGGAAGCGACTCAAACAGTTCTCTTTTTTCATCCGGCAGCTGCACTGCCTCATCCTCGAACACAAAGTGATAGCTTCCGATGACAGCCTTTTCTCCATCGATTGTGCTGGACACGCCATGTGCCACGATGTACTCCACCTTTGTGTGAAGCTCATCATGAAGAAGCCCCTTTCGCTCAGCCGCCTCGACGACCGCACGCGCCACAGAATGCGGAAAATGCTCTTCCAGGCAGGCTGCCTGTCTGAGCAGTTCATCCTCCGACTCATCGCAGAACGAAACCACCCTGACCACGGTCGGCTGTGCTTTCGTAAGCGTTCCGGTTTTATCAAACACTATGGTATCCGCATCTGCCACAGCCTCCAAGAATTTTCCGCCCTTTACGGTTATGTCATGCTCCGATGCTTCTCTGATAGCGGAAAGCACCGAGATCGGCATCGCCATTTTTAATGCACAGGAGTAATCCACCATTAGAACCGATACGGCCTTTGTCACATTTCTTGATAAAAACCATGTGAGAGCCGACGCCGCAAATGTGTAGGGAACCAGCCTGTCTGCCAGACGCTCGGCCTTGCTTTCAAGCGAAGACTTCAGTTTCTCGGACTCCTCTATCATCCGCACGATCTGGTCAAAGCGGCCGCAGCCTTCCGTCTGCGTAACTCTGATCGTCACTTCTCCTTCCTCCACAACAGTCCCGGCAAAAACGCTTGTCCCAATGCTCTTTCTGACAGCAGCGGATTCACCCGTCATGGAGGACTGGTTGACCATCGCCTCGCCGTCACACACCTCACCGTCGAAGGGAATCATGTTACCCACTCGCACTACCACGCGGTCTCCGCGAACAACCGAGCTTGTCTCGGTCTGTACTTCTCCGTCTTCTGTGACCAGCCATACCCGGTCAACATTCAGGGACATGCGTCTGGCCAGATCATCCACTGACCTCTTGTGTGTCCACTCCTCTAAGGTATCTCCGATTCCGAGCAGGAACATCACACTCGAAGCCGTCTTGTGATCCCCTGTGATAAGTGCCGCGGTGATTGCCGCAGCATCTAACAGCTCAACCTGAAGCTTCTTATTCCGCAGGGTTTTCAATCCCCTGCAGATGTATTTCACCGCCTTCAGCGTCTCGATTACCTTCCGAAACGGAGTGGGAAGAAGCAGCCTTTTTCCGTAGTGAAGAATGGTTGAGCTCACAATCTTGTCGTAGTATGCCGCCGATTGCTCCCGGCTCGAGCTCTCAGCCATACTTGCCGGAAGCGCGCACGCATCAAAAGAAAAGCTGCGCAGCTTTCTCAAAACCTGCTTTCTGTCTCCGTCATAAACCAGTACGGCATCCGCAGTCCTTTCATATACATGGACTTCTTTGATTTCCGGCTGGCTCTTAAGATAGTACTCAAGAGTATCCGCTTCGGAAAAGCTCATGCGTTTCATGGAAAAATGGACCCGGATCCTCGACCTGATCTCATGCTTGATCGTAAAATCCATAGCTAAGCCTCCGCTCGTATAATATGTAATGGCACGATTGCTAAAGCAATCCTGCCCAGTCGGTCGGTGCGATGCAAAATTATGACTTCGTCATAATCGCACCTCCCTCGACTGTATCTTCCTCGACAGCATTCTCTGTTTCTTCTGCAACAGCTTTCTCCTCAAGCTTTTCCTTCTTCGCTCTGTCCTCATTAATCTGCTTTGCCTCGGCATAGATGTCCGAGCAGTTTTCCTGTAAGGTTGTCACCTGATCAAGAACCGCATCCTTCACGCGAAGCACGCCTGCGGTGCAGTGCGTATACACCTTCTTTGCGTCCTTTGACGACAGGAGCTTCACTCCCTCCAGTCCAAACAGTGTTCCGAGTGCAAAAATACCTACCTTGTTCCAACTCATTTTCAATTCCTCCTCTTAATAATATGTATTGTCATGATTACTTCGTAATCCTGCCCATCTGTCCGGTTTTACCGGTTTCCTGTTACTGTATATCCGAGATCAGTGATCACTTTTTCTAACTCGAAATCATCAATCTCTCTGCCGAGTTTTACCACAGCACGTCCTCTGCTCCTCTGCACCTTCGCATTCACGCCTTCCATGGAATTTAAGGCGTTATGAATCCTCGCGGCGCAATGATCGCACATCATGCCATCGATCCCGATCACCTTCGTGGCAACCACTTTGTCAAGCTTCTTCGGCTTTATGAGTCTGTCTTTTCCGCCTCCGCCGCAGCATCCGCCCTCTCCTTTAAAATGCGATACGGAGCCCTTGACAGCGAGCGAAACGATCAGCAGGAAAACAATGATTATGATCACATTTGAAAGATTTAATTCCATGCTATCTCCTCCGATCACATCTTCCAATTCTGAGCGATCAGCTGTTGCTTCGTCATGCGGCTGTATATGCTGTCTGTGGCAGATAACTTCTCAGGACTTCCCTCCTCCGCAACCACGCCGTCCTTTAGCACGACGATATGATCCGCATTGGCAATGGTTCGCATGCGGTGTGCGATGATCAGAACCGTCTTGTCCTTGATCAGCCTGGAAAGTGCCTCCTGGATTGCAGTTTCATTTTCGGCATCGAGAGATGCCGTTGCCTCATCGAGCAAGATGATCGGCGCGTCCTTCAAGAATGCTCTTGCGATGTATATCCTCTGGCGCTCACCGCCCGAAAGCTCACATCCGTTCTCTCCGATGTTCGTGTTGTACTTCTCTGGCAGGAGGTCTACGAACTCGTCACAGTTTGCGAGCCTTGCCGCCTCCATCACTTCCTCATCTGTCGCCCCGTTCTTGCCGATACGGATGTTCTCCATCACGGAATTGTTGAAAAGCGTCACATCCTGAAAGACGATGGAATAATTTGCAAGCAGTGTCTCAGGATCAATCTTCGATACATCCACGCCGCCTAAAGATATCCGGCCGCTGTCAGCATCCCAGAACCTGGCCGCAAGTCTGGATATGGTAGTCTTGCCACCGCCGGAAGGACCGATCAGCGCAGTCACCTCTCCCTGCTTTGCGGTAAAGCTGACATCACTTAATACATCCGTATCGTCCGCATACTTGAAGCCCACGTGATCAAAGGTAATGTCGTACCCTTTGTTGTCAAGCTTCTCCGATCCGGTCTGAATCTCATGCGACAGCACCTCATCAAGCCTCTCGCACTGAATGCCCGTTGCGATGATCGCCGCAAAGTTCTGCAGGGTGATCTCCATGGGAGCATAGAGCCTGGATACCAGCATCAGGAACATGAAGAATGTCAGGATGTCTATCTTTCCATTTGCGAAAAGCGCTCCTCCGACTACTGCCGTGCTTCCGATTCCGATCTTAAGTATGATTGCCGCGGAGTTCACATAGATTGCCATCTTCAGCTCCGTGAACAGAGCGAACTTTTCCACATTTTTGATCTTTCCGTCCAGCTCTTCCATGTACTGACCTTCGGCGTTATTTGCGCGAAGATCGCGAACGCATTCCAGGCACTCCTGAATCCCGTCGGACATGGCAAGCTTCACTGCCTGATTCTTACGTACCGCCCTTTTCTCCGCACCGGAGCAGGTAACCACAATGATAAATGCGGTCGGGATCACCCAGAAGCTGGCCAGCACCATCCTCCAGTCAAAGAAGAAGAAAAGACTCACACCTACGAGGCTTACCGATGCCAGCGCACCGATCAGCTCCGGGATCCAGTGGCTCGAAGCGGTCTCGATCATGGCGCAGTCACCCATGATATTCGTAGTCAGGTCCGCGATATTCTTCTTTCCGAAGTAAGACAGCGGAAGCTTCCTAAGCTTTTCGGCGATCGTCGTTCTTCTCACGCCGCTCTCCCGGTAAGTTGTCAGAAATGTTGCGTTATACTGAACGAAATTCGTAAGCGCGATGAGTATCAGCACAACGACTGATGCGATGATGTAAAACGGGATCCTGTCTTTATCCAATCCGTCGTGCAGGAGATCATCGATCAACATGTACAGAATTCCGGCCGGCATCATCAACGCAATATTCGTAATCGTTACACAGATGCAGGCTTTCACCATATCTATAGCGCCCTGTCTCGACAGTGCATACTTATGCTGCAGTTTTTCTATCATCTCTATGCACCTACCTTCCACTCGATGGATCTCGTATACTCGTCAAACATGCGCTTATACAGTCCTCCGCGCGCCATCAGCTCTTCGTGCGTCCCGGATTCTACGCAGCGTCCCGCATCCATCACGAAGATTCTGTCCGCATTCATGACCGTGCTCAGTCTGTGCGCTATCATGATGAGCGTTTTGTCCTTGGAAATCTCTTCAAATGCCGCCTGCACCTTCGTCTCGTTGTCAGGATCCGCAAATGCTGTCGCCTCATCCAAGATCAGGATCGGTGCATCCTTAAGAACCGCACGCGCGATCGTGATACGTTGCTGCTCTCCTCCCGAGAGGTAGGTTCCCTTCTCTCCTAGCATCGTATGAATCCCATCGGGAAGCTTGTCGATGATATCCATGCACTGCGCCTTGGCAAGCGCCTTCATCACCTCATCCTCCGATGCGTCCGGCCTGCCCATACGGACGTTGTCTAAGATTGTCTTCTTGATCAGCCTGCTGTCCTGGAACACAAACGACACCTGCTTCATCAATTCCGATGGGCTCATGTCTTTTACATTTACCCCGCCAATCTTTATCTCTCCGTCCGTCACATCAAAGAAGCGTACCATCAACTCCGCAAGTGTTGTCTTGCCCGAGCCCGAAGGTCCGACCAGTGCCACATGCTCACCCGGTTTTATTGAAAGCGACACCTTGCTTACCGCATCACGGGTTGCATCCTGATAGCGGTAAGACACACTTTTCAGCTCGATACCGCTGTCCTTCGGAAGCTGCCCCGTCATACCATCAGCAAGGGGTTCAAGCTCCATGATCCTGTCCACACGCTTTAACGCATCAATCAGGTTCATTTCCGCCTCTCCCGAATAAGCGATCTTGGTCAGTGCCACAGTGATGAGCGGAGTTATAATGATGTAATACATGATATTCAAAATGTCAGCATTTTCGACACCGTCCTTCGTAACCACAAATGCTGCTATCACAATAAATGCAAAGATTGCATTGATACATGTCATAAAGCCCGTCATGGGAAACCGCAGAGCCAGCGTATAATCCGTTGTCCATTTCCCGTAACCGTCTATGCAGGCCTTGAACCGCTTAAATGAATGCACTGTCTGCCCGAAGGTCTTCACCACGGGGATACCTCTTACGTATTCCGTCGCCTCACTGTTCATGGTCTCGAGTGCGTCCTGGTACTCCTTCATCTTCTCCTGCATGCCTTTGCCCATCATGCTCATCATGCACATAAACCCGATGAGCGCCGGGATCATGCAGATTAGACCAATCTTCCAATTAAATGCAAAGACCAGAACCAGAAGTCCCACCGGCGTCACTGCAGCAACCATCTTGTCGGGCAAGATGTGCGCAATAAATGTTTCCGTCGCTGCCGTAGAGTCGTTGACGATCCTTCGAATCTTTCCGGTTCCGTCTTCATCAAACACGCCGAGCGGCAAGGTAAGGATCCTGCGCATCAGCGAGCTTCGCATATTAGCCTGCACGCGAAAGGCCGCGATGTGCGTACAAAACAGTGCCGCAATATACACAAGCAGTGCGCCCACGATCAGGGCAACCGCAGTCCAGGCATAAAATGTGATCCTGCCGGTGTCCTCTCCCTCCACAGCTATGCTGATGATCTTCCACAGCTCGTAATACGGGATCAGCGTCATCACCGCACTCACCGCAGCCAGACACCGTCCCAGTGTTATCAGAGATGCATGTCCTCCCGCATATCCCCTGATCAGCTTCATATGATCATACTTTTCTGTCTTTCCCAACTGTCTGTCCTCCCTATGAATAAACTTCAAATGATGATGCACTATCGAGCGTCAAGGTTAGTAACAGCTAACTTGATTTGCATTTTTTTACTCCGCACATGCGGAGTAACTCATTTGAAGCATTATAATAAGGTTAGTAAAAACTAACTATCCAGTCAGACATCTTAACACTTGTCAGTACAAAAATCAACCCCCTTATTCTTGTCCTGACCTTTCCCTTGCCAATCCCACCCCATATAGAGTAAAAGGAGCCCGATTTTCATCGGACTCCTTCAATAACTTTTCTTTTGTAATGCACCTCACGATTTATTTGCGGTTATCCGCAATTATTTCATGCAAAGTATAACATATCCCCGTCTTCTACGCAAATAGTGTTCGTGAAATCTTTGCGGATCATAGAAATAAACATCCATCAAATCACACCTCAAGTCAACAAGAGCTATCTTGGGCTTTCCATAGAATGCAGATCTCTCTCATACGATGCTACTTTCTTTATCGAATAATCCATCTGCCGATTCTCATCTTTTTCATAAAATACTATATCCATCCTATCATTGATTTTATCAACCCTGCCCGTCTGGTGATAGCCAAGTTTCTCATAGAGATGAAGATTGCCTTCTTCCTGCAGAATCGTATCCAAGCACCAGTAATCTGTTCCATATATCTTTTCTACTTGCATGATTGCCTGTTGCGCATATCCTTTATTTCGATACTCCGGCATGATCCAGATCGGTGAGATGCGTTTTCTACTTCCGTCCTGTTTATCTACTATTCGAACGGCTCCAACTCTTTTTCCGCCTGCGATAATAAAGTAATACTTTGTCCATGGCTGCTCGAATCTGGCTATGACTTTATCAATGCTTTCAGCAGCGGGATTCAAATCAAAATCCTGATATTTGTCCAGAAGATCCGTGAATGCCTCGACCTGCATTTTCCATAAGGTCTCAATATCCTCTTTCCGGACCGGAACCAATTTCACCATTTTGCCTATAAGATTCTTCTGCTTTTCAAAAAAAGCTATTTTCCCTCGAAGTCTTTCCCCAGTCAAAAGCTTTTCCGGAATCTATTCGATTATCTTTAATTTTCATATGCCTATACCGTCCTCAATCGATTTAACAGATCTGTTACCATCCCATGATCTTCCAGTAATGAAATGCCACTCTGCCTGTTCATTCTGTTTCCTCACACAAAACTAATAGCATTATATCACATCTAAGCCCGCACGAACACATACATTTATACACTTTAACCATGCTTACCGGACAGTTTTCCCCTCACAAAATCCCTATTGAAATCATCGCCTGCATGGGGTACAATCTCCCTATATCCCCAACTATACTTCACGAGGTTTTGATTATGCTATTTGGATCAAAGAAGAGAAAAGAAGAACACGTTCAACAGATTAACCAGAAGATTTCAGAAATGCGTCAGTATCGCGAAAAGCTGTATCGTCAACGACAGGAACGTGTTGATAGCTATGTTGCTCAGTACCGAAACGATAACGACATCGACTCGATGGCAACCACCCTTTGGAACGGTAAATCAGATCCTAACTGTCTCAAGTCTTATGCAGAAACTCTTGTAAAAGAACTTGATTCATACGATGCCACAGGCTACAAAGAGGAAAGCAGATTTTATCTGGTCATCACAGCTATGGGTGTGATGTGGCAGAATGCATCTGCTGATATTTGCGTCGGTGAAAATGTAAAGTTCTTGGACTGGAAGATATCTCCGGTCAAAGACCCGGAGAAACGAGTTGCTGTCATAACAGTTTTTGCTGAGAAAATAAAGGATTTGTTAAGCGAAACATATAAGGATAGCGAAATTGTTGTTTCTTTTCGAAACTGCGAATTCTATCAGGTCAACTCCAGGATGGGCAATTTCAAAACTCTCAGAATCTGGGAGCTCGAAAATGATATCGCTTTCATAGACCAATACAAAAGCGCTAAAGTAGCCGGCTTTCCTCTCCCTCAAAAGCCACCTTTATTTTCGGGCGCTGAGATCACCATCAGACCAAAGGTTAAGAAGCACCTGAAAGAGCTCTAAGTCTAAAGCAGCGCCTCTTCCCCGTTCTTATCCGGCTTTCCTTTATCACTTCTAAAGGCCATCACCTGCGAGCTTTTCTTTTAAACTTTCTGCCGGCCCGCCCGACCTCGTTGTTTGCGGATTGCACTTTTAGGTCTCTTAGGAATAACGCATAATCATCGAAATCCTCCGTCATTCTTTTATACAGATTGTACCCCTTCTTGAAGTACCTGCTTATTAAATATTTCTTCTCGTTCATGGTATCGTCACACGGATAGTTTTCTATCTCAATCATGTCATCTTCAGAAAGGGTGCCGTCAACAACCTTTTCTATAAGCACTCCCTCGTAGTGCTTATACGGTACCTGATTATCAGGTATCAGCCTATGGTTTCTTCCGCAATTCACACACTTGCGAACTTCTATCCATCTCCACGTCTTATTGCCCCCGGCATGAACCTTACTTCTTTTCACCCAGTCTTTTTTCTCCAAGACACACAGCGCCCTCTTGCGACCGCTATCACAGGAAGGTGCTTGCCATGATGCTTCACCCCCTTCCTGATCGCACTAAAAAAGGAGCTTATGCATCGACCTACATAAACTCCTTTTTCATTGTAAACTATACATCTTGTCCGACAATGCGCATTTGCTCAAGCCGTCAGCTCATACAGATTTAATTCAGATACATAACAAAAATCTGCCTCTTATCCTGCGGTATTTCCAACGCATCCATAGCCTCTTCCGCTGTAAGATTCAAAGATGACATCATCTTTCTTATTGCCATACCCGTGGCGGCTTCGGTCGCCTTTTCTTCTCTCTCCTCAATTTCATCCTTCATAAGATCCATTAGTGCCTGACACATAACATCATCACCCCTTATCATACTGTATAATCTGCTGTTTGCAGTCACACTAACTTGCAAAACAGCGTTTGCATTCTCTATATCTCCCTGTGTCTTGAATGACTTTGATTGCTCAAGAAAGCTTCGTACATCCTCTTCCTTTGCGTTTCTTGAAAGGATCTTTAATGCCGCATGCTCCTCACCTTTAAGCCGGCTCGTGACTATTATCTGCGACGGTATCGCGATCAAGCCTGTCACATAGTATATGCCCGGGAACCTCTCTTCAACCTTTCCTCCTGATGCCTCTATCAGTCTAATCAGCTCATCCGGATATTCCTCCCTGCATAATGACACAGTTAATTCATTAAGCGGAATCTCATTTACCGTTTTCCCAAGTCCCTTGTAGATATAAGCATAGCCGACTGTCTTGATGTAATCGTCTATCGTAAGCCCATCTCCGGGACTCTTGTACTCAAGGATATTGTACTTTCTAAAAATCGCACCTATCTGGTTCTTTATCTCTATATCGGCATTTTTCTTGATGATGAGCATATCCATTCTAAGCGGTTCCTTACTCAGGTTGTGCTCACTTTCAAATGTCAGCTCTGCCTTATACTCTATCAGTTCGAGCTCTACTCCACCGTAAAACCCCGGATGCCAATGTATATTTTCTTCTTCAGTCATTAGACGTTAATTACCTCCACTGTCTGCAACTATTGTCATTGTAAATCAATCTCGTGCAAATTACAAGGAAATAATCTTGTTCTGATCGGCAAGCTTAAATGTCTCACCCTTTCCCGCAAAGTTCACTCGGGAAAATAAGCGATACAAACCCGGTGATCACCCCCTTTCGCATAAGCTAAGGGTTGTGGCAATAAAACCATAAACCAGAATAATCTGCCATGCCCTGAATCCTTCCGGCCCATATCCTACTTATGGATTGAAAGCACTACAATCTCCGGGTAATTGTTGATCCTCACCGGCAGCACGCTGTTCCCGAGTCCCCTGCTTACATACATCACCATACTGCCATAGTGGTGTTCACCCTCATATATTTCCGGAAAAAATGTGAAATCCGGGGAGAACACTCCGCCCTTTCCGGGAAGGATGATCTGTCCGCCGTGTACATGTCCGGTAAAGACAATATCCGCACCGCTCTCTATGTAAGCCTCGTACTGCGCCGGGTCATGCGAAAGCAGTATCTTAAGCTTTGATGCTTCCCAATCATACGGTACGGTATGCGAGTCATCTCCGGCCCCGGCCAAAACCACATGCTCAAGTGAGACCGTCTTTTTATCGAGAAGCACCACGCCCACTCTCTCCGCCTCAGCCAGAAAGCTTTCGTATTTTTCCCGATGGTCGCGCTTCAACCACATTTCGTGATTACCCGTAACATAGTAAACCGGTGCGATCTTCACCGCACCCTCAAAGAAGTCAAGCGCCAACCTGTACGATGTATGATTCGAATCCAGGACGTCCCCCGTCACAACGATGATATCCGGTGCGATATCGTCAATCTTCCCAAGCAGCTTCTTCTGTCCGAAACCAAACATCTGATTATGCAGGTCCGAGATCTGCACTATCTTCATATCGAAATCCGCCTCGTACTCATATGTGGTCACGACGATGTGATAATTCTGATATAAGCAAAAACAAACGGCACAAAAAAGAAGCGCCATCAATACCGGGATCGTTACATAGAACTTCTTTTTTTTCGTCTTGTGATGAAACACATGCATGCCGAGAAAAGCGCCCACGGAACCGCCGATGACCGCCACAAATATAAGTGCAGCCTCCGGAGTCCTCCATTTTCCCCGCTCGGCTCTTTTCTTATCTGCGCCGTACAGCAAAAAAGCCAGCACATTGATCATGATCAGATAGTATACAAGTATCATTTTTCGTTATTCTTCCTTTCGTCGCCTGTCGAAGTACCCGAAATAATTATAATCAAACCTTGTTTTTTTGAGAAGCCCAAATATCTATACAGGAATACGGCGAAGAAAAAACATTTGACGCCTGACAAATAATCGATTACAATGGATTATATTATTTGACGCTCGACAAATGTTTCAAGAGGAGGACTATTTATTGTTTACTACAGATATTATTCAGGAAGAACAAGATTTGACATACCTTAAGTGGTCACATATCAGGAACTCCAGTGGAACTGCAGGAACATTTTTAAAGTCAGAATCCACACTTGATGGAATCAAGAAATATTACAAACTGTCTGATTTTGATCAGATCAATGGCGTAGTGGGGCATGAATGTGTGAATGAAATAATTGTTGACAGATTATTAAATATCTTGAAAGTCGATCATATTCACTACCAACTGATAAATGCCGTAATAGAAATAGACGGAAGGGAGTACACGACATATCTGTGTTGTTCGGAAGATTTTAAGAAAGCCGGAGAGAGCAAGGCCGCGTTGGACAATTATTATACAGTTAATCATTTGATAGGTGAGTCGCATTACGATTTTTGTGTAAGAATGGGATGGCAGAAATATATTGATGTGATGCTTGCAGTTGATTATATAATACTCAACCGAGACAGACACGGCGCCAATATAGAGGTTTTAAGAAATCCGCGGTTAAAAACAATACGGTTGGCACCGCTCTTTGATCACGGTCTTTCGCTTATGTATTCTTGTATAACGGAACAGGAAGTTGAGCAGTATGATATAAGCGAAGATAAGCGTTGTCAGAACTTTATCGGAGGGTTTTCGTGTTACGATAATCTCTCTCTTATAAAAGAAAGAAATCTATTTGAAGGAAAGCTGAACAAGAAGGATAAGGCTTCAATATTTGAAGGGTTGGATAAAGTTTTATCCAAGCAACATATCGATAAATTATGGGATATGATTTATTCGAGGTATAAAACATATGAAAAGTTATGAAATCTATGACAATGATAACAGGCTTGAGATAGGTTGTCTGCTATATTACGAAAAGGACAAATGCTTTATAGTTGAGCTTAAAGACTCGATTGATGAGTGGACCGCACCGCTTCTTTTCAGCGGTTTTGTAAAGAAGGGAATATATACAATTCCGAGGGATATCAGCTTTTTGTGGGTAAAGGAAAGAGTTATACCGAGCGGAAGGCAAAACATTGGCATGATTCTAAAGAACCATAAACTGTTAGAATATGATGAAATGAAGTTTATGGAGATATCCGAAGGCAGATCATCTCAGGACGGTATGTCTGTTAAAAGGACAGATACCTTGCCCGGATATGTTCAAAGCAGAATGAATAAGAACCTTTCGGGTGCATTTGCAACAGAAGGCAGAACCTGCATATGTTTTTTCGCAAATGATACAGCAAGAAGGATTGATCTGAACGAATTAAGGGATGTTAACGGAGTAGACAAGATCATTGCTAATGATAAGCTGTTTGGATCTATCCGGTTAGGGGCCGGAGGTTACTATCTAACCTTCAATGACTCAATCGATATCCCTGCTCAGGTATTATATAGTGCCGGTGAAAAGCTTAATGTAACGAAAAATGATTTTAAGGCTTTTGCAAGGAATAACATCATGGATACCTCCGAAACCGGCGAAATCCTGTCGTGCTCAAGACAGAATATCTCATATATGGTTAAAAAGCAGCAATTAATCCCGATAAAGAAAGATGTAATGGGAAACTTATATTTAAAGGACGATATACTTAAGAGCCGCTGGTAAAAAGCGCTATAGTAATCCGCGGAAAATATTTATTTACGAAAAACAGGGATGTGCTAAAAATCAAAGTTTAGCATCTCAAAAAAGACCTCCTGCAGAGCACCCTGCCCTGTCGGAGGTCTTTCGATAAGACTACAATATCAAGACCATTAATACCGTGTTTTTCACGATGATTTGTTATTTTTTCGCCCTGTTCGCTTGCATCATGCAGCTTAAACAGTATGTCTAAAACCTCTTTGTCCTTTTCTTCATCCCAGTTATTGTCCTTCGCCAGATTCAGGAATTCTTCTTTTGTCATGTTCGTATCCTCCTATTTACTTGTTGGAAATGTGCCGCATTAATTTGTGGTGCAGATTCCGTTCTTGTCGAACCTGTATACCATATCGTCAATGGTTTAGATCTTCTATAAGTGAATCCAATTTATTCTTCAATGCCTCTCGTCTCTTCACAACATCCGATATTTCGTTCTTAACCGATTCTCTGTATTCTCCCATTTGATCATTTATCATACCAATCTGAGGAGGAAGACATTCTTGAATCAACCCCTTCACATATTGGGCTACATATGGACTCTTTCCGGCGCTGGATACAGCACATACCAAATCGTTTTCTTTTATTATCGCCGGGAAAATGAATGTACACAATTCAGTATCATCAACTACATTCACAGGTATTCTTTTTGCCTTGGCCAATGAACTTACCAAAGAATTCACTTCCCGGTCATTTGTAGCCGACACAACAAGCATATAGTCCTGCACTTCCAGATCTTCAGAGGAAAACTTCTTTTTATGAAAAACATTCGATAGCTGTATTGCTTCAGGAAGCGCATCCGGAGCCACAAGAGTGATCAATGCTCCAAACGATCTGAGTATCCTGATTTTTTTCAGTCCCTCTTCTCCTCCTCCTATGACAATTACATTTTGATTTTCCGTACTTACCATCATTGGAAAAAAAGCCATTCTCATCACCTCACAATCACATAGGGATACAACATCTCCGGATCATTTATCCTTTTCACGGTCACTCCGAATATCGAACGAAACATATTCGGATCCTTCGCCAGTTCCTCCGGGCTGCCAATACTTATGATCCGCCTCTGATCCATCAGACATATCTGATCACTGTAAGCAAAACTCTGTTCCAGATTATGAGAGGACATAACGATCCCATGTCCTTTTTCCTTTAACCTCTGAATAATCTGAAAGAACGACGCCTGATAGGAAACATCCATAAATGTCGTTGGCTCATCAAGCAGGATCATAGGGGTGTCCTGAGCAACCACCATCGCCAGATAGGCCCGCTGACGCTCTCCTCCGGAAAGCTCTTGCAGGAGGCGGTTTCGATATGCGCCCATCTCCGTGATTCGAAGCGCCTGTTCTATCATTTCTTCATCACGAGAAGACATTCTTCGAAGGTTTCCATGGTAGGGATATCTTCCATGTTCTGTCAGCGTTCGGACATCCATGTTCACCTGCCTCACCACCTGCGGAAGGAATGCTATCTCTCTCGCTCTTTCCATTGCATGAAAGTCTCTGCATTGCTTTCCATGAATCAGAATACTTCCCTGATAAGGAAGCTGTCCTGCCATTGTCCTTAGCAATGTTGATTTTCCACTACCGTTTTTACCAATGATTGTTGTGATCTTCCCTTCTTCCAGTCGAAGGTCCGAAACAGAAAAAGGGTCTCCGTATGCATACGAAATCTGCAGGTCTTTAATCTCAATCATTACTGCCTAACCTCTTTCTTTTCTTTATCAAAAGCCAGATCAAAAAAGGAGCACCGATCACGCTCAACAACAGACCACACGGAAGTTCGTATGGGAAAACCAGAAGCCTGGACAGCGTATCGCAAAAAAGCAGGAACGCAGCCCCATTCAGAATACACAGAAGAATCCCTCCTCGGCTCTTCCCTCTGTAGATCATCCGGATTAGATTCGGAACCATAAGTCCGACGAATCCGATCAGTCCGCTCATGCTGACGGCCGCTCCTGCAAGGAATGATGCACAAAGCACAAATCCAATCCGATATAGCCGTACATTCAGCCCCAGGCCCCCGGCGGTATCATCACCAAGCCCCAGAATATCCATTCCGGGAGCAAGAACCAGTGCAACCAGGAGCCCCAACAGAATAACAGGTACCGCTATCCGCACAGATGTGATCGGAACTCCGGAGAAGCCTCCCAGCTGAAACGCCACCTTATCAGCCACGGTTTCGGGGTTCAATGAAATGATCACATCAATGACCGATACACAGACTGCAGAAATTGCCACTCCGGAAAGTATAACCGATGTTTTGGAAATCCCGGCTCCAGCTGCCAGAAGGCACACGATCAGCGTAACAAGAAATGCGCCCAAAAATGCCATAAGACATTTCACTCCTGCCTGATATGGAAAGATCAGTGCGGAAAGAAGCACAAATAGACCTGCTCCGTTATTGATCCCGAGAAGTCCCGGAGAAGCTACTGCGTTATTCAGGATATTTTGAAGGATATATCCTGATACAGAAAGAGCTGCCCCGGAAAAAAGAGCAGCGAAGACTCTGGGAAGCCGCACCTGATACAATATCACTTCCTGTGACGGGCTTCCCTCACCTAAAAATGTTTTAAATATATCCTCTGTCCCGATAGCGCCATTGCCACAGAATACAGCGAACACAACTACTGCCATCAGGATCAGAAGCGAGAAACCGTATCTTTTCATTTTTTTCCGTACAGGATCTCATATGCCTGCCTGTACGCCTCCGCCCATTTATCATTCGGTTTCAATCCAAAAATATCCTTTGACAGAAGATGATATTGACCGTTTTTCACCGCAGAAAGAGTAGACCAGGCCGATTGTGAAGTAAATAACTGATCGAAACTCTCCAATGCTTTTTTCTCATTTCCTCGAGGAACAACAAATATATAATCCGGATCAGCGGAAATGATTGCTTCCAGCGACAATTCATCAAATGCACTGTTATCTGATGCAATATTCGTCAATCCAAGATCATTCAGAATCTCACTTGCAAAATAATCATTCTTCTCAACCTTGCTTTTCGTAGCAGACACATGCAGAAGAAGATAAGTCTTTTTTTCGGCATCAACCGGCACCTGCTCCAATATTTCTTTAATTTGATCCTTGATATCTGTAACATACTTAGTGTAATGATCGGAATATCCAGTATATGCAGCAAAGTCTTTCATCACGGCATCATAATCATCAAAGTTGTCGATATTCGTATAGTATACCTGAATACCGATTCCCTCTGCCGCCTCTCCCAGGGCTTTCTGGGCCGGGTCCGTGGAAAAAAGGATAAGGAGATCCGGCTCCAATGCTGTAACAGCCTCCAGACTCACATGATCCATATCCCCCAGTGACACAACCTCCGGATTCAGGCCTTCAATCTTCAGAGCATCCTCCGATGTTGCTATCAATGATCCTCCCGCCAGGATCCATAATTCCGCATTCGATTTTGATAACGCGATCACACGTTCATACTTCTGTCCGTTTCTTTTCTCTTCTTCCGTAACTGCCTGCGAAGTTTTCTCTGTAACAGGGGAGGTTGCAGCCGTTTTACTCCCACAGCCTCCGAAAAACAAACACATTAAAAGAAGGATCGGAATCAGTTTAATTCTCTGTATCTGTTTTGTTATAAGCTTTCCAAATTGCTTCATCCAGTTTGTCCCTTCCAACCCGATCTATGGTGAACTTAAATCTCTCACTCGGGTTAGCATTTTCCTTGAAGAATTCAAGTGCCGCATCGCATACGGCAAATAAAGTTTCCTTATCTTCGATAAAGGGCACGATGGTCACGCCCTTACTGATGGCATTTCCGAACAATCCTCCAAAGCTGAGAAGATATCCGGGAGTTGTTTTGTAAGCATCAGTCGGACAGCCAAATGCACATCTGCCACAATAATTGCATTTATCTCTGTCTATGGAAACTGTTCCATCCGAAAAGGTAATCGCTCCTTCTCTGCATAACTTTACGCACAATTTACAGGATATGCATTTCTCAGGTATCCAGGAAACTTTAAGGCCTCCCTTGATCCCCAGGTCGTTTTCTTCCGCTTTCAGACAATTGTTCTGACATCCGGTTACGCCGAACTTGAATTTGTGAGGAAGCTCCTGTCCGAAATAACGATCATTCAGTTCTTTCGCCAGTTCCTCCGTTTCAATACAACCGTTCGGACACACAGAAGAACCCTGGCATGCTGTGATCGTTCGAACCCTCGGGCCACACACGCCGGGCTTTGCTCCTCCCTTAGCGAGTGCTTCCTTCACTTTATCAATGTCCTCCAGTTTGATATAAGGAATCTCTATTCCCTGCCTACTGGTCAGGTGGATATAACCTTGTCCGAATTCATTTGCAACCTCAGTAATCGCAACCAGCTGTTCCGTAGTGACCTGTCCGCCGATCACTGCAAGGCGAAGGGAGAACAGATTCTTCTGCCTCTGCTTCATAAAACCACCTTTTTTTAATGTTGCATAGTCATTTGCCATATCAATCCTCCTAATTAGCTTTGTGTAACTGTTCAACTGTAATCTCTTTCATTTGTTTTCATCTTCAGCAGACATCTCCGATTTGATCAAATCCTCATTCTCTGCCATCGCCTGTAATGTCATGATAAGTAGTTTATCTAATTCCCATCCAAGCTGGTCAGCCCCTCGTT
>JAFXSQ010000064.1 GCA_017525525.1 Lachnospiraceae bacterium | reverse complement strand
TTCTTTATCTTTTTTATTTATATGGTAACCTCTTCGCTATCGGTAGTTAACGATATACCTTAAGTGTCTCAATCCATCCCTGACGGCATGAAGCTTTGATTTCCTTTTCACTCTTACCTTTGACAAAGTCACGGGAGTCTGGCCTATCCTAAGTTCCTTCTTTACAGCCACGCCAATCATCTCGGAAGCAAATTCCATGCCCGTTGTCTTAAATTTAAGCCTCGCCGCAGCCTCACCTGTAAGCCCCCTGAGCCCACAGTGAAAATCTCTTATATCTGTCTTAAACCTGATTCTGCCTATCAGTGACAGAAGCCTTACTCCTATTTTATGGCTCATCGGCATGGCGCCTCTTTTTATGCCGCCTTTAAACCTGTCGCCAATCATCATATCATATTTATCTTCGTTCATGGGACGGTACAGCCTTATCGCCTCTTTAAAATCATAGGTAGTGTCGCAATCCCCCATAATTATTATCCTTCCGCGGCTTGCCCTTATTCCCGCCCGAAGCGTCCTTCCGTACCCCGGTTTATAAACTCTTATAACTCTTGCTCCCTCTGCCTTGGCTATCCTTGCGGAGGCATCCGCAGAGGCATTATCAACGACGATTATCTCGCCCTTAAGATCATTATCTTCTATAAATTGCTTTGCGCTTTTTATACACCCGGCAACGGCAGCTTCTTCATTCCTGCAGGGCATCACAACGGACACATCCAACATTTTACGCTCTTTTTTGATGACGCTTTTCATGAAGCCTTGTCCTCCGAAATGTGCCCCAAATCTTTAATTCATCCATAATCAGCGCTACTGCAAGCACCGTTGAAAGCTGGGCTCGATATGTGAAAAAATAATGCAGATAAGCATGATTGTGTAGCACTAAATACCTCAGGTAGGGTATGCACCCAACCACAGCATAAAGAATTATCAGCCGCTTATTGCAATTCTTGCCCCGATACACAAAAATCATATATGCGCATAAAATAAATATCACTGTTCCGATCATAGCACCTGCGGCGCCGTAATTAAAGGGGAATAAACAGCCTATATTACGTGTTAATGTATCAAAAAAAACCATTATCGGCCCCGCGGCAATCATGGAATTGTCTCCACCGATACGCTCAGTGATATGCTCCGTGACATAGGGCATTACATTTTCACCTAAGACAACCGAGGCGATTATCCATTTCATTACCCAGGCTCCGGCATATCCAAATCCCCATGAAACAGATGCTTTAACGGAGGTTTTGAACATGACCGAAAAATCGTTTTCTTTTTTATTCTCTATATAAAGAACCAGCAACAACGGAACCGTAAGAGTAATTGTTTCCGTGCTCAAAAAATCCAGGTAATTTGTAAGCATACCGAAACACAGGAACAATACTCCAAAACGCTTGTCCTTATCCTTGCCGGCTGTCAATACCGCGCATAGCGAAAACGGCGCCAACAGAAGGAAATTCCATGCGGACTCAAGCGTCATCGGAACAAACCATATCGAAACGGCAATAAGTCCTGCCGGCAACCCTACAGCCGGAGCAAAATACCTTTTCTTTATAAAGAACACCGTCAGTCCGACAAAAAGGACTGTCAATAATACAGCGTTAATCACATACAGGCTTTTTATAGAAAACCACTTATGCAGAGTCCTGACTATCACATTGGATCCGTGCCAATAACGGATGTATTCATTGTTAGGTTCTTTATCAAGCTTTATTGCCTCAACAAAGCTTTCGTTCAGACTTTTATCCTGATTTCTGTAATATTCCGCTTTCATAATCGATGCAAGCGGACGATTGCTGTCATAATAATAAGCTATATCGAGCAGCATTGCGTCAGCGTAAGAATGGACATAACTGCAGGAAACACCGTCTATCTGCATTTCAAGATTTTTATCCTTCAGGTACTCTGCCGACTCGGTCAGCTTTCCCTTTATGTTCTCCTTCGGAATCTCAGCTACCGCAACCAAAGCGAGAACCATAAAAACCGCTGTTATTACAAAAGTCAACACTTCACGCCATGGAAAAACTGATACAAATATTGATATAAACTTTGACAATATGCTTTTCTTATCACTATTCTCCATGTCCGAGGCTGCTCACTTCTATTATTGACCTTGATAAACACAATCACTATACACCACACAAACACCTTTTGCAAGGCTTGTGTAAGGTGTTTCCATTATAATATGCTCCGGATAAACTCCGCTAACCTCTCTCCATCCTTGTACTGCGTTATGGGTGAGGGATGGCCGTCGGACACACTGTCCTTCTCCGCATCCTGAAACGGAAGGAAGAATACATGTATGCCTTCCACTCCCTCTGCGCGAAGCTCAGAGGCCACACGCTCTATCGCCTCGTTCATAATGTCGCACAGAGTTCCTATCGTGAACACGAATTTTATATCAGGGTATGCAGCCCTCACATCATATACAAGCTTTTTGTAAGCGCTGTTGTAACCCTCGATTACATCTTCATCCTTTATAAAGTTGCAGTCATTTGTGCCTAGGTTTATGACGCACGCCTCCGGAACAAATTCCGAGAAATCATATTCTGCAGCCTTGTCCACATGGTAAGCTGTCACAGGAAAAAACGGCGGAACAACCCTCTCGGTATCCCTTAAGTAGTCCACATACATCCCGTGCCCCGAAGCCGCAAGTATCTGGAACTCGGAGTTTAGCAGCTTTGCCGTGACATACGCATAGCACTTTGTCACATCCTCATCCCTCACTGTGTAGATTGTATTCGGACCGCCTAAAACACCGTAACCGCAGGTTATGGAGTCTCCAAAGAACAACAATTTAGGCCCGTTTTTTTCCGGGAAGAAGCCGTCAAGCAGCTCACCTCTGTCAAGCTTCAACTCCTTTATGCCAACATGGCTCATGGCAGCTTCGGTTATCTTGATTACTGTAATCAGATGCTTTCTCCCGTCAAAGGGCGAAGCAAGTCTGTAGCAGGCCTCATCGCGGTCTAAAACAATATCCCTTCCTCTTCTTCCGTCCACATATACCCTTATGCCCGGCAGGTTCTCCATGCCGACCCCGGTATCCGTCGTAAGCACAGCCTCAACCACACGCGCATCGGTAAAGAAGCTGATTGAGCTTGCGCTGTGGCTTAAATACATCACATTATCCTTAACCAAAATCCTGCCTTCTGTTTTAACCTTGTCCTCAAAATCTTTTACTCGGTAATTCATTTTCCCTCTCACTTTCTAAGATCCTTCCTGTTGCTTCGCAAGCCCTCGCATTTCGTCATAAGGGGTACCGCTTGCGGTGGGTTTCTTATGACATCGAAGGCCGGCACCTCAACGCTTCGCATTGAGGTCTGCGTCGCTTACGCTCAGGATGACAGGTGTCATTCTGAGCGTAGAAACGCTAATGACGCAGTCATTTTATTAATGTGTTTCGACGACAGGACACGACGTAAGTGAGACTCGAAATCTTTGATTTCGTTAGTCGAACTTATGCAAAGCCATGTCGTGTCAATACCACATCTTTAGCCCGATGAATCTTTTTTATTCTTCATACGCACTTTCCGGCAGATGCTTTTTCAGCATTCCCGAGAGGTCTGCCAGCACCATAGGCTTTGAGAGATAATCATCAAAGCCGTTCTCGAGGTACTTCTCTCTCGCTCCCACAACAGCATTTGCCGTAAGCACTATCATCTTACACGAAGGCGGGATGAGCTTCCTCTCCTTAAGCGCCTGCAAGGTCTCCACGCCATCCATTTCCGGCATCATATGATCAAGGAATACTATATCATACGTCTTCTTCTCCATGATGCTTATGGTTTCCGCGCCCGATGAGGCCATGTCGGCCTTCACGCCACAAAGCTTTAGCAGGTTGCCCGCAACCGCTAAATTCATGTCATTATCATCGACTAAGAGTACCTTCGCTCCGGGAGCATGGATAACATCATCAGTTTCTCCCGCCTCACGCTTTCTTTTAACCGCCTGACCGTAATCCCCTATCGGCGTGTCATCCACTACCTTTTGCTTCAAGGTAAAGTAGAACTGTGAACCTTCCCCATAGGTACTCTCCACATAAAGTCTGCTTCCCATCATCTCAAGCAGGCTTGTAACTATGGACATACCGAGTCCCGTTCCCTCTATGTTCCTGTTTTTCTTCTCGTCAAGCCTCTCAAAGGATATAGCCAGCCTGTCCATATCCTCCTTTTTTATGCCTATGCCCGTATCCTTCACGGACACATAGAGCATCACGTTCTCTCCGACCTTTTCCTCCGCTCTCATTGCAAATGTAACGCTGCCCTTCTCGGTGTACTTGACCGCATTAGTCAGCAGGTTCATTATAATCTGTGAGAACCTCACATCATCTCCGAAGAGAGTACACGGAAGCGAGCTGTCTATATCAAGCTTTAATTCAAGGCCCTTTGCATCAGCCCTCTGGGATATGGAATTGACCAAATCATTCACCAGCGAAGCCGTATCGTACTTAACCGGGATAATATCCATCTTACCGTCCTCAATCTTCGAGAAATCGAGGATGCTGTTGATAAGCGCAAGCAGTGTATTTCCGGCAGAATCGATATTCTCAGAGTATTCAAGTATATCCTTATCCTTGGACTCCCTCAAAATCATCTCATTCATACCCAGCACGGCATTGATCGGTGTCCTTATCTCGTGAGACATCTGCGCTAAGAAGTGGCTTTTTGCGTTGCTCGCCCTCTCAAGCTGCCTTGCCGTATCGACCTCTTCAGTCACATCAAAGAATGCAAGCAGAAAGCAGAACGGATCGCCATACCTGTCCTTCATGGCGCTCATGCTTACGGAATAAGCCCTGCTGCCCTCTCTGTCCCACAGTCTCGCTGAGTATATGTCATCAAGGGATTTCGAAAACATTTCTTTTTCGGTGACCTCATCCACATCAAAGAGGTCGGCTATCCCGGCGCCTTCGAGGTCAACTCCCTCAAGCTGCTGCTTTGCATACCGGTTTACCATAACTGTCTCGTGCTCGGTGCCGAAGGCTATGATTCCGGCATCGATGAAATCAAAAAGCTTCTCGGTTATATTTCCCATGCGTATGTCAAATGAATTTAGACGAGTGGCGCCTAACCAGACAACTATGGTGCAGACTGCGCCTCCGAGACCCGATGTAGAAACTGCCGGAAGTCCGAGTGTCGGGAAGATAGCATCGGGAAGACTGAAAAAGATTAGCATAAAATTAGCGATGCAGAGCATGAACAGAAAGTTTCTCATTCGCTTCATCTTTACATTCTTAAACCAATAAATCCAGAACACAAAAAGAACCAGGAACATCAATACCATATAAACGGTATGAAAGCTCCTGTTGAAGCTGTAATCGGGGTTGGCGCGCCAGGTAGTCCACGCTCCCCGTCTTTCGTATATATCCATGCCTTCGACAGAATAGATGAAAAAATCCGCAATATTCAGAACTATAATAAGCGTTCTGATAATAACAGCCGGGGGTTTCTTAATACCCGTCATCTCCGTGACGATAAATGTCTCCAAAACCATGAAAGCCTCAAAGGAAGCAATTCCCGGTTTTCTTAGAGCTTCACACACGGCAAAATCATCTATTATACCTATAAGTCCGTAGCTAATGCACCATATCGCCGAAAACACGCCATACAAAAGAATGTATATTCGCATGTTGCCGGAGGTATCACGGTTTCTTAAGTAAAAGCTTATACCGAATACCGCCGCCACTGCGCCCACCATAAGCAGCAGGCAATTAGTCAGTACCCACATTATTAATCAATCTCTTTCAATATTACATTATCCTTGATCTGCTTAGCCTTATAGAGAGCACGGTCAGCAAGCTCAAGCGCAGCCCTAAGGCTCATGTGCTCTCCGCCCTTCACACGGGCAAAGCCGCAGGAAGCGGTTACTCTGTACGGCTTTACGCTCGTTAAGTTAAAGCGTTCAAATTCAAGTCTGAATCTCTCCGATAGAGCGCTCTCATCAAACTCTCCGGTATAGACAAAGTTGAACTCGTCACCGCCTACCCTGGCAATGATGCCGTCATCGCCCACAACCTTCTTAAGTATTTCAGCGATGGACTGCAGGGCAAAGTCTCCCTCCTCGTGGCCAAAACGATCATTTATTATCTTAAGGTTATTCATATCCACATAGGATACAACCGTGTCTAATTCATTAGACATTCTCTCGTTGATAATTCTCTCGGCCACACTCTCAAAGCCTCGCCTGTTAAAGATGCCCGTTAATGCGTCTATCTTCGACATCTTGTCAAGCTCGATATTATTCTCCTTCATTGCCGTAAGCGAGTCCTCAAGCTGCTGCTGTATCACGCTGTTTTGTTTGAGCAAGTCTATCATTCTTGCCGCAGCTCCGAACTGGTTTGCGATAAATTCACCGTTCCTGTAGACCATGTCGGTCATATCACACACCGCAAAGCCGTAGACCATTTCGTCAAAGAAGATGGGCATAACAACGCTTATCTTCTGCTCGTCCTTCATATATTTGTTGTCAAATATATCGTCTATGCCTATCCTCTGCTGCCTTGCGGTAAAGCTTGTGGCTTTATCGTCCACAAGAGCAGCCTTCAGATTCACAAACTCCGGCGTCGGGAAGGGTTCTCCCTCGAGATGTGTTACCGGATCATCGTAAATATAAATAAAAGCATTCTTCATGTCAAGCCAGTAAAGTCCCGTTACCATGTTCACATAGCTCTGATCATTACCGTACTTGAAATTAAGTATCTGCTTGATGTGCGTTTTCATGTCAAAGAGCATCTTGCCAAGCTTTTCATCAGATTCGGATATCCTTATATCCATAGCCTGAATTATAACCTTAAGCAAAAGCTCAAGCTGCTTTTCTCTTTCCTCCTCCGGAAGTCCCAGCCTGTCCTCTATGGCATGGAACAGCTTCTCGACATAATGCACGAAAAGATCCGTATCGGTATATCTTAATACGTCATTCTTGAGGAACCTTCTTATCTCGACACCGAGGCTCTTTATCTCCACCCGGGTCAGGACATGGTCGCTCGTGTAATCTATAATCGATGACACAAGAAATCTGAAGTTCTTCCTAAGCCTGCTGTTATCCTCCGCCTCTATGCTTTCATATCTGTAGAATATCTCATCAAAGAAGCTGTCTATGCAGTCCTTATCCATAAGTCTTTCCTTGTCGTAGGATATGGTCTCTTCGATTTTACCGATTGATTCCCTCGGAAGAAATCTTGTAGGCACGAGAAGTGATTCCGAAACCTCTCCGTTAAGCAGCTTCATGACATATTTCATAGCATGCTTACCTAAGGTTATGGGATCCGCATCTACCGTAGAAAGCGGAATCTTAGCTTTCGCGCCTGCCTGTGAATTGTCAAAGCCCATTACAAGGACATCTGTCCCCGGCTCCATGCCGCGCTTATTCAATTCCTCATACAGACACAACGCAGAATCGTCATTTACACAAAATATCGCATCCGCATCGGGGTTATCGTCAATAAGTCGCCCGGCCTGTTCGTTGCTCATGCGAGTTAAGTCGCCCTCAACGAACATCCTCTCCTCGAAGGGCAGCTCATATTCATTCAATACATTCAGATAAACCCGCTTCCTTGCAGCCGCATCCGTATTATCATCAGGACCTCCGAGCATACAGATTCTCTTACAATTCAGCTTTTCTATCATGTACCGAAGACCTTCGTATATTCCCGGAACATTGTTAAAGCTCACACTCAAATACCCATCGATACGGGATGCAACAAGAACTGTCGGGATATCCTTGAAGCTCTCGATAAACTTCAGAAGATTGTCCCTCGTGGTCAGACAGCCCACACAATCAGCAGCGATTATAAGCGCGTCAAGATTACCCTTGGTAAGTAATGAACCGAGGGTTTTATTCTGGTATTCATACCTGTCCATCCCGGGGAAGCTAAGGTCCCTGTCGATATACTTTACAGGAATTATAACGAGGTTTGCATCCTGATGACGTATCTCGTTGATAACACCTGTGCAAAGCTGCTCAGTGAACAGGTCGGTGATACCGCTTACCATGAATCCGATTGTTGGTCTGTTTTTCTTGTGCATATAGTGTTCCTTATGTGACGCTTCAGCGCACGGAGTTTATTGGCTTGACTACTGTGACGCTTCAGCGCACGTTTTTTACTGAATAAACAAAACAACTTAAACTTATAACAATTCTTTTTTAAATGGTGCTAATGGCATATCTTTAGCATTGTAAATATTTACTTTACCGTAATTAAAATACCCGTATTGGATACCCTTGACAGACATCCCATCAGGGATGGTGAGCTCAACGGTATCACCCGCGAGTTTTGCTTCGGGGACGAACCAGTCAGCGCCGTCGGAGGTTGCCTCAAAGCCGTAGATGTGATTCGGGACTTCTGATGTATTTTCATTACGGTAGTCGAGCAGTTCATTATCTGCAGTCTTAAGTAAACCGAATGTATTCCTGAAGGTAAGTATTATGCGATTGCCGTCAACAGTCGTCTTGTCAAGCTCAGGCGAGGTTGCCCCCTTATCGCTGTCGTATATCCATTCGAGCGTGTTGACAGCAAGTCTTGTACCCGGGGTTTCTTTATCAACCGGATGGATGTTGTCTACTTCGCCACAGTCTAACAGGATAGACAGATAAGTATTATCCGTCTCCTCAACAGCCTGTCTCTGTGCCTCGCGCAGGCCTCCCCACTCTCTTGTCTCCTCTGCTGTTCGCTCAATCCACATCGGAAGCTGCAGGTCGATAAACGGCAGCGTCTCATCCATAAAGTCTTCGCGATACTCCTTTATCAGAGCCTTGAGAAGGTTCTTATAAAGCTGATATCTCGGGCCGTCTTCCTCTCCCTGGTAGTAAAGTATTCCCTTAAATGTAAAGGGGATAATTCGCTCAAGCATGCTGTAGTAAATACCGCACGGTCTCCATGCGGACTTCCAGCCCATTGGTGGCGGCCAGGGGAAGTTGCCGATTGCCTCTTCCAGTTCATGGCCGGCAAGCGACGGATTGGTCTTATGAACTTCTGCCTCTCTTGCGCACCAGGCTTCTACCCTTGAATCGTAATCAATAATCTCCGCCTCGTACTCTTCTTCGGTTCTTCCCTCACATGCCTCATCGTATGATTTAAAGTACGGATCTCCCTCCGGCATGGCGTGGAGTATCTCCTCCTTAAGCCAGCAGGTTACCGAGCTACCGCCCCTATAGCAGTCTACTATTCCTACCGGTACTCCAAGCTCCCTGCTTATCACATCCGCGAAATAATAACCTATTGCAGAGATATCCTTAAAGTCTCCCTTTTTACAAAGGCGCCAGGTAAGGCCATTTTCAGCCTCAGGAACCTCGTCCATTATAGCACACTTTGGAACATTGTAGAAGCGTACCCTGTCATTGTCAATACTGTTGATTATATCCAGACCGCCTCTGGCTCCCTGGAGTTCGAGTTCTATGTTCGACTGACCGTTGGCAAGCCATACCTCGCCGTAGAGGACATCCTCAACGGTTACCGTTCCGCTTGTTCCCGAAACAGTCATGGTGTACGGACCGCCGGCTTTGTGCGCCGGAAGCTTTATCCTGAAATCGCCCTTCTTAACATCGGACTTAACGCTTATATCATCAATTGAGACTGTAATTGTCTCGTCTATATCCGTCTCACCGAAGATGTAGGTTTCCTTATCTCTCTGGAGCATCAGATGCTCGGAAAATATCGCTGCAAGTTTCAATGTGGTTCCTCCCTCGTGTATAGGATAATTGTTTGTATTATATCATATGTTTAGGTGTTTGATTACACTACATATTAGAGGTGAAATGGTATAGTTTTCCTTTGTTGTCGCCCCAGAGTTTATCGGTTACCATGCCGAGATTCATCAGGGTGTCGCCGTAGAAGGAGCGTCCGTCGTCCAAGGTGTAGGTACGCTCGGGTGATAAGGCTTTCAGCCTTATCTTCGGCGGGCGGGTTGCGGCGTAGGCGCGCTGCCTGATGAAGGTTACAAGCACTTCGGTTTTATCCTTGGATACGACCTCCCAGCAGTCATAGCTTCCGTTTTCGCGTGCGGAGGCAATGCGGTAGTAATCGCCCTCGCGTACAAGGTCGTTATACTTATGATACATGGCAACCTGATCGGAGATCATGGCTCTGTCGTCATCGCTTATCCTGGTTATATCGAGCTCGTAGCCGAAGGTTCCCGCCAGTGCTACCATGCCTCGTACCTCGAAGTCCGTAGTTCGTCCCACTATATGGTTCGGGCAGTCTGATACATGCGCTCCCATAGTCGATAGCGGGTACAGCAGCATGGTACCTTCCTGTATGTAGAGGCGTTCCATGGCATCGGTATCATCCGAGCACCAGAACTGCGGGCTGTAGAAGAGCATGCCGGGATCGAAGCGCCCTCCTCCGGAGGTGCAGTTCTCAAGCAGAAGCTCAGGGAACTCGCCAAGCAATCTCTCCTGGAGCTCGTAGACTGCAAGCATATATCTGTGAGTTATCTCACCCTGGCGGTCAGCGGGAAGCCCGCTGCTGCCAAGATCTGTAAGCGGTCTGTTCATATCCCACTTTACATAGCGGATATTAGAGCTTCGAAGGACGGTGGCAACCGATTCGTATACATAGTCGCGGACCTCCTTTCTTGTTATGTCAAGCACAAACTGCGTCCTGCAAAGCTGCGGCTCTCTGCCCGGTATCTGAAGCGCCCAGTCGGGGTGCGCCCTGTACAAATCCGAGTCAGGGGATATCATCTCCGGCTCGAACCATATGCCCATCTCTAGCCCGATCTCATTTACCTTCCTGCACAGTCCGTCCACTCCGTCGGGGAGCTTGCGTCTGTCGACCTTCCAGTCGCCGAGCGAGCAGTTATCGCTATCCCTCACTCCGAACCAGCCGTCGTCCATGACCAGCATCTCTATTCCGTTTTTCTTAGCCTCCCATGCTATGTCGAGAAGTTTCTCCTCGTTGAAATTGAAGTATGTCGCTTCCCAGTTATTGATCAGTATAGGTCTCTTCTTATGAAGATATGGACTTCTTATCAGATGGTCTCGATAAAGCTCGTGCAGATCGTGAGTCATTTCGTCTAATCCGTTAGACGATCTGACTACTACAACCTCCGGCGTGGTGAACTCCGCGCCCGACTCGAGCTTCCACTTAAATGTATCGGTCCCGAGTCCCATCAGCATGCGGCACATATTATGCTGAGTCACTTCCGCGCAAGCCATGAAACAGCCCGAGTACACGAAGTTCATAGCCACGAGCTCGCCCGACTCCTGAGTCGTGCTTCTGTCAAGAACTGCGATAAAAGGATGATCCTGATGGCTTGATATGCCCCTCTTACTACCGACTATATGTCTGCCGAAGCCAAGCTGCTGCCTGTCTATGTACCTCTCTCTGGCCCATGACCCCGGCAAGGTGATTAGCTCCTTGTCCCGCCCGTCGAACTCAAGACAGGCGGAAAGCGCCTTCCTGATATAAAGGGCATGTTCTCCGCGGTTGAAGAGCTTGGCACTCCTCACCACCACATTTCGTTCTTCAAATATACTGTACATAAGAATGACATCAAGAGAAAGTACTTCGTCCGTAAGCGTGATCTCCAGTGTCTTCACCTTGTCACTGTCTCCGAAGGTCGCAGGCAAGCCTGCAAGCTTCTCCTTGCCGTCATATACTCTGTGTGATACATATACAAGTTCAGCAGCCGTACAGCCCGCTTCATTTTCAATCTCAAGGGCATTCTCCCTGAAGTCACCCACGCCGCCCGCGGGATACTCGAACGGGAAACCGTCCATAAAGGTGCACTTATCTCCCGGCTTTCCCTCGCTTATAAAAGAATACTCCGAGGTTCGCAAGGCATCCGCTCCCGAAGGCCTGCTTACCCTCTTTACAAACCCTATATGCCCGAGGTACTTCTTTCCCTCACCGCTCTTTGCGAGTCCCATCAGATACGAGCTGTCTCCCGCATTAAGCGCAAAAATATGTCCATCAAACTCTATACTGTTTTGCATCCTTTATCCTCTGCTTTCTGCCCGTCACCGGGGACGGGGCGTACTGATAAGCACTGTAAATTTATAACAAAAACACATAAAATAATACCATAAAATACGGATATAAATTGCATTAAAAAGCTATCGCGCAGGTCTCCCTATGCGATAGCTTTTAGTCTTATTTCGTAGTATATGCCTTCTTTGAACTGCCCGGTGCCGCGCTTCCCTTAGGCAGAATCTTCACCTGCATACCTTCAAGCCTGTAAGCAAATCCGGCACTTCCGGCAGGATTACCGTTTTTCGCCCAACCGGACCAGCCTATTTTCTGGATATATACTCTGTAGTATATGTCATAATGCGTCTTCATATCCTTTGAAAGCTGAACCTTGATTGCTTCGGTTCTATAGCCTTTGTTTGTCGTACCGGCAACCGCGCCGTTGGACTTCCAACCCTGCCAGCCGATCTTCTGAACATAAGCATTATACATTACACTTCCCTTATAAGGCTTCTCGGATATCCGGATCTTAAGTGCCTCAAGTCTCTTTTTCTGTCCCGATGTACCGGAAAAGGCTCCGTTGGAGACCTCAGGGCGCCAGCCATACGACTGAACAAAAGTACTATAGGACACGCTTACACAAGGCGTTATTCTGAATTTATAGAATCCATTATTACTTTCAAACTTTACATAGTAAGTACCCGCCTCTAACGTACTCGAGATTTCCCCGGCACCACTTTCACCGGCTTTCGAATTATCGCATGTTATTTCTTTTCCATCCGAGCTGATAAAATACCCGTATAACCTGTAGTCTCCTTCGAGTGCTTTAAAAGTAACCTTTACAGTCTGTTTATTGGGGACCGTGAACTTATACATATCTATATTATCATCATCAGACAATACTCCGCGATACCAGGTATCCACATTAACCTTCTTAGCGTTTGAAATAACATCATACCTGGAAGAGTATGTTTCGGCAAAGGATTCATTTGCAGACTTGTAATTCATCTTAAACGCAAAAGCTATATTAGTATCCGAGTCGGTTTCAACGATTAGATAATAAGTACCGGCCATTAAGTATACATAGTCATAGTTGTTAGCCACATAGTATCCAATATTATCATTATACTCAGAACGAAATCTACCTAAATAATTAGACAAATCCTCCTCATGGTAAAAATAAAGATATATCTTATCCCCATGGCTCTCATAATCAGTATTGTTAAAATAGATCAATCCCGATTTCTTGAGCGTAAACTTATAAACCTTTTTGTTGTTATAGTTGCAATTGCCCGTATACTTCAGCCCAACCTCAATCGATGTCGCCTGACTTACAGTCTCAGCCTTAACCGTTGCGGGAGTGGTCACCACACACATACAAATCACAAGGCACAACGTCAGCATCACTGTAAATATTTTACGTAAGATTTTCATAGACATTAAACCTCCCTTTCTTAATATGAATAATTAACCTTACAAAAACATCTAAGGCTGATTATATCATCGACGGTGCCTCTTGACAACAAAACAAATTACACTTGTCACTCCCGTCCACGATGACTATCTTATTCCGATCTCGGTGTCATCATGCCTTGTAACACTATGTGCCTTGATATAATCAACTATCGGCTCAAGCTCGGTAAACGCAAGCGCAACATAAGAGTCAGCCGCACCGTAGTAAAGTGCAATTCTTCCCGTCTCCGGATCGTGAATGGTTGCGCATGGGAATGTAACATTCGGAACAAAGCCTCTCTCCTCATACTCTGCTTCCGGAGTGAGTATGAAATTCTCGCAGCGATACTTAACTATAGACGGATTATCGATGTCAAGGATTGCTCCGCCAATAGAATATACATATCCGTTGCAGGTTCCGCTTACACCGTGATAGAACAAAAGCCAGCCTTCTGTAGTCTCTATAGGAGCAGCACCTCCTCCTATCTTGAGTGACTCCCACCACTCCGAGCTTCTTCCCATCACATGACGGTGCTTGCCCCAGTAGGTAAGATCCGGGCTCTCGGATACGAATATATCGCCGAAGGGAGTGTGTCCGCTGTCCGAAGGACGTGAGAGCATAACAAAGTTTCCGTTTATCTTTCTCGGGAATAAAACCGCATTTCTGTTGAATGGAAGGAAGGGATTCTCAAGTCTTACAAAGGTCTTGAAATCCGTGGTCTTGGCAAGGCCTATGGCAGCGCCGTAGAAATCGACGCACCACATGATGTAATAAGTATCCTCAACCTTAACAAGTCTCGGATCATATGCATAGTTGGGCTGGAAGGGCTCGCCCTTCTCGTTGACGAAATTAACCTTCTCCTTCTCAAACTCCCAGTGTATTGCATCCTCGCTCCAGCCGAGGTAAATGAATGACACACCGTTTCTTCCCTCACCTCTGAACACACCTACGAACTTATCACCGTAGGGCATAACAGCCGAATTAAAGATACGGGCTACATTCTCAATCGGGTTTCTGTCTATAATCGGGTTCTTGTCGTATCTCCAGATTGGAGCATCCTTGAGAACCGCAGGCTTCTCCTGCCACGGGATATTCGGAACTGCCGGGCAGTTCAACATCTTAACTGACATTATCGTCATCCTCCTGATAATATAATTTGTTTACATTGCTTTTGCTGTTTGGCTACCTTTTTCAAGGTTTTCTTCCTTTTTGGTAGCCAGTTTCCGGAATCTCTCGCCTTATTTCGCCTGTTTGGCTACCTTTTTTTGTTTTTTTGACCTTTTTGGTAGCCATTTCCAGGGTTTTCTTGCTTTTTCCCGTCTGTTTGGCTACCTTTTTCAGGGTTTTCTTCCTTTTTGGTAGCCATTTCCAGGGTTTTCTTGTCTTATTTCGCCTGTTTGGCTACCTTTTTCAGGGTTTTCTTCCTTTTTGGTAGCCAGAGATCATACTTTTCTTAATACTTCTCCGTACAGTGGCTGTATATATGACAGCATTGCGAATCTTATCTTGGAGATTTTCGTCATTTCAGCAGTGTACTTCGCTGTGTTGTTCAATTCCCTGCCGCATAACTCCAGTCACTCTTTAGTATTAGTATCAGAGTTATCCTCCCACCACGCATCCTCATCATCCTCGATAAACACCTTCAGTATCTTTTCCATCGGAAATGTAATCAGGAATATGTACACGCCCGGCAAAACAACACAGGCCCAGGGCGCGATCCATACCGCTAAGCACGCTGCTATAAGCACTATGATCATAAGCACGGTTACCGGCAGATATCTGAAGGCCACATAAGCCGAAAGCTTTATCACATCCCATACCTTCTCATCGAAGCGCGAGAGAAATGCCGGAATGTACATAATCACACAGGTGTACAAAAATGCTATTCCCAAAACAATCATGAACATTGGGCCGTACTTCTTTGCATCAAGAGACCAAAGGTACACAAGCTCCACAACGAATAGCGCTGTCAGCACAGTATTTACTATCATCAGCGGCAGCGTCCTCTTGAAGTTTGCTTTAAACTCTGCAAAGAACTCCTCTCTTATGTAGCCGCTCTTGTACCTTACAACCTTAGCCATGGTATGATAAGCGGATATCGTCGCAGGAACGAGAGTGATAATCGGCAGGCTTGTGACAAGCCACAGTATCCCTATCATCAACACATCGAAAACCGTTGAAAGTATTCTGCTTAAGCTACCGTCCGGTGAAAACATAAACCTTACGCTCCGTTACTTTTTCCGATTTTTTGGTAAAAAAAGCCTGCACCGCCAGGCAGTGCAGGCTGAAAATAGTCTTTTTTCTGACTGTTTAGTACTTAAAAACTATGTTATTTATACATCTGGTCAAGCGCTGTCTGTAAGAGCTGCTTGCCCTCCTCCTGGATCTGTGCAGGAGTCTTCTCACCCATCATGAGTGCTGGCCACTGGTAGTCAACACCGAGTGCGTTCCAAAGGTCGAAGTTACCGGCCTCACCTGTCCACTCCATAACCTTGTAGTTAGCCTCGTTGCAGGCTGCATCCTCCCACCAGGTCATGTCGGCATCACGGTAAGCATAATCATTCTTGTACCAGTTCTGCCATGCCTCGAATACTGTGTATACGAATGCAGGATCCTCAACGCCTGTAGGTATGAACCATACATTACCTGAAGAGGTCTTCTTACGTCCGTTGGTCTCTGCATTTCCCGAAGGTCCGATCGGGAACGGTACCCATGTCTCGAAGTCTGCACCGAGCTCTGCAGCATCGTTCTTGTTGTTGGTAGCTGAGATCCATGCTGCTGTGATCCATGATGCACACTTGCCGTCGAAGTATGAATAGGTGTGGTCATCGTAGGAATCATCTGCCGCAACCCAAGGTCTTGCTGTCTTGTCTACGTTGTACATTGTGTTAATAAAGTCAAGGCACTCGCCTACTTCCTTGCTTGATAGGTTCTCTGTAGCGCCGCCGGCGATAGTAGTTCCGTTGCTCATAAGAAGAAGGTCTACGAGGAAGTCAGGTCTTGAATCATAACCGTATACATCTGTCACACCGTCACCGTTGGTATCCTGTGTGAGCTTCTGAAGATACTCTCTGTACTTGTCCCAGGTCCACTCACCCTTCTCGAAGAGTACGTTCGGATCCTCGAGTCCGGCATCCTTGAGCATCTTGGTGTTGAATGCAAGCATATATGTACCTGCAACCTGTGTCTCACCGCTGTTAGAGAGGAAGAGGTAATTACCCTCAAGTCCCGCGTCAGCCTTTGCGAATATCTCCTGGCCGTTAAGCAAGTTTGCGTCAGCCGGGATCACATCATCAAGCTTCTGAACATAGCCGTTTGCAACTGCGGGGACCGCAAATGTTACGTCTGCCTCATAGATATCGCAGTCAGGCTTTCCTGCAAGTATAGATGTATTGATTGACTCCTGGATACCGTCCCATGTAAGGTTCACGAACTCGATCTTTACATTATACTTTTGCTCTACCTCTTTTAAGTTATCAAACATCTTCTGATCACGCTCGGGATCGGTTACGTTCGGGTTTACATCGATTCCGCTCATGGTTGAATCATAAAAGTGATCATACCATGTACCGATCTTTATGGTCCTTGTCTCTGCGGCAGCCGGAACATCATTTACAGATGCGTATTTTCCGCCGCCTGAAGGAGCCGTTGTATCAGCGCCGCCCTCAGTGGTTTCTCCGCTTGCTGCGGCTGTAGTGTCATTGCCGCCTGCTGCCGTAGTAGTTGATTTTGAGTCTCCTCCGCATGCGCAAAGGCCTGTAAGCATTGCCGCGCAGAGTGTAAGCGCAACCGCCTTCTTAAATTTCTTCATTTTGTTTGTTTCCTCCTGTAATAATTGTATAATTCATGGTTGCATTCCGAGCGAAGTAAAGATTCTTCGCTTCGCTCAGAATGACACTTATGTTTCTTACTTTACAGTACCAATGCTTGCGCTTGTAACCTCCCACGGAGAAGAAGCCTCGAACTGAACTCTCTTGCCCCACTTGGACGTGTCGTCACCGAGTATTTCAGCGATCTCTTCGTAAGTTACCTGCATTGATGTTCCTGTGCATGCTGCATAGCCCTGACCTGAACCGTCATAGTCGCCTACACCGACTCTTGTCCAGCCCTTTTCTGCATCCGGGAATACGAGCCAAAGCTCTCCGCTGTCTGACTTGTAGCTTGCGTTGATAACCGAACCCGGAACAAGTGCTGCGATAGCGTCGTCCGAAAGCTCTACGCCGTCCTGTGCCCATGCATCAGCCTTTACAGCTGCGCCAAGGTCAAGCTGGCTGTTGTTAGGAGTGATCAGTCCGGCAGTACCGATCCTTGCGCCGGTAACCTCCCATGGGCTGTCGGACTCGAACTGCATCCTTGCACCCCACTTGCTTACATCCTCACCGAGGATTTCAGCAAGAACCTCATAAGGTACGTAAGCCTTAGAGCCGTCGTTTGTTATATAACCCTGACCTGAACCGTCCCAGTCGCCTACGCCGACTCTCATCCAGCCTGCCTCTGCATCAGGCATTACTATCCACATATGTCCTGTATCTGACTTGTAGCTTATCTCTACTACAGATCCCGGAACAAGTGCTGCCTTTGCCTCCTCCGAAAGCTCAACACCATCCTGCGCCCACGCATCAGCCTTAACTGCCGCACCGAGATCCACGGCACCCTTCTCTATTACATAGTTAGGAGCTGCTGTTCCGACACATACCGAGGTTACCTCCCATGCACCGTCAGACTCAAACTGCATCCTTGCGCCCCACTTGCTTACATCATCACCGCAAACCGCTGCGATCTGCTCGTAAGTGATCTGTGCAGTGTTACCTGCATTGTTGGTGTATGCATACTGCTGGCCCGAACCGTCGCAGTCACCTACGCCGACTCTCATCCAGCCTGCCTCTGAATCAGGCATTACTATCCACATATGTCCTGTCTCTGACTTGTAGTTGATCTCTACAACCGAGCCCGGAACAAGCGCTGCGATAAAGTCTTCCGACATATCAAAGCCGTCCTGTGCCCATGCGTCACCCTTAGGTGCTGCATCTACCGCAAGAGGCTTGATGATACCGAACAGGTTTCCTCTGTCAACGCCTGCCGAACCGAAGTTAGCCGGTGAACCGAAGTCTGCTGCCGAGTTTGCAACGAGTACATTGCCCTCTGCATCAAGGAATGAAATGTTGTCGATGTAGATCTCTGCTGCTGCCTCGCCCTTGGTAACACCGTTATCTGTCTCCTTCTGGATGATAAAGTAGTTATCCATGCCGGGGATGAAGCCTGCGCCGCTTACATCGAACTTAGCTGTCTTTGGGTTAGCGCTCTCGGTGTAAACCGACCATGCATCGCCCTGAACCTCCTCAAGCTTCTCGCCTGTGTAGGAGTACATCTTTCCGCTGACAGCCTGGAACTTGCCGTCGGGATTTACGATACCCATATCAATGGTGATGGTTGCAACCTTGTCAGTATCGGAGCCGAGAACCTGCGATACATTTAAGCCGAAGGCTGCCTTAACATCTGCATTTACAACCTTTACTGCCTTGGATCCGTTGAAGTCTGCGAGTGAGACCTCTGTTCCTGCCGCACCCTTTATGAATGCGAAATTGCCATCCTCAAAATCAATGCTTGCCGCTGCCGGAGCAGGAGCCTCTGTTGTTGCCTCATCTGTTGCTGCTGCCTCTGTTGTTGTCTCTGCTGCCGCTGCCGTTGTTGCTGCGGTAGTTGTCTCCTTGCTGTCACTGCCGCCGCATCCGGTAAGCGAAAAGGCCATGGCCGATGCCAGTAGCAGTGATGCAATTTGTGCTTTCTTTTTCTTCACTTTTGTAAGCCCTCCCTTTTTTAGAGTGTTTTTTTTATTTAATCACCGAAGTGGTTAAACCGTATCCGTACCCTCGCAAGCACGCAGCTTTGCTGCTCTACTGTCTGCTGCGCGGACTGCTTGCTCGTAAGGCCGCAGTGAAAAGTAAATGTCCGCTTCGCGGCCGCTTCCTTTTCACTTTGCTTAGCCTACAATACCCGATCTTTCCACGCCCTCTATGAACTGCTTCTGGAGCACTACATAGATAAGCACTATCGGGAGCATCAGGAGTACTATGCCCGCATCCATGTACAGCTCTAAGATCTTCGGGCTGTTAATACGGTAGACATTTGCTATCGTCGCCTGCAGACCCGTAATTCTCATGCTTATAAGCATCTTGTCGCTCACATGGAAAAGTCTTGCGTAAAATGTATCGTTGTACTGCCATACCAGCGAGAATATCGCTACCGTTATCGCAGCCGGCATGGCATTTCTGAGCATAATCCTGAAATATGTATACCAGGTTCCCGCTCCGTCCACAAAGGCCGCCTCTTCTATCTCCTTAGGCAGTCCCCTGAAGAACTGGTTGAATATGTAGATGTACAATCCCGACCTCAAGCCGCAGGCAAGCGCCGTCAGGATGTAGACCGGTATCGGCGTCGCCATCAGATTCAGCGGTTCACCGTGTATCGCCGTTATGATCCCGAAGATATCGAAATTCGAGAAGGTCATATACAACGGAAGCATGATGGTGTGCGTCGGCAGAACTATCATAAGCACCACGAAGGCAAAGAGCAGCTTCTTAAGTGGGAAGTCAAACCTCGCAAAGCCATAGCCCGCCATGGAACACATAAGCACCTGAATAAGCATGAGGCTTACGGCGTAGCCGACCGATTTGAGCATGGTCGACATATAGCTTAATGTCCTTGACGCAACCTCGTAGCGCTCGGTGGTTGGGTTCTGCGGTATCATGTAGACCAGCGAGTTGCTGCTGTCCGAGTCCGAGAAGAAGGACCTTGATATGATACCGAGTACAGGGCCTATTATAACATAGGCCACGCCGATTAGCACTATCCACCTGAAAAGTGTCATCACGACAGTCTTGGAGGTTGTGACTATCTTGCTCTTCGTATTGACATTCATCTTGAAGCTTTTCTTCGGCTGTTTTTCTTCCGGCTTAATGACCGGTACGGTATCGACCGTATTCTCAGCGCTCATTTGTCACACCTCCTTCTAAGGTAACGGCACGATTTGCAAGCAAATCCTGCCAAAACGTCGGTGCACATGCAAGAAATAACTTCGTCATTTGTGCACCTCCTTAGTTATAGTAGAACGTTCGCTTTTGTATGAACCGGCAGACGACTAGCAATATCGCGCAGGTCACGACGGTGGATACAAGCGAAAATGTGGAGCTGAGTCCGTAGTTCTTCTGATCGAAGGCCGTTTCGTAAGCAAGGTTTACAACCTGCGAATCGACGAAGCTGTCAACCACGGTATAAACCACAACCGTTATGATATGGGGCATAACCATAGGGAAGGTTACCTTCCAGAAGGTCTCATAGCCTGTTGCGCCCTCAATCTTTGCAACCTCGTACATGGATCCGGGTATGGACTGCAGCGCTGCGATAAAGATGATTATCTGCACGCCCGAAGCGTTGATTATCTCACTTATCCTGCTTACCGCTCCCATTATGTACTCGATAAGTCCCATCGGAAGTCCGAGGTTCGTGAACATCTGAATGTAATACTCAACCGAGACACCGCCCGAGCCTGCAGCCTCCACGAGCTCTGCGCTTGCTGAGGCAACACCGCCCGCAAGGAGTGATCTCGACATCTCCATAGCCGATCTTATGGCCTCGGAGTTTAAGATTACCGGAAGGAAGAATATCGCTCTTATAAGCGTGCGCCCCTTGAACTTCTTGTTCAAAAGCAGAGCCATGAACAGTGAGAAGAAGGTTATAAGCGGTACATCTATGAGCATATCCCCCACCGAGGTGGTCAGTATCTGTTTAAAGGTTCCGTGCCCCCTAAAGGCAAACCTGAAGTTTTCAAGTCCCACAAACTTCAGCGTATATCCGCCTCCGGGCTTTACAGTCAGCTCCGAGAGCGAGAACTGTGTGGTCATGATAATACTCTTTGCATAAAACCACAGGAAGCCTATAAGCCACGGGAGTATGAACAGGAATCCGGTTATGGCGCGCTTCTGAATAAGCGTCAGCTTTTTCTTCTTCTTCATGCTCACTCTCCTATCTCATAGCTGCCCGGCGCTATGCTGATTCCGTCAGCCGCGTAAGTCTCATCGCTTCTGTTCACATATATCCTTACGCCGTTGCTGTAGGAAGTCACCGTAACTCCCTCTTGAAGCTCTTTGTAATCTGTCATGTATGCTCCCCTTACCTTAGAGAGCGGTTCACTCACTTGCTTGTAAAGGCTTACCGCCCTGTCCTTCCAGGTTGAGTAGGTGGTGGAGTAAAATCTGTTGATACCCGTGTCTTTAAGCTTGTTTGCATTCTCCCAGGAGAACATGAAATGCGGGCTTGCGCCGACGCTTATAAGCTTTAAGGCTGTATCGTTCAAGTCTGTGGTATCTCCTAAGTTGATCACTGAACCTGAGTAATCTATGCACCCGTGTATCAGCATCTCATAGAAGGGAACCTCACAGTCGATTATGTAATACTCATTTCCCTCAATGGGAGCGTTGATTATGTCGCTTGCGTAAGCAAAGCTGTAATCGTTTCCGTCCGATACCATGAGCTTCTTTCCTGTGCCCTGAAGCTTCTCAAGCTCCGCTTCAACCACATCGAGAGCCTGCTCACGGTTGATAATATTCGTTCTTCTCTTGTCCGAATGAAGCTCATCTCCCAAGTCTCTTAAGGAAATGCCGCTTAAACTTATGCCTTCAACCTTGTTTGCGAACTTCTCCGCATACCTGACCAAGAACTTTGGTGACACAAGGTAGAAGATGTTCTCTTCGTAAGAGAGGCCCGAGGTCTGTCTTAAGGTCGAAGGATTGACAAGTCCGAACTCAGCAAGGTAACCGGTTCCGTAGTAACGCGAGGTTTCATTGGTAAATGAATACTTCGAGGCGACCGCGCTCACCTTCTGGAAGGCCACATCCGCATAGAGTGTTCCTCCGAGACCCGCTACTGTGCTGTTAAGATTCTCCAGTCCCTTCTTTCCTCCGAGCTTTGCGGGTACCTTTATCTTCGAAAGAGCATCATGGTAATAACCGCCCTTAGTCCAGCCCTGATAATTCATAACCTGATTTGATATGCCGTTTTCCTTCAGATCTCTCGCTATATCCCCCGCCTCATTGAAGGTGGTCATAGCCATAAGGCCTCTGTACTGGGTTCCGAGGAAATACTTCGTCTCCTCTACTCCGCCTAAGACATCATAGTAGAACTTTATGTCTCCGGTGCTTCCGTCCGCAGCCTTAAGCTTTCCCTCCGAGATCAGTCTCTCTCGGTAGTAGCTTGCCGCGCCTGAATAGCCTGCCTTATCCTGCGGAAGGAAGGTGTACCTTACACACAGGTTTGAATCGTAAGCCGTCTTCTCAACTACCGGAAGCTCGCCCTCACTGCCCGTTGTACCGAACATTGAAAGCTTGTCGCTTCCTCTTAAAACAAAGATCGGGAATACATTGTTGTAGCTGTTTACCTCACCCGATACATTTGCCGTAATGTTGGCGAGTGAAGCTCCGTCCTCTATGGTTGCAAGTATGCTCTCCTCCGGTCTGAATATACCGAAGAGCGCCAGCTTGACATTCTCGGTCTTCTCCTTGACGGTGTACTCCGCCGAGAGCGGATCTATGCCGTACACGAACTCGGAGTAGTCGTTGCCGGATGTTATCTGCGCCTTGCCGTTGTTGAAGTTTATTATCGAGCCCGAACCGTTCGGCACGAGCATATAGCCCTCTTCCTTATCGCTTGCCGCTCCGAAGAAGTTTAATATCTGAAGTCTGTGAACGGCTCCACCGCCGTTTTCCGTAATTCCCTTAACAGGAACCGAAACCTCTATGCTGTCTGCAAGAAGCCTGTACTCAAGAGGTATGGTAAAGGATATCGGAACCGCGCCCTCTACGCCCGAGTTCATCATCTCGGTTTCGTAGTCCTCCACCGTGAAGCCTATCTCCTCAAGGTACTTGTTCATCTTTCTCATGGTTGAGGCGCCGTTCTTTGCCGCGGGAAGAAGCTCCAAGTAATCCTCCGCCACACTGCTTTCCTTGTACTTCTTTTTGAAGAACTCGGCATCGGCGCTTTCCATCTTGGATGTAACCTCATCCAAGGTCGCCTGACTCATATATTCGGGAACTATACCGGTCGATGCCGTCAGGTCTCCCAAAGTATATTTGAACCTTATTCCGTCCTTTATGCTCTCGGCCTCAAGCTGTCCCTCACGCGAGGTGCAGTAGGTGTAAGAGTCGAAAGTGGACTCAACTCTTGACGGTGTATAGTAGTCAACCAGGAGCTGACTTCTCATATAATTCTTGTTGGACTCATTTGCCAGAGGATCGGTCTCAAGATCTGCCGGATTCGAGCATGTAACCTGTCCTGTACGCTTGTCGTAGATTGCCACATATGCAGTCTCAAGGTCCGCGTAGAGCTTCAGGTTGTCATTCTCGGCAACCAAGGACATGCCCTCGACATCCGCGTGAGCATCCGCAGCCGCCTTGAAATCAGTGCCCTCCTCGTATGCATAATCCTTAACATAATCCCGGTACTTGTTGTAGCTCGTGTATCTTATGACTATGTAAGCCACCACGCTTCCAGCTATCACCGCAAGCCCCAGCAGCACGAACAGGATTGCCTTAATCTTACGCCTCTTCTTGCGCTTGAACTCCTCTTTTATCTTCTCCTCTATGGTTCCGCTTGCCTCGGCTTCAAGCTCCTCTTTTAAAATGTCTTTATTCACTATCGTCCCTCCTAACCTCGGAATATCAGCTCTTGATAGATACTATGGAAGAAGCTGTATACCTGATTCAAAAGGTCAACGAGTAAAAGCATGACAAATATGATTATAAGCAGCGCAACCAAGGTTAGAAATAAGGTCACAAGCGTCTTCGCCAGCGTAAAGTTGTGCACGGTCATTATTCCGACCAGCATCATGAAAGCGCTGTATGCGATACCCACACCGATTATCATGGTGTAGAAGGCGCCCTCATCCTGAGCCACGAACTGCGAGAATATGGTGCCTATCGTGTAGCAGAATATCATCGGCGTCATGGCGTAGCCCAAAGCTATGGCTATATCCTTCAGTCGTCCTTCACCCTCCATAAGGCAGGTGATGGACCAGTTCGACACGCAGAGCAGGAAGTAAAGCATCAGCACCGCCAAAAGCTCCTTGAAGGAATTCACGCTTCTGGGGTTTACATCATTTACAATAAAGCTTGCCGCCATACGGTTTATGGAGAAGGAAAATGCAAAGAGCATAACCAGAACTATCGCTATCGGCACGCTCCCGCGCTCCCTGTGCCTTATCTCATAGTAGGCATCCACCGGGTGGCTCACGGTGTAGAAGGCGTAGGACCATTTGTCTTTAGAGAAATATTTCTTCATCATAACAGACTCTCCTCCTTCTTCTTTCCCGTCTTCTTTCTTCGCCACTTGGAAAATGCTACCAAACCTATTATAAGCACTATCACTCCGGTCATGATCCAGTTCATGTTTTCCGCAAGAAGCTCATTTCTGTATCGCTTAAATGCAACGGAGTAATACTTTCTGTTCTTCGCTCTCTTGAAATACTGCATGGCCGTCTTGTTGTCGCCTGCAGTCAGATAAGCCTTTCCTATGCCGTTGTTGGCGAGCTCGTTATTCTCATTTAACCTCAATACCTCGGACCACTTCTCGATGGCAAGCGTCTCATCTCCGTCGTAACGAAGAGCAACCGCCTCGTTGATCAGCTGTCCGTAGTTTGCCGCCTTGAACTTGATTATGGAGTTTCTTCCGGCATCGAGCACAAGCAACTCATCTCCGCTTACCTCTATGGCAACAGGTGTGGTAAAGGTTCCCTCCTGTGTGCCTAAGCCTCCGAAGATGTAAAGGAGATTTCCCTCTTTATCGTAAGTAAATATTCTTCCGCGCTTTCTGTCCAAAAGCGAGTAGACTCCCTTGTCCCTGTACACGACATCCGTGATCTGGCTCGCTCCGCCGTAATCGCCGTACTGGCTGAACTTCACGTCTCCGCCCACGTTGCCGTTCTCACCCTTCTGGATGACATCCTTGCCCTGAGGGTTGAGCCTCCTTACGGCCTGAATTCCGTCACTGTCGATATTCGATGCATATATAAAGCCTTCGCTGTCCACATCAATACCGGTGAACTCCGTGGGTATGTAGAGCTGCTGGTTGCTTCTCTCTTCCTTTGACGCCAGCCTTCTCCAGAACTTCTCCCAGGGGGATATCTTGACATCTATGGTTCCGAAGTAACCGGTGAACTGTCCGTCACTCTCGAATACGAGTATGCCCTCAAATGCATTCTTGCCGATTACATAGACTCTGTCCGCGTAGTCAACCGTCACCTTTAAAGGAATGAAGGAGAAGTTGTCATCCAATATCTCCGACTGCGGATTATCCACTATCTTCACGAACTCACCCTCGGGGGTAAGCACTACTATCCTTGCGTTGTTCGAGTCGGCCACATAGAGCTGTCCCGCCTCGGAGAGGCATACTCCGTAGGGCGCCGAGAACCTGTCGTCAGCCCCGTCTCTCTTGAAGCTGTCTATGGTGCGGATAACCTTCTTCATGGACTTGTCCAAAACAACTATACGGTTATTTCCCGTATCGGCCACGTACACCTCGCCGTTATCCGCAACGCAGAGGTCCTGCGGCTCCTTAAAGTCCGTTGTCCCGATATCCACGCCCTTTACCGCTCCGTCCGGAACGTAAGGCGCAGGGGTTAATACTATGGTGTTCCAGTAATCGTAATTGTAGGTGTCGTAGGGTACGCTGTCTCCCGCCAATGACCTGTACGCAGACATCCCGACGGTTATGGCAACCGCTGTAACAAGCGCCGCTATTATTATTCTCTTAAATCCGTTTTTCTTCTTCATAGGCGCTACTCCTTCATACCGGATGTGGTCATCGTCTCAAGCACATTGCTCTGGCATGCAAGGAAGAAGATGATCGGTACCGCTGCTATGATAAATGTAACCGCTGCGGAGGCGCCGGCTCTCGCCGTACCGCCCGCTGCCACCTGCTGCAGCGCAAACTGCAGAGGTTTAAGCTGCTCATCACGAAGGAACATGCTTCCCGTGTTGCCCCACATCTGCTGGAACTGGAATATAGCAAGTGTCAGCCATGCCGGCTTAACATTTGGCATAACTATCTTCCAGAAGATCTGGTACTCGGTAGCTCCGTCGAGCCTTGCCGACTCCATCAGTGAGTCAGGCAGCTGCTCCATGAACTGCTTCATCAGGTAAAGACCCATGCCGTACTGCCATGCCGGAAGTATCAGCGCAAGGTAGGTATTGTTGATATGCAGCCAGCTGATAATCATGTAGTTTGGTATCTGAGTTACCGTCCAGGAGAACATCATCGAGAGCACTACCATGTTGAACAAAAGCTTCTTGAACGGGAACTCATGCTTTGCAAGCGGATAAGCCGCAAGCGAAGCAACTATTACGTGACCGAATGTACCGAGGCCCGTAATGATTATTGTATTTAAGATGTACCTTGAGAACGGTACCCACGAGTCGCTCATTACAGTGAACAGATCTGTGAAGTTCTCGAAGGTTGGGTTTCGAACAAATATCTTTGGCGGATACTGGAATATCTCGTCCAAAGGCTTTAAGCAGTTGTTGATGATCATGACTAACGGAAGCGACATGAAGATGCCGCACACCGCCATGATGAAGAAGAGGATTCCGTTACCGGCTACGGAACGGTTAAGCTTCTTTGTCCTCTTGATCTTAGCTTTCTTTCTGAGGGCCTCAACCACTGCATCCGGATCCGCATCGGGCTTTAAGGGTGTTCTCTCGTGTCCCGAGTGAGTCTCGGCCGCGCCCTTTTTATTCTTCTTGTTTAACTTCTTTACCTCGTCCGGAAGTTCCTTGTTCTCCTCGTCCTTCACAGAGCGGCGATAGGTGGAGCCTATCTTTGTGGCAACCTGCATTGCCTGGGTTCCGGGACGGTCGTCCTTCTTTTCTTCAGTTTCGGAAGCAGCTGCATCGTTCGTTTTCTCTTCTTCAGCTTCCGCAACCTCTTCTTTTATGGTTTCTTCAACAGTCTCTTTAACCTCAGCAGGCTTCTCCCCGGTTTTGGGTTTATTGCTGTGATTGTTGTTATTCTTTTTAGCCATGCATCAATCACCTACCCTTCTAAGCAGTTTCTGCACGAGCTTGTTGGTGCCGACCATCAGCAGGAAGAGCACCGTGGCTATCGCCGAGGCGTAGCCCATATCGAATCTCGTGGAGCCGTAATCCAAAGGTGGGTGACCACCGTGGCACCCGCGTAGTTGACCGACGGGTTACCGGCAAGCTGAATGGATATATCAGCTACAGCAAATGACTGTGTGATCTGCATAACCGCGCCAAACATAAGCTGAGGCTTCATGGCCGGAAGCGTTACATACCAAAGCTCCTGCCAACGGTTTTTTACACCGTCTATAGCCGCTGCCTCGTAGAGAGAGCGATCCACGGTCTGAAGACCTGCTATGAACGAAAGGAAACCTGTTCCGAGAGAGAGCCAGAGCTGTACTACTATAAGACACGGAAGGATATACTTCGTATCCTGCATCCACAGCTTCTGCTCATCTAAGAAACCGAGCTTTATAAGCAGTCCGTTTAAGTAACCGTAACGGTCACTTGAAAGGATAAGCTGCCATACCATATAAGCGTTACCGCAGATGGACGGAGCGTAGAATATAAGCGTTAAGAAGGTTCTCACCTTCGGCTTGAACTCATTTATTATCCATGCGAAAAGGAGGCAGAGTATGTAGGACACAGGACCTGTCACAACCGCAAAGATAAGTGTGTTCTTCAGGGATATCATGAAGATATCGTCTTCTAAGAATAACTTTATATAATTGTTCCAGCCGTTGAACTTAGGCCACTCGAGCATATTGAAATAGGTAAAGCTCAAAGCCATCGAGATCAAAACCGGCAGCACGGTAAAACAGAAGAAAAGTATGAAGTACGGAGCCATCATGAAGTAGCTCGACTTTGCTCTCTTCATGCGGTAACCGAGCTTAGCCTGCTTATTCGCTATGGCAAGAATTGCTTCATCGGCAACCACGGGAGCGAGGCTTCTGTCATCCTCGAGCTTAACATTTGATATGCTCTTTATTTCCTCTTCCTTTTCTTCTTCGTTCAGTAAACCCATTTATCCTATCCCTCCTTTCCCTCTTATTCTTCTAATCATTTGCAAGCGGAAGTCCGAATTCCTTGCGCTTGTAATCTATCTCGTCATTGATGTAAAGTACCTTGTCCATAAGCTCCTCTCTCGGGGAAGCTTTATCGGTATCGGTTGTAACGGTGTAGAACGCGTTGTTCACGTTACGCCATGAGTAGTAACCTCCGGGCACCTGAGGAATTCCCTTAACCCACTTGAATGCCTCGGCTAAGTTGTCATGTGTCTCTATCTTCCACGGCATGCTGTCGAAGGCTTCCTGGTTAGCTGTCGCAACTCGCGCAGCCGAACCCATAAGTGACTCCATCTCCCTGTCATAAAGCGTCTGAACCTCTGCCGAGGTCCACCACTTGAGGAACTTCCAGCATGCATCAGGATGCTCTGTATCGGCCATTATCATAGACGCAAGGCCCGTACATCCGACCGAGTGATCCACGGTTCCGTCAGCCTTCTTGGTTCCGGGAACCATAGTGAAATCCCATAAGCCTGCGATATCAGGAGCCGAAACCTCGAGGTTGTTATACACGGTGTAGTCCGCGATTATGATCGGGCATTCACCTGTCCTGAAGCGCTCCTCCACCGAAGTTGTCTTGTCAAGACCGTAATCCGTGTAGAACTCACAATATTGCTTAAATGTATTTACAGCTATATCCGAGTCAAGCGCCGAAGATATACCACCCTCGTTGTAATACTCGCCGCCGTTCTGGTAAAGCAGCATGGCGAATATCTGCTCTGTCGGAAGCATGCCGAACTCCATCTGGTTTTTCGCGAGCACCGACATGATAACCTTTACATCATCCCAGGTCTCGGGTATCTCAAGACCCAGCTCATCTAAGATGTCCTTCCTGTAGAACATAACCGGGAAGGTCTGTGTCTCGGGCAACGCATAAAGCGCGCCATTGAACGAGAATGCTGTAAGCGCGCTCTCGTAGAACCTAGACTTAACCTCCTCAACATCTTCAAACTGTGTCAGGTCGAGAACCGCGTGCCTTAAGCCATAGTTGACCGGCGTATCATTTCCTGTGTTAAGAACCGCGCCGGCTATGCCGTTGGTGTTTGCAACCTGAATAGCCACATCAGGGCCTTCCTTTGCAAGCTCCGCGCGAAGCAGGGTGTTCATATCAACCAGCTGTACATTTACGTTAACACCGTACTGACTGGTAAATGACTCGTCAATCAGCGAACGTATAACATTCGCCTGGTCGCGTCCGGTTCCTATCCAGAGAGTGATAGTCTCGTTGGAGCCGTTTGTATCCGTCGAACCGAGCGAGTTATAATCGATAACGAACGAATAGTAAAGCCTCTTCATCTCATTTACAAAGCCGGCCCAGCCGTTATTCCCCGATATCTTGATATCGGCCTCCGGGGAGATGATGAAGATACGGTCAAGCTGAAGCGGCTGTGATATAACCTGGGTGATCCAAGTACCGCAGGCGCGCACATTTGTCTTGTAGGTACCGATAACCCTTACGAAGTGCTCCACATCCTTTATGAGGTAATCGAGCTGATCGCGCATGGTGATAAGCACAGTCTCCTTATCGGAGGTGTGGCCCACCGCAGTCCTAAGCCTGTTGATTGCATCATTTAACTGATCTCTTACCACCGTCATCTCCGACACAAGCGTCGGAAGAGACGACTCTATCTGATAATCACGGTAGGTATCGGGGCTTACGCCGATAATTCTGATTACCTTTCTGTAGATTGCGTTAAGCTTGCTCACGCAGTCCTGAACCTCGGCGATTATATCCGAGAACTCACCTAAGACTACCTCCATCCTGAAGGTATGCTTTCCGGCTTTCAGATAAAACATGAACGGATTGCCGTCCGCATCGGAAAGCGTGTCCTTCCTCCAGCCCGACTTATAATTAAAGCCATAGTTTACAAGCTCCTTGAAGGGAACCTCGCCGTCGATATATATCTTTCTTGAGACATAGATGCCTCGCATGAAATTCTGCTTTGCGAAAAGGGAAATGTTATAGTAGCCGTCACTCGGCACCTCAAAGCTCCACTCTATCCACTGACCGGCGTCGTCCCAGCTTGAACCGCCGATGGTGTTGTTCAAGAGCTCCTTAGCGCTGTAAGGCGTAACTGCCGGTGAGCTCTGATCCTGCTTCGGATAAAGCATCTGTGAGGAGGTCTTGGAAGCATCCTCGGCCTCTATGCTTATATTTACTCCGCTTGTAGTCTTCGCGCCCGAAGCATCCCAAGCCGCCTTAACCTCTGCGTATGACTTGATTGCCGAAGCATTCATAAATGTAAGACCGCCGATAAGCATGGGCTCTCTGACCGCATTTATCGAAAGCTCGTGCTCTCCTTTTGTGAGGTAGAACGAAAGAGGCTCTGTCACGTAACCGTTATTGTCATAAAGCGCTGATGTGATCCACTCGGGAATCTCGACCGAGGTGGGCTTCATATCGTTGCCCTGGTTATCTTTGCGCCAGGTAACCGTTGAAGCGCCATTCTTAAATGCCTCTACCGCGATGTCGGTAGACCACACTCTCGAAAACTTGACCAAAGAAAGCTCCGAATAAGGAAGCTTGCCATCTAAAAAGAAGCTTCTCTGTATCTCGGTGTTCTTACCCTTCACGGGATAGTAGGTGATGTAAAGCTCGTACAGACCGTCTGTGGGAGCGTTGAATTTGTACTCGATCATACCCTCCTCAGAGGTTAAAACCGCATCCTTTGCCGCGCCCTCGTAATTCTTCTCGATTGTCGGAGTTACCTCCTTATCATTCTCCTTATATGACGAGAAGCTTGCCGCCTCAATCTCAATCACATCAGACGGACGGGCTGCCGAGGCATGCTCTGCGAGGTAGTTGTTATATCCGTAGGCAGTAGATGAATAGGAGCTTGCGATGGTCTTCGCATCCTCCTGGGACATGGCGTAAACAGTGCTTGTATCGCTTCCCGAAAAGCTCCATGCCGAGAGCAGCGAGACAGTCATCACCGCCACAAGAAACGCCGCTATCGTTTTATGTAATAAACGCTTTATGTTCATCTTCTACCTCCTGCTAAAGTAAAAATAACCACATATTAGGGTACTATAAAAACCTTATTATTTTAATATTAGTATTTTGGCATAAAATACATTGTTTTTTAGACCTTATAATTCGTAGTACCACTCGTCCTTGTTTTCTTCGGTCGGTTCAGGCATATACTTATGGAGCACATACTCGATCAGCCAGCTGGCACCAAGCCACCATAGTCCCGGAACGAATACTATGGTCGGGAGCGGAAGCATGTAGATGTACAACGCGGTTATACCGGCTATGCTTGCGATAAGGACAGTCGTTATGTGTATGTATCTGAAGGCCATAACCATGGCGAGGCGGATACATGCGCCGGCGCTTACCGGAAAGCGCGACAGAACCGGCGGTATATAGACAAGCACGCCCACAGTCAGTGTGATGAGCACCGTGTATACCCGAACCAAAGGTGCTCGCTGCTCATCCGTCATCGCGAAGGTCGATGTGAAGAGCTTGTAGAGAGCAAAGCACCACACTCCCGTTATCACACTTATTATTATTCCATTTACAAGAACCCTCTTGAAGGATGCCCAATACTCGGTCAGCGGGTATCCTCTGCTTCTCCTTAAATTCTTCACGAGCGCATAGTAAAGCGATGTTGTGGCTCCAATCACGGTCACTACCGGAATGAGGCTCACCATCCACGCCAGAGTGAGGACTATCAGCTCCCCGGCCTTCGTCATAAAGGTCATAAAGCTTCCGTCCACATCCAGCAGCCTTTTCCTCTCGGGCTTCTTGTATAAATCTATTTCTTTATTATTGTTATCTTTCATTTTCATGTGTCATTCCGGGCGCAAGAGTCATTCTGAGGGCTTTAGCCCGAGGAATCTTAAGATTCTTCGCTTCGCTCAGAATGACATCATTCTCTTATCGGATAAGCTTTAAGCTCCGGAAGCTCATCTCTCGTTATCACTATCTCATGTGTATAAAACTTCTTGAGCATATCCTCCTCGGTATACTGCTCAGAGTAAGTGTTAAATGCCGTTCCCTGCGTCACGAACTCTCCGCTCCAGGTTCCGAAGTAGCTCCACATAGCGCCATCCCTTTTGCACAGATCGGGATCTGCAAGGCAGCCGTTCTCCGACATGGTTATTATCTTCTTTGCATCCGTTACCTCAAGCGCCTCCGCATAAACCGGATACTGTGAGGTGTACACATGCTCTCCCGGGTACACATCCCAGCCGATAATATCTACCACATCATCCCCCGGATACCAATCCTTGCTCTGTCCGTTCCATACCCATATAAGGTTATTAAGTCCGTACTCGTTTGTGAATTTATCATACATCTCTCTGTAGAGCTTCACATAGCTTTCAGCCTTGCAGTTGCCCCACCAGAACCAGCCTCCGCTCGCCTCGTGCAGCGGTCTCCACAACACCGGGATATCCTTGTCGGCAAGCTTCTTAAGCTCCTTTGCGACGATGTCCATGTCCTTAACCAGAAGGTCATGTCCTTCCTTGTCCGTGCCGTCCATGATCTTATCCAGGTTGATATTCGTGTGTTCTTTATAGAATGCGCTGTACCAGGTTCCGCTCACATACTTCTTCGGTGTGGTCCAGTGCCAGCACATAGTCACGATGGAATTGTTCTCCCACGCCTCGATAGCATGGTCTATGCTCATCGCTGTAGCGCCGTTCTCCTGATTGTTGGACGAATAGTTCATCATATCAAGCCCAACCATGGCAGGGAACTTGCCCGTCGCCTTCCATATCGTAGCCATCTCCTGCCCGAAGACGCCGTTATCGCAGTACTGTCCCGAGATTATATTCTTCCCATAGTTATCCGCCAGATAACTCATCAGCCTCTTTGCATTCTCCGAGGCATTCGCATTAACCAACGCCGCGCTCACATCATATACACTTGTATCAAACGTTTCTGCCGTCATCGCGCTCACCTTATCAATATCCGTATAACCCCAGTACTTTGCCACATTTATCTCGTTTTCGCCGTTTTTTAAGTAAATATGCGGTATTGTTACTTTGACAAATGAACCGCTGTCCAGCTTCAGCGTTCCGACTGACTCTCCGTTCACACTCACGTAATTTTCCTTGTAACCACCCTCGGTCGAAGCCGTAAAGACCAAATCATAGAAGCCCTCACTGCTTATGCTAAGACTGACGCTCACACTGTCTCCGTCTTTCTCAAGCCCCGCCGCATAACCGCTCCCGCTGTATCCGTCCTTCTTGCTCTCAGCCTTGGCGTTGCCCGCGAACTTCCCGTCCTCGAACTCGGCGCTCGCCGCCTCCTCACTCACAAAAGAAGATTCAGTCAAGCCATCCGTACCGGCTTCCTGCGTTTCTTCAACATTTTTTTCCGTCGTGTTCCCCTTTCCGCAGCCGAAAAGTGACGTGCCCAGAGCCGCAGCAAGCATTATACACAAGGTTTTTCTGAATCCTTTACTCAATAATCCGCACTCCTAACTTAAAAATAACTCAATTTCTTGTACAATAATACTATATATTTATTCTTTTGACAATGTTTTTTATGCTTTTTAACCAAAAAAGTAAATTTTTAAGTAACAAAAGTAAAAACCCGTCAGGATAATCCCGACGGGTTTTATACTTTATATTAGTTTATATATCCAACTGCTATTAATTACTTAGGATTTGTGCCATCCTTTGTCTTATCATAGAAGCTCTTCTTCTTGGAAGCTCCCTTGGTCTTGTCAAACTTCGCTCCCTTAGGAACAAGCTGAACACGGAACGCCTCAAGCTTATATGCATAGCCTGCGGAACCGGCCTTCTCGTTGTTGCCCGCCCATGCGAGCCATCCGAACTTCTCGGAATAAGCCTGATAATAGATGTCATAGAGTGTCGAAACCTCGCCCTTTGTCTGAAGCTGAATCATCTCAACTCTTCTTGACTCACCCTTGGTTCCTGCGTTGGTATTCTTGTTAGCAGTGGTTGCCCAGCCGCCGGTTGCGGTGCCTACGCCTACCCAGCCCTTCTTCTGGCAGTAAGCTCTGTACCTGATCTCTCCGCCTACGCCCGAAAGCTGCATCTGTATGGTCTCCATACGGAGATTGTCAGTAGTTCCGGCCATGGTCTTGGTATCTGCTGTTGCAGAAACAGCTGCAGTCTGGAAGGTCATCCAGTTCTTCTTCTGAACATAAGCTCTGTACTTTAACTCAGGCTTCTTGATCAGGAAGGTCTTGATCACAGTTCCCGAATAATCGCCCTTACCCGTTATGATAACTTTTGCCTTGCCGACATTCTTGTTATTCTTGAAAAGAACAGTATAATCGGTTCCGGACTTAAGAGTCTTTGCGCCGTCCTTGATCGTGATAGTCGGCTTGATCGTATTGCCCGTCCATGCCTGAGCTGCAATAGAGCTTATCTTCAAAGTTGAAATATCCGTTGTAAGGTCTGCGGCAGGACCGCTTACAGTCACATCATAATAGTCGTCATTATAGACCGCATGACCATCAATAGCATCTGCTATAAGTATTCTGAAGCTGACGTCAGCCGCAGTCTTCTTCGCAATAACGAACGGTCCGTCAGCAAAGGAATCCCCAACCTCTTTGCCATCCTTTGTTGTTATGGAAAGCTCATCTTCATTGTATGAGAAACCAAACTTGAACTCGTTCGTTATATCATGGGGTTCGGAATACTCCTTTAAACGTCGCGTCATCTTCGGAGTCCATTCTCCAATACCGTTTTTAGCGATATCTTCATGCGGGAGCTCATTCAGTATATCGTATTCGAATTTTACAAGCGCATCAATCGAACTCGCTTGCCATTCTTCATATTCACCGGCTACACTCGTTTCATCAGGTTTCCTAAAGAATTTGAATCTGAATTTAAGAGAGCCCGCTTTGCTTGACGAACTAATGACAGTTATAACCCCATCATTTTCAACCGCCTCTATACCGTCATAATCCCATATTGTTTCTAACTCGGTTCTTGAAGGAGTGATTATACCTTCTTCTACCCTTCCGGTTTCCTCATTATACTTCCTGCGAATATATTCATATTCAAAGGCAACCGCATCTCCGATATGTGTATCCACGCACGTACAATCATCACCTTCAACCTTGTCGATACGGATAGCCATCCCGCCTGTCGAAGTAATCGAGGTAAAGCGCACATCTTCCGTGCACTCTATGTTTTCCACATGTAAAACAGCGCTCTTTTCATTGCCGTCTATATCCTTGTATGTAATATTGACCACCGACTGACCGTAAAGGTCTGTGTCTTCCTTCGCACCCGAAGGTATAACAGAGACTGCGGTAAGCGCCTTTCTGCCATCCGCCTCATCAAATGTCAGGAGATTAAACTTCTCAGGAGGAACACCGTCGCTTTCGCCGTCGAATCCATAACTCTTTATGGATGTAACATTGATATCAAGCGGGAAGTACCTTCCGGCAGGATAGGCACCATTCTGTACAAACCCCCTGTACCGGTCAAGATAAGCCGTCTCTCCCGGCAAGAGCGTAATATACTCCTCGAAATCCTCATCCTCAAGCTTCGAGTATTCCACAAATGCATTTCTCATGTAAACAGCCCATTCATTTTCGAAGAATTTCTCGCCCTCCTTATCAAAAAGCGCAAGCTCAATCCATATTACGCTGTTATCTATTCTCTTTTCACCGTTTTCTTCCGTCACAGTATACTTGGGCACTATAACAGTTCCGTCTAAGGTAACTTTATCGCCCTCTATCTTTATACCGTCTCTGGCACTGGTTGAGGACCAGCCTTCACTGTCAGCGCCAAAGATTTCTTCGGACTCACCTTCTCTTCTTATGACCTTCCACTTAACGGTATATTCGGGATTCTCATACATTGCTTCAAGCTTGGAGGTGTCAAGCGTGTACGACACAGCCTTTGAATCATCAAAGATCAGGTACGTACCGTTAGACGGTATAAGCCCTATATAATCAAGGTCAAGCCCATCGGTAAAATAATCCGCATCTATATAGTCAGTATCGCCATTTACATCTTTAAAGCTGCATCTTACATAGATTTCCGCCGCATTTCCGGAAAGTCTGGTAATAGTATAGCTTCCGTCGGTATTTTCCTTTACCTCAAACATCTCATCGTCATGCCTCAGTTCTATATCAGCATCTTCAACCGGGGTTCCGCTTGGAAGATTATCCGCGTTGTACATGGAGATAACCGGTTTATAATTTATGCTTTCACCGATTTTCAAACCGGCAAAGCTTTCTCTGTCTATCAATGTAATTCCATAACTTACATCCGTATAGAATCCTCCGTCCACATATTCATCGACCGCTTTATTGTTCTCAAAAAGCTCAACACGCACATTATACCACATCGGAAAATCTTCTTCCTGTGCACCTTCTTTAAGCTTTGAGGCCGTAAGAACCGCTTTGGACCCGTTACCTTCAACACTCACAAAATCAACATCGGTCGTCCACGAATAAGACGGATTCTCAAGTTCAGCTTCGCGCCGTACAAACACGTCTGCATTATCATTCCATTCAGCAATCATATGAGTAGCATTAACAGAAATCCCCTGCGACTGACCGGGCACTAAGTTATTCGTAGCATTTTCAAAATAGTATTCAAAGGAATACTTGCTGTCCACAATGTTATATGTAAACGGCGCAGTCTTTACAACATCGTCTCCGTCAACATAGGATACCGTAAGAGGTATGGCTTTCCCGACGGAATCACGCCTCTTGTCCGCGCGTATTATCTCCGTCTCATCTACCCATTCACTCTGGCTTAATACATCCACAAAATCCGGATATCCGTCTCCGCTATAATCTTCACTCTGAATCAGAGTGATGTAATCCTTATACTCATCCGCAACAGAAGCATCAATAACATGCGCTGTTTTAACCTCTTCCCATCTGTTACCGTCTTTCTCATGAATATAGACTACTTCAAATGCATTTATAGCGGAATTATCCCCCGGAAATGCGTTCATCTCATTACCACGGTACTCAACAGCCGCAATATCCGATTGCTCTTCTCCCTGCTGTTCTTCCGCCACTTCCTCTGTCTTAGCTGAGCAGCTTCCGAAATCAACCACTGAAAACAGACTTAAAGCCATTACTCCGCTTACCAAACCCGTAAGCAGCCTCTTTGCAAATCTCCTCATATTCTTCCTCCCATTAAAGATAATCGCTGTGTCAAAGCAACCCTTATAACCCACAGCACCTGAAGTTATACTACCACAAACCTCTAAGGCCATCAAGCAAAAAGCCCGCCGGAGAACGTATCCCCCGGCGGGCTGTAAACACATTATTTAGGATTTGCGCCATCCTTTGTCTTATCATAGAAGCTCTTCTTCTTGGAAGCCCCCTTGGTCTTGTCGAACTTCGCTCCCTTTGGAACAAGCTGAACACGGAACGCCTCAAGCTTATATGCATAGCCCGCTGAACCGGCCTTCTCGTTGTTGCCCGCCCATGCGAGCCAGCCGAACTTCTCCGAGTATGCCTGATAGTAGATGTCATAGAGTGTTGAAACCTCACCCTTTGTCTGAAGCTGAATCATCTCAACTCTTCTTGACTCACCCTTGGTTCCTGCGTTGGTATTCTTGTTAGCCGTGGTTGCCCAGCCGCCTGTTTCGGTGCCTACGCCTACCCAGCCTTTCTTCTGGCAGTAAGCTCTGTACCTGACCTCTCCACCTACGCCTGAGAGCTGCATCTGTATGGTCTCCATACGAAGGTTATCCGTTGTTCCTGCCATAGTCTTGGTGCTCGGTGTGGCCGATACATCCGCTGTCTGCCAATCCATCCAATTCTTCTTCTGTACATAAGCCCTGTACTTTAATGTAGGCTTCTTGATCAGGAAGGTCTTGGTCACGGTCCCCGAATAATCACCCTTACCAGTTATGATAACCTTTGCCTTGCCGACATTCTTGTTATTCTTGAAAAGAACAGTATAATCGGTTCCGGATTTAAGCGTCTTATCGCCGTCCTTAATCGTAATCGACGGCTTAACCGCATTGCCTGTCCAAGCCTGTGCGGCAATAGAGCTTATCTTCAAAGTTGAAATATCCGTTGTGAGTTCTGCAGCAGGACCGCTGATAACCACATCCTTGCAAAAATCATTATAGTAGACAACATCTTCAGCATAGACATCAGCTATAAGAACCCTTAGATAAACATCATCTGCAGTCTTCTTTGTTATAACGAAGGGTCCCTCAGAAAAAGAATCTCCAACCTCTTTTCCATCCTTTGTTGTTATCGAAAGCTCGTCCTGATTGTACGAGAAACCAAACGCATGATCCTCTGTTGTATCAACCGGCTCAGAACCATCACTGTAATTTGCCATAAGCTTCGGTGTCCATTCCCCGATTCCGTTCTTTTCGATATCCTCACGAGGAAGCCCACTCAACTTATCGAGTCTGTCTTCAAACCTGACCTCAGCGCCTATATATCCACACTCTGCTTCATAGACACCATTTTCATCAGGTTCATCCGTTTGCCTAAAGAAGCTTAATCTGAATCTGACTCCTCCGGTGCTGCTCTGCGGGCTGCTAACAGTTATAACACCTTTACTTTCGGTTACTTCTGTACCTTCGACTTCCCATTCCTTTGCTAATCCAACCCTTGAAGGCTCAATTATGCGCTCTTCGATCTTACCCGTTTCTCCATTATACTTCTGGCTTACAAACTCATAATTAATCGAAACCTCATCGCCCATAAGCGCATTTACCATTTCCCCATAGGTACCGATTGAGTTTTCATAAGTGTAGATTTCATTCTCACCATTTGAAGAGACATCTGTAATTCTGCCACCTTCTCTATAGTCCCTGTTATCTACATGGAACACAATGTTTCTTTCATTACCATCTAAATCCTTGTATGTAGCTTCAACAACCGACTGACCGTAAAGGTCCGCGCCTTCCTTTGCACCCGAGGGGAGAGATGAAACCGCAGTAAGTGCTTTTCTGCCGTTCACATCATCAAATGTGAGAAGATCGAATTTCTCCTCCGGAATCCTGTTGCTTCCGTCACCCCATTCATAACTCTTTATGGATGTAACATTGATGTCAAGCGGGAAGTACCTTCCGGTCGGATTGGCATCATTCTGTACAAAACCGATATACTTGTCAAAATACTCCGTCTCGCCCGGTAAAAGCTCGATATAATGCTCATAATTATCTATATCAAGAGCAGCATAATCAACAATCGCATTTCTCATGTTGACGCTCCAGTTACCCTCAAAAAACGGTTCATCGTCCGTCTCATAGAACGAAGCCTGAATCCAAATCCTGTCATCTCCGTCAATTCTCTTTTCACCGTTATCATCAGTCACTGTATACTTAGGAACTATAACCGTTCCGTCTAAGGTAATCTTGTCGCCTTCCACCTTTATGCCATCTGCGGCACTGGTTTTTGACCATCCTTCGCCGTCAGCACCAAAGACCTCTGTAAACTCGCCTTCTTCTGATCTTCCGACCATCCACTTGACGGTATAATCCGGTTTTTCAAACATAGCATCAATCTGTGAAGCGTCAAGAGTATAAGTCACTGATTTTGAATCGTCAAAAAGCATGTACGTATCAGTTGAAGAATTTAGAGCCACAAAACGAAAATCAAGCCATTCCGTGTCATAATACGCACTTCTGTAATCTATATCTCCGTAAATATTCATAAAGCTGACACCAACATCAAACCAGGCGTTTTCCCTTTTGAGTCTTGTGATGGTGTAACTGCCGTCACCGTTATCCTTTATATCAATCTGGCTTGTGTCACATCCAAGCTCCGGTCTAATATCTTCAACCGGAGTACCGTTCGGAAGGTTAGCCGCATTGTACATGGTAATAACAGGCCTGTAATTAATGCTGCCGCCAACCTTAAGGCCATCAAAGCCCTCTGCTATCGCCGGCGTCAATCCATAGCTTACGTCCGTATAATTCCCGCCTGTCTCGAAATCATCAACCACTCTTCCGTTCTCGGAAAGTGAAATCTTCACATTATACCACTCCAGAAATCCGTCTTCGAACTCACCGTCCTTCAGTTCTCTCGCCGTAAGAACCGCTTCCGAGCCGTCAGCGTCAACACTTATGAAATCAACATCAGTCGACCATGAATAAGACGGATTCTCAAGCTCTGACGGATGACGATCAAACCGCCCCCAATCATCATTCCATTCGGCAACCTCATGATACGCGGTGACAGAAAGCTTCTGCGACTGGCCGGGCACCAAATCCGCTGTGCCCTTTTCAAAAACATATCTGTAGTCATATACGCTGTCTACTATATTATAGGTATAAGGCGCGGTCTGTACCTTTCCATCCTCATCTAAATAAGAAACCGTAAGCGGTATGGTCTTCCCAACAGAATCCTGCCTCTTATCCGCAAGAATTACTTCTGTTTCACCATCCCAGCCACTTCGGCTTGAAATATTCACAAAATCCGGATATCCGTTTCCATCATTGTCATCACCGAGTATAACCTCTATATAATCCTTGTACTCATCAGGAAATGTAGCATCAATTACCTGAACCCATCTGGGGACTTCACTTGTTCTTTCTCCATCCACCTCGCGAATATAGACAACGTTAAATCCATTAATAACAGAAATATCATCCGGAAGCCTGGTCATCTCATTATCATAGTATTCATAATCTACGATAGCTGACTGCTCCCCTTCCGCAGGCTGTTCTTCGCCATCAAGCTGTCCTTCGCCCGCAGGCTGTCCTTCGCCCGCAGGCTGCTCTTCTTCCGCCTTAGCCTCATAGCCTCCGACACCCGTTACAGGGAACAGGCTCAGAGCCATCGCTCCACTTACCACACCCGTGAGTAAGCGCTTAGTGAATCTCCTCATTCTTCGTCCTCCTTGTATAATATGTATTGACATGATTAAATATTTTACCCCAAATCCATATAAGGTACAAGGAATTTCTATAAAGACGACAAAAGCCCGCCGAAGATGAAAATCTCCGGCGAGCTGTACACGCATTATTTACTTAGGATTTGCGCCATCCTTTGTCTTATCATAGAAGCTCTTCTTCTTAGAAGCTCCCTTGGTCTTGTCAAACTTTGCTCCCTTAGGAACAAGCTGAACACGGAACGCCTCAAGCTTATATGCATAGCCTGCGGAACCGGCCTTCTCGTTGTTGCCCGCCCATGCGAGCCAGCCGAACTTCTCCGAGTATGCCTGATAGTAGATGTCATAGAGTGTTGAAACCTCACCCTTTGTCTGAAGCTGGATCATCTCAACTCTTCTTGACTCACCCTTGGTTCCTGCGTTGGTATTCTTGTTAGCCGTGGTTGCCCAGCCGCCGGTTGCGGTGCCTACGCCTACCCAGCCCTTCTTCTGGCAGTAAGCTCTGTACCTGATCTCTCCGCCTACGCCCGAAAGCTGCATCTGTATGGTTTCCATACGGAGATTATCCGTAGTTCCTGCCATAGTCTTTGTGCTCGGTGTAGATGAGATTGCAGCAGTCTGCCATGTCATCCAATTCTTCTTCTGTACGTATGCTCTGTACTTTAATTCAGGCTTAACTATCTTGTAGGTCAATGTCTTAAAGCCTTCGTACTTTTCACTTGAGAAAGTTACCACAACCTTGTAGGTTCCCGCGTTGGTCTTTGTAAGATTGGTTGCATAATACTCAGTGTCCGGTATTACATTGCCCTTTGCATCCTTAACAATTACCTTAACGGTCTGCTTAGCGCCTGTGTAAGCAAGCGTAGTCTTGTTAAGTGTAACAGACTTGATAGCCGGTATCTCTTCCGTAACCGTCTCACCGCCCACAGCACAGATTTTAGCAATCGAACCTGACTCACCGATGGTTGCCCTCTTTATAACCTTCTCCGACCAGGAGTGAACCGAATGAACAGACTCATATGACGAACCACTTGTCTGCTTTTCATTCGCCCAACCATAGTAACTTATGGAATCCTCGTCCCTCTTCTCAGCGCGGATTACCACCATCTTAATCGGTTTATCAATTTTCTTTGTAATCACAAACGGGCCGTCGGAGAAGTTGCCGCTTCCGAGTTCCTTACCGTCTACGGTTACCGAAATCTCGTTACTGTCATAAGTGAAACCAAATGCATTACCCTCCGTACGGTCTTCAGAGGCCTCTTTATTTGTCTCATAGTCAAACCAATGACCGATATAAAGCGGATCCCATGTGATACTTCCGCCGTTTGCGTCTATAGAATCAAGATCAAGCCCAACATACGCTTCTGTATTATTCATGACGTTAACGCCAATGCTCATGCTTGAGTTTGCATTTCTCATCTCCGAACGGGAATTACCTTGCTCATCGATATAAGGTCTCTTATATCCGTAGGAAGCATTAACATTGAAGCCTGTGCTTTCCCATCCGTCCGAGGTTCCGGAAATAGTCATTTTATTACCTTCAAGCGCAACCTGAATCTTGTCATTATCGTCAAACCTCTCTACATAAAGCTCATCAAGCTTATCGGTTACATCCTCGGATACAACCTTTTGAGTCTCATAATCATAAGTTCTTAAGATTGCCTTTACATCGGCAGTAACTGTATGACCGGTGAAAAGGTCAAAGTTGAAGTTTAAACAATTTAGATACGAATCGGCCCTGATCGTATCAAAAACCTCATCATCTACCCTATCGATATTTTCCAAAGTCAGCTTCAGCGCCTCATCCGTAATAGCAGCGGTAAAGAAACCTTCCTTGTCATTTCCGCTTGCATCCTTATAAGTGAAGTTAACCTTGTTGATTATTCCGCAATCCTCTCCGATGGTTGTAAGCGCAGGTCTGCCGTTTATCGTCTTCAGCTCAACGGTTCTTCCGTTTACTGCGGGACCAAATAACTCGCCTTCCTGATCAGGCCAAGCAAAGCCCTCTATGGAAGTAACCTGAATATTATAAGGAACATAAGTTGCCTTCGGATAATCGGCATTCTGAACATAATAGTAGAAGGTATCAAGGTAGAATACATCTCCCGGGAAGAGATACTCATCTCTTACCCACTCATCCCAGCTGTGCGAGAACTCACTGTCATTAACCTCAGACCTTTGGATTTCTATTCTGTCATCTCTTTGATCAAAGCTCTCGCCGTTCATATCGAAGAATTCCGCTTTCAGGAAGATAACATTATATCCGTCGCCCTCTTCTTCTATGGAATTTGTAATAAGATACTTTGACATAATTGTCTGCGAATCGATTGTAACAGACTTTCCGTCCGGCGCTATTACTATACCGTCTGAGGTTCTTGTGGCTGAATATCCTGAACCGTCATCGCCGAGCACCTCGTGATCCTGATCTTCAAAGTTACCTCTAGTAACTCTCCACTTTATGCTATAGCAATCTGCAGGGTTCACACAGATAGCATCTAAGCTCTCTGTATCAATCTTAACAGTTATGGGATCACTGTCCTTGTACATTACAAACAGGCCATCATCCGTGTAGATGTTACCGATTGAAGCATCAAGCTCATCGCAGCCGAAATCTCTGTACACTTTTCTGTCCTCGCCTTCATGGCCTTTATACATTGCTATAACACCCATGCGGTATGACATCTGGCTTTTGCGGATAAAGCTATAGGACCCGTCGCCGTTATTGATTATGTTCAGATCGTCACCGAAATCAAAAATCGCATCCGCAACAGCCTCACCAATAGGATTCTCGACAGAATAGTACATGAGTTTAGGCGTAAATGTTGCCGTCTCACCCACTAAAAGATTCTCAACCTCTTTGCTGCCCTCAGCATAATCGAAATCAATCGTCCAGTAATCCCAGAATATGTTGAAGCCTACATGGAAGGTATCCTTAAGCTCTCCGTTCTCACTGAAATCAACAGCCACATCATACCAGTCGTAGTTATAGTCTTCTCCGTCGTTTATTTCTCTCACAGTTATAAAACCGCAGTCTTCTAAGCCCGTAACCTCAGCTCTGTCATCTCCGTCCATGCCATGCCATTCATAGCTCGGATTCTCAATGTCCTTACAGGTGAAATGATAACCTTCATCGAAATCACTCCACTCTACCGCTTCATGCCATACGCTTATCTTGGCAGACTGTGCCTGACCCGGAACAAAAGCATTCGTTCCCGAAGAATACTGACATTCCCATCTGTACTTGTCCGTTACAAACTTTACATAACCTGTTGTCGTGCCGGTATGAGAAGGATCGTCACGATCCACATAAGCTACGGTAATAGGAATGGTCTTACCGATAGCATCCTGCTGTCGGTCTGCTCTCTCAACTACAGGTCCGTCCGGCCCCCATTCACTGCCACTGTTTAACTCAAAACGATCCGCTCTGCCATCACCCTCATAGTCCTCAGTAAAGACCGTGAGATAATCAGCATACTCCGGATCAACAGTTATAGATGTCGGTAAGAAATAATAGCCTTCATCCTTTGATGCATCATAACCGTTGAATCCCCATGAAAGGCTGTCATCAAAATCACCCGGCATCATCTCGATGTATAACCGGTCATCAAATTCAAGCTCTGCCGCCTTCGCCTCATAACCTCCGAAGCTTGTCGCAGGCATCAGACTCAGAGCCATCGCGCCGCTTACCGCACCCGTGAGCAGGCGCTTAGTAAATCTCTTCATGTGTTGTCCTCCTTTGTTAAAAATGTGTAAAGTATGTTTTCCCATTCCCCTCAAGCCGTCGAAAAGCCAATCAGCCTTCATTCCCATCAGACTTTTTTCGGCGTCCGACGAAAGGAATAAATCGTCTTATATTTTACCGCAAATATGCATAATATACAAGATTGTTTTTGTTGAAATTGTCGCTCTTTACGACTTTTTCGAGCTTGTATTCGTCTTTTTGCACAAAAATCCGCCGGAGATTGCCATCCCCGGCGGGCCATATATGCATTATTTACTTAGGATTTGCACCATCCTTTGTCTTATCGTAAAAGCTCTTCTTCTTGGAAGCTCCCTTGGTCTTGTCAAACTTTGCTCCCTTAGGAACAAGCTGAACACGGAATGCCTCAAGCTTATAAGCATAGCCTGCGGAACCGGCCTTCTCGTTGTTGCCTGCCCATGCGAGCCAGCCGAACTTCTCCGAGTATGCCTGATAATAGATGTCACAAAGCGTTGAAACCTCACCTTTTGTCTGGAGCTGAATCATCTCAACTCTTCTTGACTCACCCTTGGTTCCTGCGTTGGTGGTCTTGTCAGCTGTAGTAGCCCAGAAACCTTTTATTTTTTCGCTGCCTTTCATGCCTACCCAGCCTTGTGCCTGGCAATAAGCCCTGTATCTTATCTCACCGCCTACGCCCGAAAGCTGCATCTGTATGGTCTCCATACGAAGATTATCCGTAGTTCCGGCCATATTCTTTGTGTTCGGTGTAGATGATACCGCCGCTGTCTGCCATGACATCCAGTTCTTTTTCTGTACATAGGCTCTGTACTTTAATACAGGCTTCTTGATAGCGAACTTGATGGTCTTTGTTCCTTCATAGCCTCCCTTACCCTTAATGGTAATGGTTGCTGTTCCGGCATTCTTATTGTTGGCGTAAGTAATGTCATAATCAGTTCCTGCCTTAAGCGTCTTCTTGCCGTCCTTAATGGTCACTGCCGGCTTGATTGCACTTCCTGTCCAAGCCTGCGTGCCTACCTTGGATATAGACAGTTCCTTTATGTCCTTCGGGGTTATAGACCAGTCAAGGTACATCACTCCCTCATACTTATCGCCCACAAATGTAAGCGTCGCTCTGTAAAGGCCGACATCTGTCTGTGAAGCTCCTTCAAGAACATAATCCTCTTCAGGAATCACATTACCTTCAGTATCCTTTACCTCAACGGTTATAGTCTGCTCAAGACCGGTGTACTTAAGCTGCTCACTTGTAATCTCAGCCGAAGCTATTGCAGGTATAACCTCTGTCTCCTTCTCACCACCGACTGTACAGGTTCTGACAATAGTTCCTTCCTTTTCAAATCCTGCCTTATCTGCTATGCTCTCAGTCCAGCTATGCTCCGAATGACTTCTCTTTATTACTGTACCGTCTACAAGAAAATCCTTGCGGTTTCCGTCATATCTTATGCTTCCGCTTCTTGGATCATAGCTTGCAAGAACCATTATAAACCCTGTCGGCTTATCTATCTTGCTTGTAAATGTAAAGGGTCCCTCCGAGAAACCATTTCCAATCTCCTTACCGTCTGCGGTAATGGATATAGCTGACTGATCATACACAAAACCGTATATATGCCAGTTTGAAGAATCCTGTATGCCGAACTCTCCTGTCTCATCATTTATGCCTGCCCAGCTTAAATCAGGTGTCCAATTGATAGTCTTAAGATCACCCAGATTTTCAAAAGGAAGATTGTTTACTGTCTCAATGTCTCCATTTCTAAAGTTAACATCAATATATCTTCTCTGCTCAGCCTGCTCTTCATGGGCAATACCATCTCCATCAATCCAGGTGTAATTGTATTCGGCTACAAAATCACCGCCTATAGCACTTTCCTGATCTCCTGTCGCTCCCGCATCACTTATGATGAACTTATCTCCGTTTATCTTTACGGAAGCACCGCCCTCTTTCCAATGCTCTTCAAATCTTAAAGAACTGATTTCATAATTACAATCCTTTACTTCTCCGGTCTCGAAATCATAACCGGTTGACTGAAGTGCTACCGAACCGCTCACGCTTCCGTTAAAAAGCGTCTCAATACTGTAGCTGCCGAACTCATTTTTTCTGATATTCGCCATATCACTGCAATTGATGCTTGTAATATTAAGCTCAGAAACCAAATCAGAAACATATACATACAGCTTGCCACTCCTTGTCTCGCCGTCAGCATCAACAAAATTGAAGTAAACCTCGTTTATCCCGAACAGATTGCTATCTTCAGGTGCGCCAAGCGGAACAGATGTTGCCACCTTTAATGCAGGTCTGCCATCCACTTCCTCGGCTACAACAGTGCTGAACTTCTCTTCACCGAGACCTCCGTTTTCTCCGAAGTCATAGCCTTTGATCTCAGTAACATTTATGTTGTACGGCACATATTTGCCCATCGGATTTGCATCATTCTCCACAAAATAGTAAAAACCATCCAGGAACACAGTGTCCCCCGGAAGAACGAACTTTTCATAGCACCACTCGGGATCATTTGAATTGAATAATGTGTCGTAACTTACTCTTGCATATCTGACATGTGCGTCCTCTACAAAGAACTGCTCAACCTCGCTGTCCTCCATCTTGAGTGTAAAGCAGATACTGAAGCGGTCATCTCCCTCTATCTGCTTGTTTCCGTCACCATCAACCCACGTGTTAAACTTATTGATCATCTTGGTTCCGTCAACAGTGACGCTTCTACCGTCCGCCGCAACGGTTACACCGTCCTCCGGACCGAACTCATCGAAAAATTCAAAACCGTTCTCTGACCAGTCGCCGAAGCCCACCTTGCAATTAATCTCCAAAGTACTCGGATCTTCAAACATGGACTCAAACTTAGCTACATCAAGATAAAACGTGCGTGCAGTTGTATCGGAGAATACCACAAAGTTATTGTTCTCCTCCTTGATTGTTACATTACTGTCTACTCCGATGTCAAGCATGTACGGACGCCTGTCGATAGCATCTTCATCACCGTCAACGTTTGTAAACTCTGCCGAGAACTCAAAGTCATTTTCAAATACCGCAGTTCTCTTAATAGTATAAGTTCCGTCTTCGTTATCAGTTATATTAACCGCTGCTTCGTTAGCATTTTTAAAGCAGAACCTTACATCATCAACCACCTGGCCTTCCGGTGCTTTTTCTTCGTCATAGTACTTAAGCTCAGGTCTGATGGTTATGGAACCGCCGAGCTTCAAGTCCTTAAGCCCTTCAAAATTATCCGGAAGCAGTCCATAATAGTGATCAGATATTCTCGTTGAGTAACCAAAGTCTGCCGCATGCTTTCCATTTTCGGAAAAATCAAGCTTTATACCGACTGAGTTATAGAACTCATCAGGATCATCCCCGGACTTCTTCTCACGTGCAGTTATCGTTAACTTCTCTCCATTGGGAGTGATAGTAATTCTGTCATCTCCATCGTCATATAACGAATAAGAGTATCCGGGGTTCTCCAAAGGAACATCCACATGATAATACTCCTCAAATTCTTCATCCCACTTTGCCACACGATGTCGCACTTCATTATCAACCACAAAAGACTGGCCGGGAAGCAGAGAGTCCGCGCCTGTCGAAGTATAGCTCCTTATCTCATACACACTGTCGGTAAGATGAAGTGTATGGGTAAGATGTCCCTCATATCCGCTTTCAAGCCTGTAACTGATGGTTATAGGAATACTTACTCCGACAGCATCCTCCTTCTTGTCAGAACGTTCAACAATTATATTGCCTTCTTCATCCCTTTCACTCTGCGTATTGATCAAAGCACCCTCAAGGACACCATCTATATCCTCATCCGTTACATCTACGGATGCATATCCGCTATATTCCTCAGGTATTGCAACCCCTGTGATGTAGGTTCGAAGATTTCTGTCATTCTCCTCATCCCACACATCATATCCCCACTCCGGGATCCAGCTGTAATAGCCGGGAAGTATACTATCCTCAGTATCATGAGGAAGCAGCGCCGGATTGATGGCCTGCGCTTCACCCGCTGCCTTGGCCTCATAGCTTCCATACCCCGCTACCGGGAACAGACTCAAGGCCATTGCACCGCTTATCACACCGGTAAGCAGTCGTTTGGTAAATCTCTTCATAATGTTTCCTCCTCGTTGTTGTATAAATGCGTTTTCCCTCAAGACGCCGCAACGCCATTCAGCCTCCATTCTCTCAGTCTCATTTAAGGCACACGACGAAAGGAACAAATCGTCTTATATTTTACCGCAAATATGCATAATATGCAAGAGTGATTTTGTTGAAAATGCTACCCCCCCCCGACGATTTTAAGCCGTTATTCGTCATTTTGCACAAAAATACCGCCGATCACTAATCAACCGGCGGTATTTCATCTGCTATATTACTATTTTACTTATTTTCAGAGTCACATCGGATCAGCGATGCATATCCCGAGTATTTCAAAATCAGTCCCTGTGTTATTCTCCGCAGGAACAAGCTCAATAACATGTGTCTCCTTCGAGTAACCCTCAACCACCGGAGTATAAGCCAAGTGGTCACCCCAGGACTTGTTGCTGCCGAGCATGACAGCCTTCTTTTCACCGTCGACATAAACATCATAATCGGCCATGCCCGTGCTCTCCGAATCACCGTTCTTCTGGAGATAAGCTATACCTATCGCAGTTGCCTCCACTGCGAATTCAATCTTGCCTGCTTCGTTTGTCTTAAAGCCATGCTTATTAGTCTTAAGTATATGCCGTACATCGGCTACTTCAAAGCTGTCTAAGCTGATATACTTGACCTGCCCTTCGGGAACCCCGGGATCATCTAAGCTCTCTACACTTCCAAAATCGATAGCGTCCTCTGCCACCGAGAAATCCTCCGCATATAAGATGCGCCCATCCTCATACCTGCTCGAGGTAAGCGCTCCTCTAGGCATCTCGTAGTCAGCAGTATCCATCGTATCGAAAGCCTTCTGTCCTGTCGTTCTTGTATAATTCACGCCGTCAAAGAAACCGCCAAGGAGTTCGGCGATCACCTTATGTCCCTCATTTTTCGGGTGCACTCCGTCCTTGTCACCGACCTGCTCCCACTTGAGTTCTCCGACCGCAAACAGATGCGCGTAGCTGATGATCGGCACCTGATACTTAAATGCAACCGGCGCGTGAACCTCACTGTAGCTGTTGCCACCCTCTGTGCAAAGCATAAGGGATATGACCGCAGGTTCGCTTTCATATTTCAGGCAGCGCCTCAGTATGCTCTCATAGGTTTCCTTATTTATCATGGTTGTATCATTCACCGAGAACTCGACCACCACTACATCCGGGTTCTCCTTAAGCACATCCTCATAGAGCCTGTGCGCTCCTATGTATGAATCCGTCGCTCCTATGCCCGCATTCACATAAGAGATATTCGCCTCCGGAAATGCTTCCTTCCACCACATATAGGACTTCCAGGCATAGCACTCCGTCGCCTTCGGACTCGCATTCGAACCGTCGGTTATCGAGCCTCCTATATATGCGATTGTTATATCCTCCCCGGCTTCTGCTCGGTCCATAACCTTCATAAGCCGGCTGACATTTCCCGCATTCATCACAGCGGCGTCAAGCATGGGTGAGACTTCAAACCCGCTCGGCTCTTCAGTAGGTTTCTGCTCAGCGCCCGTTTCTGTCGCTTCTTCCCCGGTTGCCTGTGCTTCTGTTTCTTTCGCCTCGGGCACCTTCGCTTCTGTCGTCTGCATTGCCGCACTCTCTGTCGTCGTGCTTTCCTTAGCCCCGCAGCCACTCAAGGCAAGCATTAAAGCCAGCGCGGATATCATAACTTTCTTCTTCATATACACTTCCTCCGAAAATCAGCACCACCAGCTTAGCTGGTGGTTTGCTCTGCGGCTATAAGCCGCTGTTCCCTGCTTGCCTCTAAAGAGGCTCTGAAGATCCGCCTTCCGCACTGCGGTCACGGGCTGGCTCTAAAGAGCCTTTTTATTTGCCCT
>JAFXSQ010000063.1 GCA_017525525.1 Lachnospiraceae bacterium | reverse complement strand
CGGGTACAGTTAAGCACGGTATCAAATAATCCCCTTGCCTTTCGTATTTGCCGCCCAGTTCCTCAAATAATGATTTTGCCATTGTCTGTTACCTCCACATTCTTTTTTATTTTGAATGTCCGCAAAATCCGTCCTACATCAGAAGCTCATTGATAAGAGCTAATGCACTGTCACTGCCCTCGGAATCCGCTGTCTCGTAGATCTGCAGAAGCAGGTCGTTAAACTGTTCGTCTGTTACATATCTCTCCATCATCTCTCATACCTCCCTAATATCTCCTAATGTCCGGACCGAATAATACAAGACCGGCAAATAACGTATTCCACAACAACCTGAGAGGTACCACAATCGTCAGCTTGATTGCCTTTAATGTAATCACCATCATGTAACACATAATGTATAACGGTATCACGCAAAGCCCTAATAATACTGATAACATAATCACGCACCCCTTCCGTTTTTTTGAATAAGACTAAGCCTTTCAACTCTTGTTTTGAATTTACCTAACACTTAATTTTGCAATTAAAGATATCTTCTGTACATATAATAATCAATTAGCTATCCGATAAAAATGCCACCTCGTGAAGCCTTATCCGATAAGGGTTTTCGGCATTTCCGCCTCTCAAAAAAGAATCAAAAAAAGCCCTGCAACAAGAGGTCAGACCATCCAATCCAACCACCTGCCGCGGGGCTTATTTTTCACAACCCTTATCCTCTTTTCCCTGCTACCTACCCCCTCTGCCTCTCGGTGTTTCTACCGCCTGCTCTGGTTCTTTCACAACTTCCTTTCCTAACTCTGGTGCATCGGATTCCATGCCCTTCGCCAGATCCTTCTCCGCTTCCTTCGCCAAACTCGGTTCCTTCTCTGTCGTAATCCCCTGCTCTTGCTCCACCTCCTTCTCCTTCATCCACTCCGGAGGGTTTAGCATAGTTATCTCTCTGGTCTCGCCATCGTAGTGGTAAACCGTGTCGGAGAGGAAGTCGGTCTCGCTTAAGACCTCTCTGTTTACCTCATACACGAGCTGGGCTAAGCCGTTCTTATCCATCGCTTCCCTTTCAGGGACCAGGATGCACTCGTGTATCGAACTCGGCATGATGAAGAAGTCTTCCCCTATCATCTCACGCGCCTGCGCCAAGCTTTCTTTGTCTAACACAGTAGTCGCGCCGTTCACGCAGATGTCATTTGTTAAGATATACATTTCCGGTTCATCCATGAAGAGCGGCGGAAGGTCGAAGCGCCCGGAGAAAAGCTCGCCAAACGTCTGCAATCTCGTCGGGAACTTCTCTATGTAGTTCTTCAGGCCTATCTCGTAGAGTTCCTCGACGGTCTTACCGTAGTCCTTCAGCATATCATTTGTGACCGGTGTGCTCGATACGCCGTTGCGGTCCATTTGCACGAGCACACGAAATGTAACGGCCAGATCCTGGAACTGCATGTACGGCTTGTCCGCCAGCTGATTCCTGTTCCTCTCGAGGCTCACGAGCTTCACGAACACGCGGCTCAGGTCCTGCTTCCAGTCGTCGATGCTCGTCAGCTTCCCTATGCTTAGCGCGTTGCTGCGTATGTTGCGGTACTCGTCCGCAATCTCCTCGATCACACTGTCCATGGTGCTGCCGTCGGAGTACCTCTGGTAGTAATACTCGAGGTAGATGTTTGGCGCCACGCTCATATCGTCTGTCGACGAGACCAGCAGGCCAGTGAAGCTGACGCCGTTGTTCTTCTCTACCTTCTTGATCATCGGCTCCCTGCCCATCTCAACCTCCGGAAGATGCTCCGCTATGTGCTTCCTCACATGCTCACAGAACTCACTAAATGTCATCGCGCCCATCGTCATCCCCCTCCTTCCTTTCATTCATCTTCCGCAAATGTTCCGCGTACGCAGACAGATGCGCCGCCCTCTCACGCTCGACCTTGCGACCGACACGGTCAGTGGTAATTTCGTTGTCCTTGATAAAAAATGATCCGTTGTCCATAGTTGCCTCCTTGATAAGATTCTTCACTTCGCTTCGCTCGTTCAGAATGACACTCTGGCTTCGGCATGGCACACGCCTTCCGAATGTCACCCCGAGCGCATTATTTCGTGGTATATTTTCATTCTTCTTCCTGTTCAGCCTCACCCCCTTTAAGCAGCACCTCCATCGTCTTCCTTTGCGCGCGCATCTTCTGCGCATCACCGCATAGGATATACGACTTTATAAGCTCATCCGGAAGCCCATGGTCCATCCCCTCGAGCACCTCATCGAGTTCCTCCTCGGTAAGCTTGAAACCCGGTATGTGCAGTATTTCATCCAGTGCCAGCCCACTTATGTCCATCGTCCATTCGGAGTCTCCGGGATCCGGTGCATCGTGCCGCACTTCCCCGGAGGAAAGCACTGCTTCAAGCTCTTCATCCGTCAGCGGCCTTGCCCGCTGCTCCGGCGGCACCCTCACATGCACATACTCCCCAAGTTCCATCGCCTCCTTGTATTCCTTAAGCCTCCGCGTGTTGAACTTCCAATCCTTGACCGGATGCTCGCCACGCACGAACACGATACATTTATTGTTCTTCAGCCGCTTAACCTCATCCGGCATCATCAGTTCACGCCCCACCTTGTCCTCACTGCTCGAGCCGCCACCCATTTTCCCGTAGCTTTTGCTATGTGAGTTCTTCCATATGGTACTCTTGCCGAGCCTCTTGGAGATATGCTCTGCTGTGGTATCCTCGTTGCCGCCAAGGTAGACCGTGACATCCGCATTTCCCACAATCTGGTCCCAGCTGTCCTTGTACAGCTCTTTGAGCTGCGACAGCCCCTGTATGATCACGACCGCGGAAATGTCCCTCGACCGGATGGTCGTGTACAGATGGTTGAAGTTGTCCGGCATGACGATGTTGCAGAACTCATCAAGCCAGAATGTCACCGGTATCGGCAGCCGCCCGCCCACGCCCCTGTGGTCGGCTATGTCACAGAGTTCCTGGAATAGCTGCGTGTAGAGCATGCCCGCAATACAGTTGTAGGTCGTGTCTGTATCCGGGATTACACAGAATAGCGCGGTATGCCGATCGGTGCCCATGCGGTCAAGCTCGAGCTCATCCTTCTCTAAAATGCGCCGCAGGTTCCTGTTCTCGAACCTTGCCAGCCGAACATTTACACTGAGGACGATGGACCGTATCGTGTCTGTCGCGCCGACGAAGCATTTCTTATACTTGAGGTACGCTGGGTGGTGCACGCCACCGTCCTCGCGGTCAGCCGTGTCCTCGCAGAGCTGGTCGAACATCTCGTCCAAAGGCGACTTCACATGCCGCTCGCGCTCCGCCTCGCTCGGCACCTCCGCCGTCGCCAGGATATCGAGCACCGAGTTCATGTTCTTCGCGTAACCGTAGCGGTCGCCCTCCATCCACACATACAGGAACAGCGCCTCGAGCAGCATGATCTCCGAGTTCTCCCAGAAGGGCTCTGAGGCGGTTGATCCCTTCCGCGTGGTGTTGTCGATCAGGTTGGTGATGAGTTTGTCGACATCATTTTCATTTCTTATGTAATCAAACGGATTGTACCCGTCGCTGTTCGCCATGCCCTCAGACCGCAGGTCGAGCACCTTCACGGCGTAGCCACGGCTCTTTAAAAACTCGCCGTTCCTCTTCAGGAGCTCCGACTTCGGATCCGTGAAGACAAAGCTGCCCGGGTAGTGCGTGTCCGTATTCGCCTTGTAAATGTTCGGCGTGAGCAGGTAAAACGACTTGCCCGTGCCACTCGAGCCAATCACAAGCGCGTTGTTGCTCATACCCGTCTTCTGCGGATCCATGCTCACCCGCACACGCTGCGAGTAAATGCGGTTGTAGCTTTCTTCCTTGTCCTTATACTTCCTGTTGATTTCCCTCGGCCTCGCCCACCGCGCCGCACCGAACTCCTGCCCCGGCATGGTTGGCTTCTGCGCCGTGAAGATGTAGAACGCTATCAGCAGGTACACCGCCGTCGCTATGGCTATAGCCCTGACGGAGTAGTCCTCACTCCATGAAATGAACAGCGGATCCGCTTTGACCGCATCCGAGTACTTCTCTGCTAATGTGAATATTGTATCCTCTGTGGTGTAGATAGCCGCAAGCTGAAGCGAAAAGTACAGCAGCGGGATGTAAACAAGTATGAGGAGAATGTATGGTGGGTGGCGGTTATCGTCCATGGTTGGGTTCCTTTCTTTGGGGCGTACTTGATGTGCGGGTTAAAACTTGACGCAGGACATCATATTTGATGTACTGCTTAAAACTTGACGTATTACATCAAGTTTGACGTACTGCTTTAAACTTGGCGTGTGACATCAAGTTTGACATCCGGTGTCATCCTGAGCGAGCGAAGCGAGTCGAAGGATCTTCTACCTCGCCTTCCCCCGCTTCATCATCGCAGCCACCTCGATATCCTTCCCCAGGCTGAATGTTCTCTCTCCCGGCGCAGGTTTCATAATCCTCTCAGTAACTCTCCCCTGCGCATCCTTGTTCACAAACTTTACAGTTCCCTTGATTTCCCGCTCCTTCGCCAGGTTCTCCCTAGTCTTCTTGCTCATCTCCGCAATCTTCACCTTCAACTCCTGAGTGGATGTCTGCATCACATTCTTATTCGCGTCGTACTTTTGGTTCTCCTTCGCATCAAAGATTGTGTATTCCTGCAAGCGACTAAGATCCACATACAGTTGCCCGTCACACCCATAGATAGCGCTCTTATGCACAACTATGTAATCATCCTTCGTGTTTGGAATAGCAACCTTTACCCAGTTGTTGGTCTTTGATTTTGAAAGGAGTGAAGCATCAACAGGGACAAGATCAACACTGGACGGCAGGTTAGTCTGTGGTACTGTGCCGATGTTATTGTGGTATTGTTGCGCCGGTGTTACTGGAACTTGCGCGGAGTACTGTTGCTGCGGTTGCCGTTGATACTGTTGCTGTCCGTTGAACTGTGACGGTCTTTGCGGTTGTTGAACCTGTACTGGCTGCATATTCTGCGCTTGCATTTGCATCGGCTGCTGATACTGCATGGACTGTGCATTCTGCTTTTGCATCTGTGTCGGTGGTTGATACTGTACAGGCTGAACATTCTGTGTTTGCATCTGTGTAGGCTGTTGATACTGTACAGACTGTAAGCTCTGTACTTGTATTTGCGTAGGCTGTTGAACCTGTGTGGGCTGCACTTGATTATGAGCGTATTTCACAGTGTCTCTTCCGAGCCCACGGATCTCCGCTTCGATATCCTCTTCGAGCGCATTGTTAAAGTATTCCCCGTAGGTGTATGTCTTCGCTATGTCAGCATTCTGCGCAATAAAATACCGGAACGCATCACCCTGACGTTCCGGATACGCAACCTCCACATATTTGTCCTTCTTGTTCAAGTCTGGCATGATCGAGTACGACACGCCCGCCTGCTTCGCAAAAGCCTTCAGCTTATCCAAATGCTCTTGCTCTATCTGTAACATCTCAATCCTGCCGTTATCCTTATCCAGCAAATCCTTGAAATGCACCTCCCCTTCTTTAAGCTCTTCCTCCCAGCTCCGTATGTTCCTCGCCAACAGCTTTGCCAGCGTCACCATCTTATCCAGTGTCCAGTTCAGCACATCCCCGCCCAACCGCAGGAACACCTCCGTCCCTTCCACAACAACCTTTACAGCTTCCACACCCTCATACAATCCCGGTATCTCACTCATCTCGACCGCCCTCCTTTTCCTTCCCTTCACTTTGACACCCACCGTCGCATAACAAAAGAGCCGAAGCTCACGATCTCTCGCAAGCTCCGACTCTGCTTCGCTAATTATAATATACACCAACCGAAAACGGTGTTCAAGTTCCAAATGGTACCGTTTCATTAAGCTCCACTACTATCTCCGTGTCCTCATCCTCTCCAACGCAAAAGGGAACGCTTCCGCATTCCCTTTCCAATCTTTAGTGCGTATAACATATCTAACTTCAAGTTATATGTTGTTATATTATATATATAACTTCTCTTTTATACGACGGGGTATATTCCTCATCCCATTCTTTCAAAAAATCGTCGTTATCAGAGATTTTATCTATCAAATCGTATCCTCTCTGAATAGTAATTTCCTCGGAAAACGGAACCGTATCCTTTTCAAAAGATATCTCACGCCCACCCACCTCAAAGATGATTGCTCTCGTAAGCCAAACCTCATATGCCGGTTCACCGTTAATCGCCATAGTCTGTTGTTCATTAACAATCTTTACAGATGTGATTTTTTCACCTACAGGCGTAGATATCATCTCAACGTTTTTAAATGCTGACTTAATCGCCGAGTCTTCGACTCTCGTTATTTTGGATACACTCATATCCTCAATAAAACCATAATAATCTATCGCTTCTTGTATATTTGTCAACGAATACACTTCATCGTCAATATACAATCCAACTATCTGCGTTACACTATTTGTAAAATTAAATGCATCGCATTTATACTTGACAAATATCTTCCCAACCCAGCTTTGTATTATGCCGGTATTGAATCTCATATCAATCACTTTCATATATTACCGTCCTTTCACAAAGTGTATTTTTTGCTGTTTAATGCTCCCATGATCTCTACTTTTCTTTATGTTGATATCAACCGCTGGTGAACCGTCACTTGAAGACACCTCTCGATATGAGATAATTGTACCGTCTTGCATCTTTGCAAAAACGCCTTTGCCATTACTCATCTCGAACTCAAGCCCACCATGTGCAGCTTTATCATAAAAGTCTTTTGCAGTTTTAATTGGTTCATCACTCTTAATATTTCTTACTACTCCCGAGCTAATACCTTTATCGCCAAAGTATCCATTATGATACTCATAATCTGATGTAAGAGATGGCAAATTTTCCGTTATTGAATGATGGTGACCGGTATCACCTTTGTATCCACGTCCCATTACTCACCCTCCTCTTTCTTATGTGTCTGCTCAAAAAGAGAAGGATATCTATGAAAGTTTGCATAATCATAGAATCCGCCGAAAACATCATCCGGCATATATCCATGAACTAAAACATCTGTAGGTTCAAGAACCCTTAACATTTCTCCTGTTCCTATACGCCAAATATCCCGATCACGCTTAGAGCGAATACACCCATGCGTGCTTACACACACAATCTTATGCTTAGGAACACCTAGGAAGCAATAATCAAAACTTGATTCATCACTCCACCTAATATTAGGAATAACCGGTATCCCTTGTTTCTGCAAATAGAAACCTATCGCTCTATTAAAATATGTATTCGTCTGCTGAATACAAGGAGCTTGTCCCACAAGCATCGTACAATCCGGTGTGATTACACCATCAAACTGTTTCAACAAATCTACATATTTATTAGTTGCAGTAAGAACTTTCGCAAAATACTTATCGTGCATGAAAAAATGCACATACTGTCGTTTATTTTCCGCCTTCTTTATTTTTTCAAAAGGCAACATAGCTTTTGGAACCTGCGTGTTATCAATATCTAAAAGCGCAGGGATACCTGGTTCGCCGACAAGTTCAGCACCTTCTGTAAGATATGGATATGAACCGTCGTCTAGAATGGTTTTTTTCATAAAAAAACTCCTTTCCGGGCACAGTATGCCCTAATCTTTGAACAAAAGTTACTCTTGTGCTCCCGGAAAGAATATGCTAAACTATATGAATAAAGTATTTGAACATGTCTAGCATGTTCTTCGGGAGAACGCTCTTTAAATTGCGCCAACAATTTAAGGGCGTTTTTCTATATTCAATTGTGTGTTAAAAAGCATAGGCACCATCTCCTTTCTTTAGGCAACCTCTATTTCTAACTGATCCATGATTTTTATCTCATAGTCAACATAATCAGTTTTGCCATACTTAATCCATTTTCTATAGTATTGTAGTGCGTAAGACGCTGCCATATAACCAATGTCAAATGATTCCATCACATTTTCAATAGTTTGTTCTTTTTTCATATTATGAATCAGCGGAGGTGATGCCAGAGCATATTTTGCAAAGAATTTTGCTTCTGCCTCTTCCTCTTCGCCTTCTTCAATGTGTCCAAGAACAAAATGGGCTATCTCATGCATAATAGTCTGGTTTATTCTGCTATAATCTTTATCTTCATCGTTATAGTAAATTATCCACTCTCCCTCCTTGGTTTCAATTGAAAAGCCATCTACACTATATCCAACAGCCATTTGCAACATAGCAGAATCTAGTGCGGAATATGGAATAACCGTCATCCCAATTTTAGTTGCAACCTCAAAAGAACAAAGCGGAACGCCTTTTACATCGTAATCCACAAACATATCTGCAACTGCTTGCTTGATTACTTCATAAGTTCCATCACTCAGCCTCATTCGCTCCCCCTTTATCCATAAGCAATCTAACAAATTCCATTTTTTCCTCCATAGACATTACCGAAGCATTACGAGCAATAAGCGCTTTTGCAAATACAAGATCACTCTCTTTATCCATCTCGCAATCCCCACTCAACAAATCATCCGCTGTAGTACCTAATGCCTTTGCGATTTTTAAAAGGTTAGCTCCTCTCGGCACCCTGTCCCCTTTTACATAGTGAGAAATTGCCGACTCTGTTATTCCTGTCATCTCAGATAATTCCTTTTGTGACATACCTTTTTTGGTTAACATTTCCTTAATCCTATACGTCATACTTCTCGCCATTGTTCTTCCTCCTAAAATCAACATACCCGATTACCACAGTAATAAAATATCAAAAATTATCATTATGTCAAGTGTTAATGGTTTTTTTCGGTTAATATCGAGAACAGACACTATATTTTGTGTTATCCACTTTTCAAAGTGATAATTCTACTGATACCCCTCCCATTTAAACATACATACAGAATTTTCATTTACAAACCCGGAATATCAAGGATTCTGCAAAAAAAGGGCGAAGCCTTAGCTTCGCCCTCATACATTTCTTATCCCTCATAGCTCTTCTTCAAATCATCAATCGCACTGCTTGCCTTGTCGCTTAAGTCGTTAAGGTTTACGGATACTGTATCTATTCCTTCAAAGCGATACTTGAGGCCGCATACCATGCCGAGAATCATAAGCGGGATGGTAATCCAGAACGCGCACATCATAAGGAGTACGAGTACCAGCAACGGCATTGAGATTTTTTCCTCGTCGTTATTCATGATTTTGAACTTGATCTCCCAACCGCGCTTTACCACCTTTGAGCACCAGCCAAAGAACTTGTCCATG
>JAFXSQ010000014.1 GCA_017525525.1 Lachnospiraceae bacterium | reverse complement strand
CCGCAGCCGGACCCGCAGCCGGAACCGCAGCCGGAACCGCAGCCGGAACCGCAGCCGGAACCACAGCCGGAACCTCAGCCGCAACCGCAGCCGCAGCCGGAACCGCAGCCGGAACCGCAGCCGGAACCGCAGCCGGAACCGCAACCGGAACCGCAACCGGAACCGCAGCCGGAACCGCAGCCGGAACCGCAGCCGGAACCGCAACCACGATCCGTCAGTTCGAAAAGCTGGGATGGATGGTACGACTGCCCTATAGGACATTATTCTTCTACTACGGCACTAAAAAGTGTCCGGAGATTTTATAATGAGTTTCTTGATGCTGTTGAAGTAAAGCGTCGAGAGATGAATGATAAGATTAGCCGCAATACAGATATGAGGGACGGGCGTATCAGAGAAATAGAAGAAGATTTAAAGGCTGTAGAGACGCGAAAAGATCAATTGCTTTCTGCCATACGGGAAAGCGTCAAATCGATGACAGAAAAGTATAAGAATCTCAAGCAGCGGATATTGCAATACAGAACCGATATCGGAAATGTGTCAGCGTATGCTTCCGCAGGCGGCAGTATGATGTTGGAGCATGCTATAACAAACATTGATAAAGCCCTTGAACTCCAGAGAGACAGGGAGAGGAAGGCGACACAGGATTTAACGGCTGATTTTCTTGCTGAATCCCAAAATGCTGAAGAAAGAAAAGCAAAGGCAGCAAGGGAATATGAAGAAACCAATGCAAAGTACAGACGCGAGTTTCAGGAGGCGGTTAAGGCATTAGAGACAGAGTATGCCGGACGGATTAAAATGGGCATGAATGAAGCGGATATACATGCCTACAATATGGAAGCTACATCGGTAAGGATTAACGGCAATCACTATGTCTCCTCGAAAGCACTTCCTGATGTGGTATATTTCGGAAAGCTTTGTACTGAATTTGACAGTGCTTCGGATGCAGACAGAGCCGATATAGCACATATTATATCAAAGGAAGCTCATGAGATTACAACCCGTCAGGAAAAGAGCATTAAGCTTTCAATGCCGTATGTTCAGAGATACAGGGAAGACGGACTTTCGCTGATGGTAAAGTATGCTTCTTCTGAAAATGATAAAATCAAGAAGATGATTCTTCCGATGCTTCTCAAGATGTTTATGGCTTTCCCCGCAGGAAAGCTTGAAGCTACTATGATTGATCCGCTTGGCTCGGGAAGCAGTTTTCCTGATATTGTTAAGCTTGCCGGTGCAACAGCAGAGAGAGTTATAGACTCTAAAATATGGTGTGAGGCAGCGGAGATTGACAACGCAATCTCGGCATTCAGAAGAAAGATAGATACTCAGACACAGGCTTATGGAGAGGATATAACCAGCAGACTTAATCGAGAAGAAATAAAAGTTCTTGCAATTACCGATTTCCCGCACGGGTTCGGTCAGAATGCACTTGCAAATCTTCAGTCGATAGTCAGAAACAGTGCGAAAAACGGTGTGATTATTTTAATCTGGACCGATGAGAGAGAACTTGAGAATCTTAGACAAAGGAATGAGTCCATTGTAAAGGAGATAGAGCAAAGGGTTATTGTGTGCAGGGAACAGGATCAGAGGTATTATTTAGATTCAAATCTTTACGGAGATGTATTCCTTGAGCTTGATCCTATGACAGATATTCTTGAGAATAAGGATGAGATAATTGCAACACTTGCAAATGATATATCAAACTATCGTCAAAAGATAGAGAAGTTTGCCGATCTGTTCAAATTCGATATTGAAGATAGTAACAATTGGTTCAGGGGAGAGAATGACAAGATATCGATTCCTATTGGAATCAAGGGCGCCGATACGGTTGTAAATATGATTCTCGGAAAGTCTGACGGAACGACAGAGCATCATATGCTTTTAGCAGGCCCTACGGGTGCAGGAAAAACTTCGCTTATGCACACGTTGATCACGAGTGCAATGATTACATATTCACCGTATGACCTTCAGCTTTATCTGGTTGATTTTAAGGAGGGTATAGAATTTAAGCAGTATACACGCTACAGACTTCCGAATCTTAAAGTAATTGCAGTAGACAGCGAGAGGGAATTCGGACTTAATATACTTAAAGAGCTTTGTGAAGAACTTGAGAACAGAGCTGATATTTTTTCAAGGAATAATGTGGCAGATATTATATCTTATAACCAGATTTCAAATCGAAGGATGCCGAGAATCCTGCTGATATTTGATGAGGTTCAGGAGCTGTTCAGAAGCGGGTCAAATGACTATATTACATCCGAAAGCTTATCCTGTATTGGAAAGCTGGTTACTCAGGGACGTGCATTGGGAATTCATTTGGTGCTTTCGTGCCAGGATTTCTCAAATTGCAGCGGTTTGCAAAACTGGTTTTCACATTTTGTTGTACGCATGGTTATCAGAGGAGACAGCGCGGGTGCCGCTTCCATACTTGATCCGAACAATCAGGGTATCCAGACACTGCAGAACCGTCCGGCAGGATCCGCTATTTACAACCGTATGTGCGGTGATCCGAAGTGGAATATATTTTTTCAGGTAAGCTATCTGACTTCTGAGGAGAGACAAAAGTATATTGAGCTTCTGGATGCTTATTACAGACAACCTGCAATGGTCGAATACTATAAGGATTTTGAACAGAGAGTTCTGCTTACTAATGCCGAAGATGATATCCACAGCTGTTTCAACAGGCTTATAGAAGATGGAAAAGAATCATTGAAGCTGCTTGCCACCAAGAAAAACAGATATGGCCTTATTCTTGGACAGGGCTTTGGAAAGAAGAGCGTACTGATAAAAGAATTCAGTGAATATGAAGGCGATAATCTGCTTATTGTAGGCAGGGACGAAAAGAAAGCCATGGCTATATGCGAATATGCTATTCTCAGCGTGTTATATGATGAGTTGAATTCGTCACATGACGCAACAAACACGCTGTGTTATGTGGCTGATTATTCAGATCTTGAATTAAGGGATGATACCGCCGGCTTAAATGATCTGGCAGAGGCGTTTGAACAGGTCGAAACTGTCGATGCCAGAGGCATAGGAGAATTGATAGGGTATCTCTATAAGCTTACATCCGAGCGTATTCAGGAAAAGAATGCGGGAGCTTCGGGGTTTGAGCAGATATTCTTTATTCTCTTCGGAATCAATCGTGTAAGAGCATTGCGTGACTATGCATCCAATGTTCAAAATGGCGAGCTGAGTTTGATCAACAAGCTTGAAAACGTGCTTCTTTATGGTCCTACGGTTGGTGTTAATAGCATAATATGGTCAGAGAAGAATAATCTGAATGATCTTTTTGTAGGAAACATTATTGAGCGCATATTCGAGCAAAGAATAGCGTATGGACTGTCTGACAATGAGATGGAAATGCTTGTGGAAGAAAGTGAAGCCGGTCTGCTTCAGGACAGCTCGGCTGTGTACTTTGATATTAATGAACGACGCAATGTGCATTTCAGGCCATATAATCTTCCGGCAAAGACATGGGTTTTGGATATTGCAGATGCGTATGCAGAGATAACTGAGGAGGAGTAAAATGGGAATTATACGAAACAGCGCAACAGAGCCGTATGATAGGATGAGCAAGGAGGCGGAGGATTACAGAAAGGAAGCAATGCAGTCGGCGAGAAGCGGAGCGGCCCAGGCGTTTCAGGCATTTGATAGCCATTGCCTCAAAACGAATGCGATTTTGTTCCTGATCGGTCTTGTGATAACAATCGGACTGTTTTCTACGGGACATTGGTTTCTGGCGATTCTTGTAGGCGCCGGAACTATTGGCTTGATTTATAAGCTGACAGAAAAACAGGGGATGGAAAGAAATGAAATTGAAAGGGCTAACAGCGGATTGAATAATTATTTGGATAATTACAGGTGATTGGTTTGAAACTCTTGTTACCTTTTTATCATGCAAGCCGGTCACATCCATGTGCTCAGCAGTATGTCAGTCTTATACTAAAGATAATAACAGAAGGAAGGAAGCTTTAAAACAATAGATGGCGGAAGCACCTCGGTTTCATAACCGCATTGGTGTCTTTCGCGGAAAGACAGGTTATAAAAATGGATGTTTATGAATTACTGAACCAGCCTGTATCAGCCACTCCTGATATGCTTGGAAATGCATTTCTAAAGCTGTATAAATGCTACGAGTACGCTATGCTTGGCGCAACCGATCCGTACGAAGAGGAATTACTGCGAAGTAAGCTTGATCAGGTAAGGGAGATAGTAACAGAGTCGTATCCGGTCGGCATCTACGGAATTAACTATGAACACGGTATGTATGATAGTTATAAAACTGCGCTTGAGAGGCTTGCTTCGGCAAAAGGAAATAATAACCAGATGTCTGCGGCGATGAGTTCGATCGGCGATGCCGTGGCCGAAGATCCGGGTTCCGTTCTGGCTTCGGTACTGGCAAGTGTAGTAAAAGATAGTTTGGAGTACGCGAAAAGAGAACAAGGCGATGAATAATAAAAAAATAGTCTATCTTGTAAATCTTTTGACCAATGAGGTTGAGGGAAAAGAAAATGAGCTTATGGATATATACAAAAGAGCCGTCGAAGCAGATGAAGATTATGTTCATCTTATAGATGTTCTTTCGTCTTATGTGTTTTATCGCGGTGAAGGGAAGCTGCTGCTTGAGGAAGGAAATACACTGCTCAAAGAGATTATGGAAAAGCCCCATGAGGGAATAGACACTTTAAGGAAAATGAGACAGCTTACCCAGAAAATCGAGGCAGAGAGCAACTACTTTGATACGGTAATAAGAAGACCAAATCCTGCGCTTGACCAGATATCCGTATTGAATAAAGCAAAGCTAAGAAGCTACAATTCGGCTTTGGACGGTATAGCATCAAGCATTATGTTTATTTTGCTTATGACGGAAGGATACCTCGGAATAAAGACGCTTTTTTATGCAGATGATTATACTATGCAGGATCGTCTGAATGCCATTAACAATGATTTTCTTGTAAAGCTTTTGCGGTCAAAAAGAATGCCGTCAGTCTGGGCAATAAAACGACGCTTTCTGAAATCGGAGTACAGTTTTACGGATATCGAATATGTGCTGACCGGAATGGGATATGATGAGTTTTGTTCTTTGCGCCGGCAGGTGAAGATGAAAAGGATAAATGCAAATGTTTATATGAACGGCAGTGCTTTCCGTGAAAATGCATTTGAAATCCCTATATATATCGGTATAGGGAGAATTATTTCAGAGGAACCCTCAAAGTGTCTTCCGATGATCAAGGGCGGAGTAATGACGGATTTCGATTATCCCGCGCTGTCGCTGTATAAGTCTCCGATCCCGGTGATGGATGAGATGCTTAAAAGAGCTACAGGCGGAAGTATGTATGTTCTAGAACCTGAGAGAGTTGTCGATTTGATGAATCAATGGGAGTCGGGATATAATATTAACCGCAGAAGAGCGGAGAGAAGATGCCTGTTATGCGGAAACTATCTGGATAGGGGACTTGCATGTCCGTCACATTTTGTATTTACGAGAGGCGGGAGGTAATGGGTTCTATAGATTATTCTTCTGTCTCGGACGGTGAAAGCAATATGATCAATATTGCAAGAATACATTATCCTGTAAAAACACTTGGCCCCGGTGACAGGATTGGTATATGGGTTGCGGGCTGTCAGAAGAACTGTCCGGGATGTATCAGTCCTGAATTACAAAACAAAGCATATGGAAGGTGTTTCAGTACCGAAGCAATAATGAAGGTGTTAATGCCGTATTTGTCACCGGGTGTCGGTATAACTCTTTCGGGGGGAGAGCCGTTTCTGTATGCTTCAGGTGTAGCGAGGCTTCTGGATGAACTAAATCGTTATACGAAGGATGTCATAGTATTTACAGGCTATACAATTGAAGAATTGACGGCGATGAACGACCATGAGGTTGAAAGAGTCTTGTCGTATACGGGACTTCTTGTGGATGGAGCTTATATCGACGAGCTTAATGACGGAAAGGGTATGAGGGGTTCGACAAATCAGAAGTTTGTGGTTCTTGGTGATCCGGAAAAGTATAAAAACCCGGAAACATGGGAAAGAGAACTGCAGCTTGTAGTCGGAAAAGGTAAAATATACAGTATAGGTATTCCGGGAGTAGGACAAAATGATAAACAGCAGTGAAACATATATACCTGAAGTGGATGGGTTTAATGACAGTCAGACAGTAATAGCTTTACCAAATGTTGCAGAAACATATATTGACAGCGAATCGTTATATGCTGATTCGGCTGAAAAGCCTCTTCAGTCTGCACAAAATGATGAAGACAAGGTTTTGCTTTCGCGAGGAGCCGTAATCGGTGCGGATTATATTGTCAGCAATGCGATGGAGCATCAGGGAAAGCAGGCAGATGTGTATGTTGTAAGGCGTGAAGGCAAGGTATATGTTGCGAAGGTTTATAAGCGGGAGTGGCAACCTTCGAGAAAGGCCAGAGAGTTTTTTTTGAACAGTAACCATCCAAACCTTACACGTATTGTAGACGCAGGGAAGATGCTTCGGACATATTATGAGGTCTATGAGTATTACAGGGGAGAAACCCTTGATCAGAGAAAGATTAATTCTGCTTCTTTTATCAAGGAGATCGTTATCCCTTCAATAAACAACGGACTGCACGAATTACATTCAAACGGAATTATTCATTGTGATATAAAACCGAGCAATATTTTCGTAGCGGAGGATGAGCAGAGTGTAATAATCGGTGATTTCGGTTCCTGTGGGGTTATGGGAAGTGACGGTACAGCAACAATAGTCCTTCAGGGAACACCGGAGTACTCGGCTCCTGTAACAGCATTTTACGGGCAGGCGACGGTTACGCCGGCGTATGATTACTGTTCGTTCGGGCTGGTAATCTATAAGCTGTTGACGGGACATTCTTTGCTTGGGAATATGACAACCCAGGAAATTGCCAGAATGTGGCAAAAGGAGATAAGGCTTCCTTCGCAGATTACTCCACAGATGGAAGAATTGCTTAACGGTCTGCTGGATGTTAACCCGGAGACAAGGTGGGGATATAAAGAAGTTAAAAGATGGTGCGAAAACGAGTTTGTAACCAAGAAGAAGATAGTAAGAAGGAGGAGAAACGAAACAGAGGAGATTAAACCTTTGATTTTTGGAACGGTGGGAGGAGAGATAGTTAAGGCAACCAGTATAACCAGACTTGTTAAACTGATGAGGGAAAACTGGGATCTGGCAAAGGTATGTGTTCTGCGTATAGAAACTGAGTATTTTGTCCGCGGATATAACAGGGAAGCATATGAACTGCTGAAGGAATTAAAAAAGGGCAGTGACCCGGATGTAATGGTTTTTAAGCTTATGTATAAGCTTGAAATGAGTTCGGATATATATTATCGAGGCCACAACTATGGAAGCTTGAAGGATTTTATACAGCGGCTTTCTTCGGAATGTGATGACGATGCAAAGGATTTTGTATCGACGGGGCTTTTTTCATATTACCTGGGATTAAGAAAAGCGGATGCGAAGGTATTGGAGCAGATTAACCGTATTGTGGCGCAGTCTTCGGGAAAACAACTTGACATTACTACGCTGAAAACCATCTGTTATGCATTTGTTGCTGAAAAAATTCTGCAGCTCGGTGACAATGATTCTGTTGCTTCCGTAGAGGAGTTCATAGATTATCTGCACAGACAGTCTATAGCGAAAATAAGACAGACAATTGCAAGAAGTGATGTAATGGCATGGCTTTATACCATGGGACTTGGTGCAGGTATTACAGCAATGTCAAAAATGGAGGATTAAAATGAGTCATTCTACATATGTGGCAACAGTAGGAGATATTTCAAAAAATCTGGCAGCACAGATATCAAGGGGAATTGAGGCTGCAAGAAATGCAGTTAAAAGAAGCGTTACGGTACGCCACAATCAAACACATAGCGCGACAAATGATTACGGAAGCAGTGGGGTGGAAAAGATTGAAGGTCCAAAAGTACAGGCATTTACCGGAACCGGTAAGGCTTCGGAGATTATAGATTTTTCATATATTCTTGAACAGGCTGTTCATTATGAAGACGAGCAGCAGATTAAGCTGAAAAAGCTTCTGGGAAGAATAGACGAACGTGCAGTGTATACCGCTTCAGCAAGACAGGCATTAAACAGACTGGTGAAGACGATAAATGAATTGATAAATGATCCGGCTATGGACGAAGAGGATGTAATAAATCAGATAGAAGGCAGGATTGAGATGTATCTCGAGGATGAGGGATTATCACAAGATGACACGCTTGAGGACTTGTATGCCGAAAATCTTGCATTGCATACAATGATAGGAGAGGAGGTCAGTATAGAGGATGTAATGGAGCTGCCGATAGAGGCGATTGAAGCTGAGAATGCGAAACTCCGGGCACAGGCAAAATCTTTGGGTGAAAAGCTGTATGTAGCTGAAACAATGCAGGATGTTATGGAAAGTATGGGCTACAGGGTTGTCGAGTTTTCTGTCCTTGATGATGCAATGGAAGGAGAAGTGTACAGTTCACCTGATGCCCCTGAGGTGAAAGTATTTATGGCATATCAAAGCGGAGGATTTATGTTTGAACCTGTTCTGGATGCTGATCCTGCCGAGATAACGGAAGAGATGCTTACAAAACCATGTTCGCTGCACCGGCAGATTATAAGGGAAGCGGAGAGCAGAGGGCTGAAGCTGGCGCTTGCGAATGAGGAAGCTCCCAGTGTCTATGATATTGCGACGACAGCGGATCTTTCAAGAAGGGAATATGTACATTATGGCAGCCGTGGTACCGGAGATGAGCGTGCGGCTGAAGCAAGAAAAATGCGTGCAAGAAGAGAGAATCTTAAGGCCAGAACGGTTGATTAAGAAGATGAATATAATACAGAGATAAGAGATGAAGGAAGATAATTATGCGAATATGTAAAGTATGTGAGTGCGGTAAAATATTGCTGTATGAGCCGCCGTTTGAAGAATGCCCCGATCCGTGTCCTAATTGCGGGAGGATGACTCTGGATTATATTCCGTATCGTGAAGATGATTCTTATGTTAGATCCCTGCAACTGCAGTATATGGAGAATGGACGAAGAGAAACCGAACCGCCGGCAAGTGAGATGCCGGAACCGCCGGCAAGCGGGATGCCGGAACCGCCGATAAGCGGGATGCCGGAACCGCCGATGGGTGGAATGCCGGAACCGCCGGCAAGCGGGATGCCGGAACCGCCGATGGGTGGAATGCCGGAACCGCCGATGGGTGGGATGCCGGAACCGCCGATAAGTGGGATGCCGGAACCGCCGATGGGTGGAATGCCGGAACCGCCGATGGGTGGAATGCCGGAACCGCCGATAAGCGGGATGCCGGAACCGCCGATAAGTGATATTATTATGGCTCCGCGGAAAGTACGTCTGGTTTACATTCTCAGATCGATAAGGAATAATTATGAGATAAGTCTCGGAGACAGTGAGTGTTCGGTAGGAAGAACAGCTGTCGGAGCGGAACAGCTTGCCAATAACAATGCAGTAAGCAGAGAACACATTATTGTAAAACCCAATAAAAGGCAAAGAGGTGTATATATTACGGATGTAAGCAGATTTGGCACAAAAGTTAACGGAAATCCGATTATCAAGGGTACCCCGGTATTTGTGATGGCAGGGAGCAGGATAACGCTTTATAATGAAGAACTTGTACTCGAGGTGAAGGAAATAACTGAGTAGATAAGGAGAGTTTATGATACAGAGCGAAAAATGGCAAAAAGATCTGGCGGTTTATAAGGATATAAATACGGCATTTATTATCGAAGGCAATGTTCATGACCGTCAGCCGTGGTACTCAGAGCTTGAGGAAAGATATATCCCGATTCCGCTTCTTGAATATCTTAACAGATATCTGGTATCGATGGGATATGAGATAATAGTTCATTACAATGTAGCTGATGGGTTTTATAATAAGTTTAATCCTAAAATGGTTGAGGATTTTTATCTTTCTTCCGGGATGACGGAGTCTGAAGTACGAAGCATTGTGAAGGACAGGAATAAAACACAGCTTGAGAAGAATGGAGGTATAAGTGAGCTTTCTGTATGTGAAGCGGTTAATATAGTCAGGAAGGCAATGCAGCGTTCGGACTCTCCGAAGGCTGTTATAATTGAATACGCAAGGGCAATCGCGCTTGAACCGGATCATCTTACCGATTCAGAGGTGACTAATTATACGAAGCTTATGCTTGCTTCGCTTACACCGACTGTTTCGCAAAATCTGAAAGGGGAAAATTTAAAAAATCTCTTATTTCTTGTGGCAGAAAAGGCAAATGACATTCCTGCATGGTTTTATCTCAATAATCCGATGGTAAAGGTATTAACGATAAGTATGCCGTCGAAACAAGTCAGGGAGTCTGTTATAGATTCAAGAATCAATGCGGTTAATGGTGTGAAGGAGCTTGAACTTGGAGATAGAAAAAAACTGGTTGAAGAGTTTGCTTTGTTTACCGATGGTATGTCACTTACAAATATAGACGGTATTATAACTATTATGCGTCAACAGGGTATACCGATCACAAAATTCAGAGACGCGCTTAAGCTATTCAGATATGGGGAGACTGAAAGTCACTGGGATAAGATAAATCGTCAAAAAATTCAAGGTGTTGGCAGGGAACTTGAGTCGAAGGTAAAAGGCCAGTCGGCGGCCATTTCTGTTGCTTCCAGTATTTTAAGCAGGGCATGTCTTGGATTGTCAGGCTTGCAGGGTGGATCCACGAGCAGACCCAAGGGAGTAATGTTTTTAGCCGGACCTACAGGAACCGGAAAAACAGAGCTTGCTAAAAGAATATCTGAATTTGTGTTTGGTGATGAAAGCTTTTTGACTCGCTTTGATATGAGCGAATACGGAGCGCCTCATTCTGATCAAAAATTACTTGGAGCTCCTCCGGGATATGTAGGTTACGGAGCCGGAGGCCAGCTTACTAATGCCATAAAGGAAAAACCGTTTTGTATTTTACTTTTTGATGAGATAGAGAAGGCGCATCCTACTATCTTGGATAAATTTCTTCAGATTTTGGAGGATGGACGGCTTACTGATTCATCAGGCGAAACGGTTTATTTTTCGGAAGCGTTAATCATATTTACAAGTAATCTTGGCATTAACAGAATAACTGCGGAGGGAACTATCCAAGCGGTTGCAAGTCCGGATATGAGTTATGATGAGCTTAAGACATCCGTACTTACGGAGATAGAAAACTATTTTAAATATACAATAAACAGACCTGAAATTCTGAATAGAATAGGTGAAAACATTGTTGTGTTTGACTATATTCGAACTGATGTGGCAACTGAAATACTGGATCTTAAGCTTGGCGGAATCATACACGGACTTAAAGAAAGCAAAGGTATCAATCTGAAGATCGGAACAGATTTCCGAGAACACCTCGTTGCAATGGCAATGGATAACCTTGATAATGGAGGAAGAGGAATAGTTAATATACTGGAAACTGAAGTGGTAAATGCCATAGCGAGAATCATGCTTGAATCAGACATATCTTCCGGTTCGACTCTGAATATGGAAACCTGGGATGGTTTAGCAGAGAAGGTTGTGTTTAGTGTTACTTAAAAAACACATGGAAATGATCTTTATTTTTCGGGCTTTTGACACGCGTCTCACAAAATACTTGCAAAACGGCTTAAGATATATTAAAATGCTTTTATCTTTGTGATGTAATATAAGGAGGAAGACAATGATTTCAGCAGGCGAATTCAGAAACGGTGTTACCATAGAGTATGAGGGTAATATATACCAGATTATCGAGTTCCAGCATGTAAAGCCGGGTAAGGGCGCAGCATTTGTAAGAACAAAGTTAAAGAACATCAAGAGCGGCGGTGTGGTTGAGAAGACCTTCAGACCTACCGAGAAGTGTGAGACAGCACACATTGACAGAAAGGATATGCAGTATCTTTACAACGATGGCGAGCTCTATAATTTCATGGATAATGAGACCTATGAGCAGATAGCTCTTAACAAGGACGTAATCGGCGATTCCTTGAAGTTCGTTAAGGAGAACGAGAATTGTAAGATAGCTTCCTACAAGGGACAGGTATTCGCAGTTGAGCCTCCTCTCTTCGTAGAGCTTCTTATTACAGAGTGCGAGCCCGGCGTAAAGGGCGATACCGCAACAGGCGCAACAAAGCCCTGTACTGTTGAGACAGGCGCAACACTTAATGTACCGCTTTTCGTAAACCAGGGCGATACCATTAAGATTGATACAAGAACAGGTGAGTACTTATCAAGAGTATAATAGTGAGTTACTAACAAATGTGTAGGAGGGGGGAAATCCCCCTCCTATATTTAGGTACTGTAAAGTGAAAAAAAGATTCTTTGGGCTAAAGAGGAGGTGTTGACACGACATTTGCGTTTCTCCTCTCAGAATGACACGGGAATGATATAAAGGTGTCAAAACTAACGTGAAGAAAAGAGTCTTAAGTATAGAGGGGTGGCATTATGGATAAGGCGAATATCGGAACAATTAAGATAGCGGATGCTGTGGTGAGCACCATAGCCGGGATTGCGGCCCTAGAGGTCGAAGGAGTATCGAAGCTTTCGGGTGGCATAACCAAGGAATCGGTTGCAAAGACCTCCAAGCGCGGGCTTTCCAAGGGTGTCAGCGCCGTGATAGAAGAGGGAAAGGTAACGGTTAGTATTTCCTATGAACTTTTATTCGGTTACAGTGTAAAAAAGGTGTCCGAGGACATCCAGAACAAGATTAAGCAGGCGATTGAGACTATGACCGGCCTTGAGGTTGTAAAGGTAAATGTAGTGGTTTCGGGAATATCGGCTGATAGGAATTAAGATTATGACGAAAAGACAAGAACGTGAAAATGTATTTCGTATGCTCTTCAAGGCGGGATTTGTAGCGCCCGACGAGATGGAAGAGAGTGTGAGCATAAACCTCGACAGTATGCGTGAGGAGCCTGATGAGGAGGAGTTTCTCTTTCTGCATGACAGCGAGCCCCTTGATGAGGCTGACGAGGAGAAGCTTAAAACCAAGGTCGCAGCCATTATCGAGAAGCTCCCCGAGATAGACGGGCAGATAGATGCGGCGGCGACAGGCTGGAGTGTCGAGAGAATCGGCAGGGCGGAGCTTGCTATCTTAAGGCTTGCCGTGTATGAGATGTACTATGACGAAGAGGTTCCGCTCAAGGTTGCGATAAACGAGGCGGTGGAGCTTTCGAAGATCTACTGTGGCGATGAAGCGCGCGCCTTTGTCAACGGAATACTCGGGAAAATCAGCAGCAAAGAGAATTCAGATAACTAAGGAATAACATATTGAAGTATTATACCGTAGGACAGATAAATCAATATATAAAAAATGTTCTTTCACAGGATTACTTTTTAAAAAAGCTTGTTGTGAGAGGAGAGCTTTCTAATGTCAAGTATCACAGTCTGGGACATATCTATTTTTCGTTAAAGGATGAGACCGGGTCTATCCCTGCGGTCATGTTCAAAGGGAATACCGGAAACCTGAAATTCAAGTTAGAGAACGGGAAATCGGTCTTTGTCTCGGGCTATGTGGATGTCTTCGAGCGGGACGGAAAGTACCAGTTCTATGCCCGTGAGATAATAGAAGAGGGTATGGGAGACTTGGCGAAGAGGTTCGAGGAGCTTAAAGCCAAGCTCAACGAAGAGGGGCTTTTCGATCCCGATCACAGGAAGGCTATCCCGCCGTATCCGAAAAATATAGGAGTGGTAAGCGCCAGCACCGGCGCAGCCATTCAGGACATAATTAATGTATCGCGGCGCCGCAATCCATACGTGCAGCTTATCCTTTGTCCCGCAAAGGTTCAGGGCGAAGGCGCAGCAGAGAGCGTGGCAAGAGGGATAAAGCGCTTAGACGAGATGGGACTTGACCTCATAATTGTGGCAAGAGGCGGCGGCTCCATGGAGGATTTGTGGGCCTTCAACGAAGAGGCGGTTGTAAGGGCAATATATGATGCGAAGACTCCGATCATAACAGGAATAGGCCACGAGATAGATGTGACGCTTGCGGACTACGCGGCGGACAAGAGAGCATCTACCCCATCACAGGCGGCGGAGTACGCGGTGTTCGACGTGATGACCGAGGTCAATCTCTTAAGGGCGAAGCGCCTGAGAATAGCGCAGGCCATGGAGCTTAAGCTTAAGACTGTTCGCTTAAAGCTTATGAACAAGGCCAACGCAATAGAGGCGTTAAGTCCCGAGCGGCGGCTTAGGAACAGGCAGCAGGAGCTGGCTTCGTACTATGACAGGATGAGGCATGCCACGGAGAGAAAATTCGACCGCATGAAGAACAGGCTTGAGGTATGCACGGCGAAGCTTGATGCATTGAGACCGAGCGCAAAGCTTGTGGGCGGTTTCGGTTATGTGGAGGTGGGCGATGAAGCCCTGACGGATATAGACAGAGTAAAGAAAGGCGATGAGCTTAAGGTTACGGTTAAGGGAGGAAGCCTTAAGGCAGTCGTGAGTGAGGTGAACAGGGATGAGTGAGATAGAGATCACAGAGCTTGACGGTACCGAAGAGAGCAAAAAGGATGACATAGTTATAGAAGAGGTTATGGAGCGTCTGGACGAGATATGCGCAAAGCTTGAGAACGAGAAGACCTCACTCAAGGAGGCCATGACACTTTACACCGAGGGAGTAAAGCTTGCCGCACTCGCAAGGGAGAACCTTGAAGGCGTGGAAAAGGAGATTAAGATATTGAATGAGATATAGTGTCGGGCAAATCGAGGAAATGATATATCCGTTTCTTCCCTTGGAGAACGCCGATTTCCCTATCGCGGCGATAGAGGCGGCGAATTACGGCTTCAGGGCGGGAGGCAAGAGATTAAGGCCGATCATGATGCGGCTTGTCTTTGATATGCTTTATGATAAGTCTGCGGTGAAGGATATTAAAAGGCTTAATTCGGACGAACTTACCATAAGGGCATTTATGGCTGCCTTGGAGATGATTCACACCCATTCGCTTATCCATGACGACCTTCCGGCGCTTGACAACGACGATTTGAGAAGAGGACTTCCCACCGTGCATGCAAAGTACGGCGAGGCGGTTGCCATACTTGCCGGAGACATCCTTCTAAACCATGCCTATGAAACAGTGGCAAGGGCGCTTGAAGAAAGAGCCGGAGATATCGGAGCTGTTAAGGCCTTCGGGCGACTCAGCGTAAATTCGGGCGTAAGCGGCATGCTCGGCGGACAGTCTTTGGATGTAGAGAAGACGGGAAAGCCCCTTGATGCGGCTGAGCTCGCCTACATATATGAGAACAAAACCGCAGCACTTATTGAGTGCGCGCTGATGTGCGGCGCTCATCTCGCGGGAGCCTCTGATGAGACTGTCGCCTTGCTCGAAAGAGCGGGAAGCGACATCGGAATCGCCTTCCAGATAAGGGATGACATCCTAGACATAGAGGGTGACGAGGCAACCCTCGGCAAGCCCATAAACTCCGACAACGAGAACGATAAATACACTTATGTAAGGCTTCACGGCATAGAGGCTTCGGAAGCAAGAGTAAAGCAGCTGACTGATGAAGCGGTTGATCTTATTAGAGCAATAGATGTTATCGACAAAGAAGCGGCTGACGAATTGATAGAACTTTTTCAAGGTTTGACAACCCGCAACCGGTAAACTATATTTCCGTCGCAAAACACATTTCCGGGAGACGGGCCGGTGACTACAGTATGAGGCACATATAAATTGAGCTACTTAGAACGCATAAATAAACCAAATGACATAAAGAAATTATCGAAGCAGGAAGTCAAGGAACTTGCCCGCGAGATTCGCGAGTTCCTCGTGGATTCCGTGAGCGGTACCGGAGGGCACTTAGCCTCTAATTTGGGCTGCGTGGAACTTACCATAGCTCTTCATCTTGTGATGAATTTTCCTGAGGATAAGCTTATCTTTGATGTCGGACACCAGTCCTACACACATAAGATACTTACCGGGCGCAGGGATGAGTTCGGCTCTTTAAGGCAGATGGGAGGCTTAAGCGGTTTTCCGAAGAGAGCAGAGAGTGACTGCGATCCGTTTAACACAGGGCACAGCTCGACGAGCATCTCCGCTGCCATGGGCTACGCCATAGCAAGGGATCTTCGTGGAGGCGACGAGAAGGTGGCCTGCGTTATCGGCGACGGTTCGCTGACGGGCGGTATGGTCTACGAGGCCATTAACTGTCTCGGCCAGGAGAAGACTCCGATGGTTATCATTTTAAACGACAACGAGATGTCCATCGACAGAAATGTGGGAGGCGTCTCGAAATACCTGACAAGCATCCGTGTGGGCTCGGCGTACAACGACCTGAAGAACGGAGTTGAGGCGACACTGCTTGCAACAAGAGCCGGTGAGAAGGTCGCAAGAACCATCAAGAGATCGAAGGATTCCATCAAGAACCTCTTTGTTCCGGGAAGCTTCTTCGACGAGCTCGGAATAACCTACATAGGGCCGATAGACGGGCATGACATATACGGTATGGTGAACACGATAAACAGCGCGTTCAAGCTGAACAAGCCGATTGTAATACATGTTAAGACCGTAAAGGGCAAGGGCTTCAGGCCCGCAAGAAAGCATCCGGATTATTTCCACGGGGTTGAGCCCTTCGACAGGAAGACGGGCAAGCCCTTAAAGCCAAAGGAGAGAAAGTCGTACACCGACATATTCTCAAGGCATATGGTAACCCTGGGCGCAAGATACGAGAACGTGGTTGCCATTACGGCGGCCATGTCCAAGGGAACCGGGCTGACGCGCTTTGCCGAGAGCTTTCCCGAGAGATTTTTCGATGTGGGGATAGCTGAGCAGCATGCCGTTACATTTGCGGCGGGACTTGCGTGCTCGGGACTTCTGCCGGTTGTTGCGGTGTATTCGTCGTTTTTGCAGAGAGCCTATGACCAGATTCTTCACGATGTCTGCCTGCAAGGGCTTAAAGTTATCTTCGCGGTGGACAGGAGCGGCCTTGTGGGAGCGGACGGTGATACACATCAGGGAATATTTGGTATCTCGTACTTAAGGCAGATGCCGGGACTAACCGTGATGGCGCCGAAGGACATGTATGAGCTTATGGCCATGCTGGACTTTGCGGCGGATTTTAACGGGCCGACAGCGGTGCTTTACCCCCGCGGCGACGCGGCAAAGTGCTATGGGGAAAGTTCCGAACCGATTGAGTACGGCAAGAGCGAGATTATGTGCAGGAGCGCGCAGGCGAAGGAAAAGAGCGTGGCTGTCTACTGCGTTGGACATATGATTGAAGAAGGCATGTTGCTTAAGAACTTGCTCGAGGGCAGGGGCCTTGGAGTGACGCTTATCAATTCAAGATTTGTGAATGTCATAGATGAGGACTGCCTCGGCTTTGTGGCGGAGAACCACTCTGTCGTGGCAACCATAGAGGAAAATGTATCGGCAGGCTCTTATTCGGAGCTTATCGCCGAAAAGCTGCTTGAGGCGGGATATACGGGAAGCTTCGTGTCCGGCACGATAGACAAGGGTATCATCGCCCATGCGACGGTAGCGGAGCAAAGAAAGGCTGCTAAAATAGACGCAGACAGTATGTACGAGAGAATAACGGAGCATATCAGTGGCTGAGAATAATAAAACGGGAAAAGCGAAGAAGAGACTTGACCTGCTTTTGACAGAGAGAGGACTTGCGCCTTCAAGAGAGAAGGCAAAGGCGATAATCATGTCAGGCATAGTCTTCGTGGACGGCGAGAGGGAGGACAAGGCCGGGAGTACATTTCCGGAGGAAGTGAGCATAGAAGTCAAGGGAAGCACGAACCCTTACGTGAGCAGGGGCGGGCTTAAGCTGGCGAAGGCCATGGAGGTCTTCGGAATCTCCCTTGACGGTGAGGTTTGCATGGATGTGGGCGCTTCGACGGGCGGCTTCACGGACTGCATGCTGAAGAACGGCGCGGTAAAGGTCTACTCCGTGGATGTGGGCCACGGCCAGCTTGACTGGGGCTTGAGGAATGATAATCGCGTTGTGGTCATGGAGAAGACGAACATAAGATATGTGACCCCGGAGGATATAGACGACGTGCTGGACTTTGCATCTATTGATGTGTCGTTTATCTCGCTTTCGAAGGTTTTGCCGCCGGTAAAGGAGCTTTTAAAGGACGGCGGCGAGGTCGTATGCCTTATAAAACCTCAGTTTGAGGCGGGACCTGATAAGGTCGGCAAGAAGGGTGTGGTCAGGGATAAGGCGGTTCATGAAGAGGTGGTAAATGAGGTGATTGCCTTTGCGGGCGAGACAGGATTTACGCCCCTTGCGCTTGATTACTCACCGGTAAAGGGCCCTGAGGGCAATATAGAGTACCTTCTTTACTTGAGGAAGAGTAACGGGAGTGACGACGCAGAGCTTATAGCGTTTGACGCGCATAAGGTTGTCGAGGCATCACACAAAGAATTGGATGGGTAAAAGCTTATGAAGAATATTCTGATAATTGCGAACAACGACAGGGACTTAGGCCTGGCGATGAGCAAAGAGCTTATAGAATATATAGAGAAAAATGGCGGAACCGCAAGGCTTGCGAGCGACATGGACAACGATTATGAAGGCGGTATAATCAAGGACGAACTGATAAAGGATGCCGAGTGCTGCATTGTTTTAGGCGGTGACGGCACCATGCTTCGCGCCGCGAAGGCATTGGGAGACAGGGATATCCCGCTTATGGGCATAAATATGGGAACTCTCGGATTCCTGACCGAGGTCGAGAAAACCAATGCAACTCAGGCTGTGGACAGGCTGCTTGCCGATGACTTCAGGATTGAGGAACGAATGATGATGAAGGGTTCTTCGGAGGGCTTTAAGCCGGAGAGCACATATAATGTGTTAAATGATGTGGTCATCACCAGGGCAGGTTTCTCGCGCATAATTGCGCTTAAGATATATGTAAATGATCAGCTGCTCGATACCTACGAGGCAGACGGCGTGATCATATCAACACCAACGGGTTCAACCGGTTACAACCTCTCCGCCGGCGGCCCGATTGTAAGCCCGAGCACAAGGGCGATAATAGTAACCCCCATCTCACCGCACAAGCTCTCGGCAAAGAGCATAGTCTTCGATGCGGGAGACAGGATAAGGGTACGCATAGAAAAGAGAAACAGGTCTCAGGACACGGAAGCGATAGTAAGCTACGACGGCGAGGGCAACACCGATCTTTCTTATGGGGATGAGGTTTTGGTCGCATGCTCCGAGAGGAGTGTAAAGCTCATCCGCATACAGGATACAAACTTCTTCGGCGTCTTAAGAGACAAGATAGGCGGATAATAAAGGCGAATACATTTCGGGCGAAAAATCAGGATGAAAAGGGATAGATAAGGAGATTATATGCTTCAGAATATCCACATTAAGAATATTGTACTTATAGACGAGATAGACATAGACTTTGCGGAGGGCTTAAACATCCTTACGGGTGAGACCGGAGCCGGAAAGTCGATTATAATAGGAGCGATAGGCATAGCTTTGGGAGGACGGTTTTCCGACGAGCTTTTAAGGGATAAGGCGAAGGACGGCCTCATAGAGCTGACCTTCTCGGTCGACAACGGGAAGGTTAAGGAGGAGCTTGAGGAGCTTGGGATAAGCCCGGACGAGGAGGGCAAGCTTCTTGTACAGAGAAAGCTTTCGGCAAACGGAAGGACGGTTAATCGCATAAACGGTGAGACCGTAAATGTATCGGTGCTAAAGAGCGCATCGGCGGAGCTTATCAATCTGCACGCGCAGCATGAGCAGCAGACATTGCTTAAGCCTGCGGAGCATCTAAAGCTTTTGGACGCCTTCGGAGCGGAGAAGATAAGCGGATTAAAAAATAGCGTTGCAAAAGCTTACAGGGAGTATGACGGCATAAGAAAAGAGCTTGAAGCCTCGGGAATGGACGAGGGCGAGAGACTCAAGGAGCTTGATTTTTTAGAATACCAGATTAAAGAGATAGAGGCGGCTTCGTTAAAGCCCGGCGAGGATGCCGAGGTTGAGGAGCGGTACAAGAAGTGCTCGAGCCTGTCGCAGCTGAGAGACGGGGTGGGGCGCATACACGAGCTTACGGGCTATGACGGCGGAGCGGGAGACCTGATAGGAAGAGCTCTTGCTGAGCTTCGCGGTCTGCTCGCGCTTGACGAGGGACTAAACGGCATAAGTGAAAGCTTGGAGACGGTGGACTCTGTGATAAATGACTTGAACCGTGAGCTTTCGGGATATGCTGACGGCCTTTCGGATGAGGAGTACCCCGAGGCGCAGCTGCTTGAGAGACTTAACACCATCAATTCATTGAAGCTAAAATACGGCTCAAGTATAGAAGAGATACAGGATAAGCTGGCCGGGTTTAAGGAAAAGTATGATCGGCTTGAGGAATATGACGCCTACAGGGCGGAGTTAAACCGCAGGCTTGCGGAGGTTACCGCGGAGCTTGAGAAAGCCAGTGTAAAGCTCTCCGATGAGAGAAAGAAGCAGAGCAAGAAGCTGTGCAAGCTTATCAGCGAGGCGCTTCTCGAGCTTAACTTTTCGCAGGCGGAATTCTATATGGATTTCGAGAGGAGCGCGGAATACTCGTCTAACGGAGTAGACAAAACCTGCTTTATGCTTTCGGCAAATGTGGGAGAGAAGGCAAGACCTTTAAATGAGTCAGCCTCCGGCGGCGAGCTTTCGAGAGTGATGCTTGCTCTTAAGGCGACTCTTTCCTGCATGGAAGCGGCTCCCACGATGGTATTCGACGAGATCGATACCGGCATAAGCGGAGCGACGGCGCAGAAGGTTGCGGACAAGCTGGCGGCCATAGCGAGAAGAAGCCAGGTGATCTGCATCACGCATCTGCCGCAGATAGCTGCCATGGCGGATGAACATTTCCTTATAGAAAAGCAGGTTGAGGACGGACGCACTGTTACGGATATCAGACAGCTTAATGAGGAGAATGCGGTTCTTGAAACAGCAAGACTTATAGCGGGCGAGGAGCTTACGGACACTGCGGTAAGTCATGCCGAAAAGATGCGGGCCGATGCTTGTGAAACCAAAAAAATGTTGACTTAAATGCTTGGCTAAACTATACTAAAACTTTGTTAGTGATATAGCGTTTACGGAGGTCGTATGGACGATAACAGCTTGGACAGCATGCTCGATGAGCTTGTCGGCGACAGCAATTCAATAGATGACAGCATTGACATGGATTCGGGGATTGACATTGATATGTCAGATCTCCCGGATATTTCATTGTCTGAATTCGATGACCTGGGCAATGTCGACCTTGATGACCTCGATCTTGACATAGACGACATTGACTTTGATGATGTAGACATTACCAATCTTGACTCGGATGTTCCTGAGGAAAAGGGAAAGCACGTTAAGAACGGTTCTGCGTCACAAAAGCAAGGTTCAAAGGATGATTCCGTAATGGATGAACTGGACCTTGACGACCTTATCGCCGAAGCGGAAGCAGCCGAGCAGGAGATGGTTGTAAATGAAGGCGATGCGGTAGATGATGTGTTTGCCGAGGCATTGGAGGAGTTTAAAGAGGACGAAAGCATAAATGCCATGGTAGCGCCGGAAGCGCAAACGAACACTGACGCCGTTGAAGAGGATATGACGCTTGAGGAAGCGCGAGAAGCGGCTATGAAGCCTGCTGAGGAGGCGGCTCCGGCAGCAGAGGCGGGCATTGATTTAAGCGCTGAGCTGGGTTTGGACAGCGGGATGGATATGGGCGCGGGCGCCGATGCTCCTGCCGGAGGAGAGATTGATCTCGATGCTTTTGCAGCAGAGATGGGCGGAATACCTGATGCGCCTGCGGGTGAGGCCGGCGGCGGTGAGATAGACTTGGATGAGCTTTTCGGACCGGCCGGTTCAAGCGAGGGCATGGACGAGAATTATACCAAGGGCGAGGGTGACTTAGATGCTCTGCTGGCGGGCGGAGAGATGGACGACTCGCTTGCGGATATAGAGGATATAGACGAGGAAAAGCCCAAGAAAAAGAAAAAGAAGGTAAAGGGCGAGAAGGGCGAGAAAAAGTCCATAAAGGAGATACTCTTCGGAGAGCCTGACGAGGACGACCTTGAGGAAGAAGCTTACTTCGAGGAGAAGAAGGCCAAGAAGGCCGAGGCTAAGGAAAAGAAGAAGGCCGAGAAGGAAGCAAAGTCGGGCGAGAAGGAAGAGGAAAAGAAGGCTGCTCTTGAGGTCAAGGCCAAGGAAAAGAGCGCCAAAAAGCAGAAGGCGGCCGACAAGAAGGCAAAGAAGAAAGCGGCGCTTGCCGCTGAGCTCGAGGAGGAGAAGGAGACCAAGCCGGTTCCGACTCCGGTTGTATTAATCGTGTTCGTTATATTTGCGGCAATAGGAGTATTCGTTATCTTGGGCACGAAATCATTTTCCTATGCGCAGGTTATAAGGAAGGCATCGGATTATTTCGATAGGCAGAAGTACCGTATGGCCTACGACGAGGTATCCGGTGTGGAGGTTAAGAAGAAGGACGAGGAGTTAAAGGACAGGATATACACCGTTATGTATGTCGAGAGACTGTACGAGTCATACCAGAACAACAAGGTCCTCGGAAGAAAGGACAAGGCTTTGGATGCTTTGCTCCGTGGCTTGGAGAAGTATGATGAACACTACGCCGAGGCTGTTGAGCTCGGAATAGTGTCGGATATAAACAACGTAAGAGAAAAGATTACCTCGGCTCTCTGGGCCGATTACAGCATTACCGAGGATGAGGCTTACGCGGTCATAGCGCTTGAAGGCTTTGACTACGCGGAGCGGCTTAAGAAATACTCGGGAATTGGGCAGGACGGCGACGGCAATGAATTGCCGCCGGACGGAGGAGATATCCTCGAGAACAATACAGAGGGCTTTGATTTGACCGAGGAAGGTCAGGATAACTCAGAAGAAAACGATTCACAAGAAAGCGGAGAATAGTATGACGGCAATCATTGATTATGATGCGGGAAATATAAAGAGTGTTGAAAAGGCGGTTGCCTTCCTTGGATACGAGGCTGTGCTGACAAGGGACAGGGATGTTATCATGGGCAGCGACAGGGTTATCCTTCCGGGAGTGGGAAGCTTCGGAGATGCGATGGGCCGGCTTAGAAGCTATGGGCTTGATACGGTGCTTAAAGAATATGCTGCGAGCGGAAAGCCTTTTTTAGGGATATGTCTGGGCTTACAGCTTCTGTTTGAGGACAGTGAGGAAAGTCCCGGCGTGGAGGGCCTCGGGATACTTAAGGGGCACATCCTAAGGATTCCCAAGGAGGAAGGACTGACCGTGCCCCAGATAGGATGGAACGACCTCAAGCTTCGTCCCGGTACCAAGCTTTTTAATGGAGTGAAGGACGGTTCGTATGTGTACTTTGTTCACTCATACTACATGAAGTCAGAGGAAGAGGATGCTGTTGCGGCGACGACGGAGTATGGCGTTACGGTTCACGCGGCGGTTGAAAAAGGGAATGTGTTCGCGTGTCAGTTCCACCCGGAGAAAAGCTCGGATGTGGGACTTAAGATACTTGAGAATTTCCTCAAGATATAGCGATAAGCCGCAGCGGAGATTGTGGCTCGGAGCTTTGCATAAGTTCGAAATAAGCTCGCAAGCTCGCTAAGGTCTTACTTATCCAGGACATGTGTTTTTCGGTCGATACTCCCTCAAAATACATGCTCCTCGCGCCTTGAATAAACAATACAGGCGGCTTATCGCCTGAATTAGGAGATGCAAAATGCACACTAAAAGGATAATCCCTTGCCTCGATGTACATGCGGGCAGGGTTGTAAAGGGAATAAATTTCGTGAACTTAAGAGATGCCGGAGATCCGGTCGAGGTAGGCAGGGCTTACGGCGAGGCCGGGGCCGATGAGCTGGTATTCCTCGACATCACGGCTTCTTCGGATGCAAGAGAGATAGTGACTGATATGGTTCGCCGCGTGGCGGAGACGGTGTTCATACCGTTCACCGTGGGCGGAGGAATAAGGACTGTCGAGGATATGAGAGGCATTCTCCGTGAGGGCGCGGACAAGGTGTCGGTAAACTCGGCGGCGATAGACAATCCTTCTCTTATAAGCGACGGCGCTGCGAAGTTCGGAAGCCAGTGCGTGGTAGTGGCTATAGATGCCAAGAGAAGGGCAGACGGCTCCGGCTGGAATGTGTACAAGCACGGAGGACGGCTCGATACCGGACTCGATGCGGTTGAGTGGGCTGTGAAAGCTTATGAGCTCGGAGCGGGTGAGCTGCTCATCACCTCCATGGACTGTGACGGAACCAAGGACGGCTATGACATAGAGCTCACAAGGGCGATTGCGGACAGGGTTGACATACCTGTTATCGCATCGGGCGGCGCCGGGACGATGGAGCATTTTCATGAGGCGCTTACCGACGGAGGCGCGGATGCAGCGCTTGCGGCTTCGCTCTTTCACTACAAGGAGCTGGAAATAACCGCATTAAAAGAGTACTTAAGGAACAGGGGAATAGCCGTAAGGCTTTGATAAACTGATGATAAAGCTTATTGAAAATGATATAACGGTCGAAGAGTACCAGGGTTTAAGGGAAAGCGTGGGATGGAGGAGACTATCCGACAGGCAGGCGCAGGCTGCCATAGATAACAGCCTCTTTTTCATAAAGGCTATAGGTGACAGAGGTACGCCCATCGGCATGGGAAGGATAGTCGGAGACGGCGCCGTGATTTGCTATATACAGGACCTGGTTGTATCGCCGACTGTGCAGGGCATGGGAGTCGGAACTAAGCTGATAAACCGGCTGAAGGAATTCGTGGAGAGTCTGCGGGAGGATAATACCACCATGATGCTTTGCCTGATGTGCGCAAAGGGCAGAGAGGAGTTCTACTTAAAGAACGGATTTACGGCGCGCCCCACGGACAACTTAGGACCGGGGATGATCACGTATCTGATGTAATCGAGCATAGAAGACGCAGTCGCACTATGCGTATTTATCGAGTAGGGAAGACACAGTCGCACCCTACTCGCCGCGCCGCACGCGTGCCGCAAAGCGGCAAAATACATTACGCGTGCGTGCGCATCAAAAAAGACCACCTTATCGGTGGTCATTTTTTCGGAAGCTTATTCCGCAAGATAGGGCTTAATCGCAGCCATTATAGCTTCGTCATCGCCTTCGGTGTGGATGTTAAGGTCGATGGGCTTTGAGATGTCTAAGCTGAAGATGCCCATGATTGACTTTGCATCGATGACATAACGTCCGGATACAAGGTCGAACTCTGCGGGGAAACCGCTTATGTCATTAACAAAGCTCTTAACCTTATCGATTGAATTAAGTGATATCTTTACTGCTATCATTTATATGCCCTCCTAAATAATCTAAACATGGACTTAATATACATTCAATATAAATAAAAGTCAATAAAAAGTTGTAGTTGAAACGCGATTTGGATGCAATTCAGCGGATATTAAGTGATTTGCTCAGCTGCCTGGGATAATTGTTTTCAGGGCACTGTGAAAGGCACCCTGAAAACAATTTCCCGTCGCGCTGAGTTGAAGGTTGTGGCCGCTGAATTGCTGTTTAATAGCCGCTGAATTGCTGTTGGAGTGGTAATGAAATGCTGCTGAAATGCTGTTGAATTGCTATTGGAGTAGTGATGAAAGGTCATAGAATTGCTGATATATACGGAGTATTATTATGTTTGAAATGATATCGGGCCTGAGGGTTGGGGCGACTACTCTTGGGTGTAAGGTAAATCAATATGAGACTGACTGCATGCTGGAGTTGTTGAAGGAGCAGGGGGCGGTTGTTGTGCCGTTTAACGAGAAGGCGGATGTGTACATCGTCAATACCTGCGCAGTGACGAACATTGCCGAGCGAAAGAGCAGGCAGATGCTGCACAGGGCCAGAAAGCTTTCGCCGGAGGCATGCATAGTAGCGTGCGGCTGTTATGTGCAGGAGGAGTCCGAGAAGCTTAAAGAAGATCTTCAGGCGGACATTCTTATAGGCAATAACAGGAAGGGCGATATCGCAAAGCTGCTGGATGAGTATCTGTCATCAAAGGCGGGCTCGAAGGAGCCGGTGGTAGCGCTTGCGGATATAGGAGCAGGCTCGGCTTATGAGGAGATGTCCCTTTCGAAGCCTCTTGAGCATGTGAGGGCTTACATCAAGGTACAGGACGGGTGCAATGCATTCTGCTCTTACTGCCTTATCCCTTATGTGAGAGGGCGTGAGCGAAGCAGGGAGCTTGAGGACGTGGTACGCGAGGTAGAGGGCTTTGCGGCCGAAGGGATAAAAGAGGTTATACTGACAGGAATAAATGTTTCCTCTTATAAAGATGCTAAAGGCAACGGTCTGGCAGAGCTGATCGGTGCGGTGTGTTCGGTAGAAGGCATAGAGAGAGTTCGTATGAGCTCGGTGAATCCGACTGTCGTGACCGAGGAATTTGTTAAGCTTGTGAGCGGCCATAAGAACTTCTGCCCGCATTTTCATTTGTCGCTGCAGAGCGCATGCAACAATACCTTAAAGCGCATGAACCGCCATTATACCATCGAAGATTACAAGAATGCGGTATCGTTGCTTCGCAGTTACTATGACAACCCTGCGATCACAACGGACATAATAGTCGGCTTCCCCGGAGAGACTGACGAGGACTTTGAGGACTGTTATAAGAACCTGCAGGAGCTGTCTCTCTACGAGATGCACATTTTCAAGTATTCTCAGAGGAAGGGAACCGTGGCCGAAAAGCTTGAAAACCAGGTTCCTGATGCGGTCAAGGATGTGCGAAGCGCCCGCCTGCTCGCGCTTACCGCGAAGCAGAAGGCGGAGTATGAGGCTTTGTTTGCGGATAAACCTATGGAAATCTTAGTTGAGGAGTGCATCGAGGAAGACGACGCATGCTATATGCAGGGCCACACGATGAATTATATACTCAAAAGAATACCGGGCAGCCTTGATGAATGCAATTCAGCTGTGGGGCAGCTGAGGTCATAAGAACGAAGTATTTGGCAGCATAGAAAGTTGTTGATAATACATACGCAGAGTGATATAGTGGAATGAGTTTAGGTGGTGAACATTTTTGTTTGGTAATCAAAGAGAAAGGATGATGGGGTTATGAAAACAAAGAGTTTTAAGAGAATTATTGCGGTTTTTATGGCGTTGTTTATGCTGATGGGTATGATAGCGGTCGGAAACCCGGCTCAGGTTAAGGCTGATACGATATACCAGGCGTCCTCAATGGAGTTTGGAAAAATGTATACGGGATATATTTCAAAGGGCGATTATAAGTTTTATAAGATAAGCCTTCCTAAATCAGGTTACATTTATTGGGAAGTAGCGGATATCGCTGTTACCGGAACGGATTATTCTTATATCGAGGTGTACAGAGAGGGTGATGTAGTCAATCCGATTGAGAAGTACGAACTTACTTATAATTCGAACCTCGGTTATAAAGTGAATTCCGGTAACTGGAAGACCTGGGTGTTCGCAGGAAATTACTATATTAAGATATCAGCGGATTGTGCGACTTCAAAGTCCTACACGATCAGAACTTTGTATAAATCTTCGGATGAATCATTTACAGAAAGCTATGATTCAAATTATACCTACATATCGGAGGCTCCTTCAATCAAGGAAAATACATTTTACAAAGGTGCAATAGTCTGGCAGGATCTTGCGGATATATATAAGTTTAAGATTTCAAAAAAGAGCACTTTGAAATTCCTGCTTCAAGACCTGGAAAGCGAATACTGGACTGCAGGTTTTGTGTATAATTATATGAATGTCAGTATACTAAATGGCAAGGGTGAAGAACTTAAAAGCTACAGAATAGATGCAGATAAGTGCAGCTACTCGCCGTACAGCTTTGTCTGTGAAGATATGGATCCGGGAACATATTATTTTAAGATAGAAGGTTCGGTCGATCATACTTATGCTTTCTATCAGGGTAATTCGAGACGTGTATTATATAAGTTTAAGTATTCACCTGTTGTAGGTGTTTCCTACAAGACTTTTGTTCAGAAGAAAGGCTGGCAGAAGGAGGTTGCCGACGGCGCATTTTCCGGAACTTCAGGTCAGGCTTTAAGACTCGAAGCCTTCCGGGTTAAGCTTATCAATCCGCCTTATGAAGGAAGTGTTATGTACAACGCTTATGTACAAAAGATCGGATGGCAGGGATGGAAGTCTAACGGACAGACTGCCGGAACCACCAACAAAGGCTACAGGATGGAGGCCATAAAGGTTAAGCTTTCCAAGACAATGGCGACTAAGTACGATGTGTATTATAGGGTATATAGCCAGAAGTTTGGCTGGTCAGGCTGGGCAAAGAACGGTAACGCTGCTGGAAGCGCGGGATACGGATACAGGCTCGAGGGCATGCAGGTAAAGCTTGTGACCAAGAACGGCACTGCTCCGGGAAGCGCAAAGAACGCTTACAGACAGAAAAAATAGATTATGCCATTACTGAAAAAATCTCTTGACACGCGGGGGTGTTTGGTGTTATATTGCCCTAGTGTGCCGCTAAGCGAAGGTTAGGAAGTCTGCAAGAGTATGCAGCACCGAAGCTTGCGAGTAATGATTATAGGAGGTAAGACGATGTACGCTATTATAGCAACAGGCGGAAAGCAGTACAAGGTCGCTGCCGGTGATGTCATTAAAGTTGAAAAGCTTGATGCAAAGGAAGGCGATTCCGTAACATTTGAGGTTGTCGCTATCAGCGATAACGACAAGATGGTACTCGGCGCTGACGCTGCAAATGCATCTGTATCCGGAAAGGTTGTCCGCGAGGGCAAGGCTAAGAAGGTTGTAGTTTACAAGTACAAGCCGAAGAGCGGATACCATAAGAAGCAGGGTCACAGACAGCCTTATACAGAAGTTAAGATCGACAAGATCACCGCATAATTATGATTAAAGCGGTTTTGAAAAATATTCCCGATGGTACTCCGAATGGAAGAATAAACGGCTTTGTGCTGAGCGGTCATGCCAATTATGCAAAGCATGGGAAAGACATTGTGTGCGCAGCTGTTTCGATGCTGGCGATTAACACGGTCAATTCGATAGAAACGCTCACTGAGGATGAATTCGAAGTGGAGCAGGGCGAGTCGGGAGAGTTAAGCTTTCGCTTTACAAAGGAGCCTTCGAAAGAGGGACAGGCATTATTGGATGCGCTTCGCATCGGCCTTGAGTCGGTGAAAGCTGAGTACGGAAGCAGTTATATAGAAATTAGCAAGGAGGTTGAACCGTTATGTTAAAGCTGGATTTACAGTTCTTTGCGCATAAGAAGGGAGTTGGTTCTACCAAGAACGGTAGAGATTCCGAGTCCAAGCGTCTTGGCGCAAAGCGTGCCGACGGCCAGTTCGTTAAGGCAGGTAATATATTATACAGACAGCGTGGAACCAAGATACATCCGGGCGTAAATGTTGGTATCGGTGGTGATGATACACTTTTCGCGCTTATCGACGGTGTGGTTCGTTTTGAGAGAAAGGGTAGAGACAAGAAGCAGGTTTCTATCTATCCGAAGGCTGAATAATAGTAGTATTTTTAAGGCTGTCATTTGTTAAATGACAGCCTTTGTTTTATGCACAGAGCCACCCATTGGAAGATGTCACCTTCGGTGACGGGTGGCTCGCGCAACGCGCAGGCAGGCTTGCCTGTGCGATTTGGAGGTTATATTATGTTTGCAGACAGGGCTAAGATATTCGTAAAATCAGGCAAGGGCGGCGACGGGCATGTGTCCTTCAGGCGTGAGCTCTATGTACCGGACGGTGGTCCGGATGGTGGAGACGGCGGAAAGGGCGGAGATGTCTACTTTGTCGTGGACAAGGGTTTGAACACTCTTACCGATTTCAGGCACATAAGAAAATATGTGGCCGAGGACGGTGAAGAGGGCAAGAAGAGAAACTGCCACGGCGCCAACGGCAATGATATAGTGATTAAGGTTCCGCCGGGGACTGTAATAAAGGATGCCGCATCCGATAAGGTTATTCTTGACATGGCGAACAAAGAGGAGCCGCAGCTTTTCCTCCGAGGTGGCAGAGGCGGCAAGGGCAACAGGCATTATGTGACCGCTGTCATGCAGGCTCCGAAGTATGCTCAGCCGGGCAAGCCGGGCAGGGAGCTTGAGGTAAGTCTTGAACTCAAGATGATTGCGGATGTTGGTTTAATCGGCTTTCCGAATGTCGGCAAGTCAACTCTTCTTTCGCGTACGACGAATGCAAAGCCCAAGATTGCAAATTATCACTTTACCACTCTTGTTCCAAACCTTGGAGTAGTGGATATGGGAGAGGGCAAAGGCTTCGTGATGGCGGATATCCCGGGTATAATAGAGGGCGCCGCGGACGGAGTGGGCCTTGGACTTGAGTTTTTAAGACATATAGAGAGAACCAGAGTGTTGGTGCATGTCGTGGATGCTGCATCGACCGAAGGACGTGATCCGATCAACGACATAGAAGCCATAAATGCGGAGCTGGCCAATTATGCGATAGACCTGTCGGGCCGACCGCAGATTATAGCCGCCAACAAATGTGACGCTTTAAGCGAACTTGATTATGATACAGTAATATCTCTAATCAAAGAAACCTACGAGCCCAAGGGTATACAGGTCATGCCTATCTCAGCGGTAACGGGCAAGGGTATTGATGAGTTGATGTGGGCAGTGCAAAAGCTGTTGGATGAAAATCCGGCAGAGACCATAGAATTCAAGTCGGAGTTTGACCTTGAATACATGGACGATCCGGAGCTTCCGTTTACCGTTAAGAGATCCGATGAGGAGGAGGGAGTATTCCTCGTTGAGGGTCCGCGCATAGAGAGAATGCTCGGTTATACCAATCTTGAGGCAGAAAAGGGATTTTTATTCTTCCAGAATTTCCTCAAGATAAACGGTATTTTAGAGCAGCTTGAGGCGCTCGGCATACAGGATGGCGATACCGTAAGACTGTACGGTCATGAATTTGATTATTATAAGTAGTTGATATAGAGCAGTAGCAGAAATAGGGATTAGATATGACAAGCAAAGAAAGAGCATTTTTAAGAAGTCAGGCAGCGGATATGCCTGCGATAATCAATATAGGAAAATCAAGCCTTACGCCGGAGGTAACCGAGGCGGTAAGCGAGGCCTTAGAGGCGAGGGAGCTTATAAAGCTCGGTGTCCTGAAGAACTGCACGGAGGATCCTAAGGCTATAGCGGCATCGCTTGCGGAGAGAACACGTTCTCAAGTGATAACGGTCATAGGAAAGAAGATTGTGCTTTACAAGCAGGCGAAGAAGAATCCGAGGTACCCGATAGCGTAAAAGATTCTTCGGACTAAAAAGGTTGTATTTACACGATTCATTCTTAATCGTGTCGTGTCGTCGAAACGCATTGAGAAAAATGACTGCGTCATTTGCGTTTCTCCTCTTAGAATGACACATGTTCCGGTTAACGCGACTAAGGATTTGCAAAAATGTTGAATAAAAATGATTTCAAGGCTTACAGCTGCATAGCTCTTTTGGGTGGTACATTTAACCCGGTGCACAAGGGGCATATCGCCATGGCGGAGTGCGCCTTAAGACAGAAAAAGGACATAGAGAAGCTGGTCTTTATGCCAAACGCGAAGACCTATTACAAGGATGGAAGCGGCGTAGTTTCGGGGGATTTAAGACTAAGGATGTTAGACGCGGCAGTGGGCGGTAATCCGGCGTTTGATGTGACGGACATCGAGGTAAGAAGAGGCGGGTATACGCTTACGGTCGACACCTTAAATGAGCTAAAAAACATAAACCCCAATCTGAAGATATACTTTATTATAGGCGCGGATTCGTTGTTTTACTTCGACAAGTGGGTGAGGTACGAGGAAATACTTGAACTGTCTAACGTGTTAGTCGCCTCGAGGGAAAGCTCGCGTGAGGAGCTTGAACAAAAGAGGGATGACATAGTTAAAAAGTCGGGACTTAACAGTATAGAGCTGCTTGATTTTGAAGAGGTGGATGCTTCATCCACGGCAATTCGGGCTATGATAAAGCAAGGTGAAAATCCGGGAGATATGCTTCCGGACGGCGTGTATGACATAATTATGGAAAACGGACTTTACAGGTGAGCTTATGAACAGAGAAAAAATGGTTGAGAGGCTTAAGACAAAGATAAGCGCCAAGAGATTTGAACACTCTTTGGGTGTTGAGTACACTGCGGCATGCATGGCCTATGTTCACGGAGCTGACGTGGAAAAGGCAAGGATAGCCGGACTGCTTCACGACTGCGCAAAGGGGTTGTCTCAGAAGGAAAAGCTCGAGAAGGCTAAGAAGCATGGGCTTCCCATAAGCAAGTACGAAGAGAAGAACCCGGATATGCTGCACGCAAAGCTCGGGGCCTGGTATGCTAAGGAAAAGTATGAGGTTGATGATAAGGAGATTCTTTCGGCCATAACCTGGCACACCACGGGCAAGCCGAAGATGAGTCTGCTGGACAAGATAATCTTCGTGGCGGACTATATAGAGCCAAACAGAAAGCCTGTGCCGAAGCTTGATGAGATAAGAAAGCTGTCTTTTACGGATTTAGACAGGGCGGTGGTTATGATCCTGGAGAATACCATTTCCTATCTCGAGGAATCGGGAGTGGATATGGACGACAGCACAAAGAAGACGTATGATTATTATAATAAATAAGATTCTTCGGGCGCTATGGTATTGACGCGACCGGTAGTCGTGTCCTGTCGTCGGAACGTATGCAAGAAATGACTTCGTCATTTGCATTCCTCCGAGCCCTCAGAATGACACTGCTGTGTCATCCTGAGCGTAAGCGACGCAGACCTCAATGCGAAGCGTTGAGGTGCCGGCCTTCGATGTCATAAGGAATCCACCGCAAGCGGTACCCCTTATGACGAAATACGAGGGCTTGCGAAGCAACAGGAAGGATCTTAATTTGGGAGGATATAAAATGGACGTTACAGAAAAGGTAAAGCTTGTCGTAGCTGCCCTTGAGGACAGGAAGGCAAGGGATATAAGGGTTATAAAGGTAAGCGGGATTACTACGATTGCGGATTATTTCGTTATATGTGACGGAAGTAATGATAATCAGCTCAAGGCCCTCTGCGACAGCGTGGAGGAAAAGCTTTTGGACGTGCCGATGAAGCATCGCGAAGGAACTGCAAATGGTGGGTGGCTTTTACTTGACTATTATGATATAATAGTGCATATCTTTTCCGAGGAGATGAGATCGTTCTACGATCTTGAACGAATCTGGAAGGACGGAACAGTTATCAATCCGGGAGATATGTAAGTGAGAGAGAAACTTGAGCGTGACAACTTAAGAAGAATCAATCTTATTGCGGCAAAAAGCATGCGCTTAATCGCGGTCATACTTGTTGTCGCCATGTTGCTTTGCATGTATATCTCAGATATGGATGCAAAGGTGTTGCTTATCGCGTTTTCGAGTTGTGTGGTCGTAGCGCTTATTCCGTCTCTGATAATAAATGTACTAAAGCTCGACACGAAGCATTATACGATGATTATCGTGGTGAGTTGCGTGTCGGTTATAGCAGCCGTTCTTATCACGATACTCGGCTCGCATGCCTATGCGATAGTTCTGTTCCCGGTTATCGTGGCTACGCTTTATTATAACCAGACGCTGGTGCTTTTTGCTTCATTGCTTATGTCGGGCGGTATATTTGCTTCAAATGTGGTTGCGTACCGGCACCGTGATATATTTATAGGCTACCCGGCGAAAAAGATTGAAGAAGCGATGATGGGATATGTGGTTCCGCAGATATTCATCGTGTTCGCGCTTTCGGTGGTTGCTTACTTCATAGTTCAGAGAAATGCGATGATGATTAACTCCGCGATAGACACCCAGTCGACCATGTCGGAGAACCAGAAGGGACTTATCTTCTCGCTTTCGGAGATAAGCGAGAGCAAGTCGAAGTTCACGGGAGAGCACATCAAGAGAGTTGCCGAGTACATGAGAGTTCTCGGGCGCGCTTCGGGCTTCGACGAGGAGTATGTGGATATGCTTGCCACTGCTGCGATGGCGCATGATATAGGCAAGCTGATGATAAGCGAGGATATCTTGGAGAAATCCGGAAAGCTTACGGATGAGGAGTACCAGATCATGAAGAGCCATGTGCTCTACGGTGAGGCGCTTCTTGAGCGTTGTCCCGGTGAGCTTATGAAGACAGCCTGTATCCTTGCGAAGGAGCATCATGAGAAATGGGACGGCACAGGGTATCTGGGCATGAAGGGAGAGGAGATTGCTTACATAAGCAGGCTCATTTCCGTGTGCGATGTGTTCGATGCGCTTACCGCAAATCGTTCGTACAAGAAGGGCTGGTCCCTTGAGGATGCGCATGATGAGATTGTCCGTCAATCCGGGAAGAGCTTTGATCCCGCGGTTGTGAGACTTTTCATAAAGCATTTTGATGAGTTCAAAGAGATACACAGCAAGATGCCTGATAAACAGAAGTATTAGGTTGACATTTGCGGAATATAAGTTTATATTATGTTGTTGTCTAAAGAAAAACGCTGAAAGCTGTTAATGACAGATTAAGCGTTTTTCTTATGTTTATTTATGCACGGGGACAAGGTGAGGTGGTTTAGCTAAAGCTGACCTGTATCCCGTGCGCGAGCAGGTTACGACAGGGTATTCCTGCCCGAGATTTATTAAAAGATGGAGGAAAAAGGGATGAAAAAGAAAGTTGTCAGTTTGGCGCTTGCATTATTGATGTGCCTTTCGCTGATTGCCGTTCAGGAGGTTGACACGAAGGCTGCCGCTGCTTCGGCGGATGCGTGGAGAACTGCCTATGAGCATAAGATTTATAACGGCAGCGGTTCATTTAATCAGATGTACTTCGGATTGAATGACTTTAACGAGGATGGCGTGCCCGAGATGATCTTAAGCTTTATCGATTACGTGGGTGGCGCTGTGACCGAGGACACCACAAAGCTTGTAAATAATACAGGTGTATTTACTTATAAGAACGGCTCTGTTGAGAAGATTTTGGATTATGACGGAGAGTATGTGTTCAGAAACGGAACGAATTATGTGTTTGCCGGCAGAATTGGTTCGGATAAGGCATGGAAAATCAATATTGTCAGCTTCAATGGCCTTAAGGGAAAGCTGGTTACGGCATTATCGTATGAAGCAGGACAGGACTGTACTCAGGATGGCAATGTTATCAGTTCTGCTGAATTAACGGGAATACTTGCAAAGTATGGTGTAAAGTTTGAGATCACAGAGTCGGGCAATGATGCCGGTAAGGCAACCATCAGCGCTGCAAAGGCAACAAGCCTTATCACTCACAGACTTGAAAATACAGATCCCGATCCGGCTGATCCGGGTGTTGAAGAACAGACTGTAATAAAGTACATAAAGAACTACAAGGTTAGAATTAAGGCCGGCATGATCATGAATATTCAGGATCAGACCTTCAACAATAATTACATTACCCCGCTTATAGCAGTGACCGCAGGCGGTGCAGTTCTTAAGAAGGGCACGGACTTTACCGTGGAATTCACGGACAACAAGAAGGTTGGAACCGCGACTGTTACCGTTACGGGTAAGGGCAAATATGTCGGAACCGCCAAGAAGACCTTCAAGATAGTTAAGGACGCAAATACCAGGGCAGACATAAGCTACACAACCTATGTACAGTCTTACGGATGGACTCCTATAGTTAAGGATGGAACCGTATCGGGAACCCTCGGTCTCTCCAAGAGAATTGAGGCTATACAGATTAAACTTACCGTACAGGACTATGAGGGCAGCGTGGTTTACAGCTCTTATGTTCAGGGCGCAGGCTGGCAGGCTTGGAAGTCCAACCTTGCAACCTCGGGAACCGTAGGCAAGAGCAAGAGACTTGAGGGACTTAAGGTTAAGCTTACCAAGAAGATGGCAGAGCACTATGATGTGTACTATCGTGTATATGCTCAGAGCTACGGCTGGCTCGGCTGGGCAAAGAACGGCGCGCAGAGCGGTACCTCACTCGGCAAGAGAGTTGAGGCAGTTCAGATGCAGCTGGTAAAGAAGGGCGGCAAGGCTCCCGGCACAACAGCAAAGGCGTACGTGACAAAGTAATTTGATATAAAAACACATAGCAACACAATAAAAAGAACAGGAATTTGCTTTTAAAAAATTCCTGTTCTTTTTTAATACGTTGAGGCAATATCTCGCAATAATCACCGATTGTATATGTAGACGCAATAAAACAAAGCATATATGTGAAATGATTCTTCGGGCTTGCGCCCTCAGAATGACACGCTAAAATGACAGGATGTCACAATAGAGGGGTCACTCTGAGCGACGCGTCTTAAAGAAGAGTCTTAATTAAGGGGGAGGATATTATGGTTGCAAACACTGAGAAAACCGCAGCAAGGACATTTGAGGATGTATTAAAAAACCTTTTGGAGTACGCAAGAACCAAGGAGGATGTCATTGAGGACAACGAGCTTATAAGCGCTTTTTTGAGCGCGGGTATTGAGCTTGATGAGCAGACTATGAGCCGTGCCTTTGAGTTCCTTGAGGAGAATGATGTTGATATTCTATGCATCAACGGAGACGAGGACGAAGAATTAGTATCCGAGGATGCTTTGTCCGAAGATATCGAGGATCTTGATGACTCGGCGAAGGAGGAGCGTGAGATAGTTACCGAGCATGATTCCGACGAGGAGGGCGCTAAAACCAAGAAGAACAATAACGACGAATTCGGTGAGGCAGGCAGCGGAGACTCTGTTCGCATGTATCTAAAGGAGATAGGCCGGATACCGCTTCTTTCGGCTGAAGAGGAGGTAGAGCTTGCGAAGAGGATAGAGGCAGGAGATGCAGCTGCAAAAAAGCAGCTTTCTGAGGCTAACTTAAAGCTTGTTGTGAGCATAGCGAAGAGGTATATCGGACGCGGACTTCCGCTTCTCGACCTGATCCAGGAGGGCAACCTCGGACTTATGAGGGCGGTGGAGAAGTACAATTACAGAATGGGATATAAGTTCTCGACCTATGCCACCTGGTGGATTAAGCAGGCCTGCACGCGCTCGATAGCGGATTTCGGACGTACCATAAGGATTCCCGTTCACATGGTAGAGACTGTAAACAAGCTGAACCGTGTAAAGAAGCAGTTGACGCTTGAGCTGGACCGTGAGCCGACCTGTGAGGAGTTAAGCCGTGAGATGAACATATCTGTCGATAAGGTGAATGACATTCTTAAAGCATCGAGAGAGCCGGTAAGTCTTGATAATCCGGTTGGTGAGGAGGAGGACAACACCTTAGGTGATTTTGTAGAGGACCGCACCATACCTTCCCCGGAGAAGTCGGTAAACGACAGTGCATTAAAGGAAGAGCTTTATAAGATGCTTGATGAGGCGCTGAGTGACAAGGAGAAGGAGATTATAGTTATGCGCTTCGGCTTGCGTGACGGAATCCCGCAGACTCTCGAAGAGGTAGGAAAGAAGTTCAAGGTTACCCGAGAGCGCATCAGGCAGATTGAGAGCAAGGCAATGTACAAGCTTAAGTTCCCGAGAAGAATCAACAGACTCAGGGATTTTCTGGACTGAGTCTGTTGGTTGAGAGCTTTTGATATGATACAGAGTTTGTGAAAGAGATTATTTTAAGTTGCAGAATAATCAAAAAAAGATAAAATATATAGTGCTTGCGTAAAGTAAGTAAATCGAAGCAAAACGGAGTATAAAATATGAAGCTCATACTTACAAGCATGGGAGTTCAAAGATCAGAAGGTTTTAAGCAGATTAAGAATGCTATAGACGGCCTCATGTCAGGCAATAATGAGGGACTCGCGGAAAAGAGAGTCCTTGTTATACATGATACCGAAGCGTCAAAGATACAGGGCTTTGTTGACGGGGTTATTCGTAGTTTGAATAAGCTTGGTTTCAGCGAAGATAATATCACTGTTTTTAACTGCGAAGGGGGTGCGGATTCTGATATAAAGTCACAGACATTCGACTACATCTATGTAGGTGAGGCGCGTGATATCTTTAAGCTCGTTCGAGAGCTTCAGGAATCGAATATGTTGGGATATATAAGGGATAGCGTGAAGGAACGAGGAAGCATCTATATCGGAACGAGCGCCGGGGCTATGCTGGCAGGGGAACTGACCGCTGCAAAGCTCATGGGAGAAAAAAGCCCTAATCCGATACCGTCCGGTCTGGAGCTGCTACCCGAGACAGCGATATTCCCGCACCTGAGATCGGGAAAGATACTTTATGGTAATCTTGACGAAGAGGAGAAGAGAATCTTCACGGCATATAATAAGACTTATTTTATTTCGAACGAGAAAGGTGTTTCGATTAACGATGAAAGGGCTATAAGGGTCAGAGCTCAAAAGCAGAGAGCAGAAAAGCAAAGAATAAGAAAGATGTTTTTCACAGCAGACCTGCATCTGGGGCATGCAAATGTAATCGGCTTCGACAATCGCCCATTTGATGATGTTGAAGAGATGAATCGTGTTCTGATTCAAAATATCAATGACATGGTAGGGGAAGACGACGAGTTGTGGGTTTTGGGAGACTTCAGCTACGGTATTGATAAGGACGGAGTAAGAGAGCTTCGAAACCGGATTAAGTGCAGGCATGTAAACCTTGTTGCGGGTAATCATGATAAGGATTACACCAATGAAGATATATTTGAGTCGGTTCAGGCGTACAAGGAGATTAAGACGCCGTATGGACGTTTTGTACTGTTCCATTATCCTTTGTTGGACTGGCGAAGCGGTCATAGCGGGTCGGTTATGCTCCACGGACATATTCATAGTACCGGCGCATATAACAATGAGAATCTCCAACGCTTGTATGCGGGATATTTTCCATACGGACATAAGGAGCGGATTCCGAATTTGAATCTCAGGATATATGATGTGGGCGTTGATGCCAACGATTACCGCCCGGTTAGCATTGACAAGCTTGCGGAGCTGATGCAACTGACTAAGACGAAGAAAAGTGAAGCGTAGGTTGGCGTTGGAGTAAAGAAATTGTCAGTTGAATAGAAAATAATAAATGAGAGTATCGTCCGAATAAGGTATAATGGATTCGACTAAAAAACACTTACCAAGGAGGATACTCTCATGGACATTATAGCACTTTCAAATGAGTTTGTCAGCGATTTATTTCAGGAAAGTTGCGGCCGTATCATTTTTTCTTGCAAAAATAATAGTAAAAGTATATACTTTAACGGATTATATTTGTAAAGGAGATATGCGGTAATGAAGAACAAAAAGACTATCATTGCAGGCCTTGCTCTGGCGGCGTTTTATGTGACATCATGGTACTTCGTGGTTGTTCGGAAGGTTGAAGTCACGGAGTCTTTCTGGGCATTGCTTCCGTCGGTTGTGGCCATAGTGCTTGCGTTGATTACTAAAGAGGTTTACAGCTCGCTTTTTGTGGGTATAGTAACGGGGGCTATTTTCTGGGCGGGCTTCTCGCCGGTGGACACTTTAAACCATGTATTTCAGGATGGTGTGATTACGGTCCTTTCGGATTCATGGAATGTGGGCATACTCATTTTCCTTGTTATGCTCGGAATGATGGTTCAGCTTATGAACAGGACAGGTGGTTCGCTTGCTTTCGGAAGATGGGCTTCAACGCATATTAAGGGACGTGGAGGAGCGCAGCTTTCGACGGTTCTGCTCGGAGTGCTCATCTTCATAGATGATTATTTCAACTGCCTTACGGTTGGCTCCGTCATGAGGCCGGTTACGGATAAGCAGAAGATTAGCCGTGAGAAGCTTGCTTACCTTATAGATGCGACAGCGGCTCCGGTCTGCATAATCGCCCCTATTTCTTCATGGGCAGCTGCGGTAGCGGGCTTTGTTGAGGGAGAGGACGGTATGGGCTTATTCATTAAGGCTATTCCGTATAACTTCTACGCGCTGCTTACCATTTTTATGATGATACTTCTGGTGTCACTGAAGATATCCTACGGACCGATGAGGAAGTATGAGGCAGCGGCTATGAAGGACGAATACTGGAGGGACAAGGAGTATGTCGGCGCTGAGGATGAAAGTCTGAATGTTAACCATCAGGCCAAGGTTGTCGACATGATAATACCGATTATACTTCTGATTACTGCATGTACGATAGGCATGATCTACACAGGCGGCTTCTTTGAAGGAGCAAGCTTTATCGATGCGTTCTCAAACAGCGATGCTTCCGTGGGTCTGGTGCTCGGCTCTTCGGTAGCGCTTGTGCTGACCATGATATATTACCTCTTAAGAGGCGTGATTTCTTTCAAGAGCTGTATGGAGTGCCTGCCTGAAGGCTTCAAGCAGATGGTGCCTGCAATTCTTATACTTACCTTCGCGTGGTCGCTTAAGGCCATGACAGATAACTTAGGCGCGGCAACTTATGTGGCAGGTCTTGTAGAGGACTCGGCAGCAGGCCTGCAGATGTTCCTTCCGGCAATTATCTTCCTTATTGCGATAGGCCTTTCCTTCGCTACGGGAACCTCATGGGGAACCTTCGGTATACTTATTCCGATAGTTGTAAACTGCTTCCAGAAAACAGATTATGAGCTTATGATAATAGCGATATCAGCATGTATGGCAGGCGCTGTGTGCGGAGACCACTGTTCGCCGATTTCGGATACGACGATTATGTCATCGGCGGGCGCGGAGTGTGAGCACATCAACCATGTGTCGACTCAGCTGCCTTACGCCATGACGGTTGCGGCGGTATCCTTTGTGACCTACATAATCGCCGGCTTTACAAAGAGCGCGCTGATATCGATTCCGGTAGGTTTTGCGCTTATGGCGGTAGTGCTTATCTTTATTAAGAGGATGAGCGGGGATGCTATCATAGAAGAATAGAGGATTTGTTTGAAAAATAAAAGTGTCATTCTGAGCGAAGCGAAGAATCTTTTTATAAGATTCTTCCTGCGTTCGGGATGACACTTTTTTGTTTGGAACGTCTTCTGTTCAGAATGACACTTTTTTATGTTTGCGAAGATTTGCTTTTCCTTGCTCCGGAAATCTGTGAGATTATGATTGCCGCGAACATGATTATGCATCCGATTGCTTCCCGTGCGGACATGCGCTCACCCAGGATTATTGCGGCGGTAATGACCGCGAACACCGATTCCATGCACATCAGAAGGGAAGCTAAGGTTGCTTCGGTGTATTTCTGACCGATGATCTGGAAGGTATAAGCTACGCCGCAGCTCATCAGGCCCGAGTAAAGCAGGGGCTGTGTGGCGGAAAGGATTGCATCGATGTCCGGTGACTCGAAGATAAACATGCATATAACGGATATGGTTCCGCTCACAAAAAACTGCAGACATGAGAGTACCGTTCCGTCCGTCTTGACTGAGAACCTCTCCACAAGCAGTATATGTATAGCGAAGAAGAAGGAGCATAAAAATGCCAAAAAGTCTCCGCGGTTGATGGCTGTGGGTTGGTCAGGTCTGATGCACAGAAAATAAAGTCCGATAAAGCCGAGGACTACGCACAACCAGGTAAGCAAGGGAACTCGTTTCCCTAAGAAAAGCCCTAGCAGCGGTACAAAGAACATGTATAAAGATGTGATGAAGGCAATCTTCCCTGAGGTTGAATCTATAAATGCAAATTGCTGGAGATTGCTTGCGGCAAAAAAGACCAGACCGAGGAGCAGACCGCGCTTTATTGCATCCTTGTTCAGCGATGCTTTAAGCGGCGCCTTAGTGATACGACTCTTGACAAGTATCACCGGAATGAGTGCAAAACCTCCGATCAGAGTTCTTATTCCGTTAAATGTAAAAGCCTCTATCTTTTCCATGCCGAGGCTCTGCGCCACAAATGAACTGCCCCAGATCAGAGCAGTCGTAAGCAGCAGCGCCACGCCTTTTATTGAATTCTTATTTTCTCCTGTTTTCATAGCTTTGAGATTGTAGCACAAGGGTAAAATATAGTCAATTATGCATTTTATCGGCATAAACACCTCAAAAAGCCACGAAATATAAGGATAAACACTTGATTTATGCCTATATATTGTGGTAGACTATAGTATCTATATTTATGTAACGATGAATTGGGTGCGAATAAGATTCTTCGGGCGCAACCCTCAGAATAACATGTTTTGAAGTTGTTTCGCATGTAAGTGTCATTCTGAGCGAAGCGACGCAGACCGTAATGCGAAGCGTTACGGTGCCGGCCTTCGATGTCATAAGGAATCCACCGCAAGCGGTACCCCTTATGACGAAATGCGAGGGCTTGCGAAGCAACAGGAAGAATCTTTAATATGAACAATAATAGAAAGGACAAAGACATGTCTCTTAGAAAGAGGATTACGGCATATATCATTATTTTCATCATTTCTTTTTCGTCCGTTTGGGTTTTTGTGCCCGAGAATACGGCGCTTGCTCTTACGATAAAGGCAGAGATCACAAGCGGAACAACCTACCTTCGTGTGAGAAACTCACCGGGAGGTGACATCATGTCCGATTCGAGCGGCAACACAATCTTCTTAAATGGCGGACATAGCGTGGTTATCAAGGATAATTCCAACTCCGCATGGTATAAGGTAAAATTCAAGTACAACGGCGAGAGCTATACAGGCTATGTGTCTTCACAGTATGTAACGGAGGTTTCCGATGATAACGGCGGTGGTGATAATGGTGGTGGAGGTTATGTTCCAGATGTTCCTACCTCGGATGTGGATTTCGAGAGCAGCATAAGCTCTTTTCCCGAAAGCTACAGGCCGTACTTAAGGCACCTTCACGATATGTATCCTTATTGGCAGTTTAAGCCGATCAACACCGGAATAAGCTGGGATACTCTTGTTGATAATGAGATTAACAAGCCGGGCGCCATAAAAAGCATGATTTATTGTACCTCTTATGCGCCGCATTACAATTGGCGTTCGACAACTGTTGGTTACAACATAAAGACCGACACATGGAGCTATTTTGACGGGCCGTACTGGTACGCGGCTTCGGATGATCTTGTAAAGTATTATCTGGATCCGAGAACATATCTTTACGAGGATTATATTTTCGTGTTCGAGAGCCTTTCATATCAGGCAGGCATGCAGAATGAATCGGGCGTTGAGGCAATACTTGCCGGCTCTTTTATGTCGCATGCATATCCGGAGGGTTCGCCATATACTTATGCGCAGATTATAATGTCTGCGGCAGAGCAAAGCGGTGTGAGCCCCTACCACATAGCTTCGAGGATAAGGCTTGAGATGGGCGCAGAGGGTGGAATATGTACCTTCGGAAACAGCACCTCATATCCGGGAATTTATAATTTCTATAATATAGGCGCATTTGAGTCGGCGGATGGTTCGGCCGCATTGAACGGTCTTGCGTGGGCAGCCTCCGAGGGCTCTTACGGCAGACCTTGGAACAGCGTGTCAAAGTCCATAGTAGGCGGCGCGCAGTTTTTGGGCGCATCTTACATCAGTCTCGGACAGGACACACTTTACACCCAGAAGTTTAACGTGACGAATACCGGAAACCTGTTCTGGCATCAGTACATGTCGGCGGTTCAGGCGCCTGCGGTTGAGTGCTTAACCAATTATGAGGCTTACCGCGATAACAACCTGCTCGGTTCAACCATGGTATTCAAGATACCTGTTTACAGCGATATGCCTTCTCAGGCTGTATCAAAGCCTGCCGATTCGGGAAATCCGAACAATTATCTTGCTGAGCTCAATGTAAGCGGATACACGCTGACCCCTTCATTTGCGGTAAACAACAAGACGAAGTACTCGCTGATAGTTCCGGAGAGCTTAGAGTCCATTACGGTTTCTGCAAGGCCCGTAAATGGTAACGCAAGCGTAAAGGGTACCGGAACAAAGCAGCTCAAGAAGGGGACAAATGTAATCAATATCACCGTTACCGCGCAGAGCGGCTCCACGAGAAACTACAAGCTCTCGGTGGTGCGCGGAGATGCGGGCAGCGGAACCAATATAATAGATGATGACGACGGCGGCGATGTGGTTGCCGGCTCAAAGGGCGACTTAAACGGCGACGGAAAGATAAGCGCAATCGACATAGTCAAGATTCAGAGAATTATAGTCGGCCTTGATGCCTTAACGGATGATGTATTGGCGCGCGGTGATTTGAACGGTGACGGAAAGATAAGCGCGATAGATGTGGTCAAGCTTCAAAGACATATAGTCGGTCTGGAGCTTATTCAATAAAGGCGGCATCCCGAACTGAGAACAGACAATTGAAGAATGTGTCATCCTGAACGAAGTGACGCTGACCGCAATGCGAAGCGTTGCGGTGCCGGCCTTCGATGTCATAAGGAATCCACCGCAAGCGGTACCCCTTATGACGAAATGCGAGGGCTTGCGAAGCAACAGGAAGGATCTTAAAATAGGAGGATAAAATGAATACAAAATTAAAAAAGATTACAATGACGCTGGCGCTTATGTTGTGCTTTGTGTTCGGATTTACGGCGCTTACCCCGAAGGCTGATGCGGATGTGTCCATAGGACTTTCATCGGGCAATGCAAGCATAGGCGATGAGGTGACTGCGACGGTGTATGTCTCGGGCGGTGACATATCCGCTTACACCATATATGTGTCCTACTCTTCGGATGTGCTCCAGTTTAATTCGGCAGGCGGTTCTGCCATCTGCAACGGCGGAGGAGGCACGCTTACGATATCGGGAACAGGCGAGAGCTCGGTTACCATATCATTTACGGCCATAGGAAACGGTACCGCCAGCATATCCACAAGCGGCTCGGAGTGTTATGATATTAACTTAAACACCTTGGGAATCTCTCATGCAGGTGCGAGTGTTGAGGTCTACACCGATACTCCCGAGGAGCCAACCACGGAGAAGCAGAGCGACGACGATAATGATGATGACGAAAAGGACGACGACGATAAGAAGACCGAGGAGGACGGAAAGTCAAGCGATGCAAGCCTCGCTTCTCTCGAGATAAGCCCCGGTACGCTTGAGCCGGCTTTTTCTCCTTCGACAACATCTTACTTTGTTCAGGTGGACGAGGATGTGACCAGCATGGTGGTCAGCGCTACTCCTGCCAGTGACAAGGCTATAACGGATGTCTCGGGCGCGGGACTTATAGAGCCCGGAGAGAATACCGTAACAATTACAGTTACCGCGGAGAACGGCGCGGTAAGGGTTTACAACCTGAGAGTAGTCGCAGGTGTGGACAATGATTCCGCGGTTGCTCAGATAGGTGGAAAGATATACAGCTTTGTCAACAGGGCTGACGAGCTTGAGGTTCCGGAGGGGTATTTGGAGAGCAAGCTGAAGTATAAGGATTGGGAGGTTCTCTCTTTCACAAGCCCGAACAAGAAGCTTAACATAGTATGCTTAAAGAGCGAGGATGACAAATATTTCTGGTACATTTACGATAAGGATACGGACAAGTTCTATCCCTATCATGAGATTTCGGCAGAGTTTGCAAGATATGTGGTGCTTCCAATCCCTAAGGACGTGACGATTCCGGAGAGCTTTGAGGAAAGCAGCTTCAAGCTTGCCGGCACTGAGGCGCCGACTTTTCAGTCGAAGTTGATTGAGGACAAGGATATCTATCTTGTGTATGCGATGAATGTTGAGGGTGAGGGTGGACTTTACTTCTATGACGCTAAGGAGAAGTCGCTTATGCGTTACGCGATTCCGGTTAAGGAGCCCGAGCAGGTGGTGGCTGAGGCAACGCCCTCCGATGTGCCTGTCGAAAAGGAGGTAGTCATAAAGGAAGTGCCGATGCAGGAGACAGGCTTCTTCACAAAGAAGAACATAACACTCCTTTTGTACATAGCTTCCGGAGTGGCGGTGCTTCTCATGATGGCTTGTATAGCTTCTCTTGTAAGGAACTCAAAGCTGAGACGCGAGCTTCGCGACGCCGAGGATATGATCTCGCACCTCGCAAGTGACAAGAAGGCCGTAGACAGTTCGCTATACGATAACGAAAACGGAAACGACGACGGTGGAGATTCTTCTGATAAGAAGGACAAGAAGGATAAGAAGAAGTCCAAGAACAAGGGTGACAAGAAAGATGCTCTCGAAACGGAGACTTCAGAGCAGGATACCCCCGAGAATAATGATACAAAGTCGGAAGTAACAAAACCTGCAGACATCGGAGATAAAATCCAGACCATTCCGCTCCCCGACGACGTGGAAGAGTTTGATGACGATAGTGAAGAACCTGGCGAGTTCAAAAAACCCGACGACTACGATCCTGACAAGGATTCAGCGTTCTAACATACAATAACCAGCAGCCGGGGCATATATATTAAGTGAGCAGGCCGTGGAGCAATGTCTGGTTCTTAGCGGGCGTTTTGTGACCGCTTAGAACCGCTACATTGCGACCGGAGCGAGAGGAGGGACGCAAATGACGAAGTCATTTCTTGCATGCGTCCCGACGACTGGACACGACGTATTGAGTCGTGTCGTTTCCACAGCGTCCTGTAAACTTAATATATATGTTCCGGCTGCGTCATTTAATGTCTCTTGACGGAACCACCCTCGGATGATAGAATACTATGTTGAATTATTGCGTGAAAAGCGGAGGCGTTTTTTAATGGAAAACGAAGTAGTATCCAAGAATTTTATTGAGCAGGAGATCGACAAGGATCTCGCAGAAGGACGTTATAATAAGGTGGTGACCAGGTTTCCGCCGGAGCCTAACGGCTATCTTCATATAGGACATGCGAAGTCCATACTTTTGAACTACGGTTTGGCTAAGAAGTACGGCGGAACATTTAACTTCCGTTTCGATGATACAAATCCCACAAAGGAAAAAACAGAATTCGTTCAGTCTATCATGGACGATGTAAAGTGGCTCGGCGCCGATTTCGGCGACAAGGCTTATTTCGCATCAGATTACTTCGATGCGATGTACGAGGCTGCGATCAAGCTTATCAAGAAGGGCAAGGCTTTCGTGTGTGACCTTTCCGCGGAAGAGATAAGAGAGTACAGGGGTACACTTACCGAGCCGGGAAAGAACAGCCCTTACAGGGACAGGAGCATAGAGGAGAACTTAGAGCTCTTTGAGGCCATGAAGAACGGTGAGTTCCCGGACGGATCAAAGGTTCTGCGTGCCAAGATAGATATGGCAAGTCCGAACATTAACATGCGTGATCCGGTCATCTACCGTATCGCAAGGATGACACATCACAACACCGGCGACAAGTGGTGCATCTACCCGATGTACGATTTCGCACACCCCATAGAGGATGCGGTTGAGGGCGTAACGCACTCAATCTGTACACTTGAATTCGAGGATCACAGACCTCTTTATGAGTGGGTGGTGCGGGAACTCGAGTACGAGCAGCCCCCAAGACAGATCGAGTTTGCAAAGCTTTATCTTAAGAATGTGATAACAGGAAAGAGATATATAAAGAAGCTTGTGGAGGACGGAATTGTTGACGGATGGGATGATCCGAGACTTGTGTCCATAGCGGCTTTGAGAAGAAGAGGCTTTACGGCTGATTCCATAAGGCTTTTTATGGAGCTTTCGGGCGTATCAAAGGCCAACAGCGAGTCGGATTATGCCATGCTTGAGTATTGCTTAAGAGAGGACTTAAAGCTTAAGGCAAACCGTTACATGGCGGTTCTTGATCCTATAAAGCTTATCATAGACAACTATCCCGAGGGACAGGTTGAGTATGTGGAGGTTGAGAATAATCAGGAGAACCCGGAGGCGGGCTCGAGACAGGTGGCATTCTCAAGAGAACTCTACATAGAGAGGGAAGACTTCATGGAGGAGCCTCCGAAGAAGTATTTCAGACTCTTCCCGGGCAATGAGGTAAGACTCAAGAACGCTTACTTTGTAAAATGTGTCGATTACAAGAAGGATGAGAACGGCGTGGTTACCGAGATACACTGCACCTACGATCCCGAGACGAAGTCGGGAAGCGGCTTTGAGGGCAGGAAGGTCAAGGGAACCATACACTGGGTCAGCGCCGAGAGTGCGATTAACGCTGAGGCCAGACTTTATGAGAATATAATTGATGAGGACAAGGGTAAGCTCAATGATGACGGAACGCTTAACCTTAATCCGAATTCGCTGACTGTGTTGGATAATGTAAAGCTTGAGGCGGCATTTGCTGATGCAAAGCCGGGAGATAAATTCCAGTTCTTGAGAAACGGCTTCTTCTGCATGGATGTCAAGGACAGCACCGGAGAAAAGCCGGTGTTCAACAGGATAGTATCACTTAAGAGCTCTTATAAGCCTGCTTAGGGGACGTTACAGCTTTAGGAGGAGTAAAATGGGTATATTTTCGGGACTTTCAAAATTCGGGCTCGGAGGTCTGTCCGACAAAAAGATAATAGAGGATAAGCCGCCGGAGAAGGCTGTTAGAGAGCCTGTTCCCGAGAAAACTCCGGAAGAGGTTGAGAAGGACTCCGTCTTCGAAAAGAAGATGAAGTGTCCCGTGTGTGACCTTATGTTCCCGATGCTCAAGTTCAGACCCGGCAAGGTGAAACTGATGGGCTCCGATACGGACTTAAGGCCGAAGTACGAGAAGGCGGATCCTTTGAAATACGATGCCATAGTCTGTACAAACTGCGGGTACGCAGGGCTTTCAAGGTACTTTGAGAAGGTTACGGGCAAGCAGATAAAGGAAATTAAGGAGCAGATATATTCGAATTTTAAAGGTATACATCATCCGGAGGATATGTATACCTATGATGATGCGATTGCCAGATACGAGCTTGCGCTTGCTTCGAGTGTAGTCAAGAATGCGAAGAATTCCGAACGTGCCTACACCGCGCTTAAGTATGCGTGGGTGATCCGCGGAAAGAGAGAGTCCATAGGCGCGGATAAGTCGAGGGTAGACGAGATAAAGGAGCTTTACCTCGCAGAGCTCGACGGACTTCAGGTAGCATATGAAGGCTTTACGCTGGCTCTTGCGAAGGAGACCACTCCGATCTGCGGAATGGACGGAGATACAGTAATGTATATACTCGCCGATCTGGCGAGAAGATTGAAAAAATACGATGAGGCCGCGCGCTTAGTCGGAACCCTTATTATGAGGCAGGGGCTTAATCCGAGACTCAAGGACAAGGTTGTTGACTTAAAGGCTATGATAGTTGAGGAAAAGAAGAAGCTTAATGCAAAAGAAGAAGGATAAAAACAGAATGAAGTCCAATGCGCCAAAGGATAAGTGCGTATACATCGTGTTATCGAAGACGCAGACACTACCGTCGAACGTGATAAAAATGTGGACTAGGGAGCCGTATTCGCACACTTCGCTTGCCTTTGATATAGAACTGAACGAAATGTACAGCTTTGCGAGAAAGCATGTCAACTTTCCGTTCTATTGCGGTTTTATAACCGAGGACATAACCACCGGGGTGTTCGGAAGGGATGTCAAAACGGAATGCAGGGTTATGAGGCTCTGGGTAACTACGGCGCAAAAGAAGAGGATAGACAGGATACTCGACAAGTTCAAGGCCGAGAGGAATATGTACAGATACAATTATCTCGGAGTGTTCAGCTCGATACTCGGGCGTTCCGTGGAGAGAAGGTACAATTATTTCTGTTCTCAGTTCGTGTACTCTGTTCTTGAAAGAGCCGGTGTTGATGTGTTTGTCAAGAAGCCGGGACTTGTCAGACCGAGGGATTTCAGGCTCTGGAGAGAGCCGGAGATCATCTACGAGGGCAGACTTAATCAATACAGGAATTACCTTAAGGAACACTATCCGAAGGATCCCGAGACTGGTAAATATATTGAGGAACCGGGCATAAATAAGAGGACTATTGAGGTGTTCAAGAGCCAGAGAACACAGGATATGTCTGATATCGGTTATGCCGAGGGAGAGTAAAAGGAAGCTTTACGAGCTTCCTTTTTTTTGTGTGCGGAGGTACATGTACATTTTTCAAAAAAACACTTGATTTTTTCTGAAAAACAGTTACAATAGAAAATATGTTAGCACTCGAGTGAAATGAGTGCTAAAAGTCAAAAAAATAGGAGGATGATTAAAATGAAGTTAGCACCTTTAGGAGACAGAGTCGTATTAAAGCAGAGCGACGCTGAGGAGACCACAAAGTCAGGCATCGTGCTTCCCACACAGGCAAAGGAGAAGCCTCAGTATGCAGAGGTTGTTGAAGTAGGCCCCGGAGCATTGGATGATAACGGCAAGAAGATCCCAATGGAAGTTAAGAAGGGCGATAAGGTTATCTACTCAAGATATGCAGGCAACGAGGTTAAGCTCGGCGATGACGAGTTCATCATAGTAAAGCAGAGCGATATACTTGCTATTGTCAAGTAGGTTTTGGAAATGTCATTCTGAGCGTAGCGAAGAATCTTAAAAAAGCTTGCTCATAATTAAAATGTAATGATTATTCAGGAGGCGTAAATAAAATGGCAAAGGAAATAAAGTACGGTGCCGAGGCTAGAAAGGCACTTGAGGCAGGCGTAAATAAGTTAGCGGATACAGTAAGCGTAACACTCGGACCTAAGGGAAGAAACGTAGTTCTCGACAAGTCATACGGTGCACCGCTTATCACCAACGACGGTGTGACCATCGCTAAGGAGATCACACTCGAGGATGCATTTGAGAACATGGGTGCACAGGTTGTCAAGGAAGTAGCAACCAAGACCAATGATGTAGCCGGTGACGGTACTACAACAGCAACAGTTCTTGCACAGGCTATGATCAACGAAGGTATGAAGAACCTCGCTGCAGGCGCTAACCCGATCGTTTTGAGAAAGGGTATGAAGAAGGCAACCGACGAGGCTATAGCAGCTATCTCCAAGATGAGCAAGAAGGTAAGCGGCAAGGATCAGATCGCTAAGGTTGCAGCTATCTCGGCAGGCGACGAGGAGGTCGGCCAGCTCGTGGCAGACGCTATGGAGAAGGTATCCAAGGACGGTGTTATCACCATCGAGGAGTCCAAGACCATGGAGACAGAGCTTGACCTTGTAGAAGGTATGCAGTTCGACAGAGGATATGTATCGGCTTACATGGCAACCGATATGGAGAAGATGGTTGCAGAGCTTTCAGATCCTTACATTCTTATCACTGACAAGAAGATTTCTAATATACAGGATATCCTTCCTCTTCTTGAGCAGATCGTTCAGGGCGGACAGAAGCTCCTTATAATCGCTGAGGATATCGAGGGTGAGGCTCTTACAACCCTTATCGTAAATAAGCTCCGCGGAACCTTCCAGGTAGTAGGCGTTAAGGCTCCGGGCTACGGCGACAGAAGAAAGGAAATGCTTCAGGATATCGCAATCCTTACAGGCGGTACAGTAATCTCGGACGACCTTGGCTATGACCTTAAGGAAGTAACCATGGATCAGCTCGGAAGATGTAAGTCTGTAAAGGTTACAAAGGATAACACAACTATCGTTGACGGCCTCGGCAAGAAGGCAGAGATCAAGAACAGGGTTGCTGTTATCAAGACTCAGCTCGCTGAGACAACATCAGAGTTCGACAAGGAGAAGCTTCAGGAGAGACTTGCCAAGCTTGCAGGCGGCGTTGCGGTTATCCGCGTAGGCGCTGCAACAGAGACAGAGATGAAGGAAGCTAAGCTTCGTATAGAGGATGCTCTTAACTCAACCCGCGCAGCTGTTGAGGAGGGTATCATCGCAGGCGGCGGTTCTGCATATGTTCACGCTATCAAGAAGGTTGAGAAGCTTAGCACAGGTCTTGAGGGCGACGAGAAGACAGGTGCAGCAATCGTATGCAAGGCACTTGAGGCTCCGCTTTCACAGATTGTTGTCAACGCCGGTCTTGAGGGCGCAGTTATCGTAAACAAGGTTAAGGAGTCCAAGGATGCAATCGGTTTCGATGCATACAAGGAGGAGTATGTAGATATGGTAGCCAACGGAATCATCGATCCCGTTAAGGTTACAAGAACCGCACTTCAGAATGCAACATCTATCGCTTCAACACTTCTCACAACAGAGTCTGTTGTAGCTGATATTAAGGAAGATACACCTGCTATGCCGGGAGCCGGCATGGGAGGCGGAATGGGCATGATGTAATTATTAATACTTGAATAATAAGTGATAAATGTGTTATAATCCCGTCTTTGACAGTTTTTCGCAAGCAAAAAACCTCGCAAGCCAAGTGTAGTAAGGCTTTGCGAGGTTTTTGATTTCGTTGCAGACAATGGTAATATTTAAGCATTCTTGCTTTCCTTCTGAATTGTTTTCATCT
>JAFXSQ010000013.1 GCA_017525525.1 Lachnospiraceae bacterium | reverse complement strand
ATTGCTAAGTTATAAGTTTACTAAGGATGAAAAATATATAGAACATGAAATTGTCAATGCAGGTCCAAGAACATTTATGTTTGCACTTGTGCCTGAATATATGACCGGGAAAAAAGTGAAAGAAGCTTAGATAGGATTATTACAATCCAGTGAGAATGCTACTCCGGCCCAGATATCCCTTGCCTGGATGCTGCATAAATACCCGAATGTTGTTCCGATACCGGGATCCAAGAACAAGGAGAGGATCATTGAAAATCTGGATTCGGCAAACGTAGAACTGACGGATGAAGAGTTTTCTGATCTTGAACGATCACTGAAAGGACTAAAGGTATACGGACACAGAGGATTAGGCGGTTTTTGACGGAGGAAATGATAGTGAAGAAAAAAATAAAGCGACTATACAGTAACCCAATGTGTCGTGAAAAATTAACAAGATGTAAAATATAGTTGACAAAATGTCGTGAGGATGGTATTGTGTTACTACAAGCTGCTTGAGCATTTATTACATACGGTTTTATACCGGGAAAGGAAGTTGAAGATGCGTAAGTCATATGCCATTCTGATGATTATTATAGGTATTATACTGGTAGGAACTGTCGGTTTGCTTGCGGGAGGTTTGAAAGGCGGCGGTTTCAGATCGCAGCATGAGAGGACTGTAAGTGTAAAGGACGGTGTTATCGATCCGGGACAACTTAACGGGAACTTCATGGTAGATGAGACGGGAGATTACAGGCTCGGAGTGTCATGGAGGCCGGAGGGGATTAAAGGTGTTCTGAGTGAGGGCGACATAGGCTTTGTGACCGCAGTAGTGATCGAGGATGATAAGGGAGAGGTGATCTTCAAGGCAGACGGCCTTGCACTGGAGATCAATACGGATATCCGGCTTGAGAAGGGTATACCGTATCAGATAACACATTATTTCTTTAATGACAAAGCTGCATTTACGGAATTTGCGAAGAATTATATTTGCGGTATAAAGATGGCGGACAGCGTGGCGGATCAGTATAGTTTTGAAGATCTTGCAAGTAACGGCAGCTGGAATATTGACAGCAAGTTGACCGTAAAGCGTGTCGGAGTGTCCGTGTGGGTTGTGACAGGCCTTTCATTCGCAATCATTTTTTCCGTGATCCTGACAGTGATCCTTACGATAGCAATCACCAGAAGCCACAGGCTTGAGTCACCAAAGTATGACGAACGACAGGAGATGGAACGCGGATACGGTTTCAAATACGCTTTTTTCTCTCTGCTTACTTACATTATAGGTCTGCTGATTGTGGATGCTGCAGAGATCTTCACCAGGATAGATATGAGGCTTTTCTATGCGGGAGGTATCTTCATCGGAGTCTGCGTATATGTTGTGTACTGCATCTGGACGGAGAGCTACTTTGCATTAAACCAGGACAAAAAGACGGTTATGATCATCTTTGTCGTGATCGCCGCATTCAATCTGGCTTTAGGGATCACGAATATCATTCGGGGAACTATGATCGAAGACGGACACTTTACGGTGCATATCGCCAATTTGATGTGCGCAGCGATGTTTATCGTTCTCTTTGTTACGGTTTTGCTTAAGAAAATGAAGGATAAAAAAAGCGAGGAGTAGGGCATGAAAAATCTGAAAATGAAGTCCGCAAGAGCGGCGCTCGACCTCTCGCAGGATGAACTGGCAAAGAGAGTGGGCGTATCCAGGCAGACGATCAATGCGATAGAAAAGGGCGATTATAACCCGACCATTCAGTTGTGCCGGTCCATTTGCAAGGCACTTGGAAAGACACTGGATGAATTGTTTTGGGAAGACGGGGACGATCAGGATTGAGTGTAATAAGAGACCGAAAGGAAGGATGAAAAAGAATGGTACCTTCGTCAACCCGGCTCCGTACCTTGGCCTGCCCGAAAATATCGTTGACGGAACCGACGTAAGCGCAATAATCAAGGGCGATTAAAGAAGAACCGTCTTCTCAAAACTGCATTCTTGGGCTATAATGCAGACATTGAGAGACGGTTTAACTTCCGGAATAATGTGAATGTGAAAAGCTTTGGGAGGTGACAAATGGGCATTAAAGATTTTTTATCAAGCGGAAATATCCGGCTCGACAAGCAGCTAAAGTTTACTGCAGAAATCGATAAGATGACCGGGATTCTGCGAAGAACAGTCTTACTCGACAAGAGCAGGAGAGAAAATGATGCGGAGCATTCGTGGCATATAGCGGTGATGGCTATGCTCCTGGAAGAGTATGCCGTTCAGCCGGTAAATGTACCTCGGGCAGTTGAAATGTGCGTCGTACATGATCTGATCGAGATTTATGCCGGTGATACCTTCGCCTATGATGTAAAGGCTAATGAGGGAAAAGCAGATAGGGAAAAACTTGCGGCGGATAAGCTTTTCGCACTTCTTCCGGAAGAACAGGGAGCTATGATAAGAAGCCTCTGGGAAGAATTCGATGCCATGGAAACTCCGGATGCCAAATATGCGTCCTGTATGGACAGGATTCAGCCTTTCCTCCACAATACATTGACGGACGGTTTCACCTGGGTTGAGAGCGGTACCAACAGAGATGTTGTTGAAAAACGTATGGCTGTAATAAAGGAGTTTATGCCCGAGGTTTATAAATGGATAAACAGCAACATAAACAGAGCTATTTCAATGGGATGGCTGAAGGAAAGTAAGAAGATACTGCTGTTTGATCTGGACGGAACGCTTCTCAGGAGCGACAAGACCATCTCAGAGAAAACTCTCGATGCGGTTCTTAGAGCGCGTGAGAAGGGGTATCTGATCGGTGTCTCGACATCGAGAAGTGAGAGCAACAGCCGAAGCTTTATAGATCGTCTGGCACCGGAGATAATCATTTCAAGCGGCGGTGCGATGGTAAGTGCTTATGGAAGAAATATCGTGGTTGAAGAGTTTTCGGGAGAGGAAACTTCGGAAATAATTGAGACGGCAAGACGTATCTGCGGCGACTTGAATATTACGGTTGATACAGCGAATGAAGAAGCAGAGTATTATAGGAATTTCATTCCGCCTCAGGATGAGCTGGAGAAAAGCTGGGGACAGAGTATCGACACGGATTTTAAGGACTTCAGGAAGGAGTCGCTTAAGATCTGCTTTGAGATAGCTGACGGTGAAAAGGCAGAGAAACTCCGCAGAGAACTTAAAAACTGCGACGTCATACATTTTACAGACGGTGACTGGTATAAGGTTACAAAGGCCGGAATAACAAAGGAGACAGCCATAAGTAAGATGGCGGAGCATATCGGGGTAAGCCTCGAAGATATTACGGCTTTCGGGGATGATCTGGCGGATATCGGAAGCCTCAGGCTGTGCGGCACGGGTGTTGCCATGGGAAATGCACTCCCTGAGGTTAAGGCTGTGGCCGATATCACGATAGGCGGAAATGACGAAGACGGAATCGCAGTATTTCTGGAAAAAATAAGATAATCTACCTGAGAGACCCAGTGGTAAATCTATGTAGAAATGATAAACGAATGATCGGGCAGCGAGGGAAATATGACAGATAAAAGAATAAAGAAGATCGGGGACATCAAAGAAAGTATAAATGATACCCGAAAAGGGTTTGAAGAAAGCTTTGCTACTATTTGAGCCGTATATCGATCATAGTGCGTTCGGGGATAAGAACATTGAGCGCTTGCGTGTAAGGGTAACCAGTTACGGCTTTTCTGCCGATGCCACAATGAATCTTGATTATTCAGCCTGATTGTGTTTCATTTTCTGCCAGTTGATAAATCCGTACAGGTCATTAGCAAGGAAACAGACAAAACATAAAACCATTGGCAGGTAAGAAAGATGATTTAATGTTGCAAGAATCCATAGGATTATGAGAACAATATCATTGGCAGCATAGAACAGAGCATAATAAGAACTTCTAACAAGGGTAAGCGAGGATGCCATAAAACTTGTGGTTACAGAAATGGTTGATAGTAGCTTACTGGATTAAGTTCATTAGAGTTCATTAAATAATAAAAAAGTGGTTTAATTAGTGGTTTAAGAAAATGAAAAAAATCGTGCAAGCCCTGAAAATAAAGGGCTTTCTGCAAATGCTTCGGGGCCTCCAAAACCTTTGGTGGGGGTTCTTTCTTTTTTTGAATCCTGAAATTGCCCGGACGATGCTTGATGACGAATCGGGATATTTTTGTTATAATCGCTTTGTTTCTACACAAGGGAGGTTTGGGCATGAAGCAGAGAAACCATACATTGTTATTTATCGGAGTTTTTATACTTGCAGGCGTAATGCACATATGCGAGAATTACAGCCACAACGTGCCGTTTCCCGATTACTCGGTTGTGACCGCTTTTTTCAGTCTTGTTTTCATAACCTACACAGCGCTTCTGATTTTCTGGATCCGTTCGGTTTATACAAGGCTGCTCCCGTCAAGGGTAAGAGTGTATATGATTACCATGGCCGTGTTTATGATGCTCTATCTCGTGGAGCGTATATTCAAGTATCGTGTTGCGGCAGATGCCTTATCGCTCAGGCTTTTCTGGTATGCTTACTATATACCGATGACTCTGTTTCCGACATTTTTCCTAATGGTATGCATATGCATTCTGCGAGGCAGCCGTGCTACAAGGTATAACGAATTCTTATTTTTGATACCGGCGGTTTTGCTTTCGTCGATCATTATCACAAATGATCTGCATCATCTTGTCTTTAAACCCAAAGAACTCAGTCCCGAGTTTACAGGTAAGAGCGGGACTTATACCTATGGGCTTCTGTTTTATTTAACCTATGCATGGATCATACTCGCGATCATTGTCGGTGTTGTCCTTTTGATCAAGGCGGTCGGCAGGAGAAACAGGAAAATATTGCTGTATATTATCGGTGTCGGGATTCTGTGGTTTTTCCTGACCGAGCTTCACAGCTTAAAGAAGATCGTGGAGTTCATCCCGCCGTATGAATCGCCGGAGATCAATATTTTTTCCATGGTTGCGATATGTGAGATATGTATTCGGGGAGGACTCATTCCGCACAACGAAAATTACATAGGTTTCTTTTCAAAGCTTCCCCTGCCCGTGCTGATCACGGACAGGAGATTTAAGCCTGTTTATCGGTCTGCGGAGGAAATAAGTGCGGACAGGCAGCAGCTGGCCGGCGCACTTGAGACCCCGGTATATGCCACACCCAATCAGAAGCTTTCCGGAAGATTGATTCATGGGGAATACGCCTTTTGGATAGAGGATGAAGCTCAGGTCAGAAGGGCAAATGAGAAGCTCGCGGAGGTCAATGACCTTCTTGCGAGCGAAAACACACTCATAGAATACGAGAACAGACAGAAGGAGCAAAACGCGCTTCTTCGTTCGCGGCATCACATTTACCATGAGATAGCAGAGCAAATGTACCCTTACCAGAAAAGGATAGAGGAGATCGTATCGAAGGCACGACCCGGCACAAAGGACTTTCGGGAGCAGGTTTCGAGAGTCTGTGTACTGAATGCCTTTGTCAAAAGAAAGACCAATCTGCTCCTGCTTGCGTCGGAGAAGAAGGAGCTCCCGCTCAACGAGCTGCTGTTGACTGTATCCGAGTCCGGCAGTTATCTGACATATAACGGAATGAAGACCTCTGTCTATGAAAGCGGGTTTACCGGATCGATCGAAGCCGATAAAATGATTGCACTATATGATACCTTTGAAGCGGTTGTCGAAAAGCTGATCGGTTGTGCAACCCTGCTGATGGTCTCTTATGCCGACGGCTGTCTCAGACTTGCCGCGGATGCAGCGCCGGAGCCTGATCTTGATGGCCTTGAGCTTCCGGTGGAAGCGGTGAAGAGCGAGGGTATCCTGTATATCAATATCCCCGCGGGAAAGGATGGTGACTGATATGACAATCTGGGAAGCCATGAATACGTCTTTTAGAACCGTTATTTTCATATCCGTGACCATGAGCCTGCTGTCGCAGCTTTACTTCTTCCTGTTTTTCTCCGGGGTACTGAAGAAAAAGGTGATGACCATATGCTCTTTTGCACTGCTGGTTATATGTGCGGTATTGTTTTTTGTGCTTTATGACGGCTTGTTCCATTATGAGGATGAGGCTTATCCAAGGACATGGCCGGTTGCTGTCTCGTCCTTCTGCTCTCTGCCTGCCGTGGTGCTTTTGATCATAGGACTGATATTCGCAGCCTGTCTGATCGTGGAATTTGCTAAGATGCGGAGAGTTCGCAAGGCTCAGCTTTCGCCTATGGCGATCAAAGAGACCATTGATCTTTTGCCGGTGGGTGTTGCATTTGCCGGAGAGGATGGGCATGTGGCACTCTCGAATCTCACGATGAACGAGCTTGCATTAAGCCTGACCGGAAATGTACTGTCGGATATCCGCCTGCTTCAAAAAGAGGCCGGTCTCGAAGGGGAAGAAAACGATATAGGGAAGCTCTCCTCGATATGTTCCGACGGAGGCAGATTTTGGCAGTTCACCTCCGGGCAGATCACGGAAGAAGAAAAGATCTATCGGCTGTTGACCGCGACTGATATAACCGCGGAAGCACAGCTCAACGAGAAACTGAAAACCACGAACAGGAAGCTTACGGAGATCAACAGTCGACTCGAGATTTATAACCGGACTGCCGAGGAGCTTGTGATATCACAGGAGCTTCTTAACGCGCGGATGCAGGTACATAACGAGACAGGACATGTGCTGCTTGCGTGCCGTCATTACTTAGAATATCCGGGGCAAATGGATGAAGCTTCGCTTCTTAAGATGCTTAAGCTGACGAATGCGCACCTTTTAAAGGAGTATGAGGATGACGATACAGAGAAGGATCCGCTTGTGGATGCGATCAGAATGGCCGGGCTCATCGGGGTTACTGTGTCGATGAGCGGTGTGATTCCGGAAGAAGTGGAATCAAGAAAGCTGATTGCGGCCGCGATCAGCGAATGTGCTACAAATATAAAGAAGCATACGGACGGACATGTGCTCTTTGTTGTGACCGAAAAGAAGAACGACAGCTTTACATTTTCGCTCAGCGGCGGGAGCAGTGGCGGAAATGCCCGGATTGAGGAATGCGGTGGGCTGGCGTCGTTGCACAGGCTGGTGGATCGTGCGGGTGGCAGTATGGAGGTGACGACTACGGACGCATTTACCGTGAAAATAATATTATAAAAATGGTTCTTACGGGTGATGTAGGATTAAAACAAACTGATTATAATACAGTTGGCAAAAGCTTTTGCGGTTTTGCAAAACCACAGGGAGACGGCTGAGGGGATATCAGGGAATGGGGGAATGATATGAGCGATAAGATCAAAGTCGTGATCGCGGACGATCAGTATGTCGCGAGAGGTTTTTTCGAGATGTATATAAAGATGTCCGGGAAATATGAACTTGCGGCAGCCCTCGCCACAGCGGAGCAGGCGGTTAATTATTGTCAGCAGAACCCTGTCGATCTGGTCATCATGGATGTGATGATGAAGCAGGGGCTTGACGGAATGACCTGTGCGCAGATCATAAAAAATAATGACAAAAGGATCCGTATTATCCTGGCTACATCTACCGCGGAGTATCAATGGATAGACGAGGCGAAGGAAAAGGGGATAGACAGCTTCTGGTTCAAGGAATACGATGAGCTGTCGCTGCTCGAGATCATGGACAGGACCATGCAGGGGGAGTCGGTATATCCCGGGAGCAAGCCGGATCCGGAGTTCGGAGCTGTGAGAAAATCGGATCTTACCGAAAGGGAGCTTGAGATACTGCGCGAGCTTACGCTGAACCGTTCAAATGAGGAGATTGCGGATCATTTCTTCCTCTCGCTCAACACGGTCAAAAGGCATATACAGAATATGCTCAACAAAACCGGGTACAAGAACCGGCTTGAGCTTGCGGTAAATGCCAAGTCACTTGGGCTTGTGGTGCACGAGGATGACAGAACGAGACGCGGATGACTGTATTATAATTGATAAGGAGACAAACAATCATGAGAAAAAAGTTATTGTTATGTGCATTGGGAATGGCGCTTTTTATCACCGGTTGCGGTGATAAAAAGGACGGAACGACCGGAGCCTCGAGTGACACGCAGGCCGTTTCAACAACCACGGCCGAGGAGACGGTGAAGGGTGCAACCGAAAGCTGGGGTGTCTACGAGGAGATCTTAGTGCCGGAAGGGATGAAGCTTACAGGCGGTACAACGATCGACAAGGAAGATAAAAACGCTGTTTGGGTCCAGAAGAGTAACGATGCTATGAGCTATTTTCTGTTCGAGGTATCCAACGAGGAACAGTGTAAAAAAGATGTGGAGGCCACAAAAGAGTACAACAAGGATTCCAACCCGAAGGATGTGACAATAAAGACCGGAGATTACGAATGGACCGGAGTTGCTTATAAGTACGACGGATACAGCGGACCTATGGATATATCACAGATGTATGCGAAGGTAGGCAACACGGTGATCAATGTGAGAATCGGCGGATTTGCATATGACTCGGACCTGTCAAAATCTATCCTCGCTTCGCTTAAAGTCAAGGTTATTGCCGATGAGGAGACGACAAGCGAGGCAGCCACAACAACAGAGGCAGCCGGCGGCGTGCAGATCGACGAGAGCCTCGAGAATGCATCTGATGAAACGACAACCGAAGCTGCAACCGGGGAGGAGACAACCACAGAGGCCGGGAGCAATGCGGGTGCTTCGGATCCTACCTACGGAAAATCCAATGCGGATGCCACAGGTTATGTGACCCTAGAGGTTCTTCAGGAGACCTACAAGTGGAAGCAGAGCGCAGGCGCAGGTCTTACATATGAGGAGTTCAGAGACCATTTCGGATGTGACGGCGCTATCTGGAATGAGATATGGAAGGAGGACCACCACGGCTATAAGTGGCGCACGGAGGACGGAGATTTCTTTCATGTTAGCTTCACCGTGAAGGAGGATGGCTCGGAGATTTATTCAAGCTGCACGTATTCCGATGCTGTAAGGGAATAACGACCAAAAGTCTTGCCGGGAACCGACCGTCGACGTGTGTATGACAGTTTTTGGAGCTACAGTGGAGTTTTGTAGACAAAAATGGAGTTTTTGGTACCCGGTTGGTACATAATTGTACCTGATTGTGAGTATTGACCGGTGATATTACTATGATGAGCAAATAGGGAGATGCATGAGAAATCGTGCAACTCCCTTTTTTGTGAAGAAAAGACCTGAAAAAGGTAAAAAATCCCCTGTATCGGCGTGGGAGGTTCTGATTTGACAAACAGATAATTCGGGTTTAATATGATACCATCTTAATAACGGAGGACAGAATATGAAAACCAAAAAGACACTTGCGATCATAGCGACAGCGGTAATGGCGTTGGGGCTTTGTGCCTGCGGCGGAGACAAGGAAGAGACGACTGCGGCTGCGGTTACGACGGAGGCGGTTACGACAGAGGCAGCAGGCGGAGATGATGTGACAGAGGCGGCGCCGGCGGGTGAGGAAACGACTGCCGAAGCATCGGCAGATACGCCGACTGCATCGGGTTCCCTGAGAGAAAAGACAAAGCTGACAGTGGGTGGCTATACATTTGCGGTGGGAGATAAGTTTGCGGATGTCAAGAGCAATCTGCCTGCTGAGGTAAAGCCCTCAGAGAGCGTAATGCCCTGCGACCCGAACGCACAAGGCGAGATCACGCACTATTATTACCCGGGCTGCAGCGTGGAGGTAAATCTGGAGGATACGATCATCAGTGTGCATCTGACAAGGGAGAATGGAGAGGGCGACGCGGCCTTTGCCTGCGGCCTGACTTTAGGCTCATCGAAGGAGGATGTATTAAAGACCATAGATATTCAGTTGGATGACACGGAGTATGGCGCGACCTATATGGACGGTCAGTATATAGCGGACTTTATATGGGATGACGACGGAAATGTGATGGCCGCCAGCGCGACAGATCAGGGTCTTCCCTATTAACCCCCGGTACATCCTGCTACACCCCGGAACGAGCAATCGGTTCCGGGGTTTTATTTTGCATCTGTACCCTATGTTGCGCTAAATATCCGCAAAAAAGACCTGAAAAAGGTTTCTCCTGTTGCGGATGAATTAGATGTATGATAACATATCTGTAAATAATAGGATGAATAATAGCTATATAAAGATATGTTAAGATGGAGGAATGATTATGACAATCGACACAAACACAATGATCTCTATTACGGAAGCAAACCAGAATTTTAGTAAAGTTACGAAGCTGGTGGATGAAAAAGGAACTGCAGTTATTCTGAAGAATAATATCCCTAGATATCTGGTTATCGATTTTAGTAAAGCTGATAGTAATGCTTTGGCCTCGGATGAGGATGTGTTGTCTGTTTCAAAAAGGTTGATGGAACAGAACAAAGAAGCGTATGAGATTCTTGCAAAATGAAAAGACTGAATAAAAAAACAGATTTTGATGCTCCATTCGGAATTGATCAAGGAATTTGGCGGCAGTGAAGGAGTAAGGGACGATAATCTGATCCATCGGCGCAATCTGAATAACTATTTCCTTTGTAAAATTGTTTCATTCGGGGATAAGCATCTGACCCGGGATGAGATAGAAGACTTCCATCTGTCAACTATAAAGCTGACCTATGAAGAATCACTTGCTGAATATGAAAAAAGACGGGAAACAAAGCTCGGAAGGCTGATTGCGAACAGAGAAATGCCTATACTTAAAAAAGCTAAT
>JAFXSQ010000012.1 GCA_017525525.1 Lachnospiraceae bacterium | reverse complement strand
TATAATATGTAATGGCACGATTGCTAAAGCAATCCTGCCCAGTCTAATGTCATAAGGAATCCACCGCTTCGCGGTACCCCTTATGACGAAAGTCGGTGCGATGCAAAATTATGACTTCGTCATAATCGCACCTCCCTCGAACTCTTCTCTTCACGTACGACACGACAATGACGTGTCATTCTATCTTATTTTACTCCATACTGCTCATAATAAGCATCTATAGCTGCCTTTAATGTGTCATCTATGACAACCTGTCCTTTATACGGCTTGTTATACAGATGCTCCACAACCTCTGCCATGGTGACTATAGCCGTAGTCTTCAAGCCGTACTTTTCCTCTATCTCGGCAAGGGCGCTCTTTTCCCCCGTTCCTCTCTCCATACGGTCAACGGATACCACAAGTCCCACAACCTCACAGTCAGCCTGCGCCTTTATTATCGGCAGAGTTTCCTGGATTGAGGTTCCTGCCGTGGTCACGTCCTCTATGATGACAACCTTATCGCCGTCATTTATGGGACTTCCGAGAAGGATTCCCTTGTCGCCGTGATCCTTTACCTCCTTGCGGTTCGAGCAGTAGCGGATATCTGCGTCATACTTTTCCGACATAGCCATGGATGCCGCTACCGAAAGCGGGATACCCTTATAAGCCGGTCCGAACAACACATCAAATTCCGTGCCGAAGGTGTTCTTTATGGCCTCGGCATAGTAACCGCCGAGTCTCCTAAGCTGACTTCCTGTCCTGTAAAAACCCGTATTTACAAAAAATGGTGTCTTACGCCCGCTCTTGGTCGTAAAGTCACCAAACTTCAATACCGTCGCATCAATCATAAACTCGATAAACTCTGACTTGTAAGCATCCATTCCGTAACCCTCCTGATTATTCTTTTTCTGACACTGTTTTGAAACTGCGGGTGACAGGACTTGAACCTGCACGGGGGTTCCCACCAGAACCTAAATCTGGCGCGTCTGCCAATTCCGCCACACCCGCTTACAAAAGGGAACCGCTCTCATATAAAGAACCGTTCCCTTTATAATCACATTAAAATCAGTATGAAATTACTTGCCGTTGAGCTTAGCAATGATATTCGGAAGCTCCGCATCTATCTTATCATTGTCAAGCTGGCAGGTGCCTGCATTTGCATGTCCGCCGCCGCCGTAGGAAAGACAAAGCTCACCGATATTGAAATCAGAGCTCTTGTTGATTATAGACTTTCCAATCATGACCGCAGTGTTCTGCTTCTTGAAGCCCCATGCAACATGGACGGAAATCTCAACCTCAGGCCACATAGCGTAAACCATGAAACGGTTTCCGGTGTAGATAGTCTCCTCATTCCTAAGATCGATAACAGCTACCTTGTCGTGAATCTTAGTGATTCTCTTGAGCTGCTCCTTGAAGAGCTCCTGCTGCTCGAAATACATATCGACACGCTCCTTGACATCAGGAAGCTCAAGAACCTCATCAATCTTATGATCAACACAGTAGTCAATAAGCTCCATCATAAGATCGTAATTCGATATCCTGAAATCACGGAAGCGTCCGAGACCGGTTCTTGCATCCATAAGGAAATTCATAAGCACCCAGCCCTTCGGGTTGAGGATTTCATCCTCTGTGAAGTCTGCGCTGTCGCCCTTGTCAACAGCCCACATAATCTCCTCGGATACTCTGTGGAACCTCTCCTTGCCACCGAAATAATTATATACAACTCTTGCGGCAGACTTGGCATCTCCGTCTATAATAAACTTATCCTTATACTTCTCATGATCGTTTCTTAAAAGCTCACTCTCGTGATGATCCAAGCAAAGACCTACTCTCGGGTCAAACGGAAGGTTAGTTGTAATATCATTCTCCGTCAACTCTATCTTACCGTCCTGCACATCCTTTGGGTGAACGAACTTTATCTCGCCGATCTCTCCGATCTCCTTAAGAAGCATCGCACAAACCAAACCATCGAAATCACTACGCGTAACCAACCTCTTCATACAAAGAAACCTCCTCGAAAAATGTATCGAATAAAATGTACCCGTTCGCTTTGGTACCAACAGGTAATATTATATCAAAATTTATGATTTATTCAAGTTTTATTCTCTCTTTTTTTACTATCCTTTTTTCTTGCAATCTCATATATTATCGCGACAAGGTAAAAAAGCATTATTGTAAATGCGATAAAGCCGTATGCATAAGCCGCTCCGTCGATTCCGAACTCCTTAACCAGCCTGCGCGTGGACAAAAGGCTTACACCAAGAGCCATACCGTATCCGATCAGGATGTAGAACTGCTTTCGCATAATGGTTATGAGCACATTCAGGTAATACCCTATTGCCGTCACGCCTCCGAATATCAAAAGCAGACAGAATATCCCCATATGCTCAGATAAATCCTCGGCGTAAATAATCCCGAGAAGCTTCAAACCAATCACATATCCACCGAGCACTATCACAAGATCAAGCGCCGCAATCAGCGCGCACTGCTTAATAATCTGCACGAAAAAGCCCTTCATATCCCCCTCATCCCAAAGGTTTGAAAGCTTCACTATGATCGGCTTATAGATAAACATGCTCAGGATATTTACCACAAAAATCGGCATAAAGAGAATATTGTATATCGTCTGGACACTTTTGGGCATCAAACTGTCTATGGCGTACTTCGGAGCATTTATCAGATAGGAATAAAGAAATGCTCCGACAAAAATCGGGAAGCACACCGTCAGCAGCTTTCCGACCTTCTCAAAGGAAATCCTGATTTTAAGCTCGGGGAACTCCGACTTAATCACACGGATTGTGAAAAGATACACGGCAAAGGACGAAGCCAAAAGAAGCGCCGACGCCACCACCTGGCTGCCCGATATAATGTAAGCTAAGATAAATACAGCGCTCGAAATGATTATCCTCCCGGACATACATATCGAGGCTACGTCAAAACGTCCCTTCCTGTGGACTATTCCGTGATAGCAGTCCTCCACGCCCTCCACAAACCTGTAAGCGCAAAGGCACATTAAGACCGCGAAGCTTTCAAATGACAGCCTTTTTGTAAATGCATAGCAGACCGCCACCGCCATCATTACGCACTCGGTCGAAAGCCTGGCGGCGTAATAGGTTGAAAACTTATACTCCTCGTGAATGTCCGAAACCTGGAAATCCCTGATATTATAATTGCCAAGTGAAGTAAGCATCTGCGCGACTGTGAAAAGGATTATGAAGACACCGGCCTCATCCTCTCCCGCAACCCTTTTGGCAACAAGCAGAAAGATTGCCGACTGTATTGAAAAAAGCAGGCTCGACACAAGGTTCCAGACATAGGTTCTCTTTACTATATTGATTTTTCCTTCGAATAATAATCTGTGAAGCATGTCTACTCCGTTAGTCAAGCTTATATATTCTTCCGGCTCCGTTCTCGAAGATTACCGGATAAGGCTCAAGCAGGTCCTTGACCACATCATACTCTCCCGAAAGGTTGGCGCATACATAGCCCGTATTCCCATCGATAAGCGCTTTATAATCATCAGGTCCTCCGTAACAGAACCTCTTCTCGTTCCCGGTAAGTGCAGTAAACCATCCGTTCTTAACCTCACCGTTTACCGACACAACCTCTTTGTCGTTGCAGTTATCATATACATACTTATAGAGGTCGATAAGCTCGGTTTCAAGCGGCCCGTCGTTTAAGTAAAAGTTCCTGTTGAAGTAAACCACATGGAAGGTGTTCATTCCGCTCACGCTTATGAACCTTCCATTCCTTCTCATAATCTCCGGCTCCACATATATCGTGATGCCAAGTATCGCCGCAAAAAACAGTACAAAAGCGACCGCAAGCCGGCTTTTTTCAAGCATGGCGTATATTGCCTCGGCCGTGAGCACCCACAGATAAAGCCATAGCAGGCTGTTGTTCTTCATATAATAGTAAGCCGAAACCCTTCCGAGCATGCCTCCGAGGAACATCAAAAGCATAAAACCAAGGAGCACGAAAAGTACCGGAAGTATGTAACCCGACTCCTTCCTTGACCAGAGGAAATACCCTCCGAGCATCGCAAAGGGAATGAGCAGAAGGAAGTTAGAGTAAAGGTCCGTGTAGCAGCCTCCGTCCCTTGCTATACCCGCATCATCACCCGAAAGCTCCTTTACATTTGCAATGGATTTCAAGAGTCCAAGCACGGTCGGTATAAGGAAGATGCTGAGCATCCTTATCACATTCTTTTTAGTAAACAGCCTTTTTATAACCGAATTCTCTTTTCCCTCCCTGAGCATCCTGACCATAGCCGTGATAAAGCAGCCGAGGAACGCCACAGGCACAAAGAGCGTATAGCACACAAACACTCCGTACAGCACAAGATTTAACGCTACTATTGTGACATATACGTTGCAGTCCTCCTTAAGATACATATCCATCAGGAAGAGCAAAAGAGTCATAAGTATAACCGACATCGTAAAATAAGAGAAGCCGAATAGCGTGGTATAAAGAGGATAGCCTATCCAGTAAAGCAGCATGATTCCCGCCGCGGTAAGCTCCGGAAGGACCTTCGACTTTGCCCTCTCCCTGATAACAGCCCACATAAGCGCCGCTGAAAGAAATGTATAAACAATCTCACATACTACGAAGACTTCATACATATAGAAGGGGCTGCTGCCGGACAGCTTGGAAAATGCTTCCATGAAAAGACCTGTTGAAAGCGCCGAGAAATACATATTCGTAGGAAGCGTGTGTTCAGTCGCAATCTGTTTTGCGAACTTCATATGCACCGACGCATCTACAGAGGTAAAGTTGATATGCGAAGCGGCTCCGTAGCGATGAAGCGCGAATTTTATCACAACAAGAAGCATCAGGATCAGCGTAATCACATCTATCGGCCTTACATAATAGCTCTGCCTGCCTTTTTTATATATCCACACGAAAAGACCCGCGGCGCATAATATGTTTGTCAAACCTATCGACACAACACCTACGCCAAGATGCACAAAACCGAAAAGCCCCGCAAAGAACGCCTGGACGGAAAACACGAGGATAACACTGCATACGCTCCACACGAGAGCATTTTTCTTCTCGTCGCTCTTTTTTACAAGCAGACATCCCGTCCAAAGAAGGACAACCGAAATAAGATAAATCACAGACATTTTTTCTCTCCTAAGTAAATCCTTCGCGTTGCCCAGGATGACACGTATCATTCTGAAGGCTTTAGCACGAAGAACTAATCACACCGGCTTACGCAGCCCAATATCTTTCATAAAGCAGGGCTGTCACATAGATAAACAAACCGACATAGAACACAAACTGTATCGCGAAGTATAGCCATTTATACTTCCGCTCCTTATTGCCCGAAAGCGCAATCAAGGTTATGGGAACGCAGGGCAGCCAATACCTTCCCTGTATACCCATAATATGCGGTATCTCTCTCATATACTGCTTATAGACCGCTACCCCTACATCCCTTCCGAAGCCAAGATGAAGGTAAGTCCACGACTGAAGCGCAATCTCTATGAGCATGAACACTCCGAAGGAAGAAAGCAGCAGGATAAGCCTTCTTTTAACATTGAGCTTCAAATCCGTTTTCTCTGCCTTAAACACAATCACATAGACCATGAATAAAAGCACAATCACGACACAGGCCACAGAAACGCCGGAATCAAGCCAGCCGAACACTCCAACCACCTGCCTGATATGCGCCAGGAAATACTCAAAAAATGTGCGCTTCAGAAGCCTCAAAAAGTCCAACGGCGAAAAGATATCCGACATAATGGTTTTGATATCCGGATTGTTCCTGCCGATGTAGAAAAGCATAGCCACCATGGCGACACCCGCAGCCACGAAAAACCATATGTACTTCTTCACAAAGCCCGCAAGCTCAAACTTGCTTCCAATTTTAAGCTCATAATGGTCAAGCGGGATAATAAACATAGAAATGAGGATTAGTATATAAGGCGGCTTCGTCACAAGGATCACAAGTGACAGCGCCAGAATCAGCGCCATATTTCCCCAGCGCACCTTATCCTCAGAGTAATATAGCTTTAATATATAAGCGAACAAAAACAGGCAGCACGGAAGAAGCACCGAGTCGTAGTTAATCGAGGTACACTGCTGCAGATAAGTCGGAAGAAGCATGGTAAGCGCAAAAACCTCTTTTTTTACCGGCGCAACCCATACCGTGAGCAGACTCATCACCACAAAGAAGAGCACTGTCAAAATCTCGGCAAGTCTTGCGCAAGATGCCATGGGAAGTCCCAATGCAATTCCGGCATAAAACCCGAGTCCCGCGGGAAGATGTCTGAGTATCCTTATGTTCGGTTTAAAATCGGTTATCGACAGAGACTGCGTGAACTTAATACCGGACACGGCCTCAGCCGCAACAGTGTTTACTCCGGTCTGCTCGCTTCTCGGCAAACCGCCGTAACCGGCCATATACCAGAGCACATAGGTCATCTCGTCCACATAGCCGCTTGTTCCGAACTCCTCTTCTATCATCTCATAATGAGCAATCTCGTCCGGCGTCTGCCCAAAAGGCACAATCTTTGAAAATGTAAAGCCTTCAACCAGGATTAATAAAGCAAAAAGAAAGTAAAGAAGCTTAACGCCGTGCTTCGAGATAAATAGATTAAAGCTGTTTGTCTTACCAAGATCCATAAACAGTCTTCTCCATACAGCAAACATATCATAAAAGAGCATAAAAAAAATGAGCCACGCGGGAATCGAACCCGCGACACCATGATTAAAAGTCATGTGCTCTACCGACTGAGCTAGTGGCCCTTTTGATAATTTGAAAACTGGGCTAGTTGGATTCGAACCAACGAATGCAGGAGTCAAAGTCCTGTGCCTTACCGCTTGGCGATAGCCCATTAACACTAAACAGACTCTTGCATAAGCCTATTTATTTGTAAAAAGGGTGGATAGAGGGACTCGAACCCTCGGCCTCCAGAGCCACAATCTGGCGCGCTAGCCAACTGCGCCATATCCACCATATCCTTCTTATACGAAACATCGGTCAGACAGGGCGCTCCCTGTCTCCCGAATTCCGTAAAATAATAAAAGTGTGCCCGAAGGGATTCGAACCCCCGACCCACGGCTTAGAAGGCCGTTGCTCTATCCAGCTGAGCTACGGACACACGCAACTCCTATATATTATTTCAAAATGTCCTGTTTGTCAACTAAAATTTTAAAAAAATTCATAATTGCCGAATATCGGTTATGCTTGAAGAAAAACCGAAGCTATGCTATATTTACAAAAGATTTTACACAGTGCGGAGACTGCCTGTCTTATGATCTGTCTCCGGTTTTATTCAATCTGAAGTCTTAGTGAAAACGGCAATCAAAACGCTTTGATTGTAAGAGTCCGGAGGGAGGAAAAAGAATTGACCATCACTATTGTCAACGAAAAAGAAAAGGAACAGCTCTGTGAACTGTTTCCGGAAACCATCATCAACGACAGCGATATCTGTATCGCTGCCCTTAGGGGAACCGAAGTCTACGGAATACTTACGGCTAAGAGAGTTCTTAGCGAGTGCTGGGACATCACCTTCCTTCATGTGGATGACGCATGGAGAGGTCACCGTGTCGGCGAGGATATGCTTAAGCTTCTGATAATGAGTGTAAGAAACTTAGGCGCCGGCGCTGTCACCGCAAGTTTCTTAAGAGACGATGACAACGATTCTCTCTACAGATTCGCTTTAAGAAAAGGCTTTGAAACAGTGAGTGAGTCAGGCGTGCTCAGCTCCACTCTCTCATCAGTTTCAATAGCACTGGAAGCCGTAAAAAAGCAAAAGTCCTCTTCAGGCACCATAATCCCGCTCAGCATGGCAACAGTCAACCACTGGAACGCACTCACCAGACTGCTTGAGGAAAGGCGAAGCGAGCAGGACAAAAGGCGCGGAGATAATTCCGGTTTTCTTTACATCATGCCGGAGCCTAAGAATTATTATACAGAAAAAATAAGCTTTTTAGCTCTTGATAAGTCCGGCGTGCCGACAGGCGCTCTGCTTATGCGCGAGGGCGAGAACTATATCTCCGTTGATTACCTTGTCAGTTTGGTTGCCAAAGACCCGACAATAGTCATCAATCTTATGAAAGCCTCCTGCGAAGCGATGGAGGAAAGATATAAAGATATCGATATTCACTTCCATACTTACAATCCCGCTGCCGAAAAGCTGGCACGTACTCTGCTCGGCAGATATGTCAAGGACACCGGTCTCGCTGTTTATATGATAAAATACCTGTGACAGAGTGACTGTTTTGTGATTTTGGCTATGCTATTATCCCGACATCATAATAAGCCGCGAATACACTAAGAGTCCGGTATGTGTCCAAACTGCACAGACAGGCTCACAAAAGAATCAATTTGAAACAAGAAAAAAAGCCTTTAAACCCTTATGGATAAAGACTTTCTCAAAAATAGTAAAAAGCGGGTGATGGGAATCGAACCCACGTATCTAGCTTGGAAGGCTAGTGTTCTACCATTGAACTACACCCGCATGTTACAGATATTTATTTTACTGCTCTGCACTTGAAAACCCAATCGGGGTGACAGGATTCGAACCTGCGACCTCCTGATCCCAAATCAGGCACTCTAGCCAAGCTGAGCCACACCCCGAAGGTGCCCTTTTTCAAACGCAAGCATCATTATACATATACTACTACTACTTGTCAAGAAGAAATTTTATTTTTTTGTTACTATTCACAGTTATCAAAAAGCAAGTGTTTGTTCGTTGTGCTTGCACATAAGAACCAACACTTGCTTTTTTGATAATACTGCGAAGCAGTAACTCCGCGCATACCCATGACCATAAGCGGCGCAGCCGCGACGGACGCGCAGCGGACGGGTCGTGGGTTACGCGGCTGTGAATAGTAACCATTTTTTCTTATTTATATGAAGAAATGTGTAGACAAACCACGACGTTTGTGGTATGGTTAGGTTGATATATTAGCCGGAGTGGCTCTGTTTGTGACCACATTATTCAAAAAGGCGTATATATCGACCGGCTAAGGATGGCCGGTAACAGTACGTAAGATTCCAGGGAAGGAGGATTTCATATGCTTGTCAATACTAATATCTACAATCATATGAGCACGCAATTCGTGCCCAAAAAACGCGAAACAACTCATAAATCCTCCGAACTCAAGGCGGTGTATTCCAGCATGTCAAAGCTGAACAAGACCTCACCGCTTTACTTGGTGTCTATGTCAGGCAAAAAGCAGGAGCACGTAATCGATATCAAGGAACAGGCTATCACCCTCCGCGATGTGGCAGAAAGCTTCTCGGATCCCGAAAGCAGGGTTTACTCGGAGAAGACTCTCTACTCGAGTGACGAAGAGTCCGTAACCGGCAGCTTCAGAAGGCAGCCCAAGGACGATCTTCCTCCGGAGCTGACCATTTCCGTGGATCAGCTTGCCTCAGAGCAGGTCAATGTAGGTGAATACCTCTACTCCTCCGGTCGGGATATTACTCCCGGCAGCCACAGCTTCGCTATAGATACGGCAGACGGACTTTCACAGTTTTCAATCTCCGTATCCGAAAACGACAGCAACCTCGATGTTCAGAGCAGGCTTACGGAAGCGATTAACAATCGCGATATCGGTATCAACGCATCTGTCGTAAGGGACGGAAGCACAAGTGCCGTCATGCTTTCATCGGTTGAAACCGGTGCATCTGCCGCATCAAGCGGACTGCAATTTTCTCTCAAGGATGAGAACGGTGGACAGGGTATAGTAGATTCTCTCGGACTATCAAATATAGTCACGAGACCGCAGAATTCGGAATTCACCATCAACGGTGAAGCTCACAGCTCAACGTCTAACCACATCTCCATCAACCAGATTGTGGAGCTTGACTTCCACTCCGTATCCAAGGCTCCGGTGGACATACAGTTCGTACCGGACACAAGGATAGCCAAGGAGCAGCTTACAAGCTTTGTCGACTCCTACAACAAGCTGGTTGAACTGGCCGAGCAGGAAGGACCCGTCAATATAGGAAGCAGAAGCCTCCTCAAGGACGTCTCCGGAATGATTAAAAAGCACACGGACACCTTGGAGAAAGCCGGAATTCATGTAGATGACACAGGACGACTGCATCTGCCTGAAGGCGACGAAACCAATCTGTTCAGGGAGGAAAAGTTAGCCGAGTTGTTCAGGGACAATTCAGAGTTCCGCAAAGACATAAACAAGGCAACCGAAAGACTCACGCTGGACCCGATAGCTTACATCAACAAGCTTATCGTAACCTATCCCAATAAGGAGGACAAGGCGTCCGGCGCGACCTACACTCAATCTCTTTATTCAGGGCTCATGTATAACAATTATGCTTGATGCGCTTAACCGGTATTCCGAAAACTGTTTTTCGTGAGTATCATAAGAGCTGAAAGCCTTTGTTTGCAAAGCATGATGGGATCTTAGAGAAAAAAAGCGGAAGAATACTCTTCATCAAGTATCTTCCGCTTTTTTAGTTCAACGGCATTATTATCTTATCGTCACTGAACCGTCGTTACATCCGTTCCGAACCATTCTGTCGAGATTTTGGCCAGGGTTCCGTCTGCGCGCATCTCGGACAGGGTTTTCTGTATCTCATCACGGAGTGATTCATCGCCTTTTCTGAAGCCCACAGCAAAGCCCTCTGTATCAAATACTGCCGGCAATACATAGTATTGCTTGTTGTTCTCAGCTATATAATAATAGGCCAGAACCGAATCGATAAAGACCGAATCAATCTTTCCGTCTTCCATCATCTGAAACAGATCGATATACTCCTTTTCAGTGATAAGCTCAAAACTCGGAAGGTTATTTGCCGACTTAAGCGTGGTCTCGGTACTTGACCCTGATTGGGTACCGACTACCTTTCCTTCAAGGTCATTCACGGATTTGTACGAGCTGCCCTTGTTTACAACAAATATCTGCTCATTATCCATATACATTCCCGAAAGAGTCATACTGGCGCGTCGTTCATCGTTAACCGACAGTCCGCACCATACACAATCAATCGTGCCATCCTCGAGATCCTTCTCTTTCTCGTCCCATACAATCGGCTGAAGCTTCAGAGTTAGATTAAGTCGCTTGCACACCTCCTTAGCCATATCGATATCAAAACCGGTATAGCTTCCGTCAGCTGCCGTAAAACCCATAGGAGGATAATTATCGTCGAACCCAAGAATCAGCTCTCCCTTGTCACGAACCTTTTGAAACGACGAATCCTTTCTCTCTCTCTCTGGCCCGCAGCCTGTTAAAGCTAACATCATCACTATGCATAAAAGCCATATAACGCGCATCCTTTTCTTCATAACCTTATCCCCCCGTATAATTAAGACTCTTCGCTTTGCGTAAGACATGACACCTCTGTGTCATTCTGAGAGGAGAAACGCAAATGACGCAGTCATTTGTCAATACCACCTCTTTAGCCCGAAGAATCTTTTTCATAGTCTACTATACATCAATCTCCTTGTTGAGTATCTCAAGTATCTTATCATACTCATATTTGTCGGAAGCCTCCCTAAGCCGCTCATATACAGCCTTATCCTTATCCGGTATCCTGTAATCATCAAGCTCCGCAAATATGTATTCGAGCTGATCACAATCCATGCTTTCGGCTGCGCTTTTAACCATCTGATACATTTCCGAGATAATGGCTTCATCAGCCAGAGGCTTATCGGCATCCGATCCGCTGCCTCCAAAGATTTCCTCAAGATACGGTGCGAAGCTCCTATACTTCTCCATAAAGTCCTTATGATGCTCGTTTATATATGCCACATCCTCCTTCTTACCCGCATCCTCGAGTTTCTGCGCTCTCTCGCCAAAGTCCGTCGCTCCGATAATCCTTGCCGTGCTCTTAAGCCCGTGTACTTTTATAGTATAGTTTTTGTAATCCTTTGCCTCATAAAACCCGTTTATCTGACCGTACTGCTCGTCTATGGACTCGTAGAATATCTTCAGTAAAGATCTGTATGACTTTTCATCCCCACTGTTACCAAGTCCGGTCTTGACATCGACTCCGGCCTCCACAAGCTTCTTCAAATCCTCCGGTATCTGTCCTCCCGACTTTGCGTTATCAGCAGCTTCAACAGTTTTGAGAATAACCTTGTCTGCGGGAAGGTAATCAACCATCATCTGTTCAAGCTTGACAGTGTCTATCGGCTTAGACAGATACTCGTTAAAGCCCGCTTCAATGTACTTATCCTTCGCGCCGGATATGGCATTTGCCGTCAGGCATACAACCGGCGTTGCAACGTTCGGATTGCTCTCGTCTCTTCGTATCTCCCGAAGAGTGACGATTCCGTCCTTCCCCGGCATCATGTGATCTAAGAAGATTAAATCATACTTTTTCTGCCCGGATAGACGAATTCCCTCATCACCACTTTCCGCGGTGTCAATCTTAACCTCGGTCTGCTTAAGCAAACTGCTGAATACAACAAGGTTCATCTTATTATCATCTACCACAAGAACCCTAGCTTCCGGAGCCGTGAACTTCTCCTGATAATGCGTTTTCTTAGCTATATTATCCCGATAGGTGGCTACATAGTCGCCAAGCGGCTCCCAGCGCACAACACGCTGCTTCAGCTGGAAGCCGAATGAACTACCCTTGCCGTAGACACTATCCACCACCAGATTTGAACCCATCATCTTGAGCAGATTCATGGTAATGCTCATTCCCAGACCGGTGCCTTCGATATTCCTGTTCCTGTCCTCATCGATCCTCTCAAACTTCAGGAAGAGCTTATCCATATCTTCCTTCTTGATTCCGCTTCCGGTATCCTCAACGAATACATTGAGCAGGATATAATCCTCTTCATCCGCTATTTTTTCATAGCCGACCTTAAATGTAACACTGCCCTTCTGCGTATACTTCACGGCATTGGTAAGAAGATTGGTTATAATCTGCTTTATCCTGCCTTCGTCACCATACAGCGCTTCCGGCGTATCCTTATCGAAATCAAGCTTAAGAACCAGTCCCTTGCTCTCCACACGGATATCGATCATAGTCACAAGATCGTTGAGCATGGAGGCAAGCTCATACTCCTCGGGGATGATTTCCATCTTGCCCGCTTCGATCTTGGAGAAGTCCAGAATATCATTTACTATACCGAGAAGTGTCTTGCCGGCATTCTTTATATTCTCCGAATATTCCTGAACCTCACTGTCATCCGACACTCGGAGAACCATCTCGTTCATACCGAGTATCGCATTGATAGGCGTACGGATCTCATGCGACATATTGGACAGGAACTCGGACTTGGCATCACTTGCCGCAGTCGCACGTTCTGTCTCAATCTCAAGGTCTCGGGAGATTCGTCTCCTCTTGTCGGAAATAAACATCGAAATAGCGACAACAAAAACGATGACAACAACCATGAAAATGGTTATTGAAAGCGGAATTATCAGGCGACCGATATCCTCCGTGGCATCGATCACGGTGATGGATGCCCACTTGAACTGCAGCGGCATGACATAGACCATATAGTCCTTGCCACCGCTCTTCAGATAGAAGAAGGATTCGTTCTCTCTGTTAAGCCTCTTTGAGATTGCAATTTCCAGCGGATCATCACTCGATGAGAGATAAGTTCCGATGCGCTCCGGATCGGAATGTGTCATAATCTCTCCATGCGCATTTATTATAATCTCAGAATAAATGCCGGATGAATTATCCGGATCATCGGTTATCATCTGAAGCTGTGACAAGAGAAGGTCTATAGCGATAACGCTCTGGGCATCGCAAAGGACCTTGCCGATGGTTATGGTATAGGTGCCCGTATCAAGATCCAGATAAGGATCACCTAGTACTATCCTTCCGCTTCCGGCCTTGGACTGGGCATACCACGGTCTCTCCGATGCGACATAGTCATCATCCGGAACCCATCCGGAACCATCCATATACTCATCGTTTATATAACCGTATAGTCCCGTTGATTCACTGCTTAAGGATTCCTTGAATGCAACCGTTTCGTTGACAAGATAGTCAAGAATCTCTCCATTTGAGCGCTCATCCCTGATCATATTATCCAGGGAATAACTCGCAAGCCTCAGGATATCTATATAGGATGAAAGCTTTTTGTCTATGACATCTGCCGTCTCGATAGCATGGCAACGCCCTGTATTGATAATGTTCTCCTTGGTCTCATCGTAGATCATACGATAATAGATCATGATAACGCAAATGAAAAAAATCATCATCGTAGCATAAATAAGAATTCTTCCGAAGATAAACATACTGCTTTTTCTGTTTTCTTTTGTGTTATCATTCATATAAAGACACCATTTCTAAAAAAAGTCGATATTTTTATCATTATACTATAAGAAAGGCTCCGTGAAAAGAAAAAAAACAGGCCGTTGCAGTCTGATATTGCAACGGCCTGTTTTATTATAATGCTTAGTATTCGACTCCAAGATCCTTCTCTGCGTTCTTAAGCCATTCCGGAGCTTCCTCAATAAGTTTATCCATCTCCTCATCAGAGATTACATACTCCTGCAAATCCTCCTTGAGATCTTCGAAGCCTTCCTCAGTTGAGACGATCAAATCGTCTCCGTTTTGCGATACATTTATTGTCTGAGATACCATGTTCAAATCACCGAAGGGTACTCCGCCGACCGATGTCGAGAAGAACATTCTGCCATCCTTATCGAAGATGTACTCAACCGAGCCGGGATTCTCGACTGTTCCGCCGACTACGAGCACATGCCTTAAGCCGTTATCATCCGTAAACTCATGCTTGAAGTATCTGCTCTCGTCGCACTCTGCGGTAATGTCCTTCTTCTCGCCGTCATAGGTAAAGTACAGCTTTCCGTCCTCAACTTCGTAGAATTCTTTCTCGTAATCATCACCAAAGGTAACCTTTGAGTTCCAGGTGTTTTCATCTATCTGCTGATCCTCGATTGTAATCTCTGCGCCGCCTGCAGTCTTAAAGCTTAATACCGAAGTTACCCAGAATTCTCCGGTCTTCGCGTATGAGATCATGTTGGAGCCTAAGAAGAATAACGCAAGCGCCGAAAATGTATAGGCTGCCTTCTTAATCCTTCCCGCCCTCTTTGCCTTTCTCCTCTTGGTCAATGTATCAACGCTGATCTCGCTGTCACTCTCTATAGCATCAAATAAGCTTCTGTATCTTTCATTCTCATTCATAGACTCTGTCCTCCTGTAACCTTTCCTTTAGCATACATCTTCCACGCGAAAGCCTGGTCTTGACATTGCTTTCGCTCGTCTTCAGTATATCCGCAATCTCCGCCACGGAATACTCTTCGTAGTAGAATAAATGTATGACAACCCTGTACTTCTCCGGAAGTGCCAATACCTCTGTCAGAAGATCTTTATCGTCGCTATCCTCGAACTCCAGCGTCTCGATGTAATCCTCTATAGATTCGCTCTTTTGTTTCCAGAACGAACGATTGACATCCTTAGCGTTGTTGATTGCCACACGAAGCAGCCATGCACGAATATGCTCCCTTGATGAAAACTGTTTTTTACTGAAATGATACTTCATAAACGTATCCTGCACTACATCATCCGCATCGGAAGCGCTCTTGCATATACTGAATGCAGCAGCAAAAAGGCTATTCTTATATTCCCTGATTAAGTCTTCTACGGGTTCTCTCATAATTCCTTACCTCATCCTTCTGCCGTATTTCACTTTCTTTAAAAGGCCTTTCATAGAATATACGAATGGGAATGCCAAAAGGTTACAATGAGTTACAAAAATCTATATAATTATTTTTTCCGTATTTTTTCTTATAATTCTCCATGCAGTATTCGATAACCCTGATCGCCTCGTCTGCGCTTTCGATCTCGTCGACCTTGGTTTCCTTGCCCTCAAGGTTTTTGTACACCGTGAAGAAGTGCTGGATTTCATCGAAAATGTGCTTCGGCAGATCCTTGATGTCCTTATACGAGTTGTAGGTCGGATCTCCGAAGGGCATGGCTATGATCTTCTCATCGCCCATACCGCTGTCGAGCATCTTCATAACTCCGATCGGGTAGCTTCTAACGAGTGTCATGGGCTGGATATTCTCGCTGCAGAGCACAAGCACGTCCAGCGGGTCATTGTCGTCGCCGAGAGTCTTGGGGATAAATCCGTAGTTTGCCGGATAGTGCGTCGATGTGTAAAGCACACGGTCAAGTACAAGCAGACCCGTCTCCTTGTCAAGCTCGTACTTCATATTGCTTCCCTTGCTTATCTCTATTACCGATACAAAATCTCCGGACGAAATCCTTTTGTCGTCAATATCATGCCAAATATTCATAGCCGTTCCTCCTCGTATATTAAAAATGTATAGCCATTAATTACCCTTTGACAAAGCAAATGTAAGCACCGCATCCAGTCCGGGATTTTTGTTATACAAAGAAAGCTTGCCGTTCATCCTGCGCATAAGTTCGCTCACTATGTATAAGCCCAATCCGGAGCCATTCTCCTGCCCGGCATTCTTCCCTCTGTAGAATTTGCCGGTGATAAACGGGATCTCCTCCTCCGGTATGCCCGGGCCGAAGTCACGGAAATGTATCTGCGCTTCACCTTCACGTGTCACATCAATTTCAATCTCTATCTTTGTCTTCGCGTACTTTTCCGAGTTATTCTTCAGGTTCTCCATGATCTGCAGCAAGCGCTTCTTGTCTGCGCTTACGTAGACCGGTGCCGGCATCTCCTCCGGCGATGCGCTGCCCTCTTTTGTCACGAACCTGATATGGCAACCTTCGTCCACGAACAGGCTTGAGACCTCATCGCCCATAAATGCAACCATATCCGCCTGTTCAGCATGAACCTCGAGCCTGTCCATCTCGGATATGGAATGTAAGAAAAGGTCATTTGTAAGCTTTGTGACCTCGTCACATTTCTGCATGATGGTAGAAAGATACTTCTGCTTTTTCTCCGGAGTGGTGTCCATATTTGCCTCAAATGCTTCCGCATAGGCGCGCACGGATGCGATGGGAGTCTTGATGTCATGGGACAGGGTGGCAATTACCGTCTTGTTGTTCTGCACCGCCTCTCGCTCCGCAGCCCTGGCCTTGATAAGCTCGTGACGCATGTTGTCAAAAGCCCAGGTAAAGTCGCCGAAGTAATTCCCGCGGCTCACATTAAGCGGTACCTCTAAGTTGCCCTTAGAGACCTCCGCTGCATATTCCTTAAGGTCTCGGAACGGCTTTAAGACCTGCCTGTCAAGGTAAATAAGCATAATTATAACTGCAACAACACTTATCATCAATGGCGTAATCAGCAGCCAGAGACTATTATTCTTTTGTTTCTCATTCTCAGCAGTCAGGCTGTCACAGGCTTCAAGTGCCGTTTCGTCATCCCCCGCGATAATATTCTGCCTGATCTCATTTACGGACACCGCAAGCGTGCGGTCCCTGTCATCCACAGCCTTCTTCTCGCCACCGGCAAGAAATAAAATGACCGCGGAAGCAATTCCGATAATTACAATGAATACGATTCCTATGATGATCAATTTCCTGTTCATGGTCTACTCCAGCATGTATCCTACCTTAAATACCGTCTTGATATGCTCGGGCTTTGACGGTGTATCCTCAAGCTTCTCCCTGAGCCATCGAATGTGAACCGTCAGAGTTGATGTATCCACCTCGCTGAAAGCTCCCCATACCTCGCTTAACAGCTTATCTTTTTCTATGGCCACGCCCCTGTTGCGGCACAGATATGCCAACAGATCGAATTCCTTGAGTGAAAGGTTAACCGGCTTTCCGTCCTTTGTAACACTCCTGGCCGAAAGATTCACACACACATTCCCAAAGCTTACCTGCTCATCCTTCTCACCCATGCCGTAGGTTCTGCGCATCAGCGCATTTACACGCACAAGGAGCTCCTTTAAGGAATATGGCTTCGGCAGATAGTCGTCCGCTCCGGCCTCAAAGCCCGTCACCTTGTCGTCGAGGCTCGTACGCGCGCTCGCAAAAATAACCGGAACGTCGGATACTCTGCGCAGCTCGGAGCATACGTCAAAGCCCGTCCCGTCCGGTAGGTTGATATCCAAAAGTACCATATCGTACTTTTTATCGGTAAGCAGCGTGAACGCCTCGTCCACGCTGCCTGCCTGTTCCACTTCATATTCATAATTTTCAAGCATATCCCGCATGATGTCGGAAAGTGCCCGGTCATCATCTACGATAAGTATCCTCTTCATGGCATGTTCCTTTATTCGGTAATCAGCTCTCTGGTGCTTACCTTCTTTACCTTTCGTGCGGACATGTAGCCAAACAGCATGTAGCACGCCGTGAATGCCAGAACCGGTATAACGAATGCAAGCGGATTGTAGGTAAGCTCGATATGCGGAGCTCCAAAGAGTGAGAATACCAGCGCCAGCAGCCTGTGTGCCAGACATCTGCCGATAAGGCCTGCGATAAGTCCGCTGAGCAATGCAATCAACGCAAACCTAAGAGCAAACTGCAGGCGGATCGCCCTGACCTTCATACCCAGTGCCCGCGTGATGGCGATATCCCTGCGCTCCTGAATAAATGTCTTTGCGCATATCATCACTACTGTAACAAGCGCAAACACAAATGTCAAAGCATAAATCAGGAATCCCGAACCGTCTGCCGCCATGTAGAATTCACTGCCATTCGGACCGTTGCTGCTATCAATGTCAGAGTATTTATAGGTCTCTATAGCCACGCCGTCTCCGTACTTTTCCTTTACCTCTGCCTTTATCTTATCCCCGGCATCTTCATCTTCAATCGAGATTCCGTACATGTTCAGCCTGTCAACAGTGTATTTATTGCTCGTGTCCTTTCTCAAGCGGCTGAATCCGTCCAAAGACATTGAAATTGCTTTGCCCACATCGTTCACGGTCTGGTATATACCCGTCACCACGTACTCAGCGCTTATTTCTCCCCGGGCAACAGTGACAGTGTCTCCTATGTCTATATCGAGCAGCTTGGCAATCTGCTCCGTAATGACGATCTCGTTGTCGTATTTATTGACCCTGCCATGGTAGACTGAACTGAATTCCTCGGGATAAGCCTTGATCTGTACCAGCGTGTTTTCTCCGTTGACAGACACATAAGTATGCGACTTGTATACCCTGCCCCGAATCCCGGTGTACTTCTCAACGATATCCTCTACATCCTTTACCTTAAAATCCACATCGCTGCCCTTTGGCGCGAACTCTACCTCACAGAAGGGTTCACCCATGGAGGCAAGCGCATTCTTTGAGCGGATAAAGCCCGACATAAGCTGTGAGGTGATAACCATGAAGATCAGCAAGGTCGTGACTACCATAATGCTTATGTATCTTTTCGGCGCAGACGTAATCTGCCTAAACCCTAAAGACAGCATAAGACCGCGCTTCGTGATGGGTGCATTGAAACTGTTCGAGAAATAGAAGTCGTCCTTGCCGTTCGTGATAGCCTTTACCGGCGTCACCTTCGTAACCTTCTTTGTAAAGATCAAAATGCAAAGCGCCGTTACCAAAAACAGTATTGCCGTGATAATCAGTCCCTCAAATATCATCAGTCTGTGCATGGGCAGGATACCTGTCATGGAGAAGAACAGTCTGCTCATAACGCGCTCCACCGGAATAGAGATGCCCATGCCGAGCAGTATGCCGATAAGCTCTGCGGCAAGGTACTCAAGCATGTACATTCTGCGGATCATCCCGTTTGTTACGCCCTGGCTTTTCAAAACGCCCAAATTCACATAATCTATATCCATTTCAGTGCTGATATTGTGGCCTGCGATTATCAGGAAGATGATGAACAACAGGACACTGAAGCCCGTTACCACCGCCATGATAATCTTGATGAACATACCCGAGTAGTGCTCCGAACTCTCGCGGTCCACATTCATCCATGCCAGGTCGGTGACCTTGGTTTCCAGATTCAGCTTGCGCAAGGTAACAAGCATAGACTTGTCGGCCTTGTCCGAAGCGAAGACGAAGACCACATCGCCTGCGGCCCAGATGTCACTGTCATCCTCTATGCGTCCGACTACAGTATCGTGAAGTTCAGTAAATTCTTCCGGACTTATGAACACTGTCTTGTAACCCATTATATTCGTACCCATAAAGGCTTCCTGCACAAATCCCTTTATGGTAAATTCCCTTGTTTCTCCCAGGAATTCCATGGATATCTTATCACCGGACTTTGCGCCGAATTCGGATTTCAAGCCGTACGGCAGATATATCTCGCCCTTTTTCAGCCGGTTTTCTTCCGGGAGCGGCTCTATACTTTCCGAGTTTACCTTAAGGTTCACAAAACCATCCGCGGCCTCATTATACACCGGAAGCGTATCGAACACGGAAAGCACATTGAAAGCATTGCCGTCGCTTTGCCCGTTGCACTTAATATTGGTGCCAACCAACCCCGGGTATTCCTCAACCTTATCCACAAGCTCACTTTCCGTAAGACGCTTACGTAATTCATCCGTGTAGACCCCGTAGCGGAAAAAGGTAAAAAGCTCACCCTTGGCCTCTACCTTAAAGGCCCTTTTTATGGCGTCGTCATAGTTTTTGTTCACGCCCAGCATGGTCATGGTGCTCATCACGATCAAAGCTGTCAGAAGGATAAACCCGAAGAAGATACCTTTTCTGTTTCTTATCTCTGCTTTAACGAGAGTGAAAATACCCATCCTGATCACCCCCTACCAGTCAAGAGACTCAAGCCATGCATTGACCTGTGCTTCCCTTGCCTTGTCGCTTTGAATCTTCTCTCCCGAGGCATCCGTCTCGTTATACCCGGTAAGCTCCAGCTCGCCGACGATGTTGCCGTCCTCTAAGTAGAGAAGTCTGTTGGCTCTGAGCGCCGCCTTAATATCATGCGTTACCATTACTATGCTCTGTCCACGGTCGTTAAGCTCCGTAAGCAGGTTCAAAACCTCTTTAGTGTTGTTTCGGTTAAGCGCTCCGGTCGGCTCATCCGCAAAAAGAAGTGTCGGAGTGTTAATGACCGCTCTTGCGATAGCGCATCTTTGCTGCTCACCGCCGGATACCCTTGCCGGCAGGTGGTTCTTAACCCCCTTCAATCCCACGCGGTCAAGTAATTCGTCTGCCTTGGCCTTGGTCTCTGCTGCGCTCTTTCTTTTATCCAGATATCCCGTTACCGCCACATTCTCAAACAGCGTCAGGTTGCTTACCAGATGCATCTGCTGGAACACAAAGCCGAAGTCCTTCACCCTGAGCTCCGCGAGTCCCGCTTCCTTAAGGGATGTGATGTCAATCGGTTCGGAGTTGTCCCTGTAATAAAGCACCTCTCCCGCCGTTGCCTTATCCATACCCGAAAGCGCATATAAAAGCGTGGACTTTCCTGATCCCGACGCACCCATGATGACCGTGAAGTCCCCCGAATAGATATCCGCGTTTACATTCGATAACACATGCACCTGTACGCCGTTATTTGAAAAGGTTTTCTGTACGTTCTTTGCCGAAAGTATTGTTTTCTTCTGAATAGATGATTGCTGCATTGATTTCATGTCCCTTCCTCCGAAAGTTTCCGTTTGGTTACAATACTTTTATAGCATAGAACAGATTAAGGAGTTATTAAGAACTCCCGGAAAATTATATAAATGCTTTATAGTACATTCTCTCTCTCGGCTCAAGGAACGGCAGGATTGAATATACATATCCCGCGTATATGTCCCTGTCAAAGTCGGGTTGAGATACGAGGCGATAAAAAGACTCTACCGTATACTCATTCATTTCGTCCGGGTCGCGCGCCGGTTCACGGTCCACATCCCCGCTTCTCTTAAAATCATCCGCTTTCATGCCGAGAAGCCTCAAACCATCCGAAATCCCGTAATAAACGGGATCACCGCCAGGCAGCTTTGTGAGCACAAAACCCGAAGGAATATAAGCGCTGTCCTCATATACCATATGCACTATAAAGCCTCCTTCCGAGGTTTCTCTGAAAAGTGGGAATGAAACTCCCTTCTCCGGGCCGCCTTTTCCTTTAAATTCCCGCATATCCCATATCTTTTCTTCTATATCTCCAAGCTTCATGCCTTCACCTGCTTTCCTTCCTCAGACTCAACTTCGGGTTTCTTATACTTGTCAAAGACGTCCTTATGCTTTTTCTCAAGTATTTCGATCCATTTGGTTATCGTTTTCCTTGCCCAGATAACCTTTCTGTCAAAGAACGTGCAGTCTCGCATAAGCTTATAAGTTCGAATATTGACACCGTCTTTCTCTAAAAGATCGTAATACCTCTCCATCGCATCCGTATATGTCTTCCTTATGTCTTCTATCTTCTTAAACCACTCTGCGTGTTTTTCCTCCGTATAATCCGCTGAGCCGATTTCCTTCTCCCATTCTTTGAAGAAAGCATCGAACATTCTGGAATTCACTACCCCTACTGTTGTCAGTTTAGTTCCCGGGAATTCGGCTTCAATTGTTTTACTTGCCTTTTTCACCTTATCTGTAACTAACGGCCTATATGTATCTATAAGACTATCCCATATTTTGTTTGCTCTTTCTGCGTTCTCCTTTCTTTGATTAAGAACTACGGCACAGGCATCTCTTTTCTTTATCGCCTCAAATGTTTTGCTATCCTTTGTCAGCGTTTTAAAATCAGCTTCATTTTTCTTCCATTTTTTCTCTATCTCACTCCTATTCTTGTAAGCCTCCTCATCAACGAATTGCAAACCATCCAGTCTGTTCTTCAGATCTGTAATCAGATTTTCATATTCAAGCAATATACGAACCATTTCATCCGTGTTTTTCACAATATCATCAAGCATCCGGTTTTCCTTCTCACTGTACGTCAAACGTTCAATTTCCTTCGCATGCTCTGACTTCTCAACAAGAAGAAAATCGCCTGATATGATTGAAAGAGGATTGTCTTTGTCCTGAATACCCCTGTATGCTTTATCCAAAAGCTTTGCGGAAACAAAACCCGACTTCCCGGAGCCGGTATCCTTATAGATAAAACCGGACAGTTCCTCATTCTGGTAGCACACGCCGCAAAGGTTGATCCAATGGTTTGAGTATATCAACCCCTCTCTCATCTGTTCTCTCAGTCTGTAGGGTTTATCATCATAGAAGCCTTCCTTATTTCTCGGATCCTCACCCTTGTTCCAAAGAATTTCGGATCGTATGGCCACCTGAACAGAACCACCCTTTTTCAATGTCTCGGCAAACAACAGCAGGTCATTATCAAGTCCGGTTGCCTTATCCCGATTTTCCTCCGAATTAGCAGGAGAGAGTTTTTTATTGTATACCTTGTGCTTTATGCCGAAGATTTCCAGAATATCGGACATATTTTCCTCATCAGTTCCGCCGCAATGTTCAAGATTAAGCCTAACGCCATCCTCTGCCTTAACCACTCCGTTTTCATCCCTGTCCGGCAGCCTGTTCACATTGAAACCGGAAAACTTCTTAAGCAGATAGAGATTAAAGCTCTCATTCGTGATATTCATACCATAAATTTGGTTTACGATCTGCGACATGGATGAGGGGCCGCAGGTTCCGCTGATTCCGAGATAATTATTATCAGCCCCCTGTTCGCTGTTGTTAGTCCATCGAATACTGTTCGGACACGGATATACCCGGCAGTTAATCTCTCCGCCTGCATCTGCCAGTATTCCATCTTTTTTAAGCTCTTCCGTATTATCACATTTAATACATGAAATATAGCTTATACTTCCGTCGTCCTCCCTCTTGTGGGAAGAAGCATTCACTCTCGTCTTGTCGAACAGAACAGCGCCATCTTTATCCTGTTCGATTATCTCCTTCTTCAGCAGATTACGGTTTCTGCTTATGTAATCAATATAAAGCTTATAGGCAAAACGCTCATTCACATACTTTATATCGTCAAACTCTTCTTCCGTCAGCTGTTCTAAAGTAAGACCGCGTCTCTTATAATCCGCAAGAATTTCATTTTCCTTCTCCCGGAATTCTTTCTTTTCTTTTCCGCTGTTTTTTAATTCAACAAGCTCTTTTGTAAGCTGATCTATCTCTCTTACCTTCTCCTCCGAGCGGTCTTCATCCTTTGCATAGCGCACCTCACTAAGGCATCTGTCATGTTCCGCTCTCAAGTTCCTTGCGTTTTCACTGCATCGTTTACGTAATTGTTTCAGATACGTTTTTAATTCCGTCCTCTGATTTTCCATGTCTTCAAGAATCAGTAATTCCGCATCGAGTTCTTGCCCATAAGCCTCATGATTATGGATGAGCAGCAGATCCCCTTTTGGTTCTTTACACGCTTTTTTTATGACCTTTATCAATTGATCCGCTTTATATAATCTGTCCTCGAATTTGCCGGAAAGATTACCCCTGAGAATACAGATTTCCTGCTGTTTGAGCATACTGATGTACAAATCATAAAACGGTTTAACGGTGCTATAGAAGAATTTTCTAAATCTCTCTTTCTCCTTTGCAACCATCTCTGCCTGTTTTTTATCACTCAAATTGATAAACGGCACATCATCAGCAAACTCGTCTATTTCTCCGTTTTCATCTCGTTCTTTCCATAATTCGTTAACTTTAGCGCTGTATTTTTTTATCTCCTCTCGTTGTTCAAGGAAGTTTTTCAGTTTCTCATCAAGCTCAGTTTCTCTCGCTCCGTTGATAACTGCCTCTTTAATCTCCTCCTTTGTATAAAGGCTCAGGATTTTTGTCTCGTAATTGACTATGTCGTCTTCTTTTTCTCTCTCTTCGTACTCCTCTTTTGCTTTGTTGATCTCTTCAACAAGCTTAGCATCCCTTTTGAACTTGCGTTTCTTCCTGTTTTCTTCCTTCTTGCGAGCTTTGCTCTCTTTTTCTTCCTTGCTTTTTTGTTCCTCTTCTATACGGGATTTTTCGCTTTCGTTCCAGTATGCTTCTCTATACTCCTTTTGATGACGCTCTGCCTCTTCTCTTCGACGTGCTTCTTCCTTCTCACGCTCTATCCTTTCCTTCTCCCGTCGTTCCTCTTCTTCCTTTTTTCTGCGCGCTTCTTCCTTCTCTCGTTCTATCCTTTCCTTCTCCAGACGCGCCTCTTCTTCCTTTCTCTTACGTTCTTCTTCCGCCGCCCTGATCCGGAGTTGTTTCATATGCTCTTCTTCCTCTTTAAGGAATTGCTGATACTTTCTCGCCAGTTCCTTCTGACGTTCCTCTTCCTGCCTCTTACGTTCTTCTTCCTGCCTGCGCGCTTCTTCTCTCTTACGCTCTTCCTCCTGTAATCTGAGTCTTTCCGCCTCACGACGCTGATTCTCCTTTTCTTCCTCCTCAGCCTCCCAGATACTGTCGCCCTTCTTTCCTTCCATATGGCAATTAGCCCCAAAGAGCACCGAAAATGAGCTGTGACTATCTTTCATGATCTGGCCACAGACTTTGTCTCTTATTCCCTTATCTTCCCAATCATCCGAATCTATCTTATGAAGACCGTTCTCCCACTCATCGATATCATTTACAGCACTGTGCTGAATCCGTTCCTTTATAAATTCAAGCCGACCCATGAAAGCCCTTCTTTGATCCTTGCTCAGAAGATCACCTGTTATATAACTGAGATCATCTGCTTCAATATAACGTATAAAGTTACACAACTCCAAATCGGCAAGGGCGATATTGGTTTCCCCGATTTCCTGCTGCAAAGTTCTTCTTGTTATGTTCTTTGAAAATGCTTTGGAGAAATTACATATCCGGGCAGAGTTGATCAGGTAAACCGATTTGCCCTTTACATTCTTTATCTCATAAGAAAATGCTATATCGTTCTTCGCATCGAAGTTTTCAATGCCTAAAAGCAGCTTGATCAGCTTGATATTGGAAATCATTTTAAGCGCATCAGGTGCATAGGTTATGTCCGGATTGCCGCCTGCCTGTTCCTCAATCTGGCTCATGGTAAGCATATCCCCTTTCCTTGATTCCTTCATACCGTAATATGCCGAATTCCTTTCGCGCGCCAATACAAGAGCCGGTTCGTTACCGAACATCTCCGCTCCCATGTATTCCATCATACGTCCTGCTGCCGCCGAATTCTTCACTAAATCAGGTTTTCTCCCGGAACGCCTTGACATGGTGTACTTCTTATCACCTATCATCTTCATGCGCAGATTACCCTGCTGAACCCATCCTTCGGCCGCCAGGTTAAGCTTAGTATCCAATGCGGCATTATCCCTAAGCGAATGCACAAGCGCGGTGCCCACAAGCGCGCCTTCCATACGCATATCAAACAATTCCCTGTTTTTTCCGAGATTCCTTATCTCTATACTTTCTTTTTTAGCAACCGCAAGAAGCGCCTTAACCCTTTCATATCTCTTTTTACCTCTGGTAAAGTAGCGGTATTTTGCCATCGATTTTTCAGACAAATATGTTTCACACGCGGCGATCAGCTGCTTGTATTCCTCGGAAAGCTCAAGAATCTGCAATTTGAAGGCATCAAAATCTCCGGCTATCTGCTTGTTCAGGGTAGTATTTACCTGCGTCAGACATGCCTTTACGTTCTGCATCTCTGTGCTGTCAGTCGCGTCATTTTTCTTTCTCGCAGCGTTGAGATTATTCACAGCCGTATTGTGCGCCTGCATTTCAAGCGCATAACGGTTCTTTACATCCAGCTGCTCCTTATCCTGAACCTCATGATGATCGATTATTTCTCTCTCTGCATGTATATTGTTCTCGTCCATATCGCCCCTCCTCTATATATAGTGAATAGAATCTCCTTCTCCTACATTCATGTCGCAATTCTATCACGGACTAAGTCACAAGACTTACCCAAAACTATCTGCACCGTCATGCGGTACCGCACCCGGTTTGCAGGATTGAAATCCCACTGCAGGCTTCGCTCAATAGTTTTGTAATTATCCCGCAGATACCGAATGCTCTGATACGCTCCCTCGACGCGGTCACACGGCGGATCTTCGTTCCCGAATACGGCAGCTTTTTTTGATGCGCTTATGATTGCCCGGTCTATAAGCGGGACCGCACGATCATTCATCCCCCTCAATCTTTGCTCCGCCTTCTCACCGATCATCACTGCCTCGGGAAACAACTGGGCTGCCACACTTTGCGAGATTGAACGGATGAAGAACGAGATCATCGTGAACAACTGGCTGCATACCCCGCTGCACAAAACCACATCATATGCTCCCTCGGGCAAAGCCGCAGATAATGTCTTCTCCGCATCAAAAAGCTTTTCTTCCAAAGTGTCAAGCTCAGAGTTCAGGCACGTCTCATACGCATCCTTCGAAAGCTCCATGCCTTTACTTCTTGTATATCCCAAGATTCGCTCGCAAAACAGTTCCAAATCGGCTTCCGTTATACCCGTGAGTGACAACTCCCGTACGGATACCTTCCCACGTACATCCTTTGGCAGCCTTTCGATTGCGTCCCTCATCGCACCGGCATTCACATCGATTAATTCAATATAATCAAAATCAAGCATGGAAAGGTCAATGTCATTACACCTTCCGGCACCGACGACGGCAAGCTTACCTCCCGCATATTCATTTACGAGTGAGGTCAGCTCATGCCGGTAATCCTGCCAGTCATTCCATGCATTCTTAAGTATGAACTTTTCCTGTATCTGCTCATATACCCCTGTCATATCGCAGTATTATTCTACCCCGAGCACCTTGTAATCCTGGTCTTCAACAGCCTTGCGGAGTACATCATCCGAAACATCCGCGCTAAGCGTAACAACCGCTGTATTGGCATTGTGGTCCGCAACCGCGCTCTCTACTCCATCGATTGCCTCAAGAACCTTCTTTACACGAGCCTCACAGTGCGCACACATCATTCCTTCAACCTTAAGTGTCTTTGTCATGTTCATTTCCTCCGTTTTATTATTATTGATGTTGTTTTCCGGTATATTCTCTAAAGAAGCGGTATGCTTCATCTTGCGGTCATGAGAATCATCATGCACCCTGAACAGATTAAGCCTCAGTGCGTTCATGCATACAGTGAAGCTTGACAGGGACATGGCCGCCGCTCCCCACATCGGGTTCATGTGTATGCCGGGATAAAGCCCCGCCGCCATCGGTATCAGGATAATATTATAGGCAAATGCCCAGAAGAGATTCTCATATATATTCTTAAGCGTTCCGCGGCTTAGTCTTACCGCAGCCGATACATCCGTAAGCTTTGAATTCATCAGCACAACATCCGCCGAATCCACCGCGACATCTGCCCCGGCGCCTATGGCAATTCCGATATCCGCGCGGGTAAGCGCCGGTGAATCATTTATACCGTCTCCCACCATGGCCACCTTGCCACACTTCTGAAGGTCCCTGATCACAGCTTCTTTGCCGTCCGGAAGCACGCCTGCAATAACCTTATCAATACCCGCCTGTTTTCCGATCGCCTGTGCTGTCCTTTCATTATCTCCGGTGAGCATGACCACCTCTATGCCCATATTCCGCAATTCCCTTATAGCTCCGGCCGAATCCTCCTTGATGACATCGGCTACGGCGATTATTCCCAGAAGCTTTCCGCCCCTTGCAAAAAAGAGTGGAGTCTTGCCTTCTTCAGCAAGGCTCTTTTCCTTGCGGTCCATAACCTGATCCACCTTACAGACGGTACAGATATACTTTCCCGATCCCGCATGCAGAGCCTGTCCGTCCTGCTCTGCGGATATTCCGTTCCCCGGCAGAGCCCTCCAGCCTGTGACAGGATGAACCGGACAAGGCTGATTGTCGACCGAGCTTACGATTGCTTTCGCAAGAGGATGCTCGCTCCTTGCTTCCATCAGATACGCTGTCGTTATAAGCTCTTCTTTCGTCACTCCGTCCGCAGGTATGACATCCGTCACTTCAGGCTTTCCCGCAGTAACGGTTCCTGTTTTATCAAGTGCAATGATCTGCACTTTACCGGTCGTCTCAAGAGATTCACTCGTCTTGAACAGGATGCCGTTTTTGGCACCCACGCCGTTACCCACCATGATAGCTACAGGCGTTGCAAGTCCAAGCGCACATGGGCAGCTTATTACAAGAACGCTTATCGCCCGCTCCAATGCAAATGCCGCGCCTTCGCCCATAAGCATCCATATGATAAATACAACTATCGAAACAGCTATAACTGCCGGGACAAATACACCGGATACCTTATCCGCAATTCTTGCTATAGGCGCCTTGGTAGCCGCCGCATCACTGACCATCTGTATGATCTTCGAGAAGGTTGTATCCTCCCCCACCCGGCTTGCTTTTGCCTTGAAGAACCCCGACTGATTAATGGTTGCGGCGCTGACTAAGTCGCCGATTGATTTATCAACAGGAATCGATTCTCCCGTAAGCGCCGATTCATCAACAGCGGTATCACCCTCTGTAATTACTCCGTCAACCGGCACAGCCTCTCCCGGCTTTACAACAAATATATCTCCTTCAAGCACCTCATCGATGTCCACGATAACTTCTTTTCCGTCACGCTCTAGCGTTGCCGTTTTGGGGGCCAGCTTCATAAGGTTCTTAAGTGCATCGGTGGTTCTTCCCTTGGACAGGGATTCTAAGGTTTTTCCAACCGTGATAAGAGCCGGTATCATAGCCGCCGATTCAAAATACAGCTGACTGTGATAAAGCTCCATCAGGTCAGCATTGGGTGTTCCCTGAGTTATCATGACTGTCATTTTATAATATACATACAGAGACCATCCAAAGGATACCGATGACCCGAGGGCTACCAAAGCATCCATATTCGGACTGCCGTGAAAAAGAGACCTGAAACCGGATATAAAGAATGCCCGGTTTATAAACATTACGATTATCGAAAGTAGCATCTGGGTAAGCGCAAGTCCGAGATGATTATGCTCGAGAAATGCCGGGACCGGAAGGCCGAGCATATTATGTCCCATGGTAATATACATAAGGACTAAAAGAAAACCGACGGACCAGGCAAGCCTTTTCACAAGCTTCGGTGTCTCATGATCCTTTAACGCCTCTTCTTCAGCAGCAAGCTTTTCAGAAGCGCTTCTTCCCGTATTCTCTTTTGAATCCGCTCCGTTCTTTAACTTAGCTCCGTAGCCGGCTTCCTCCACCGCCCGAATAATCTCGGCTTCACTTACATCACCTTCAACACCCATTGAGTTTGTTAGAAGCGATACACTTACGGAGCTCACGCCCGCCACTTTTCTTACTGCCTTCTCCACCCTTGCCTGACAGGCGGCGCAAGTCATTCCGGTCACAATAAATTGAGTCATTTTTTTCCTCCTGATTTAAGACTCTTAGCTTCACGTAAGACATGACACTTAAGCAACGCTCAGGTGTCATTCTGAGAGGAGAAACGCAAATGACGAAGTCATTTTTTCAATGCGTTTCGACGACATAACACGATGTAAGTGAGACTCGAAATCTTTGATTTCGTCAGTCGAACTTATACAAAGTTAAGAATGAATCGTGTTAATACTATCGCTTTAGCCCGAAGAATCTTTTCTAATTCGCGCAGGAGGTGTCCCTGCACATAAAAACAGTCTTCCAATGTCTGCATTATACCCTAATAATGCATTTTTTGAAAGACTGTTCTTTGTCGGGAAAGCAGTCCCGAAACATATTACACGACTATGCTATACGTGCTTTTTGGTTAAGATCCTGATTGGCTGCAATCTCACCATCCACGATACGTATGAGTCTTGTGCCGTATTTCGCGGCTTCCTCGGAGTGGGTTACCTGTACGATGGTCTTACCGTACTTGCGGTTGATATCCTTGAAGAGCTGCATGATCTTCATACCGGTCTTGGTATCAAGGTTTCCTATGGGCTCATCTAAGAATATGATGTCCGGATCAAACACAAGCGACCTTGCGATGGCTACGCGCTGCTGCTGTCCGCCTGAGAGCTCACGCGGTGTTAGCTTCCTCTTATCCTTCATGCCTATGATCTCTAAACACTCGTTGATCTTGTCCTTATAATCACTGATCTTCTTGCCGCTTAACATGAGCGGAAGCGCGATATTGTCCTCCACATTCAGGTTCGGAACCAAGTTGTAAAACTGGAACACGAACCCAACCTCCTCGTTTCTCATGCTGCAGAGCTTCTTGTCTGACAATGCGGAAAGATCCGTTCCGTTGATCATAACACTTCCGGCGGTCGGCTGATCCAAACCACCCAACAGGTAGAGTAAGGTTGACTTACCGCTGCCCGAAGGTCCCATAATGGACACGAACTCGCCCTTCTCCACATTGAAGCTTATATCCTTCAATACCGCCGTAATCTCCTTACCGTTTGTAAATGATTTATTGATATTCTTAACCTCTATTGTACTCATTGTTATTCCTCCTTTTAAGACTCTTCGCTTCGCTCAGAGTGACACCTTTGTTTCATTATCTTTTTCCTAATCTATTTATTATTCATACTTCAATTCTTGAACTATACTGAGCTTTCTGCTCTTTACCATGGTTGAAAGCGAAGCTACGAACACGATGGCTGCCACTGCCAGTGAGAACTTCGGCAGTATCTCCCAGCTGAGTGTTGTAACCATCGGGATTCCTAAGAAGTAGGTGCATCCCGTGAATAGATCCGTGAGCAGCAGCATGAACGGCGTTGTTATGATCACGCTTATGATCACACTGAACATACTCTCCAAAAGAATCATATTCCTTCTGCGCTTCTTGGTCATTCCCGCCGAACTCATGACTGCGAACTCCTTTCTGCGCTGGTGGAAGCTGATCGTGATGTTGTTGAACACTCCTATGGAGGCTATGATCAGCGCCAGATAGGAGAAGACCGACATGATATTCACGATTATGGCGTTCTGCTCGTTGTTCGCCCTGCAGTCCTCATCCTTTGTGCTGTAGGTTGCTCCCAGGGTCGTAAGGTAACTCTTAAACTCCTGCTCCACAGCTGCGGCGGATCTGCTGTTGTCAAGCGAAAAGGCTATGCTTTCTCCGCCCTCTATGTTAAACACGCGTCTTGCGCACTCTTTGTCTACTATCATAGACAATCCGTTGTTGTATACTTTTCCGTCATACACGCCTGCCACCCTGAAGCTTTCCTTTCTGGAATTCACCTCAAGTGTCACCGTGTCTCCCTTGTCCTTGTTTATGATCTTTGATATCTTGCTTGTAATGAATACCGCATTGTCTGTAGCCTTCGCGAACTCCTCGTAATCATTTCCCTCTGCCGAGATAAGCGGTGTATAGCCGTCCAGGTACCTGCCGTAGGGCAGGATATCCGTCGCTGTAACGACCACAGTCTCACCGTCTATCGTGGCTTCAGCATATCCCACTGTTAATATCGAGTCCTTATCTATGCCCGGGATCTCATTAAGCTTCTTCGTGATAAGATCCGCGGTTACCTCCTCTCCGCTTCCGGTCTTAACAGTGTTGATACTGTAATCGTAGGTCATGGAGTCGTAGGCGCCTGTAACCAGCTCGGTCATGCTCACACCGAAGGATGAGATGAGCAGCACCGCCGAAAGCGAAACCACTATGAGAACTATGTTGCTCCTGAGAAGCTTGGAGGTCCTTATATTATTCATGGTAAGATAAATGGTCGTGTTGTTCTTAAATACCCGGCACAGGAGTCCGGCCAGAAGCTTTACTAAACTCGGTGTTATCAGGATAAGTCCCGCAAATGCGGTTATAATTGCTATCATCGATGCCACGCTCTCCGACTTGTCGTTGGTAAGCGCTACAACTATCGCAAAGATCATAAGCGCGCTGCCTGTGATCACCTTGAACACACTGCTTGTCTGCTTTGCCTCCGCACGGTTCAAGATCACATCCTTCACCTCGTACTTCCTTATGGATCTTACCGGGATGTAGGCCGATACGACCGAAAGGACTATGGCGAACAGGAAGCCTGCAGCTATGTGGATCGGGTTCATGTGGAACGGTGTATATATACCGTATTCGGCAAGCGGTGAAACCAGGCGTCCTATAGCAAAAAGCATAACCTCGCCCAAGGCGCAGCCCACAGCTCCGCCGAGTACTGCGTACATCATGCCTTCAAGAAGAACGATCTTCTCGATCTTCTTCCTTGTCGCTCCCTGACTCATGAAGGTACCGATCACCGTTAGCCTCTCTGTCATGATGAGCTTGAACACTCCCTTGATAATGATCGCACTTACTACCACCACTATGGCCAGCATGGCGTAGAGCAAAGCCGTGATCGATGAGTCAACCACGAGCTCGCCCTGCAGGCTGTATGCGTTTAACTTAGGATAAGCTTCGTTGAACTCATCCAGGTAAGGCTTTAACTCCCCTTCCTTAAGATCCGCCGAAATGTAATTGTATTTTCCGTCAGCATGCATCATGCTGTTCAAGTATTCGTAGGGAATGATCAGATTAAACTGACTTGTGGTATCCGCATAGAAGAGCCCGTCGTTTACGGCTATTGCGTTAACCGTAAGCTCTATTGGTTCACCTAAGATGTAGAGCGTTACGGTACTCCCCTTGGCAAGCCCAAGCTCCGTTGCTATCCTCTCCGAGATGACGCATCCAAGCTCAGCCGTCTGCGCTTGCTCACCTGTGTCCGCCTCAGCATCTGCACTTTCCGCCTCCGTTACCTTGTAGGAATAAAGGAAATCCGAATTTCCTTCCTTCATCTTGCCCGAGAAGCTTTCCCGGCCGTGAAGACTTACATAACGAAGCTTGTCCTCTTTGTTCATCACACCCATGCTGCTAAGTTCACGGGTGATGTTCTCAAGCCTTCCGGTGTCAAATTGTGTCTCATCAAAAAACGGATCGTCCTGTGTCGAAACTATTCCTATGTCCGCTCCGTTTGCAAGCTCGTACGGCTTCGTGAAGCTGTCGAATATGATGTCGACAATCCCCGCACTGGCAACCAGCAGCGCCGTACTCATTGCAATCGAGAAGATGAGCAGGAACAACCTTCCCTTCTTCTCAAGCATGTTTTTTGAAATGTACTTCAAAAAAACTTTCATGTGAATTCCTCCCTCATATTGTAGTGGCATAGGCACTTTGTATCCCTGCCTGATGCCACCAATATAAGGGCCGAAAATTAATCAGACTTTTAAGAAAAATTAGAATTAGATTAAAATTTTACAAAATCATTGTTTTTATAAAAGCATGCAAAGCCTTGTAAAATAAGCATTTTACAATTTCATTTTATCATTTGAAAACGGTTGACAATATATCTGTTAGTGACAAGTTAGTGACAAAAAATCAACCGTATTTTTTCGGCGGTTTCAGAAACACTGTATATGATGTATAATTTCATTTTTTTCTCTGTAACTAAAAAGGCGGTTGTGGTATTATAACAGATTGAGAAAATGATTCTTCGGGCTTAAGCCCTCAACAGGAGGCGAAGGAGCTGGAGGTTTATATTATGCCAAACGAAAAAAAGACAAACATAGTATTGATCGGAATGCCGGCCTCAGGGAAGAGCACGGTCGGTGTAATTCTTGCCAAGGTCCTGGGAATGGATTTCATAGACAGTGACCTAGTTATTCAGAAAAGAGAGGGCGCCCGTTTAAACGAGCTGATTGAAAAGTACGGCGTTGATGACTTTATGCGCCGTGAGGAAGCTGCCATCCTCGGGATTAATGTAACGAATACGGTTATAGCCACAGGAGGCAGCGCCGTATATAGCGCTGCCTCCATGGCACATCTTGCCGAGAATTCATGCATTGTCTATCTTAAGGTTGAGCTTGACGTTCTCAAAAAGCGTCTGTCAGATATCAAAGGACGCGGTGTCGTGCTGCGTGACGGAGAAACTCTTGAGACGATATACGAAACCCGCGCAAAACTGTATGAAAAGTATGCAGACATCACAATCGAGGAAACCGGGGCTTCTGTTAAAAATACCATCGAAGATACCGTCGAAGATACCGTGCGAGGTATTATCGGTTAGTCCCCGGTATTTCCTTAGAAGCTCTGCGCCGATAGCTTTACATATCTGCTTTGCACATCCGTCAAGCACCGAGAAACTTGTATAGAAGCTTGTATAGCTGAGACGCCTCCTTCTCAGATAAGCCGGATTCCTTTTTGGCAATTTCAAAGGGGATGTCCTTACACTTTTCCTTTAATTCGTTGCCCTTCTTTGTGATGCTGATCAGTGTAACACGCTCATCCTCCTTTGACCGCTGTCTTGTAACATACCCTTCCTTCTCAAGATTCTTTAAGAGAGGGGTGAGCGTTCCCGCATCCAGATGAAGGATGCCGCCAAGCTGTCCGACGGTTACACTCTCCTTCTCCCACAGAACCATGAACACAACATACTGCGTATAGGTAAGTCCCAGCGGTTTCAGGTACGGAGTATATGCCGCAACAATCTTTCTTCCGCATGCATATAGCGGAAAGCATATCTGGTTTTTAAGTAAAAGCTGTTCGTATTCCTGTGCCATATCCGTTGTCCTTCTTAATAGTTGTTTCGGAATTATCCTTCCTCAATATTTATAACAATCCCTCTACAAATTCTGCAACCTCGTCCATCTTTACCGTAGGCTCAAATCTGGCCACAACATTTCCGCTTCGATCAACCACGAATTTGGTAAAGTTCCACTTAATCTCGGAATTGTTCTTATAATCCTTGTCTATCTTCTTAAGCATCGCGCTCATGGCAAGAGCCTTAGGTCCTTTTCCGAAGCCCTCGAAGCCCTTCTGTTCTTTCAGGTACTTGAATAGCGGAATCGCTGTCTCTCCGTTCACATCAGACTTCTTCATCTGAGGAAACTGTGTGTTGTACTTAAGCTGACAGAACTCGTGAATCTCATCATCCGTTCCCGGAGTCTGTCCCGCAAACTGGTTGCACGGAACATCGATAACCTCAAATCCCCTGTCGTGAAAATTCTCATACATAGCTTCGATATCCTTATAATGAGGCGTGAAGCCGCATCCTGTAGCTGTATTCACCACGAGAACCACCTTGCCCTCATAAGCCTTCATTGATATCTCCTCGCCGTTAGCTGCAGTTACACTCTGATCGTAAAATCCCATAGATTTATCCTCCTTTGTATTTTGTGTTTTATCAGATTATATTTTATCAAATGTATTTTGTCAAGTATTTTTTTTATAGAAAGTAACTCAGATAACCATTTTTTTGTAAAGAAAAAGGGGACGGCTCTTAAACCGTCCCCTAAGCTTATCTTTACATACCTGTAAGCAATTCCTCTTCCGTGTACAAAAAATCCGAGAGCGTTCCCGCTTCGTAATCCGGTTCCCTGCGCCCGGGATAGAAGCGCTGATAGGTGCAGAACACATCTTCTTTTTCAAACACATCCTCGAAAAGATCGGAGAACAGCCGCTCCGAATCCTCATTGACAGTCGGGAGCAGGAGCACAGTGTCTTCCGTATACTTTTCATCAAGCGCTTCCAGCACGCTTCGAAGCAGCTTCATCAGCGTTGCGGGGGGCTCCTTCTCACTTACATATAACGACGAAAGAATAAGCAGGTCGTCATTCTCACGCTCAATTACCGCATACGCAACCGGCTTGCCTCTCTTGAAGAACGCGGCGCTCATTTCCTTTTCAATCTGCTTTGAAGTAAAGCCTCCGTCCGGCTTCGGAACAAACCCTGCCCCGGTTAAGTTGTCGAGCGCAGTGAGCTGAGCCTTCGTAAGATCGTTAAAATTCGGGAAGTGTACGCTTACCTTATCTGCGAAAAGCTTCGTCTTTTTAAGCTCCTCGATGGTCACGGCAAATACATGGCTGTTCATGTTCCTGTATTCCTCAAAGCCGTTTTTCTCCAGAAAATCCGCCAGCTCGCTTTCATCGTCCGATAGACACAGGAAGGAGATTTTCACATTGGCCTCCAGATTATCCAGCACCTCCCACAGCGTTTCGAGCAATAATTCTCCGACACCCCTCTTACGGTATTCCGGAAGGACAAACAGCGAAAGTATCTCGTAATCCTTGTCATCCGTAAAGCGTCCGACCAGGGCGCCCACATGGACGCCGTCGGTCTTTACGCAAAATCCGTGTGCTTCATCCCACTTGATTACCTCTACGGCAGAGGGATCAACCAGGTGCTCAAAACTGTCTATATTGGATTTGTGAAGTGCATATACTTCCATTTCAGGTATTTCTTTATCACGAGATTTCATGCCTCTTACTTTCCTCCCTTACCTTTCTTTTTTTCTGTTGCTTTTGGCTCCGCCTTCTTGGTAGTCTTCTCAGTTGCTTTCGGCTCCGCCTTCTTGGTACTCTTCACAGCCGCTTTCGGCTTTTCCTTTTCTTTTGTTTTTTCTTTTGGCTTTGTCTTGGGTTTTGCTTTTGCTTTTGCCTGCGGGTTTTCCTCGAAGCCAAGGCGCCGGTTGAGCTCATGCTGCAGCTCAAGGTGAGCGTCACCGATCTTGTCAGCTTCTTCATACGCAACATTCTTGATCTGCTGCTCTGTCAGCTTATCCTTTACATCTTCGCCAATCTTTACATCTTCAATTTCGCCCGAAAGAGTTACACCGTAGGACTTTAAGGTAAGGAATACCAATCGTACATAATCATGGATCAGCCGGATAGGTCCGTTTTCCCCTGCTTCCATATCCTTCATGACTTCCAACATGAATTTCCTTGCATTGTCCGTGTCATTAATCTGATTGGTAAGCATCGACCTGTAACTATCCTGAAGCGGGTCACCGGAATTCTCCGGCCACTTATTCCTTTGCTTCGTAAGCTGTTCCACATAATCGTTCATCTGTTTCATGACATCGCTGCCACCGGTTTTAAAGCCCTTCTTGTCCACCTCAAAAAGTGATAGATAAAGGTCTATCTGTCGAAGGTTACGCAGCTTTTCAACCATCTCGGAACTCCGGAACTGCTTTACAATACTATCTGCCGTAAATGTATCCTTTGTCAGATTCTTCTTATCGCCAAAAAACTTCTTTAATTCGCGATATACTTCGGCACAGTTTTTTGAAACAAGGCTCTGGAACTCAACATATTTTGCAATCTGATTTCTGGTTGAGCCGTCCTCCAGTTTCTCAATAATATTCAGGCTTCCGTCCTTCTTATGACACTCGTTATAGCGTTCGTATACAATCTTATACTCTTTCTGGCGTTCCTTGATATAAAACTCAGCTTCACCAATCTGCATCTTGAACGGCGCCATTCCCGCATTGATCATTTCAATCTTCGCTTTGAGCTCGACTGCCGCCGGCTCATCCTTTTTACCTTCCGCAACAAGCTTATCATATTCGTCACGCAGGGGCTTTATCTGCTTTTCAACCTCTTCAACCGCAGCGTTTCCTTCGTTGTACATCTGCACTTTTTTAGCATGCTCAGGGTTATACATCAGGAAGTTAAAGTCGGTAATAATTCCGGAGAATTCCTTCTTACGCGCAATCTTTACTACCTGTTCATCTCCCTGTACCTGAATTACATCAAGTGTGTTGTTGATTTCATCGGCCTTGGCCACCTGCTTGGCAAGATCGTTTCTTTCGATTTCCGAAGCCACGCGACGGGTCATTCTCTTGAAGTAGTCATCTCTCTCCTGCTGGATTTTATGAAGCTTTTCCTTGTTTGCTTCCTTATCTATCTCCTGTCCTGCCTTGCCGTTTATTTCTTCGTTCGTAAGTCCGAAGTCAAAGCGGCCTTCCTTATTCACGAAATAGGTTTGTGCGTATGCCTCTATCATCTCGAAGAACATCGCATACATGCTTCTGACCTGAGGACCGAACGCATTATGAACTGACTTCGCCTGATTGGCGTTAAAACCATTTCTCTTTAATATCTCCGGATCATCAAGTATATCCTTTTCATGATCATAAATCTGCTTTAAAGCCGCAAACTTTCTGGTCTTTCCGTACAGGTAAGCAAAGTGCTTCTTAATGTAAGCAGGCTCGAGCATCTCTTTTTTAATCTCGAATTCAGCACCTTTCACCAGCTCTTTTATAGCGGTATTCTGCCAGGTAATCTTAGGCTCTTCCTTTCCCGCCTCCGCTTTTTGATTACGCTTTATGAAATCTAAAGCCAGAACACGGTTTGAGAAACGCTTTTGGCTTTCTTCCGCATTGATAGGCAGGCCTGCACCGTTTACCTCTACATCCTCGAAGATATACTTAAAAATCTTGGGATCGTAACCGGAGCGAACCAGGTTTTCATCCAATTCCTTGTGCAGATCCTGCGGAAGCGAATTATACACAAACTGCTGCTTCTTGGTAATAGTTGCGGAAATATCGGCCGCATGCGCAGGATCCTTTGAGAAGGACTTTATGTCAGCATTTGTCTTCTCTTTCAGAGTCACATCAAGTGCCTTACCTGTATCTAATTTTGCGCGCTCCGCAACAAAATCCTCAAAGCTGTGAGGCCACAGGAACAAAGCATGGCTCGCTGCTGCCTTCATCCATACTTTATCTCCTTCTTTACCCTTTTCGGGCGCCTTTTTGTAGTATCCCTTATCCTTAATGGTTTCAAGTATCTTCTTCCATTCATCCATCTTGGAAAGGTCAAGCTTTTCTCCGCCCTCAGCAACCAGCGCAAACAGCTTCTTCATGGAGTCCGCCTGCTCTTTTTGCTGTTTTTCTTCGGCCTTTTTCAGATTGTCAAAAAGCTCATCACAGGCTTCATCACAGTCCTGCAACTCTTTGTAATACGTATTCCGTATCTTGGAATCCAACTCCTCGATTTTTGCCTTTTTCTCATCAACGCTTAATTTTTTGTCATCCCTGATTTTATTCTTTTCCGTGGCATACGCATCGGTCATAGAGAATACACGCAGACTCGAAAGGTCGTAGGCTTGGCCAAAGTGATCAAAAGCGGTATAAAACGGCTTCAATAACTCGTATTTTTCTTTCAATTCATCGAGAAGCTGCTTATTCTCTTCTTTATAGAAGTAATCGCGTATAGCAAGATACTCCTTATCCGAGAACGCCGGATCAGCCTGAAGGACGAATTTGGCATCATTTATTGCGGTCGCATAAGAAAGCAGAGTGGACAGCTCCTCTTCCGTAGGAACAGTGGAACGCTTCTTTAATAATCTCTCCACAAGCTCGACAAACTCGGGACCAATCTTTATCTCACGAAGTCTTACCAATAACTCAATTGCTTCCGCTTCTATATTCTTTGCATCATCCAGATACTTCGGATCCTTCACTTTCTTCTCTTTAATCCTGTAATCCAGACTGCTTAACGCGTACTTTCTAGCCTGTACTGTGTCAGAGTATTTCCTCAACACAAGATATGTCCGGTCAGCCATAGGGTATTGTTCACTTGTTGCGTAGTCAATATCGTCCTCCAGATTCAGGTAATCCAATTCGCGGTAGTAAGCTTCGGAACTAAATTCTACATAGTTATCCGCGGACTTCTGCATCGCAATCTTCCTTTTAATCGCCTTCATCAGGACTCTGCAGTTGTCCTCTTTGTTTTTTCTGTACCTGTATACCAGGGACTTAGTATCCTTATCATCCTCCTGTTTTTCCTCGTTTATGATAACGATCTGATTGTTCTCTTCTTCTTTTTTATTCTTTTTCGCACCCTTGCGGCCGAGCTGTTTTGCAATTTCATCTGCTTCCTTTTTATACTGCTCAGCCTTTTCGCTCAAATTATTATACAAGAGTTCTAAGGCGTGAATGCTCATGCCCTGCAAGACTTCGGTGTCAAGATATAAATAATCATTATCCGTCTGATTGATGAATTGGTTCACAAAATAGTTATTCCACTTGTAAAGCATTTCAATCTTTACCCGAACTTCATTCTTAAACTTCGAAAACGAATAACTTCTCGGATAGAGTCCCATTTGCTTATACTTTCGAAAGAGCGGAACCATATTCTTGTTTTTGGTATAAAAACTCGGATTAAACTTGCCCTCCCTTGAAATCACGCGGTTCAACAGGGCAACATTATCCATCATCCTTTTTCTTTCTTCCTTCGTTCCAACAGGAATCTCACCCTTATAATTGAATCTGGACAACTCCTCCGGTTTCATCATGACAAGCTTGTCAAACTCAGCATCACTATCCGTGAACTCTCCGATGCGTTCTCTTTGTGCCTGCTCCATATTCACAGCCACCCTTCCGCGTCGGCGAACCTCGTTAATTCTGGCAGATCTTGCCCTCGGGTTCTTGTCCCTTCTCTTTAAAGGCTGTATCTTCTTATCCTTTCCTGCCTCAGCCTGAAGATCCTTTTCCGTATCCTCAAGTGCTTCGTCAAGCACCTTATCGAAACCGTCTATCTTGTTTACATTATACATATAATCGAGTTTTTCCTTCTTCAGGAATTTCTCAATAATCGGATAATCGCCATCCCTTACAAAGAGCTCCTGAGTCGGATCGGACAGGAAGAATCTTAAGGTTTTAGAGCACACAGCAATCTGTGCCATTGTATACTCAAGCTTCTTTGCAATCTCATCATATTCCTGCTCCGCGCGCTGCAGGCGTGTGCTCGCAAGGATATCCTCTGAGAACTTTACATAGGTGTTCTTGGTTTTGGAAGCATCCTTCGCCGCTTTCAGATTCTCCTTATTTAATTTATCAAGCTGATCCTGCCAGGATTTTCTTAATGGCTTCGCTACGTTTTTCTTCTTTAATCCCTTCTTTAATTCGTGTATCTCACTGAATTTGAATTTCTGGTCGATAGCCTTTTTGCGCGCACAATACTCTGCCTGCAGCCTGATTGCGGTATACAGCTTTCCGTATATATGCTTTATTTCCGGTTCAAAATGCATATACATGACCGTACCGGTTTCCGAACGCATTTTGTCATGTATGAAATTAATGTCAACGTACACGGTTTCCGCTAACTCTCCACCGAGCGGAGAAGCATAGGGTATCTCGATGAACTTATCCTTTTCTTTCTTTTGTTCCTTATTCCAAGCCTGAACATCCTCCGCCGCATTCTTCTTTAATGTATCAAGCTGAGGCTTGATTATCGTGGTAACGTCCTTTGAAGCCATATAGGTCTGTCTGTAACGGATCTTTCGAAGGCTGTTTGCCAGTCGTTGTCCGGTAGCGCCGTTTTTCCAGTCGTCTCTTTCCTTCTTCAATCGTTCCTTGTATCTTTTTGCTTCCACAACGTCCATCTTGGACATGTCTACCACATTGAATTCCTGTCCGAATGCCTTAAAGCGTTCGTTTCTTTCCTTGGCATCATTCAAATCGGCATTCATCTCATCTAAATCGGCTTTATCTTCAAATTTTAAATCATCGATTTCATCCTCTTCCTCGCCAACAACCACGATCGGAAGCTTTTCATCCGTCCTGAAATAATGCTCTCTATTTTTAAAATTCATATTAACCTGCAGACAATGCGAACGCATATGCGCCTCCAGGAAATTCGATATCGGAAAACGCATATCCAGAATGTGTGTCTTTACAAGGTTAGCAAAATCCGGATCAAGAGAAGCATTGATCTGCTCGGCCGGGGTCATTAATAATTTCTTTGATTCCTTTTTGACATCCTCCTTGCCCATGAAAAACCACTGGTTATCCGTTACCAGATCCTGGAAGGCGTTCAATCGGGCATAGTATTCCTGCAATTCGATAATATGATTTGCCACATAGAGATCCGTCATCTTCGTCGGATCGAACTTGCGGCCGTATTCGATCATCTCTTTTGTAATTCTTGAAAGAACGGCAGCCTTCTTCTCACGGTTTTTCTTCAGGGTTTTAGCGTCTTTTACTTTATCTGCGTCCGTGTCAAGCATAAATGCTTCCACAAGAGCCTTGTTATAATCCTCCGGATTTAATTCGCCGTCTTTAGTCTTTAACCGCTTGCCGTCCAGATTATAGTACTTGGTTCCGAAAAACCACTTGGTCTTGTACATCTTCATAAAAGGAAGCATCTTAAACCGGAGCTTGTTGTACAGTCTGTCCTCTTCCTTCTTCTTCTGAGTTCTCGGAACTTTGTCCAAATGCTTTTTAACAAGCTCATTATACAGGGAGCCCTTGGCTATTATCCCTCCCTTATTCTTCAGATCGAGATACTTGGCTATTTCGTCCGAATAGTTTATAAGCTTTGAAAGCTCATATGCGGTTGTTTTATCCACATTCTCATTCTGCTCTCTTGCCGTCTCAAGAAGCGCTGTCTGGAAGCTCGCTTCCTTACCCTTAAACTTCTCCACGCACTTGTTTGAAAAGGTCTTAAAGAAGCCCTTGATATCCAGCTTCTTTTTCTTGTCTTCCGCTGTCGGCTCTGCCTTGCCGTATTTCTTGATATTATTGTATACCTGACGGTTTGCGGAAAATACATTCTGCTTCACATCGGTAAAAATAAAGTCATGGTTATAGTCAAGCTTATTTAACTGTGCCTGTTTATCCATGTCCCCGTCAAATACCTTCTGGTCCACAAAGGTGCGCACTTCCTGAAGATTTGTCTTCATGGTTTCGTTTACCTTCGCGTAGCGCTCGGCAAAATGATCATTCGTCTCGTTGGCAGAATTCACATGCTTCTTCTGATCTTCCTTTAGTTTTTTCTGAAATAATTCGTCCATATTAACCCCCTGTTCTCATTGTTTAAACTCCCGTGAACGGATAATACTATTCGTCCTCGTCTTCTACACCTCTGATCTTCTTAAGTCCCAATTCGACAAGCGCGCCCACGGTATTGAAAGCACCGTCTTTTTCCCAAATAACAGGCCCCAGACAAGTGGTATTATACCATGATATAAGCCTATATGTCTATCGATTGCCTTAAGATGATAAGGTTCCGATTTTTTATGCTTTTATTATATCTTTTGCGGGTCACAAAAGCATCACACTATGCTTTTTTTGATTTTTCAAATTCCCTGTAAAGACCTGTAACCTCGTCCGATATCTTATTATACTCTTTTTTCCGTTCCGTCCCCATTTTGTCCGTCCATTTGATCTGTTCTCCCCAAAAACTGATCCCGAATTTGTATATATTCTTATTACGCAGCGCGCTTTGCCCGCTTGTAACAAGCTCCGACACGCTTTCAATCAGTCTCTTTTCTTCGGCAAGCTCCCTGTTCTCATCAAAAACAAGATGTGCAAGCTGTTCCTTAGGAACCTCCCCCGCCTGCTTCTTCTCTTCCATGAGACGATGAATCTCCATATTTACCCTGCGTTCCTCTTCAAAAAATGCCCACAAAAAACCTTCATCCACATTCTCAGCCACAAATCTCTTCAGAGCTGAAAGTGCAATGTTGTTTTGTTCGCGGGCAGGCTCCGCCGAGTTCGAATCAGCAAGCAACGTCTGACCCACAAGACGGATAATCTTCTTATAATCTTTTTCTATATCCCCATTTTTGTTTTTGTTATTTCTGGCATCCCGGGTGGTTTTCATAATTGCCGCATAGGCTTCCCTGTATGCTTTTTCGTTTTGGGTCTCACCCTCGCATCCCTTCCAGTCGAAGCCCACATTTCCTCCAAGCAGCGTAGGAAGAAAGCTCTCTCTGCCGTTACCGGTCAAGGCATTCATCTGCTCATGTAATTTTGCGTTGTCCTCTTCTTCCCAGTCAGCCTCCCAGCCTTTAAGGACTGTGAAGCGGAATTCGCCCTCCTTGTGAGGCTTTTCGTTACGCTTTATTATCTCCTGCAGCTTTTTTAAACGCGAAGAAAACGCCTTCAGCTGTGACTTGCTCAAAAGGTCTGTGCATATAAACGAAAGATCGTCAGGATCCATGCTCATTATGCTGCTTACAGTTTCATAATCCAGACAATTCACCTTTCCTTCCTTCAATCGTCTTTCAAGCCCTTTTCCGTCCATATCACTTGAAAAAACATCCATAATATTGTCAAGGAAAGCGCCGGACACGTAGTAATTGACTGTGCCGTCCGCATACTCCTGTCTGTCGAAGATCAAACGTATTTCCCTTGTTTCATCCAGCTGCTCCCCTCCGAGCAAAAGATAAAAAAGCTTTACGTCAGTCAACTGACGTATGGCATCCTGAGAGTAGATAAAACGAAGGTTCTTTCCTTTCTCCGCCTTTTTAATCTCCCGATACGTCTTCTGGTTATCCATTATGCCTTCCATGCGGATTCCGTAAGAACGTTTATTATCCGGATTATTGCCTATCAATAAATCCGTTCGTCTGCAGATGCCCTCCATACCGATAAACCTTGCCAACCTCGAAGCGCCGGCCATGTTCTTGACAAAATCCGGCTTTTCACCGCTCTGCTTCGACACTATAACTACATCGCTTAAGCCACGCTCCTCATTCGATATTTTGGTTTCGTAAGATACTTCATCCTGTTTCCATCTCTCGGTTACCGTGGCATACAGTTTTGTTGCCAGATAATCCCGAACCACATTGCCAAGCGCATTACCCACGAGCATACCGTTGACCCGCTGCGAGTGGAGTTCGCGGTTTGAAGCAACCTCCCGAAAGCATACGGCTTCCTTCCTCGCCCATTCGCGAAGCTCTGTCACCATCTTTCTCCGTCGCTTGCCCTCGCCGTACAAAGCATACTTTGCCTTCCATTTTGTCTTCAGATAACAATCGCAGGATCTGATCAGGTTTTGATAAAGTATATGAGTATCCTTAAGCTGATTATTAAAATCATTGAAATCCTTGCTCATCTCGTTTTTCAGTGTTTCTGTCACAAGGCTGAGTTTTTCCTTCACATCACGCATTTCTTCACTGTCGCCGCCGCTCTGTCGGTTAACATCCTGCTGCACGCGTTCAGCTATAGTCATATGATTATTATACGCCTGTCTGTATTCACTATCCTTCCCCTTCTCAAGCTCCTCGTCCTTCTCCAAATACTGATCAATATTAAAATTCTCTTCGTAGTTATCCTCGTACGGCTGTTTTTTTATCACAAATTCCGATCCGTCCATAATATTTTCACCTCCGACATTTTTTCTATTTACCTATAAAGATGAGCTTATCACATAGCGCCCTAACAATCAATTAAAAACGGGGACACTTACCGTACAAAAAAAGTCGCGAACTTCGAGTCCGCAACTTTTCTAATATAAAGCTTTGCTGTTTTCTCTTTGAAATAAACATCTGCCTTCCGGGTCAAATATGCGCCTCATTTTTGTCCAACAGCCATGTAAATCCTCTTGCCATGCGCATATGAGTATCCTTGAAATGTCCGCCCTTATTCCACTCCAACACACATTCCGTTTTAGTTTTGATATGTTCACCGATATCACGTATGGACTGCCCCACTGTTTTCATGACTGCATTCTTGGTTTTCTCCTCCGCATCTCCCAGACTCAGATAAACCTTATCCGTGAGGATATCTTGTTCCTTTACATAGTCCGTAAAACCCGGAAACCAGACCGACGGTGAAACTGCGGCGCACCCTGTGAATACATCAGTCCGAAATGTGCTCCAAAGCGCAAAAAGCCCCGCCAGCGAATACCCGCCGATATAGAGTTTTACTTCATCCAAAGTTCTCCCGGCAAGAACCGCCGGCAGAATATTCTCAATGATCAGGTTCAGCGTATCTTCCGCTTTTCCTTCGAAAACTTCTTTTCCAAAAACCGCCGGAGCCTCCCATGGCGATAAGTTCTTGTTCCAATCCTCCACCCGAAAGCAGAACAGACAAAAATCAGCTGGTACCGTTTTTTTGATCATATCATATTCATTCTCCAAAAGCTTAAGTTCATGATCTCCGGTCACCTGAAGCAATACGATATTTGATTCTTTGTTTCCATATACTATAAGATTTTCCGACCATCCCATCTGCGTCATCCATCTTTCCCAAATAATTTCAGCCTCTCTTATGACTGTTCGTTTCTGCCCGAAAAGCATTATTGAAAAACCATCATTGCTTCGAAATCTTCGCTGCTTCGGTTTCGACCCACGCAGGCTTAAATCCGCTTTTGATTGCAATGTTTTGAGAATGAACATTTGCCGCGCCGGTACCATAAAACGGAATATCGCCCATCTCAATGATCTTGTTCTTTAACAGAGTCACCAGATAGGAGCCGACTCCCCTTGACCTGTATTCCGGAAGAACATCAATTCCGATCTGCTGCCAATGAGGCGCATCCTCCGAACAGCCGGCCATACCCATGATGTCATCCCCATCGCAGGCAATGACAACTATCCTATCCGGCCTTACCGGGCAGGGTTCCGGATATGCGATAGCATTTGGAAAACGCTGATCCCCATAAAAGGGGGTTATTTCATCGCCATAAAGCCACTTCACCCTGAAGCGTTCCTCTACGCGTACTTCACGGCAAGGCAAAAACATATGATGTGTCGGATTCATCTGATAACCATACCGCTTCAACTCTTCATTAAGCTCCGGAAGACTCTCAAATTCAAACAGATGATGTCCTTCCACAGCTTTGCACCATTCGCGCAGGAACTCATGAAGGCGTTCATCCGCCATAATAACCGTATTCACTCCGCATGTCGCCATCTGAAGGAATAAATCGGGACCATAGTTTCTTCTCCCCTCATTCCATGCCGGAGTTGTGATGACATTCTCCGTTGCCAGAAAATCCGCCCCGTTACAGTTAAGCTCGATTGCCAACTGTGCCAATAGCTTTTCATAGTATTCCTTAAACATCTTTTACGTCCTTAATCTCCATTCTTTCAAATAATCATCAAGCCCTGTTATATTATCACTTTGAACTATATTACAGAATCAGTTCCATCCCTATTTTTTGAGGCGCAAAACCGAGTGATTCATAGAATTTTATCGCCTCCGGATTACAAGCCCATACATTTAGGGTAACGTTATAGAATCCGTTCTTTTTCGCATATTCCAAAACATAATCATATAGCATCTTCCCGATATGCTTTCTTCTCTGATTCTCATCCACGCAGATATCATCTATGTAAAGCGTTCTTATATCCGTCAGCACCGAGTTTTCTTTTTCCTGTTTATGAATGCAAAAAGCATGGCCTGCTACCTCGTCCTTTTCATCCACGCATACAAAAATCGGCGTTGTATCACTATCGATAATTGCTTCCAGTTCTTCTTTATTATACTTTGTTGCCGGACCTTTAAAAATATCCGGTCGCCCGATATGATGAACCATATCCACCTGTACCAACAGCTTTAACAGCCCCGGTATATCCTTTGTTTCAGCTCTTCTTACTATCATTACATTCAACCCTCCAGACTTATTTCCTTTTTTTCGTATGACAAAGATGTCAGGACGCATGAGCCCGCGAATACCGCCAGCGCTCCGACGGGGAACAGGCGCGTGAACATCTTTATTCCCTCGGCGTGTGTTGCAACCCATATCATTACTTTTTCCATGTCTATTCCGTCAAACCCGGAGAGGTCTCCGAACAGTATAAATCCTATAACGAAGAACCCGCACAGCATCAGAAAGCTAATCTTCACGATCATCGCCTTACCCCTGCCCCAGAAGATATTCATCGGCAGCTCAAACGAAGCAATCAAAAGAAAGATTGCAAAAAACGAAGGTAAAAAATCCTTAATAAGCTTAACCACGCCATCTGTAAAGTTCAGACCGATAAATGCTTCAAGCACGACACACCATATATAAAGAACCAGTGCTACGAACACCGTTGCCGTAAGGACAAAGCAGTACTTGGATACAATATAAGCTTTCTTACTAACCGGCATGGTCGATATATAATTTCGTATCTTATTCTTCTCATCATTTGCCACTGCACGACCAACAAGCACGTTGATCCAATTCCCCGCCATAATGAGGTTAAAAATCACGAACATCAAAAAGAAGGAATCGATTATATTAACCTCATTTCCGTTATTATCCATAGCCATAAAGCCCTCAAGCTCCGCCGTTCCCGGAAATGCAACGCGCAGAACCACGAATATAAGCGTCATTGCCGCTGTAAACACCAGAAACTTCCTGCCCTTTACAGCTGTAAAATCCTTGTATAAAAATCCCAGCATCAGATCACACCCCGCTTTCTCTCCGCAACCATGTACGACAACACGTAAGAGGCAACGCTCACGATCACTGCCGCGATCAGCATGATGTACGACTTGTGCTTTATGAAATCAAGTATCTTCCATAAGCCCGAGATATCCCCTTCGCCGTCAGCCTCCATCATCTTTTCTATTGCCTTCCTGACACTGCCAAAGTTGGCAAGGAGCACTCCTATGATTATCGAGACGATGGACAGAAGCTGGGCGTACATCTCCTTCCCATAGCCAAGAAGCAGGCAGAACAGTATGGAACACGCACTGTATATGCTCATCAGCGAAGCAGCAGATATGATGATTCCCAGAAAATCCGTAAACTTAATCATGTCTGTGATCAACGAGAGCACAAAGGCTATGACGATATCCACCGCCATACCGATCCCAAAGAGCGCATATATGGTCATATATCTCGCAAGCACCCTCTTCTTCAGGGATACCGGAAATGAACCGGCTATCCTAAAGAAGCCCGCCTTGCCGTCTGCAGCGAATACATTTACCATATCACACACGGTCACTATCGGAAGGAGCATGAACATTATAAGCGCCATACTTCCTAAGTTCTTCACATCGATTTCGGTCAGATGGTTTTCCTTCATGTTGAGCATCTCCTGTCCTACGGACGCTATATTCCCGAACCTTGCGGAGAGAACATACATTACCGAGACTACCAGCACTCCGATGATAACGAAGGTGAAGATCATCAGCTGCTTTTTCAAGCACATTATGTCTTTGATTATCAAACCTTTCATATGATCACCCATTAAGATCCTTCCTGTCTGAGGGCTTTAGCCCGAAGAATCTTCTTAATAAAACAAACCTACAGTTTCTTTCCCGCATTTACATAGTAGATCATGATCTGCTCAAGCTGCGCCGGCTCAAGTACCATCTCCGGGTACAGCTTTGCGGCCGCCTGCCTGTCGTTCACCATTACTTCAGCCCCGAAGCTGCTTGTCTCCATACTCACGACCAGGGACTTGCTGACCTTCTCAACGTCATCCTTTTTGCACTTTAGGATACCGTGCTTTTCAAGAATCTCATCCTTATTCCCGGCGAGCACTATCCTGCCACCGTCTATGAAGACAACCTCATCCGCAATCTTCTCGAGATCGCCGGTTATGTGCGACGAAAGCAGTATCGTGTGATCCTCCTCAAGCACAAACTCGCGGAAGATACCTATCATCTCGTTCCTAACTATCGGATCAAGTCCGCTTGTAGGCTCGTCCATCACAAGAAGCTTCGCATGGTGCGAGAGCGCAACCGCGATCTGCAGCTTCATCCTCATACCTCTTGAAAATGTACCACACTTCTTCTTCGCCGGCAGAGAAAACTTCTTCAGATAAGCGAAGAATTCATCACTGTCCCAGTTCTTGTAGATGTTCTTCATCATAATGTTGATGTCCTTCGCGGTCATAAACTCATGAAAGCCCATCTCATCGAAAACAACGCCTATATCCTCGCGAAGAGGAGCGCTGTCCTTGTCCACGATCTTGCCGAACAGGCTGATCTCTCCCGCATCTTTCTTGATCACATCAAGGATCAGGTTGATGGTCGTGGTCTTTCCCGCACCGTTCTGGCCTATAAAGCCGCACACCGAACCCTCCGGCACTGCGAAGCTAACATTGTCCAGCTTGAAATCGCCGTAGTCCTTAGTGACATTTTTTAATTCAATAACATTCTTCAATTCTATAACATTTGTGGTATCACTCATTCTTCTTTTCCTCGTAGATTATAGAGAGTATCTCCTTGAGTTCATCAAGCGAAACCTTCCCTATCAAAGCCTTGTCGCAGGCCTTGTCAAGGTACTCTTCTATGGTGCAGAGCATACTCTCCTTCAGCACCTCGTTGTTTATGCCCTTTACGAAGCTTCCCTTTCCTATCACGGATTCTATGTACCCGTCTCTCTCCAGGTCTTCGTAGGCTCTCTTTGTCGTGATCACACTGATCTTCAATTCCTTTGCAAGGATACGCATTGACGGAAGGGCGTCCCCCGCCGCAAGCTCGCCTGTCATGATCAGGCCCTTGATCTGCTCCTCGATCTGCTCGTAGATTGGCACTCCCGAGGAGTTATTGATTATAATATCCATATCTCTTACCTTTTCTTAGCGCTTTCGAGTGAGTCGGCCTGCGCATGGCCCTCCCACCTGCAATAATTATTGTATATATGCATTATATACACTTATATACACTTTGTCAAGCATAGTCTTTTAATTTTTTCATTAAGCGCGACTGCCCCATTCTCCTAAAACAAAACGGAGAGGCGCTACCGCAACCTCTCCGCTGTTTCTATCTGTATATTATTCAGACTATCGCCCTTATGATCTCCCAGTCGGCGCACCTGCGATAGTTGTCATTTACAAGCTCCGCCGTCCTGTTCCACGGTCTGTCAAACACAAGGACCTTCAGGTCCGGCAGATGATCGAAGAACCGAAAAGCAGAGGGTGAATCCTCTATGGCAAAATCAAATTTCATCTTCAGATAATCCTCAATCTCCAGACTGAATTCGCTGTCCTTAAGCATCTGTTCTCTACCGTATTTATCCAGGCAGTACAGCTTGACATTCTCAAACCCATGTCTGTCCAGCCATATGCGTGAAGGCTCATATGTATTGAACGGCCGGCCCGTAATAACGGACACATTATGCCCTTTTTTTAGCCATTCATTTATGACTGCCGATGCTCCGGGTGTCTCTTCATAGGATAAGATTACATCCGGTTCATGTCCCCTTTCCAGTAACAGGGCATACTGCTCATCATCAAGATCAAAGGCCTTCTGCAGATTGAAATATCTCATCTTTTCGTATGGGACATTTATCTTAAACAGCTCATAGACAAGAGCCGAAAATGACCGGCCTGTTTCGCAAAGGCAATCATCATAATCAACATAAATGTTCATCGTTGTATCCTTCTTTCAATATTCGTCCAGAAAGTGATGTCTTTCCCCGTTCTTCTTATAGGCAATAATCGTATCAAGATTTACATTCTCAACACTCTTAAAGATATTCGCTTCGACAAACGGATTGGTCTTCTTAAGCTCCGCGATCAGCTTCTTTGTCTCCAAACGCTTCGACGAAGTTGTTCCGTCCTCGTGACATGTGGCGCATGTTTCTGTGAAATGACATGCACACTGCAGGAAATGAAGGTCATTGTAATCCCTCCATGCGCAGATATCGCTCTCACGAACCAGATACAGCGGTCTGATAAGCTCCATTCCTTCGAAGTTAGTGCTGTGAAGCTTCGGCATCATAGTCTGTATCTGCGCCCCATGCATCATTCCCATAAGGATAGTTTCGATGACGTCATCATAATGATGTCCCAGCGCAATCTTGTTGCAGCCCAGAGCCTTCGCTTTACTATACAGATACCCTCGACGCATTCTCGCACAGATATAGCAAGGACTTTTCTCTATGGTATCCACCGCATCGAAAATATCGCTTTCAAATATCGTAACAGGGATTCCGAGTGTCTTGGCATTACTTTCGATCAGTTCACGGTTTTCCCTTTTATATCCGGGATCCATTACAAGAAATGTCAGTTCAAAGTTACACTGCCTGTGTCTTTGTATCTCCTGGAAAAGCTTTGCCATCAGCATGGAATCCTTACCGCCGGATATACAGACGGCGATATGATCTCCCTCTTGAATAAGCTGATACGTTTTGCACGCCTTTGCAAAAGGCGTAAAAAGCTGTCTATGATACTTTTTGCGTATACTTTCTTCTGCTTGATGCTGTTTTTCTTCTCTGATATCTATAAGTTCATTTGAATCCTTCGGCCATTCCCGAAGTTCTTCCGGCGTTTTTTCATTCATCAGATTACTTACTGTTCTGCCTCCGTTTCCTTCATTTCTTTACACTTTAATACTATTTTTCCTTGAAAGCTCTGCCGAAAAATTTTCAAGTTGCACTTGTTTAGGCTGTCTAATATTTTTATTCTTATATAACATGATGTAAAAACCTCTTATTGTTTAGCTATAGTTATCTACTCAAGCGCAAAATATGCGCATTCATTTTGAAACCGTATTTTTCGTAAAGAGAAATCGCATCATTACCATCTGCCACTTTTACATCAACATCATGGAGGCCCAGCTCATTAAAGCGGTTCAGCGCCCATTCCATCAATTGAGCTCCGCACCCCTTTCCTCTGTATTCCTCTAAAACAATGAGATATTCAATGACGCCGACATCACTGCCATAATTGATTTTACAAAAACCAACAACCCTGTCTTCTGCTTCAATCACAGCAATGGAAGAATTGCCGGCATTGATGTCAGATGTAAAGTGACTGAGTGTTTCTTCAAACGGTCTTTTCGGATAACACCCTTTGAAGTTTACAGAAACTCTGTTATGATGATCTGCTAATGCTTGCAGGCAATTATTCAGTCTATATACTTCTTTAGCTTCGATTTCTCTCATGCTTTCCTCCGCAAATGAATTGATTTCATTACAGTATATTCCCCTTCATAACCATCACTGCCACTACGATATGCAAGATCATAATCAGTGGCATGCCAACCACAAAATACCAATGTTTCGTCTTATGTCTAAACAAATACATACCCGCCCATGTGCCTATGCTTCCTCCTAAAAAGCTCACAAGAAACAACGCTTTTTCCGGAATTCTCCAAGCACCGCGCTTTGCTTTCGACTTATCTATTCCCATTATCGCTACACCAAGCAAATTCATAATCCCAAGGTATAGCAAAACCACCCATACATATTCCTGCACTTCTTATTTCTCCATGTTAGCGTCTGCCTTTCGGTATGCTGTCTCCAAAAGGCTTATGCTTAAAACCGCAAATATCAGCAGATACACAGGCATAATGGCTATTCCTATGCTCTCCTGCATAATTCCGAATACCATCGGCATGAATGTACTGCCCACGTACGCTGATGCCATCTGAAGGCCGATTGCAGCTGCAGAATACCTTTTTCCGAAGTTTATAGGTGTCATATGCTGTATCGCCGGATATACAGGTCCCATTCCGGTTCCTATAATCACAAAACCAATCGCAGCAACCATATAATGAGCGCCCGGAATGAATACCAAGATGATTCCAAGCAGTTCAACCGCTATCCCTATTCTGATTAGAAGCCGGTCGCCCAGTTTATTTGAAACAAAGCCCGATATCAGTCTTCCAAACATCAGTCCCCCGAATATAAGAGAGCCGAAGGAAGCTATGAGCTCATCAGACAACCCCTCCTTCGTTCCCGCAAAATAGCTGGGTGTCCATAAAAAGCATGTCGCTTCACCGGAACAGTAAGCATAAAACGCAATCAATGTCAGGATTACTCCCGGAACCTTAAGTGTTTCCTTTATACCCGCACTGTTCCTGATCTCCTCCTCGTCCGATGCTTCTTCCGTCTTTTTCCACAAAGGAAGTGAAAGAATACATACTGACAGGATTCCCACTTGAACATATGCAGTCCAGCGATAGCCTTCATTCCACCGTGCTTTACTTAACGCCAGAGCCATGATATAAGGACTGATCACAGCACCCACTCCATAAAAACAGTGAAGGAAATTCATTGCCGAGCTCGAATAATGATTTGCCACATAATGATTTACAGATGCATCTATAGCTCCCGCGCCAAGTCCGTAAGGAACAGCGATGAGAAACAGCATCAGGTATTGCTTTGATACCGAAAAGCCCCAAAGTCCCAGTATCGTCATTAATATGGATACGATCACGATCCATTTCGTATGAAATCTCTTGATCAGCCAAGGACTTAACAGCGCAGATATGATTGTCATAAAGGATATAGTCATCGACACGTAACCGGCATATGATGACGGGACGCCAAAATCAATCTGCATCTTAGGCCAGCCTGATCCGAGAAGTGAATCCGGCAGTCCAAGACTTATAAATATCAAATATATCACTGCTAAAAGTAATGAACCCATAGGTTCCTCCAAATGCTTTTCTTTGCCATGTGGCGTAAACTGCCGCAAGAATCAAACCTATATTCGCAGCGACTTTGCGGTCGCCTTCACAATCGTTGTGCAGACCTGCCGTCATCATGATAAATCCATTTCCGGTTTTTTATTCATCATCCTTTACACTGTATGATCCGCTCTCCATTCTTTTCTCATATTCATCTAACGGAAGCGGTTTATCAAAATAGTAGCCCTGTGCATACATACAGGAATTCTCTTTGAGAATCTCAAGCTGCTCGAGAGTCTCAACGCCTTCCGTAAGACACTCGATTCCCATCTCGGAAGCCATGGCTGTTATGTGTTTGTAGACAACCGCTGACGAGTTATATTTTTCAGCATGGCTCATAGGTAGAAGGCTTCTGTCTATTTTCATTACATTCCAGGGAAGCTCCCTTATGATGTTTAAGGAAGAATAACCGACGCCAAAATCATCAATAGAGGTATGTATCCCATTTTCCCTGAAATCTTCAACAAGATTTTTCAGTTTTTGGTAATCACCTTCAGATGTGGTCTCTGTCAGCTCGATCTCGATATATTCATACGGAACATTATTTCTTTGCAAAACATTTACAATATCATCAAGCAGTTTCGGATTAACCAAATGCTTTCTCGAAAAGTTTACTGAAACTCTAACCGCTTTTTTCCCTTCATCCAGCCATCTTCTTATATCCTTGCATGCAAGATCAAGCATGTAAAAATCAAGCCTGCAGATATCTGTATTTCTCTCCAGTATGGGAATGAATTCCATCGGCTGAATAGTCTTTCCATCCCTGATCCATCTGCAAAGAGCCTCTGCCCCGATGATCTTTCCGGTTTCAACATCTACCTTGGGCTGATAGTATGCCTTAAATTCGCCTTTTTCCAATGCCTCTTCAAAATGCCTGCGGACTCTCGAGACATTCTCCTTCATCTCAAGATTCTTAAGGCTTGCATAATACACATCACCCTTATCGGATGCTTTTGCAGCCTGGCACGCAGGCATAATCATCTCAACGATATTTCCCGGCCTCTCAAACCTGAATTCTTTCGGAATGACAAAAACTCCCACGTATGCAGATACCTCTACAGTGCTTGAAATCTGAGGATCATATCCTATGGATGCATTATCCAAAAAAGAAATAACACTCTCTAAAAGCTCAGTCGGAAAGATTGCTGCGAAATTATCACCACCGACGCGGCATACTGCGCCCTTATCCGCAACCAAAGCTTTTACAGTCTCAAAATGAGCTCTCATCACCACGTCACCATGCTCTAAACCTATGTCGCGATTGATCAGAGAAAACTGTTTAAGGTTGTACATGATAGCAGTATAACCATATAAGCCACCCTGTCTGTTCATTTTTTCAAGATGACGGAAATAATACGCGAAATTAGGATAACCATTTCCGTCATGGTATGCCAGGACTTCTACAGCAGTCTGCAGCCGGTTACGGCCGACATAACTCATTAATGAACGTAAAACGATGGCAAGATATCGCTCTTCCTCTTCATCAAGTTCTTCCATATCTTTCGAAGAATAGGCTGTAACACGCACAATAGCGCCGATTTTAGTTATGATTTCTTTTTTCATCACTACTACTTCAGCCGGACCCTCATCAAAATCACAAAGTACTTCACCTTTGCCGTCTTTTTCATCTGTAATGTTTTTATAAAACTCCGTAATAACTTTGGTAAGGCGAAACAAACGAGCCATACGGCACAGATTGTCTACTAATCTTTCTCTTGAAAAGTGCTCATAATCAACCATTGAATCGATCATCTCAGCAAACTCTTTCAGGAACAAATCCCTTTTGTAAGTATTCATTTCAAGGTCACTCTCCAATCTTTATTTTGACAACTTGCTTATTGGGGCTGTTTTCACGAATTTATACACCGATTGTACCACAAAACACCCCCCAAATGATACAGAAATATTGCTCACATGCAAAAGCGGTGTCAGGATGATTTCCCGACACCGCCTCTTTCATTTATCTGTTTCATTTTTTATCTTTTTTCCTGTATCACAAATGCAGCTATCCCAATAAACGATATTCCAAAATAGTAGTTTTAAATAAATGTATAAACTTCAACATATTACTGTCCTCGTTAAACCTGCTTTCACCTTAGAACGAAGCCTTCCTTGAACATCTTCATCATCTATAAATATCTTGTATCATTATCAACCTTCCACCTTATTCTCAGTCTCTGAGCCCCGGTGCATTTGCCCCATTTAGCAGGATGGAGAGTTCGTCTGCGTCCACACCGAAGCCAAAGAAAACATTCCTGTATTCATCCGGCATTTCATCAGAAGTTCTCTCATAGGAGAATCCTTCCACCGAAGCATATTCCGGAAGTTCAATCCCGTTTTTTATCAGAATGTCCTCCGCTGTCAGGATAGCTTCAATCGTCCTCTGATCACTGAAATCAAACGCATAATTCCTCAGATTCACCATATAAATCAGCTTTTCAGGAAGCCCCACAAGCTGATTGATTTCCTCATTCGGATCTCCCTTTGATATCCCTTCGTAAAGCCCGCGGAGCAGAGTATAATCCTCCAAAGACAGCTGTTTATCAAATACCATAGAGTTTAGTTTCTCATATCCGTATCCATACCTATAAAATCGCATGATTCGTTCCGGAACAATTTCCCTCAAAAGATCCCCCGGGGTACCCTCGCTCCATCTTTCGGTCTCCTTCGTCCGGTTCCACATCCTGCTCGCAACCGGGATCCAGTCTCTGTCCGGATACATAGATACCAGATATCGTTCGATACACATAAAAATATAGATCAGTCTGCCGGTCATGGTAATATTCCGGAATCGCTTCGCAAGCGCAAGCTTCTTTCGGTCTTCCTCCATCAGCTCTTCCGGCGTAAAGCTCTTTTTCGGCCAATGCAGATATACCAACGTATTTTTTCCGTCGCAAAAAGAAACGAGAATATCCGTCTTTGCTTTGAATTTTTCCGCCAGGATTGTCCGGTACTCCCATCCTATTATTTCGGAAATCTCTTTTTGGTTGACATCCATGATTGCCCGGACCAACCGGTCCTTCCCGTTCCGGCTTCTCACGCGGTACAGAATTCCCAGTTTTTTTTGTGCAATCCAAAGCTGTTCTTCTATATAATTTTTTTCAGCTTCATGATTATCCTCATGCGCCCGGTGATTTGTTCTCCTCTTACGAAAAGCGTGAAAGGATCCTACCTTTTTTCTTGCGTAAACCGCCATACGCTTCGGAGAATACCTGATCAGTCGATACAAAATGCTCCCTATGCCGTAAAGAATCGGACCGCCAATGAATACGCCGGACATAACAGCCATAATTACCCAATATGCCGTCTCATTTGCTTCATTCACCCAGCACATAATATTGGTGAACACGAAAATGATGACCGGAATGATCATCGCCATAAAGGTAAGAACTATTGCACCCAGTCCGATTTTATTTTTTTTGTCATGAATCAACAGAAACACAACAGTAAGGTAGACCAAAAGCATCCACCCAATCGATAAAATTATCATCCAGACCCACGAAATCATTTTTCTCTTTTCTCAGGTTCTTCGTTATTTCTTCACGTGGTGTTTTGTCGTCTTCTCATCAATCGTTAGTACATCGCCCAAAGAAATCAACTACCGCCTGTATATAATAGTGCGGATAAACCGCTTCTTTTGTTCCTTGTACTATATCACATACGATTTTCGACTCGTTGATTTTCGCCTTCCTGTATTCCATCACTATTATACTCCTTATCTTGTTTCTGTCACTTCAACGCTTTTTGAGGTCATTATAATGACCATATGTTCATAGCATGTTAAACTGAAAGAAGTTATGTGTCAGGGTAACATGAATTGAGCGAAAATACAACATTAGCCGGTAAATAGCTCCTTCAAACAGAAATTGCAACTAAAAATAACAAAAATTAGATAAAAATGTAAAATACGGTTGATAGACTTTCCAGATTGTCAATATATAATAAATGCAAAAAATAGTTGCAAATGTACGAAATGTTAGATTATTATGAAAGGTGTGAAAATAATGAAATCTAATACAAATGAAAGAAGGCATTATATTGATAACATCCGGTGGATTACGGTGACTATAGTAGTCATCTTCCATGTCATCTATATCTATAACGCGGAAGGAATATCCGGTGGATACAAACAAATATCAAATATGGACTTCCAATGGTTTGATAGTTTTTTATATCTTGTTTATCCATGGTTTATGCCAATCCTGTTTCTTGTAGCAGGAATAAGCTCAAGATTATATCTGGAAAAACATACAAATAAGGAATTCATAAAAAGCAGAACCGTTAAGCTTTTAGTTCCTTCCACTATAGGTCTGTTTGCATTCCAGTTTATACAGGGTTATGTGAGTATGCGCCTCAATAATGCTTTTGAAACAATAAACGAAGTTCCTAAAATCGTAACATATTTTATTATGGTTCTTTCAGGAACAGGAGTTCTGTGGTTTATTCAGCTTCTTTGGGCATACAGTCTTATACTTGTTCTTATCAGAATGATTGAGAAGAATCGTTTACTAAGTGCCGGAGCAAAGACGCCTATATGGATGATCGTACTCTTCTGTCTGCCGGTTTGGGGAGCAGGTTACTTATTTAACACTCCTGTAATTGTTGTTTATAGAATTGGATTCTATTTTGTATTTTTTATCTTGGGATACTTCGTTTTTTCACATGAGGAAGTAATAGAAAAAATCAAAAAATACGCGGTACCATTCATTATAATAGCAGCAGTTTTATGTACCATTTTCTGCATTATTTATTTTGTAATAAAGGATGGCGCTAATTATGCTGACGCTCCGGTAAACAGATATCCTATTTTTGCAGCAACCGCCTACTTCGGTTCACTTGCAATGCTTAGTGGCATGGCACGTTTCGGAGATTTTAGCAATAAGTTTTCAGAGTGGATGTCAAAGAGAAGCTTTGGATTATATGTTTTCCATTATCTCGGCCTCTCAACAGTCACACTTCTGTTTGCAAAGATATGGACACTTCCGGTTCCACTGGTTTATTTACTTAGTCTGATTGCAGGATTTATATTTGGATTTGGTTTATATGCAATTATTTCAAGAATTCCTATTTATAGATGGATGGTACTCGGTATCAAAAAAGGAGATAAATAATGTTTAAAGATAATTTAGTTCAACTCAGAAAAGCTCACGAAATGACACAAGAAGATCTTGCTGAAAAGATTGGCGTTTCCAGACAGTCTGTAGCAAAATGGGAAGCCGGCGACAGTCTTCCTGATATTGACAGATGCAAATCTATAGCAGAAATATTTGGTGTATCCCTTGATGACCTGACTAATTATGAACCGGAAGATAACATGGGGCTGTCAGTTCCACCTAAAGGCAAGCATATATTTGGTATGGTTAAGGTTGGCGAGAAGGGACAGATAGTCATTCCGGCCAAAGCCCGTAAGATTTTTAATATAGAACCCGGCGACCAATTGATTATACTCGGTGACGAGGGACAGGGTCTTGCCGTCGTAAAAGCCAAAGATTTTTTAAAACTCGCTGATATGGTAAGAAATTTATAATGGCGGGCACATAGTCTCATGGGGGGCCTATACAGTGATCTCTTACTGATCTTCACAAATTCAAGTATCCTTTTCAGATGCTCGGAATCCCCCGGTGCTTCAAATACACACATATCCTTTTCGATTAGGACTGCCAGTTCAGATTCTCATTTACACTTATGCCCACAAGCCGCTTCAAAATTGTACTTCACAATTCCTAAATCAACCTTGGTAAACGGTCCCCGCTTCGCTGTAATCATTACCTCATCACCGACAAGCGAAACGAAAAACTTTTGCTGATTCAATGCCGTAGGTGCCAACATCGCAGCCACCATTCCATTTTTGAACCATGTAGGCATATCATCACGCGATACATTACACAGCTTCTCAACCGGCTTTGATTTATGCTTCACGCCTTCCGTCTCTCCATAACCAATAGCTATCACACACACTATCTTCTCGCCAGCTTCAGTATCAGCCTTGCACTTTCCTTTACCGTAGGTTCCTCCCACCCAGCAGGTATTCAGCCCAAGCATTTGCGCCTCAAGCACTATGCTTTGACCATAATAACCACATAGCTCATCGAGGTTCTCCATAGACTTCTTTCCAACCACCGCAATATAATTCTTTGCATTGGAGAACTTTCCATAATGTGCAAGAAATGTATCAAAGCACTCCGGATCATCGCAAACCAGCTGCATGTTCAATCCGCTTTCTTCATTTGCCTGCTCAATCAGAGCATTCAGCTTATTTTTCACTTCATCCTCAATCGGAAGATTCTTAAAACTCCTAACCGAGTGTCTTTCCTGTATTGCATCCCTGATATCCATACTTTACTCCTCATATTGGCTATGAACTGTATTTTTTTGTTTTCGCAGCCACTTTAATCGCATGATATTGCTTTTTTATTTGGCTATCAATCCGTTTTTCTTGTTTTCGTAGCCAGTTAAAGCATATTGATTGGTTTCAGAACAAGCTCCACTCCCTGCTTTTTTCGCATCTTATCAGTATAATTGTATTCGGTATCACCTTCGCAGAAAATAGCGTAACGTTTCTTTAATACACGCTGTTTTCTACTCAAATGCCGTACCTCCCAAAATACCCTTCATATAAAACTCATAGACCTTGGCAGTCTCATATCTGACTTCCGGGAAGTCAGCCAGGGAATATATATCTGCACAGCCCATGCAAAAAACTCCCGTACACCTGTTGAATCCTGCTGAAGTTCTCCTCTGATCTCATTCCCGTCGGCATCTTTGCGGATAATGAGTGATTTCCCATAGGGCTTGTCATTATCCACCTCTACGTTACAGATACTGTAATCAACCATGCGGAAGATTGTAATCACCTGTCTTTGTTACAACAGATGCATCCTTCCCGATGTTTTCATCACGCCTGTATACATAACAGTTCGCACAACCGGGACTAATCTTCTTACAACCATGCCACGGATTCCATATTGCCATATCTTGCATCATCAGCTGTTTTCCTTTCAAATATATTCTACTCCCAGGTTAACTAGCTGCGTTCTCATTTTTAATATTCTTTCTTCAGAAAACCTGCTTTCTATACAATCTGCGAACATCTTTACACTAATGCCTGTTTTAACAGCCCCCTTTGCTGTAGCACCAACACATCCACATTCATCGAGTCCGGCTAAAACAACCTCCTTGTACGCATTGCGCTTCATGTGATCTCGAAACGCCTTCGATGTATACGAGTCAGATCTGTTTTTTTCAAAGCAAAGATCCGAAACAATGTCCAACCCATCATATAACTCAGCTCCTTCGCTTCCCTTAATTGAGAAGCCCACTCCCCATAATACCTTGGGCAAGATGTGTTTTACATATATGATGTCATATCCTTTTTCAGTGTATGATTTTATAGCCGAATTAACGTTCTCTACAAGCTTTTTCGAATCATAAATAAACATTGCTTTTCTTTTATCCCACAGATAGTCTTTCTGCATATCAATAACAATAAATGCTTTTTTGTCTGACATTGCTATCCTCTCTACAAACACTGATCAATCCGCCAAATTAATTCACCCTCACGTGTACTTCCTCAGTTTTCATATACCCATCCGTGTTCACCATGATAGATCATCTGTTTCGTCATACCACCATCAACACAAATATTCTCTCCTGTTATAAAGCCGGCCTTATCAGAACACAGAAACCTGACAAGCTCCGCAATATCCTCCGGTCTTCCTACTCGTCCCACCGGTTGCTGCAAAGCATCCGCGCCTTCAATAAGATCATCCGATGTATTGATCCATCCGGGCGAGATGCTGTTCACACGTACCCTGCCTGCCAGACTGACAGCCATGGCATGAGTAAGCGCAGCGATTCCTCCCTTTGCAGCTGTATAGCTCTCCGTTTGAGGCTGGCTCATGCGATCTCTCGACGAAGAAATATTTATTACCGATGCATTTTCAGTAAAAGCAGGCATAAGAAGCTTTGTCAGATAAAACGGTGCTGTAATACCTACCGAAAGCGCATACTGGAACTCTTCAAAACTGCACTCATCTATACCTTTCATAAGCGGAAGAGCATTATTGATCAGATAATCCACACGCCCGGAGCTTTCGATAACATGTCTTGCAAACTGTTCAAGTGTTTCCTTAACACTGACATCACCAACAAACCAGTCGCCTTCTTTTTTATCGATAATGTATACGATCATTCCATCAGCAAGGAAAAGTTCCGCTATTGCTTTTCCTATTCCATGGCCTCCGCCTGTAATTACTGCAACTTTCTTTTCTGTTTTCTCCATAGTGCCCCCTCTCCAAAGAAAAACGCTAAACTTTATCAACATCCAAGCACAATTTGATTCATAACCTTTCCGATGCTGTCGTGGAACACCAGATCAGCCTTGCCTTCCATTTTCGTCTTCCCTTTGTTGATGATCACCAGGTACTTTCCGTGATACATATGCGCCAGCTGCGCCGCGGAACCAACCTCCAGGGATGTACCACCGATGATCAGCATATCCGCATATCGAATAAGCGCTACTGCCTCTTCGTAAGCAGGTTCAGGCAGAAGTTCTCCATACAAAGTCACATCCGGACGGATCATCTTCCCACACTTCGGACAGCGCGGCACCTCCTCCGTGTTTTCAAAAATGTAATCCTGCCCGTACTCCTTACGACAGCTCACGCAGTAACTACGCAGTGCACTCCCGTGGATCTCCCACACTTTCCTGCTGCCGCCCTTCTGATGAAGTCCGTCAATGTTCTGCGTGATCACACCATCCAGCTTGCCTTTCTGTTCCATTTCAGCAAGCTTTCTGTGTGCATCATTCGACTGAATGCTTCGACAGTCCAGGTTCTCCCTGAAGTATTCAAAGAACACCTTCGGTTTATGATTCAGACAATCATAACTCAGAAGGTATTCCGGTCTGTAGCTTCCGAACTTCTTATCCTTCCTATGATACAAACCATCCTTGCTTCGAAAATCAGGAATCCCGCTTTCCGTAGATACACCCGCTCCTCCGAGAAACACAATATGCTCCGAGGTGCGAACCATCTCGTTCAAAGCTTCGATCTTCTGCTCATCCGTCAAGCTTCGGAAGAACCGATCTTTATCCCTTTGTGAATTAAAATCAGGTATTATCATTTTCCTGGTCAAACCAACACCCCTGTGCTTTAATATCTGTATAGCTCTTAGTCTCTCTATTATAGATACTCTCGACATATGCTTCGATCACATTCCATTCTTCATAATCCAAGTCATACGGCTTTATTGCATCTATTGAAATGTATGTTGTAAGAGCTAAACTCACATCTTCCGTTTTCTTTTCATTTCTTTCAATGTATATCTTCATGACTTCGGTTCAGTTCTTCTTTCGCACGTTAAATCCGAGATTTTACTCACTAAGCAATATTCTTTCACTCTCTTATTATGGCGTAAAAGGAGTTTCTCCTATAATATCACCAATGAAAGCAATAAAGTTTTTAATTTCTGCAGGTATAATATCATCTTCGCTCCAATTGTATATTATTTCTTTACCATCAGAGTTTATTATCCTTAGAGAATATGAAACTGGATCAATGCTCCGTTTTCCCGACTTAGTAATAACGCTATCATCCCCCAAAAAACAGATTTTTTGATTCAATAGATTAACAGAAATTTCACTTTCACCATCATTCACTTGATTCAGTTTCATTTTATTGATATAAGGATAATACCAAGAAAAATGCAACTTATTATCCTCTTCCCAAACGCATATTTGGAGCGAAGGTAATGGACCTAATTCTTCATATTTAACTCTAATATTTCTACTATTTAATTCAGCAATTTCCCGCTTCCTGCCTATCATGCCAGCCTTCCTCCGTGACAATCTCTTTTAGCGTATTTATCACTGTTTCAGCTCCGCCTTCAAGTTCTCCAAAACTGCTAAGTGATGAGTGAACCTCTAATACCATGCCCTTCTCTACCCCAAGTTGAGTCAACGCATTTTTTAACATTTCCTTTGTGACCATGATAAGCAAAACTCCTCTCCGGTTTTCTCTACTACAGCTTTTTTTCATCATTGCAGAAAGCCATCATTTCCTTCTCCAACATCCTGTAAACATTTGCTACAAGAAATCCGTCTGCTATTGCATGATTCAGGCGGACACTCAGCGGCATCATCAGGCGTCCGTTTTCCTCCCGGTATTTACCCCAGTTGATGATTGGAGCAAAATGCAAATATCCGTCCGGCAGTTCAACATTCAGTGAATCATATGACAGCCAGGATATATACGATGCATCAAACCAGTTCGGATGATTCATCATATCCAGCCCGTATTCCCTTGTTTTCTTTGCGTTCTCCACATCATTTACAGCATTCCGGTAAAACACTTCATAGTCTTCACAATATCTCGTGTAGACCGGCGTACAAGTTTCCGTATCCTCATGAAAAACATACTGAATTGGATTTATGCTGTCATAGCAGATCAGTTCCTCCGACTGCCAAAGATAACCCATCTTGTAATCATCCCTTGAATTAAGCACCTTTGAGAGCAGATACAAAAAGTTGATATAGAACTTAGTGCCTGTCTGTTTGGAATGCTCCACCAGATCTGTGACATCTATTCTCGCAGTCATAGAAACAGAACACTTACAGTCCTCCGAAAAATGGCGGAAGACTCCGCTCCGATAATACTTTTCCTTGTCTATAACTCTATAATTCATATCAATATGTCCCTTCCTCACCCGACACCTCATATGCCGTATATTCATGATCATATTCATATCCCAGCTTTTCCGCCTATTCAAGAATTATAATCCTCGGTTTAAATGTTATTTAAAGTTATTTCCGAGGATTATAATTTACAAGAGAGCTTCTATCAGCCCTATAGTTTGTATCACTGGCAATGACACTTTTTATTTTGCAACAAAAATTTTTGTACCAACTAACTGTAAAAAGCAAGTAGAAACCAGCAGTTTGGCCTAAAACGTCAAATATAGAAGTTACTCTTGCACAGTCCTTTTTGGATATGTATCCTATACAAGGTTCCTCCGTCTCATACTCTCCGGACTAGCTGACGATCACCGGATTGTGCATGACCAGATCACCCAGCCCGACAGACACAATGATCGTATTATATAAAAAACGCCTGCAACACCGTGAATGCTCCGCCGGGCTGCCTCCCGCGTTATCACACACCGTCACAAGGGCTCCTTCCATCGCTTTGCGGCGGGTCCCTCCTCGTCATACTTTGTCTTTCTGCCCGGTGTCCCTGGCGCAGTCAGCCATACTTCACATCCCGGAATCAACAATTCCTTACATCTTCCTGTATTCTTCACGTGCACAATTTCTCTTTGTCCGCTGATATCCACTTCAGCAATAAAGCGGTTTGGACGGTTTAAAAACACTGCACGGACGATATTCTCATACTTCATAATACTATATCTCAAAATCGTGTAACTTGCTACGCATCTCTGCAAACCCTTATATATTCTACCACTTCTCGCCTTTCTTGTCAGCAAAAAGGGTCCGGCAAATCGCCGAACCCGTAAACTGTTATACACAAAATGATTCCAGGTACTCTCGCTTCTGAAGTTTGGAAAGCCATCTGTCCGGGATGGCATCATATCCTGAGCTTTTCCGTTATGATAACGCTTTTCTATCTTTGTTATTATTTTCTGAAGTTCTTTCCGTTTGTGCTGCCTCCATCGACAAGCACATCTACACCTGCAAGGTAACCATTCCTTTCATCTGCTACAGTTGCGATCGCAAATCCAAGTTCTTCAGGAGTACCCATTCTCTTTTCTGCTGCATAAGCAAGCATGCTTCCACCCTCTTTTTCTTCAAGCTTACCCATATCAGTTGCAATCAGTCCGGGACTTAAAGAGCACACACGGATTCCTTTTTCCCCGTATTCAAAAGCGCACTTCTGTGCATACCAGACAACAAAGCTCTTGGATAGAGCATACGCAAAACCCGACTTCTGATAATCAGTTCTGGCAAGGTTACTTGTTTTGATACATTTTGCTATAAATTTTGTTTCATCTGTTTCAGCAAGGGCAAATGTCTTTTTGTTTATGAGTATCTTCGGTAACACATATGCAGAATTTGAGGAGATAGGAATCATCATTATACATACGGGCACTCATAGTACCGGTACCGTTATCCATCCCCGGGAAGGTCATTGAATCTATTTTGTTAAAATCTATAAGCATTGGTTTTGCCTCCATAAATCATGTATTATTCCGGTTTAACTTGTCACCTCAACAGGAATACACCATATTGTAATACTTCTAATCCGGTTGCTGACCATCATGCGCCTTCCATGCGCATTCAGTGATTTCCATATCTGTAAAAGCAGCCAAAAAAGATGACTCCTCGGCGCTGCATGCATAGATGCCAAAACGAATTTCCTTTGGAGCATTGAACATATGACATATCCTCATCTGTTTAAAATCTATTCCATCAAAAGAATTTTCTACACAGAAATCATCTTCCCTGCGACTTAGACGAAACCATACAGACTTTATTGCGGCATCAACATCTGTAGATGCCCAATCAGAGTAGCCATTATTTGTGACAACACTTCCTAATCTCTGAATCTTTTCATTTTCATATTCCATAGCAGCCTTAAGCCAATTGTCACTATCCAAGTACATGATTACCCCACTCTGATCATAGCGTACCTTGGAATCAAACTCTGTCCGTACCACAAACGAGAAGAATTGGTCGATTGTTTTCATTTGCAAGACAGGGGCATTGTCATTTCTGAAGTGATAATAGGTCCTCTGCCATAGATCAGTATGAGGTTCGGTCATGATTTCAACCTTATCCTTTGTGACCCGACATGATTTAGGTTTTCTAATCCATTCCATTGAACTTGCGTCAATCTTCATCACTTTCTCCTCCTGTCCTTCAAATACAAATCGTTAAGGAAAGAATCGAAGGTGGTGCAAACGAAAAAGCAGCCTTGAACTCTTCGATAACTGCCCTTTCGTTTGCATCAATTTCGATTTTTCCTGGTTGAACAAAGCGCGTCCGGGTAGCCGGTATATATGGGTATTCAATCCATGCGCTCTTTGACATTCAGTATAACATATATTGGCTGAAATGGATATCGTAAGTAATAAAATTCATTCTCACCTGAAATGTATTTGGAAATTCTACTCCAACAACCAAGGGTAGCGTTTAGTCTTTCATAAGTAGCGTTTACTCTTTCACACCGCTTCTTTGCAAAGCCCCAGTTTTCCTGTATTCTTTAGACTGTTACCTCGGTGGCGGTA
>JAFXSQ010000062.1 GCA_017525525.1 Lachnospiraceae bacterium | reverse complement strand
TTGCAATCCGTGAAAGAATAAGCAATATATAGTAAAGTTGACAGAAAAGAGAAGACGGGATAAAATGCGGTCATCTTGAATTCGTTTTTTCTTATCAGGGATACTCTGTCCTCTGTCAACTGACAGTAAGTTTACTTCGTCCTTTAGATTTATTTCGATTGACTTATAATAATAATATTGTTATATTTAGATAAGATTTTTGTTACGGATTTCTACACCATATAATGTATTTGCGAGGTATCTTAATTATGAAGAACAAACCCTATCCGCTTTATAACACTCTCCCACAGATCAAGGATCTCAAAGAGATGGTCAAAAGCCGTGCCGGAGACACTCCCGGCGATGTCTGCTTTTCTTATACCGATGACGACGGGAAACTCGTCGAGAAGACCTGTTACGATTTTGACAGGGAGATTGACGCCCTGGGAACCTACCTTTACAGCGAGGGTTTCCACGACAAGAACATCGCGATAATAGGTGAGAATTCCTACGATTGGCTGGTATGCTTCTTTGCCATAACCAACGGAGGAAATGTTGTCGTGCCCATCGACAAGGATCAGCCCGAGGACATGGCAATTACCTTACTTAAGCAGAGCGACTGCGACGCCGTTATAATTGCCGGCAATTACACAAAGCTTAAGAATCCCCCGAAGGGACTTAAGGTATATAATATGTCCGAGCTCATGAACTATCAGGCAAAAGGCACTCACCTGATAAGCTCGGGTGACACATCATTTATCGATTATAACATCGACCCCGAAAGACTTGCGGCTATCTTCTTCACCTCCGGAACCACCGGTATCTCAAAGGGCGTTATGCTCTCCCAGAAGAACATGGCCTCAGACATAAACGCCGCCTGCAAGAACTTCATCTTAGACGGCAACTCCCTCTCGGTGCTTCCGTTCCACCACACCTTCGGACTTATTACCGCCATATTCATGGTGTTCAACTACAGACGCGCGACCTACATCAACAGAAGCCTGAAGTATCTCTTAAAGGAGCTGGCTGTCGTTCGTCCGCAGACACTGTTCTTGGTTCCCCTTTTCGTGGAAAACTTCTACAAGAGAATAGTCCAGAACGCAAAGAAGCGCGGCAAAGAAAAGATGCTCAAGGCTGCCATGAAGAACAGCGAGATTCTGCTCAAGTTCGGTCTCGACTTCAGGGAGAAGTTCTTCAAGGAGATTTTACAGACCTTCGGCGGAAACCTCGAGTTCATCATCTGCGGCGGCGCTCCCTTAAACGAGCATTATGTTAAAGCCTTCAGGGCATTCGGCATAGAGATCCTGAACGGTTACGGCATTACCGAGTGCTCGCCGGTGCTTTCGGTTAACAGAAACCACTATCACCGCGACGGAAGCGTGGGCCAGATCTTAGACGGCATAGACATAAGAATCTCCGAGGACGACGAGATAGTCGTTAAGGGCGACAATGTCATGATGGGTTATTACAAGGACAACATCTCCACCGCGCAGGCCTTCACCGAGGGCTGGTACAGAACCGGCGACTTAGGGCACATAGACGAGGACGGCTTCCTCTTCATAACCGGCCGCGAGAAGAACCTGATTATCCTTTCCAACGGTGAAAATGTATCGCCCGAGGAGCTTGAGATGCTTGTCGGCGTGGTACCGGGCGTGTGCGAGTGTGTCGTATACTCCGATGATAAGGGTATCGTGGCCGAGATCTTCCCAGAGGAGGATTACTTAAACAACCAGCCTCACTTTGACGCGAAGATTGCCGAGATCAACAAGAAGCTTCCGGTATTCAAGAGGATCAATTCCGTTAAGCTAAGAAGCTCCGAGTTCCCAAAGAACTCTTCTAAGAAAATATTAAGAAACAAGATTAATGTCGAACAGCAGTAAAGGTTTTACATCGAAAGATACTCAGGGGTAAAATCAATACCGAACAATAAATCTTTATAAGAGGTTTTAGAACATGAATTTATCTTTAAGAAAAAGCTTAAACGACTGCTACATGTACGGCGAGATAATTGCCACTCAGGGGTTCGCGCCCGCCGGTGAGATTAGCATGCACGAGATGATACGCTTTGATCTGATGCAATTTCTTGTGTATATGCTTGACACAAGCGAGGGCAACATGTACCCCGAGATAACCTTTATACAGCAGTACCTGTCGCAGTATTTTACCCAGGCCAGCATATTGAAATTCAAGTACGACCGCACGGCCGACAAGGATTTCGCAACCAAGGTGCCGAGATCATTTACCTACTTTACCAAGGCAGACCTTTCCGGCAAAACCGCTTATACCACACAGGGTTTCTCCAAGGCGCGAACTCTCTACAACCTGTACTGTGAGATGGGCCAGGAGTTTGTGTCCTGCGACAACCATGTGACGGATGCCGAGATTAAGAAGCTTACCGAGTACACAGGCATGATCGAGGACTACTTAAGACAGCACAAAGTGTTCGAACCCGGTAAAGGCCCCGCGCCCACAAGCATCAACAATGCAAAGCCGAACGTAGGAAAGCCGGCTTCGGGCGGAGCAAAGCCCACGGATAATTCTGCAAAGCCGGGCGACGCTTCCGGCAAGGTGGTAGGCTCCACAGCTGCAGAGGCAAAGGCTGCTATGGAGGCCATGAAGGGCACCATCAACAAGAACGAGGTTCCCGAGCAGGATATCACCTTAGAAGAGATAATGGACGAGCTCAACTCCTTAACCGGACTTTCCGATGTCAAGAAGGATTTGAAGAACCTTGTTAATCTTCTGAAGGTAAAGAAATTAAGAGAAGAAAGAGGCATGAAGCAGCCCTCCGTCACACTGCACATGGTATTCTCCGGCAATCCCGGCACAGGTAAGACCACTGTTGCAAGAATGCTTGCCAAGATATACAAATGTCTCGGCGTATGCCGTGAGGGACAACTTGTGGAGGTTGACCGCTCAGGCCTTGTGGAAGGCTTTGTGGGCCAGACGGCCATCAAGACCAAGGAGGTTGTTGAAAGCGCTTTAGGCGGCGTTCTCTTCATAGATGAGGCTTATACCTTAACAAACGGCAAGGATGGCAAGGATTTCGGTCAGGAGGCCTTAGACACCCTGCTTAAGCTTATGGAGGACAACCGTGACGACCTTATCGTAATCGTTGCCGGTTACACGGATCTTATGGAGGAATTTGTCAACTCCAACCCGGGACTCAAGTCCCGCTTCAACAAATACATTCACTTCGCGGATTACACCGGACAGGAGCTTTATGATATATTCATGAGCATGTGCAAGAAACAGGAATACGTTCCGAACGACGCCGGAAAGAAGCATGTGCTTGAATACCTTACAAAGCGCGCAGAGTCCCATGATGAGAACTTTGCAAACGCCCGTGAGGTAAGAAACTATCTTGAAAGATCCATCCAGCGCCAGGCCACAAGAATAGTCAAACTGAAGGATGTAAGCGATACGCAGCTGAAGACGCTGACGAAGGCGGATCTTACGGAGGAAGAGTAAGCTTATAGCGAGAAGCTTCCGCTACGCCTTGAGAAATTGGCATTATAGAAGGGGTCCCCTTTTTGATAATAATGTGCCCAAAGCACATTGAAGAGGTCCTCTTCTTTTTTCTGCTCTCTTTCTCTCTCATCGGCAGACATGTCCCTCTGAGATCCGCGGAGGATGCTTCCTCCGACCACCTTCCAGGCTGCCTCGGCAATGACGGTAACGTTAAGCCCCATCTCCCTTGCCCTCAAAGAAAAGTCAAGATCGCAGAGCTCCGAGGCGAACTTCTCCGAGAAGCCCCCGAGCTTCTTGAAATCGGATTTTCTAATCATAAGACACGAAGCGAGGGCGGCGCTCACATTCAGGTTTGCAAGGTTGAGCTTCATATAACCGTACTCTCCCTTTCTTATGCCCCTGAAGAGATTGGCATAAGTTCCTCCCACGCCTATCGCCGTACCCTGACTCACAACCTGATCCCTCTCGTTGTAAAGCACGCCGGTCACAAGCCCCGCATCATCAAGCATCAGACGGCCGAGCATCTCTCCTATGGCTGAGGGTTCAAACACGCTCACATTAGGGTCCAAGAAAAGCAGATAATCATTGTTCGCAAGTGTCACTCCGAAGTTCCTTAAGTAAGCAATCCTGTTCACGCCCACATAATCGACAACCTTACAGTTCTTCCTTGCTTTTTCCACTCTTCTGTAATAGGCGGAGGTTTCCTCATCCTCACCCGGATCCACTATTATCAGCTCAAAATTGGCATACCTTGCCTTCTCGTAAAGCGGTCTTATACATTTCCTGGCCTGGTCTATGTTTCCGCCTCCCGCAACGATTATCGAAATCATGGGATTGCCCGGCGTGTCATACACACATCGAAGAATTCCTCTTGCGGGCGTGTGCATAACCGTACCCGGCAGCCCGTTTTCTTTTAAGTAAGCAAGCAGCGCCTTCTTCTCCATCTCCTGCTGGTATTCTCTCTTATGCTCTGTCACATCCGACGGAACAAAACCCGTGCGTCTGTGATAAAGCACTCTCGGAATATGGCATATCCGTCCCGCAACCTTCGACAGCCTTAATGCAAGGTCGTAATCCTCGGCGCCGTCAAACTCGCTGCGCATGCCTCTTGCTTCGCTTATAAGCGCTCTTTTTACTACCATGAGTTTGTTGATATAATTAAATGACCTCAAAAGATCTATAGAAAAATCAGGCTTAAATACGGGATCGGAATATCTCCTTCCGTCCTCGCTCATCTTATCCTCATCGGAATATACTATGTCGTAGTCCTCTTCGTTCAATACAGCCGCAACACAAAAAAGCGCATCCGGCGTGAGCACATCATCATGATCGAGCAGTGCTATATAATCGCCCTTACTGTTTGAGAAGGCCTTGTTGATATTGCTCGATATGCCCGAGGCGCCGACTACTATCCTGTACTTTATGCGGCTGTCCTTCTCCATGTACTCATTTATGACACGCTCTGCCTCACCCTCGGTATAGCTCGCTGCGTTCCCCAGATCGATCCTGCTTCCGTCAACCAAAACAAGCTCCCAGTTGGCATAGGTCTGAGTCATCACCGACTCAATCATCTCCCTCAGGAAATTCTCCGGTGTCATGTAGACCGAAACAAGGATGCTTATCAGCGGCTGCTTCTTGAATTCTATCTCCCTCTGCTCCTTTAAGATGTCCTCTCCGGGCTCATGAAGCTCCTTGAACCAGCCGTCATAACCTCCGCCTATGGAGTTCATCTTATAGCGCACCTTCGACATCACACCCGAAACTCCGCCGCGTTTGATCTCGTTTATGACCTTCATTAAACTTTCGGTATTAAAGCGACTGCCTTCCGCCATAGCTACTCCTTAAGTGACGCATCCGTCCTCACTAAAGTCAGGTTCCTGTTATAGTATCTGTCCCTCGCCATCATCCGGTCATGCCATCTGTCCGAGAACTTCTTAACCTCGGCAAAGAACCTCTTTTGTTTCTTCAATGTATCGTCCTGTCCGCGGGATTTGGACTCATAGTGGTTTAAGATTGCCTGAGCCACATATATTATCTTCTTTCCCTTTTCGGTAACCTTCATGCACAAATCCACATCATTAAATGCGACCTCTATGCTCTCATCAAATCCGCCGATTTCATCAAAGATCTCCCTGCTTATCATAGCGCAGGCCGCGGTAACCGCCGAGTACTCACGACTTACTCCCGTGTAAAGCTTTACTATCTCATCGGTCTCGTCAAGCCCCCGCAGCAGGTGATCCGCAAGTCCGCCTATCCCTATCACAACTCCCGCATGCTGGATGGTCTTATCCTCAAAGTAGAGTCTCGCTCCAACCATCCCGACATCCGGGCGCTGCGCGTACCCGAGCATCTCCCTGATCGCATCCGGATTTACCATCTCTATATCATTGTTAAGCAGGAGGATATACTCTCCCCTTGCCTCTTTTATGGCCATATTGTTGATAGCCGAGTAATTAAAGCCCGTTTTTTCATACCTTAGCAGCTTTACATCTATATCATCACGGACAAGCAGCTCCTTATATGCCTCTTCGGTCTCGTCAAGCACGCTGTTATTCTCGACTATTATAAACTCAAGATTCTTGTAGCTTCCCGCCGCAACCGAGTTCACAGCTCTTTTCAGGTCCTCCGCATGATCCTTGTTGGGTATGATTACCGACACAAGCGGTTCACCCTTAACAGGATAGGATATATTTACCGTTGCGCGCCCGGTTCCCTCGTTCGCAAGACTTACCTTCCCCTCACGACCTATTCTGTCAAAATGTTCTCGCACATATTTTATATAAATCTGCGCATCTGTAACAGGCTCATTGCCGCCCTTTCTCGCGCTGTAGACAGGCATATCAAGATGGCCGACTCTTTTCGCCCTCTCAAGCACACGGAAGATGAATTCCGGATTCATTTCATCTACTCCGTTAGACACACACTCCGGAAGCTCCTCTCCGTCAGCAAAGCTCTCAAGCAACTCGAGCATAAGCTTCTTCGAAACAACAGTCATTCTTCTTATGTAATTCGTGCTTTCCTGATAGTAAGAGGCGTAATCCGGCTTCATGTAAGGCTCTGAGAATACCTGCTCGCCTTTCACTTCTTCAAAGCTGTCCTCGTCCGTGTAGATTGCATCCGGCGCCTCCGGCGAACCCGAAACAAGATTCGAAAGAGCCGCTATGGCCGACCGGTGAAGAAAGTCATCCTTCCTCGCAAAGAAAAGATAATCCTCCTTTACCGACTTAACCGCTTTTATGAGCTCCGTTTTGTCCGCCGTCTTCGGCAGCTTTACTATCCTGTAGTCCTTAAGCATGCCGTTCCTTAAGCTCTTAACAAAAGGATATGCCGCTATCTCCTTTTTGTCCGCATTATCATCCATATCGGCAAATACGATACCGAAGGACGGTCTCACAAAATAGCTTATGCCATCGCGATTTATCTCATTTACATTTTCAAGCGTTACGTCTTTTATATGAGACCTTCTCCACGCTGTATAATCAACCAGCTTTTTCCTCTTACTGTAAAACAGCTTATGCTTGATACGGTATCCGGCCTCGGAGACGCCCATATTCTTACCGTAATAGTAGAGAACATGCGCATAAGCGTTAAGCTTCCATATTATGCTGCTCACGTTTGCTTCTCCTCCTTATCCAGATACTCGGACAGAACAGGAGCAGTATCGGGAACAGCTCCAGCCTTCCTGCCAGCATATCAAAGATGAACACAAGCTTTGATAACACATTAAAGTGTCCGAAATTCGCCGTAGGACCTACAAGTTCGAGACCCGGTCCGATATTATTTATGGTTGCGGCAACCGCCGTAAAGTTCGTTATCAGGTCATTGCCCTCGAGAGAAATCAAAAGCATGGAGCCCGTAAAGAGCACAATAAATGTGATAATATACACATTGGTAGACCTTAAGACCTCATGCTCGACAGGCTTACCCTCAAGCTTAATCTTCTTAACGCTCCTCGGATGAAGATACGAAGTGATCTCCTTGAAGAATGTCTTGATAAGGATGATAAATCTCGATACCTTTATACCACCGCCGGTGCTTCCCGCGCAGGCTCCGATGAACATGAGCATGACAAGTATGGTCTGTGAGGTAACCGGCCAGGCGTTAAAGTCCGCGCTGGCAAATCCCGTCGTGGTTATGATGGAACCGACCTGGAAGAAGGAGTGTCTTATCGCTTCCCCCACGGTATCAAACAACGAATGAATGTCCCATGCGATTATTCCCGCCGCAACAAAGATGATGATCAGATAGGTTCTTGCCTCCTCATGCTTTGCGGCATCCGAAAATCTTTTTATGGTCATGAGATAATAGACATAGAAATTAACTCCGAAGAGTATCATGAACACGGTCACAACCCATTGAATGTACGGTGTCTGCGTGAAGAAGCCCGCATCATTTACGGCAAAGCCTCCGGTTCCCGCCGTCGCCATGGAGTTACATATCGCCTCAAATACAGGCATTTTACCGATAAGCAGGAAAAGAAACTCCGCAACAGTCATCGAAATGTATATAAGATAAGTTATCGAAGCCGTCTTCTTAATCTTCGGCACAATCTTTCCGACTGAGGGGCCCGGGCTTTCGGCCTTCATAAGGTTCATATTCGAACCGCCTGCCATGGGAAGCACGGCAAGCAAAAATACGATAACTCCCATACCGCCTATCCAATGGGTAAAACTCCTCCAGAAGATACTGCATTTCGCAAGCGCATCAACCGAAGAAAGAATCGATGCTCCCGTAGTGGTAAAGCCTGACACGGTTTCAAAAAGCGCATCGATATAATTGGGGATATCCCCGTTTATAAAGAAGGGCAGGCTTCCAACAACTGACATCACTATCCACGAAAGCGCAACCGTAACGAAGCCCTCCTTCAGGTAGAAATTCATGTTTTCAGGCTTCTTCCTCGAGATAATGAAGCCGATAAGCGCCGAACCTGCAGCCACGTAAATGAAGCTCAGGCCCTGTTTTTCCCTGTATATAAGCGCAACAAGAGCCGGAAGCAGCATGAACGCTCCCTCCAGCTCCATTATTTTTCCTATAATGTGTTTAACTACGCTGTAATTCATAATCCGTTTTCCCGATAAGACTCTTCACTTCGTTCAGAGTGACACATCAGTATCTTTGCGTGTCTGAGGGCTTTAGCCCGAAGAATCTGTTTTCTTTACACTACCCGATAATAACAATCATTTAAGGACGTCGTTTATGTCCTTAAAGCCCGTATGCGTCGTTATGACCACCACCCTGTCTCCCGGCATAATCTCGTCCATACCGCCGGGGATAATGATCTCACCGTCTCTGCTTATGCAAGCCACCAGAAGATTCTCCTTGAAGGGAAGCTCCCTAATGGTTTTTCCGCACACCTTCGAGTCCCTCTCTATCTTGAACTCAAGAGCCTCTGCCCTGTTGTCAAATATATCATAAAGCGCTTCTATATTGCTGCCGATTGAATTCTGCAATGCGCGAACGTAAGCAGATATTCTTTCGGTGGTCATGTATTTCGGATAAATGACCGTGCCCAAATCCATATTTTCGGTTATGGGCCTGAAATCGGTCCGGTTTATCTTGGTGATAACCTTTGCCTTTGAGAACTTCTTCGCATAGAGCGTAAGCAGGACATTCTCCTCGTCTATACCGGTTAACGGGACGAAGGATTCCACATCCTCTATTCCCTCTTCGATCAAAAGCTTTGTGTTGCTTCCGTCACCGTTTAAGATAAGCGCCTTGGGCAGCTGTACGGTGAGCTCCTCGCAGTGCTTGGCATCACGCTCTAAAATCTTCAATTCTATGTTCATATCCTCAAGCTCTTTGGCAAGATAGTAAGAGGTCTTGCTTCCGCCAACTATCATACAGCTTTTAACATGACGCGTATCAAGGCCTATCTTCTTGAAGAATTTGTGAGTCATAATAGGCGTAGCTACAAACGACACGAGATCTCCGCTTTTGAATACCGTTGAGCCGTCAGGTATGAGCAGCTCCTCTCCTCTTTCCACTCCGCAGAAAAGCATGTCGCAATGAAGATCCCTGCTCTCGGCAAGAGGCTTGTCACACAGGATATTGCCTTCGGGAAGCTTAAACTTTACCAGCTCCGCATGTCCTCTTGCGAAGGAATCAATCTCCGTCGCTATCGGAAGTCGAAGCAGTCTCGCCATCTCCTGAGCGGTATCAAGCTCCGGATTGATGATGAGTGAGATACCGAGCCTGTCCCTTATATAGCTCAGCTCCTCGGCATAGTCCGGGTTTCTAACTCTCGCAACCGAAGCGCAGTTACCCATCTTCTTAGCCATGGAGCAGCATAAGAGGTTGAGCTCGTCCGACTCGGTGACGGCTATAACCAGGTCACATTTTTCTATGCCCGCCTCAAGCTGCACATTATAGCTGGCTCCGTTTCCCTTTATGCCCATGACATCATACATACCGGTAACCTGCTGTATTACCTGCGGGTCGGAGTCTATTACGGTTATATCATGTCCCTCCGCGGATAGAATCTCCACCAGGTTCATGCCAACCTTTCCGCATCCTGCAATTATTATTGAAAGAATCTGTTTGTCCTCGTGCCTTTTTTCATGTCTCATGATTTAAGCTCCTAAATTCTCTCCTTTGACATCTCAATAAGTCTTTCCACAAGTTCCTCTATTCCTATGCCCCTTGCGTTAAAGAGCATGGGATACATGCTAATGGAGGTAAATCCCGGAAGTGTATTTATCTCGTTGAACACAACCTCATTCGTATCCTTCTCAAGGAAGAAATCAACCCTCGCCAGACCAAAGCCGTCAAGCACCGCAAATATCTTCTTGGCATCCTCGCGGATCTCCTCAACCTTGTCTGCCGGTATATCCGGATCTATCACCGTCTTTGATTCGGCGTTATTATACTTTGCATCATAGTCATAGAACTCAGCCGCGGCTAAGATCTCACCAACGCCCGAAGCCTCTATATTGTCTCCGTGTCCCAAAACACCGCACTCTATCTCTCGTCCGACTATTGCCTCCTCAACAAGTATCTTCTTATCGTGTTCATTTGCAAGCTTGATAGCCTTAATCAGGCTCTCTCTGTCTACTGCCTTAGACACGCCCTTTGATGAACCGGCATTTGAAGGCTTTACGAACACCGGGTAAGAAAGCTTCTCCTCAACCTGCTTTACTATATTGTCCATATCGTTAAGATGATTCCTCAAAACCGGAACGAACTTCGCCTGTCTTATTCCTAAGGTCTTAACCACAAGCTTAGTGCAGAACTTATCCATCGAAGCAACGGAGGCAAATACTCCGCAACCCACATAAGGGATGTTGCTGAGCTCGAACAGTCCCTGAATTGTACCGTCCTCACCGTACAGACCATGCAACACGGGGAACGCGCAGTCAAGCTTAATCTGACTTATCTTTCCTTCGTCCTCGATAACAAGCATCCTCTCCGTATCGGGGGTAATGATTGCGCGCTTTTTGCTCTGTCTCCAGCTTCCGTCCTCTATAGATGTGGCATCATCCACCAGGAGCCAATGGCCTTCCTTGGTAATACCCACGATATAAAGGTCATAACGAGCCTTGTCCACCGCCTTGATGATAGTCCTTACGGAAATGCACGACACATCATGCTCTGATGACCTGCCGCCGAATATGATTGCAAGATTTGATTTATCCGACATTTTTCTCTCCTTGTCAATAAGACTCTCGTGTCAATACTATTGCTTTGGCCCGAAGAATCTTATTTATAATATTTTATACTACCCAATATCAATACACAGTTAGAGTCATTATATACCTTTGCATCAAAAAAGACAAGAGGGACGCGCCCTCCTGTCTTTTATACGGAATTAGTGCTTTACTGTACCGCCTGCTTAAGAACCTCCAAATTGCTTTCCATAACCGAAAGGTATGTGGTTCCTCCCTCTACCTCAGCCTTGGTCTTGGATTGCATGGAATCCATGGAAAGAATCTGCTGATCCTTTGTTTTGGTGCTCTTTGATACGGTATCGGCCACTCTTTTATCGGTCCCTTCTATGGTTAGGATTGTTTTGAGACCGAGTTCATCTGTCTTTTCCGCAAGAAAAGCTATGGTTTCAAAGCTTGCCTCAGACTCAGCCGAACATCCCGAGAAAGCTGCGTAATAGGAAAGACCGTAATCATCAACCATATATCTGAACGGGAACCTGTCCGCAAAGAGCAACGTCTTTGTGGTTCCGGCCGAAACAGCAGCCTCATACTCTTTATCCAGTGCCGCAAGCTTTTCCTTATAAGACTTAAGATTATCATCATAAACCGAAGCATTTGCCGAGTCTATCTTCTTTAAGCCATCGGTGATGGCGTCGCAGAGAGCTGACGCATTCTTAAGTGAGAGCCATACATGCTCGTCATACTCGATTTCCTCATGGTCTTCATCACCATGCTCATGTTCATGCTCCTCATCTGCATCTTCATGCTCATGTTCTTCCATGCCTTCAACCTCTTCCTCCTCCTTAACTGAGTCGCCCAAGACATCAAGCAGGTCTATGACTACCATATCCTTGTTTGTCGCTCCCATTAACGCATCATCCACCCATTTGTCGGACTCACCGCCCACATAGATGAACAGGTCGCAGGTCGATATAGTCATTATATCCTCTGCCGTCGGCTGAAAGCTGTGAAGATCCGCTCCGTTGTCAAGAAGCATTATCAACTCTGCCCCCGCAGGATTTGAACCCAGCAGATTCTTAGCCCAGTCATACTCCGGAAATATGGTTGTTACTATCTTCGGACCGCCCGTTTTGCCTGCCTGAACATCAGCAGTACTTGTCTCCCCCGTCGTACTGCCCTTTGCATTCCCGCAGGCACACAGGCAACAAAGCATAAGAGCGCATGCTGTTATCAATGTTATGATCTTCTTCATTTATTTATCCTCCTCAACGTATTCAATTTGAAAACCAGTCCCGATTTTAGCACTGAAATATACGCTTGTCAAGAATAAATTTGAAAATCATTTCCATTTTCTTTTTTCTTGCAAAGGAATGGCGCAAGTGATAGAATTCTTGTCAATTATAATAATGGGAGGTTACCAATGATAACGGACAAAATCACACTTTCGGAAGAAAGACATACGACCTTAGAGCTCTTTATAATCGAGAATTCGCCCGAGTTCCAAAACGGCAGAAAGCGTCCGGCAGTGCTCATCTGCCCCGGCGGCGGATATGCATATCTCTCAGACAGAGAGGCCGCGCCGATTGCTCTTCGCTACGCTGCCATGGGCTTTCACGCCTTTGTATTAAGATACGGAATAAATGAATTCGCCGTTGCCCCCGGACCCTTGAAGGACATCGCCGGCGCAATGAAGCTTATCAAGGATCACTCAGAGGAATGGCGCGTGGATAAGGACGCGGTCTTCGTATCCGGCTTTTCGGCGGGAGCGCATGTCGCAGCTCAGCTCGGCGTCTTCTACGACAACAAAGAACTGCTGCCCGAGTACGCGGACAACACAGATGCCATAAAGCCCGCGGGCATGATACTCGGCTATCCCGTTCTCGACCTGACCGAAACCGTTACGAAGATGGATATGGGTATTCAGCCTGGAGTTACTCCGGAGGAATTCAACTTTGACCAAAAGCATCCTAAGATGCCCCTCGACAAGATGTTCATCTTCGACGAGAAGGAAAACCGTTACTTCGTGAACTTCCGCGCAGCCATGAACGCCTATATCTTCGACGGTCCCTACACCGAAGAGCAGGAGCGTTTTTACTCGCTCAATAACCATATCAAGTCCACCACCCCGCCGACCTTTATCTGGCATGTATCGGGAGATGGACTTATCTATACCGCAAACTCCCTGAAGTTCGCATTGAAGCTTTATGAATGCGGCGTCGATTACGAGCTGCACATATACGAGGGTGGCCAGCACGGAATCGCACTTGCGGACTATGTAACCGCAAATGACTGGAGCCAGTACTACGAACCCGCTGCCGGCTGGCACGCTTTATCCGTCGACTGGATCAACCGCATAACCGGCTTTAAAGAAAGTGTAAAAAAAGCGTGCGTGTAATTACGCGCAGGGCGCGACTATGTCTTCCCTGCTCGATTACAAAGGGCGCTGAAGTATACGTACACAACGAGGAAGGCCGCTACAGTTCTCATTACCATAGCGGCCTTCTAATGTGACGTACCCATTGGTCCGTACCTCCAATCTGTAATTCTTCCGTTTCTTCCCCGTTCCCTTCATACTGAACTTCATCTCTCATGACACTCAACCGGCACCCTCTCGCGCCTCTTCTCATTCTTTATAAAGACTGTCACGGTTTCATCCTTCGATGTTGGACCCGAGTGCTCTTAAACTCTCCTTTGGACCGTACCTCCTTGGGTTTATTTAAGTATATTTCGAACAACTTGTAGCCCCTTCCTTTTATTTGAGGCTCTCTGTAGTTGATAGGTAGATAATATCACTCTTTAAGGGGTTTTACAAGACGGAATACTGCCCAAATAATCGTTCAAAATATTGGTGTATTTAGCGCTTGTAAAACACCCTTATGTTGTAGTAAAATAGTATTGTTGTGAGTCGTTTATACTTTTCTATTTCAGGTATTTCAAATCCTTTTTTTCAAGTATTACAAGAAGCTCGGTATCATCCTCTAAGGGACGCTTTGGATCTATAAAGGATCTCATCTCACTGTGGTCTTTGACAGCCACCACATTGAGCCTGTACTTCTCGCGCAGCTTCAGCTCGATCAGATTCTTTCCAATCCATTCGGGCTTAGGTTTTATCTCGAGCATACACAGATTATCGTCTATATCAAAAAACTCAAGGAAATTGTCGGACAGAAGAATCCTGGCGGTGCGCATGCCCGTCTCCTCCTCGGGATATATTATCTTGTCCGCGCCGATTTTTATTAAAATCTGCCCCATCCTGTCATCTCTGGCCTTTGCAAGAACGTAAGGCACTCCCTGCTCCTTTGCCACCATTACCGACATTATGCTTGATGCAAGGTCCGAGCCTATGGCTACAACAACCACATCCATCTCCTTTAGGCCCAGTCCCTTTACAACCTCCGGGTTTGCAACATCCGCTTCTATGGCATAGGTTACATTTCTCGAAACGCTTGCCACAAGCTCCGGGTTCTTATCCACCGCCATCACATCGCTGCCCATGTCGTACAGTGTACATGCAAGTTTTTTTCCGAACCGGCCCAGGCCGATGACCGCAATTGATTTTGACATATATTCTTCTCCTTATACAATATGTATTGGCACGATTGCTAAAGCAATCCTGCCCAGTCTAATGTCATAAGGAATCCACCGCTTCGCGGTACCCACTATGACGAAAGTCGGCGCGATGCAAATTATGACTTCGTCATAATCGCGCCTCCCTATCCTACAATAAAATTCCCATCAGCATAACTTATCTTGTTCTTTCCGTCCGTATCATACCTGAAGAACAGTGCCATGGATATCGGCCCGATGCGCCCTAAGAACATGGCAAATATTATCAGCCATCTGCCCACGGTATTCAGCGAACCCGTCAAAGCCCTCGAAAGCCCGACGGTTGCCGTAGCGCTGAAGGTCTCGTACATTCCGTCCACAAGCCCGACATCATTGGTTACCATCAACAGGATCAGCAGCACTACCGTGACGAAGAAGCTGACCATAACGATAGCCGAAGCCTTGTGCACCATATCCGAAGTAACCTTTCTGGAAAAGACCACATTTTCACGCCTGTTGCGGATAAATGATACGGCATTGAGCAGCATGATAAAGAAGGTTACCGTCTTCACGCCTCCCGCCGTTCCTACAGGCGAACCTCCAATGAACATGAATATACAGCCCAAAAAGCAGGTTCCCTCCGTAAGCGACTGCTGCGGCACGGCCGCAAAGCCCGCCGTTCGGAAGGTCACAGACTGGAAGAGACTGTTCATGGCTTTCCCTCCGAGCCCCATGGAGCCTATCGTGTCGGGGTTGTTGTACTCAAGCCCGAACACAATCAAAGCACCCGACAGAAGCAGGATTACGGTCAGGCTCAAAACAAGCTTCGTATGCTCGTTAAAATGCTTTATGATCACCTTAAGCGGTTGTCTGCTCCGTATGCCCCATCTGAAGGTACGGAATACATCTATCCACACGATATACCCCAGGCCACCCATCACGATCAGCATCGTGCTGTTGCACAGTATCAGCGGGTTATTTTGAAAGCCAATCAAACTGTCGGGGCCGATAATATCTATTCCCGCGTTACAGAAGGCCGACACAGCAGTAAAAACGGAGTACCATATTCCGCGAAGCGCTCCGTAGCGCGGAATAAAGGATATGGCATACACAGCCGCTCCGAAGAGCTCGACCACAAAGGTTCCCTTGAACACCACAACCAGAAACCTGAGTACGCCGTCCATGGAATTAAGGTTAAATGCATCGTGAACCAGCAGATACCTCGACAGTGAGAATTTCCTATGCAGCGCAAGCATCAATATAGAGCTTACCGCTATGATTCCGAGACCGCCCAACTGAATGAGCAGGAGTATCACTATCTTCCCGAACAGACTCCAGTAAGCAAAAGTGTCAACCACCACAAGCCCCGTTACGCATATTGAAGTCGTAGATGTAAAAAATGCAGTTGTGAAATCCGCGCTGCCCTCCCCCGCCTTCGCAGCCGGCAGCATGAGCAATATCGTCCCCACCACCATGGCCGCAAGAAAACTTACGGGTATCAGCTGCGCAGAGCTGAGTTTGAACTTTTTCTTTTCCATACTTTTGTTTCCAAGATGCCTTCACGCTTATCCTTAGAGATCAGCCTCTCGCACGCTTCCTGATACCTGTAATTATCCTTTGCGGTTTTCCGCTGAATCGGGAAGAATGCTTCTACCAGCTCATCTATCACATTCCGGTACTCTGCATCTTCTTTGTCCGTATCCTTCATAGTTCTTCTTCTGACTTAAGAGGGGACTTGAAATACAGTAGTCAAAATGAATACCCTTCATAGCCTTGCCTGTAACCTCTGCTAAATCCCGACCATTTTGGTTCAGTGGTTCGTCAAACCTCCCCTGCATAACTCCTTTTGCGTTTAATCCTGTCTCTCCGTGGCGAACAATGTATATTATCATTCCAAATCCTCACTCGTATAATATGTAATGTCAAGATTCTTTTATGAATTGCTCAAGTATTTCTGCCGCATCTCCTATTATTTCTGTGCAGGGACGTTTTTTATAATACTCCTTGGTACGCGCTTCCGGAACAGGCGTATCGTGCCGAACGTTCAGTCCCAGCATTTCCCTGCAAATAATGGTACCGTGCTTTTCCTCAAATCTTTTTGCAAGTTCCTGAATCCTTGCATAATGCTCAGCTTTGACCTCGCCTGTCTCGGGACCGTCATAGCCATATAAAAGTCCTGCAATCATGAACATTCCGCTGACCGAGCCACACACCTCACGCAGCCTTCCCATACCTCCGCCAAATGATGATGCCATCTTTAACAAAGCGCTCTCATCAACCGGAACCAGATCGGCAAACGCCTGTGTAATTGCCTGCGAACAATTATAGCCTTTCATAAAATTAGCCATTGCTGCTTCTCTTCTTGTCATTTTTTCCCCTCCTGGTTGATTATACCGAAAGTTGATTCCACTTTTTTTCTTTACGCATTATACCCAATTTACACCGTTTTGAAAAGACCGCTTATATTACATGGTGACGCGGTATGTATTTACATTTCCTTTAAAAAAAGTTATCATTTGTTTTTTGAGAAGGGATAAAGCCGGAGGAAATAGTATGAAAAGAAATCATCATGGATTCGAATATGTTTTGTTTGACTTAGACGGAACGCTTACAGCTTCGGGATCGGGTATCATTCACACTTTTGAGTATATGCTTGACACTTTAGGGATTGCTCATCTTGAGGATATGAACTGTCTTATCGGGCCGCCGCTCGAAGAGTCCATGGAACAGTTCTTTGGTCTTAAGGGTGATGATAAGACCGAGGCAATACGCATCTACCGTGAACGGTATAATTCAATAGGCTGGAAAGACAACTCTCTTTACGACGGTATAGAAGATATGCTTAAGCGCCATAAGGAAAAGGGAATAAAGCTTGCTGTTGCGACCTCAAAGCCCGAGCTTATATCCGAGAAAATAATATCTTACTTTGGGATAGCAGATTTCTTCGACACCATATGCGGTTCCGTTCCCGGAGAAAGGCACGCGAAGTCTGATGTGATAAACGAAATATTCACCCGGCTTGATATAGAAGACAGATCAAGCGTGCTGATGGTAGGCGACCGAAAGCAGGACATCGAAGGCGCACATAAGATGGGAATATGTGCGATGGGGGTACTCTACGGTTATGGAAGCAGAGAGGAATTTGAAAAAGCAGAGGCTGATTTCGTAGTGGAGATGCCATGGGATATCAGAGCGTGGAGCTTGTAAATCAATTCGCCTTCTCAAACTCCATATTCACCAATGCCTCACCGATCAGCTCCTCCGGCTTCGCGTCCGGCCTGATCCACGAATCCAGCAAATGCTCCGGCAGGATCACCGGCATACGGTCATGAATAAATGCTATATCCTTCCCCGGCTTCCGTGTCAGGATTACGAACACAGGCATATTCTCTTCAAAGCGGTACAGCCCGCACAGCCAGGTCATTTCACTCATCTTAGGATGTATGATGTACTTATCCCCAGTGTGCTTCTTCCCAGCATTGTCCGTCACATGCTCCCACTCATAATAATACGACGCAGGAACTATGCACCGATGTCTGTGCCAATCCTCCCTGAAGGTCGGCTTCTCCGCTGCAGTTTCAACCCTGGCATTCACTATCAGCGACTTCCCCATGTATCCCCATTTCATAGGAAATACCTTTCTCTTTCCGGATCTATCAGGCGCAATCACAGGAACGATATCCGTTGGACGCACCTCGCCCTCGGTGACAATAGCCCGTTCCTTCTGCCACTTGGGAACAAGCGGAGATTTCATCATCTCAGCCACGATCATTTCCATATCCACTGTTTCACCTATGTAATACCGACAGCACATAAAGCTACCTCACCAAAAGCAGACTAAAAACGCCCGCAACCCCGTGAATGCTCCGCAACTGCCTACGCGTAAGAAAACGCGCGTAGGTATCCGCATCACTCTTGATCTCTATCCCGTACAGAATCTCCGGAGTGATCATTACCACATCCGCTCTCGCAGCTCCGGTTCGCTTTTCCTCCAGAATCCTTGCCTTCCCATAAGTCTCTTACAGAAAGCCAAACAACGGCTCACGGATATCCTTGTCATATAACATATTCGACGATGTTTCCCGGCTCATATGATAACCCTCAGTATATCTTTTTCATCTGTATCCCGAAAATGACTCCTAACTTTTTTTATAATCTTCTGCAATGAAGCTTTCGGTTCTTCAGAATATCTGCCTGTCACAAAATCATGCCCCCACAGACACTCAGGAAGAGTATAAACCGCTATCGCCCAGCCATACCCCTCGCCGCGCTTGTTCACCTTCTGTCTGAAATCTCTTACCGTGAGATAAGTCTGCATTTGAAGCTTGGCAAGGGTTCCCTCAAAGTTCTTTTCTCCACCCTTTCCAAAACCGGCAAGGCTTTTAATCTCATATGAGAACATCTCCTCTACATCAGACTGAAAAAGAGCCATGATAAGATTTTCCTTGTATTCCGCCTTGCCATCCTCAAAACGGGCATCAAAGTCGTAGCCGTCTCTTCTGTAATTTGCAAAATACGGAAACCACTTCTTTGAGATGAAACCTGCTTTTTTGTTAAAGAACTTCCCATATGCGATATCCTTTCTTCTCGCAAGTACAGCACGCCACTCCCACGGATCAGTCCCTGTATCTCCCGTCCACCAGCATGCCGGATCAGTCATCTCTTCCACAGAAAACCCCTTAACCTCATTGCAAAACAAAGGAAGAAATCCTTTGTCATTTATCACCCACAATAATTCTTCTGCTGTATGAATACAATTCGGATCATCCCAATCCACACCTTGCATGATCCATGTGCCATTTTCCACTTCCAATAGTTTTTTCTCCCATCATTCTTTAGACTATCCATTTAATAATCTTGCAATTCGTACAACGATTCCGGAAGCATTTTATAATACCCAACCGTACCCGTCTGATCACTTTCACCTGTATAAATTATCATTTGCTTGAACTCATCCCCTTCATATTCATAGACATATTTTGAGCTAAGGTTACCCATATAATATGATGTTGCCGTCACGAGCCTCCCCTTATCATCGTATTCATAAAAGTCATCAACTACAATCTCATCAGTACCGACCATTCGCCCCTGATACTCTACACGATTTCCGGCACTGTCATAAAGATACGCTTTATATGTGCCTTGTTGCTGTCCGTCAGCAGTATAAGCATAAGCTTTAATTTTTGATTCGCGCCACGTGCCATAAGACTTCCTCCGGAGTGTATCATTTTATAGAATCAACTTTGTAAATTATAGCACAGAACTGTCTGTAGTTGTACTATAAAATACTCATCATACTTCGCAGTTACCGCAAAGTTTTATAACCGGAATCCGCCGCCAAAACCTGTACGCACCATACCTTCCTGCACCTATCTACTTCTGCTTAAGCTTGCACAGTACCCCTCTTGATGTAACATACACAACCTTACCCTTTGACTTCTTCCCGAACCTGTCATACATCCTGCCGGCGCTAAAGCTCTCGCCTAATACTGTGTTGGTGCTGTTCGCCACATAGCCTATCTTCCCGAGCCCGTCAACCTCCACGCGGATAGCCTCCTTGTCGTACTTGTTATCCGGCTCCTTGATAAGCTTGACCTCAAGTCCCTTCTTGATAAACGCATCCCCAAAGTAATGATTAAGTCCTGTAAGCGTGAAATAAACCTTCTTCATAAAATCAACCTTCCTTTCCGATCTTATCATCTTAGAAATCCCGTGCGCACTCCTCAAAATACCTGCACTTAAGACAGCATCTTTTGCATCCCTTGTGCGGACGCATCCAGTGCAGCAATCTCTTAAGCATATGCATCACTCTCCGTTCTTTAAGTGCTCATCCTTTGTTGTTATGCTCATCCTACAAGATAAGCTATCCAATAAAAATGCCACCTTACGAAGCCTTGTTCCATAAGGCTTCACAGCATTTCACTCATCAAAATAACGGGCGAAGCCTCCTCAGCTTCGCCCTCAGTCATTTCTTGTCTTTATTTCTTATCCTTCATAACTCTTCTTCAAATCTTCAATCGCATCGCTTGCCTTGTCGCTTAAGTCGTTCAGATTTACGGATACTGTATCTATTCCTTCAAAGCGGTACTTGAGGCCGCATACCGTACCGACTATCATAAGCGGGATGGTAATCCAGAATGCGAACATCATAAGGAGTATGAGCACCAGCAAAGGCATTTCTTCCCGCTTGAAGCATGTCTAATCAAAAGCCTTCCTCGAAAGATGTTGTATCTCTCAATATTTCCCCTCATTATCAATCTTTCTGATCGTATCTTTTAATATTTCTTTTCTTAGTTCCGTTAGCCAGTCAGAAAATGCAACAGTATCAAATGCATAAGTTTTGTTCAGCTCATATTCATTTTCAGACCATGTATCGATTGGTGATTCGTTATGCTGGATCAGAGCCTCCAGCTTATCTAATGCTTTATAAACCTTTGACTCTTTTGTTTCCTGAGCTTCCATCTCTTTGTATAGATCAGACATATCGGTTCCCAGTTCTTCCGGTAAAGATTTAACCCAGTTTTTCAGGAGAAAATCTTCAGTTTCCCTATCCATGTCAGTTTTATCAAATGTCGGGATATCTCCCGTAAAGCACTCTCCAAGATCATGGATCAGACACATATTCACTACTCTGTCCATATCAACTTCTTTGAACTCACTCTTGAGCATATATGCCATAAGCGATATTCTCCAACTGTGTTCTGCCACACTCTCTGTTCTTCTGTTTGAAGTGGTACAATGACGTGTAGCATCTTTTAATTTTTCCGTAGTATGTAGTATTTCCAGAAATTCTTTTGGTGTCATAATCGTGCCCACTTTCTAAATTTTTCTCATATTGAACCAAATCCCGCAGGTGCGGAATAGACTTTCTTTCATACTCCGCTGTTGCATCCGCGGGGTTTTTCTTTTATCATAATCTCATCCTAAAGAAAAGAATCTTCGGATTACCGCTGCCCCTAATCGCAATATAATTCATCTTAGGAACGGTGACGATAGAGGGCGTGCCCTTCGGCATATAGAATTCTTTGTACTCCTTCTTGTAATCAAACGCCATATATTTTTCTCCACTTCGTTCCGGTCCGCGCTAAACGATCGTCCACCGGACAATCAGCGCCCTCCATATAATCATTAAGCTCCTTAACCTCACAGCCCTTATTCGCATAGTAGGCGTACATTTCATCCAGCTTTTTCAGATCATACGCCTGTCCCAGCATAGAAATCACGAAGCATCGGAGCCACTTCAGTGCCGATCCATGTGCCATCAATGCGAACGGTCACCCCCATAGAGTCCAGCACTGTTGCCGCAGTCCCTGTCTCCCCGCCCGGAAGGAAATACTGTTCTTTAATCTCCGAATACTCATCCGGCTTTAGGAATCCATCCTTCAGAAGAAAAGAATGCGTTCCAAGTATCTGTCCAAATAGATATACATCTAC
>JAFXSQ010000061.1 GCA_017525525.1 Lachnospiraceae bacterium | reverse complement strand
GTTTTGGCTACCTTTTCCCGATTTTTTTCCGTTTTGGTAGCCATTTCCCGATTTTCCGGGCTTTTTTTCGAGGTTTTGGCTACCTTTTCCCGATTTTTTTCCGTTTTGGTAGCCATTTCCCGATTTTCCGGGCTTTTTTTCAAGGTTTTGGCTACCTTTTTCCCGATTTTTTTCCGTTTTGGTAGCCATTTCCCGATTTTCCGGGCTTTTTTTTCGAGGTTTTGGCTACCTTTTTCCCGGTTTTATGCTTTTTTGTAGACACGCCCGGGGTTGTTTAGTCATCCGGTGCGATAAACGTGCCTTGTTCATCTGTGCGCCGGCATCTCACCCCCTTTTCTTTAAGAACTTCCAATACCTTGGCGTGAGGATGGCCGTAACGATTATTCCTGCCACAAGAAATAACTGCCGTACCTCCGGGTTTGACAAGTGAGTAAAGCTCTTCGGAGAGAGAATTCTCCGAACCATGATGAGGTATCTTAAGAAGATCAAGGTTTTTAATACTCACAGCCTTAGTATCACATGTGTCGTTTACAGAATCTTCTTTTCCCTCGGTCTCGCATAAGCCCTCCGCGGATTCTTCTTTTCCTGCGTCGCACAGATCAAGCATATGCTCTATCGCCTCTGTGCCCATATCGCCGGTAAATAATGCTTTTATCCCTGAGCTTTCGTATAGCAGCGCGAGGCTTCTTTCATTCTTGTCTTCAGAAATAAAGCTCTTATCCGGGTGAAGACAAGTGATACGGGCTTTGCCGGTTGAAACATAATCAAAGCAGCCCATTCGCACAATCTCGATACCGCAGGCACGACACCCGTCAATAAGCTCAGTCATCGTTTCGTCCTCAACCGCAGTTGACGAGATCACTACTGCGTCCACCACTATTCCAAGCTCATCATAATCTTCGATTATATCAAGCAAGCCGCTTACATGATCCATGTCCGCGTGGGTCACAAACCACAAGCTTATATGCTTTGCCCGGAAATACTTCAGGCACGGCTCAATAAACCTGCCGCCTATTTTTTCCTGCGTGCTCGAGCCTCCGTCTATCATCAGGTTCACGCCGTCGCCCGTGGATATGAAAATGCCGTCCCCCTGCCCCACATCAAGCACAACTATCCTCTCCTTATGAACAGCTCTCGGCACGAAAATGATCAGCCAACCCAGAAGAACTATGAAAACAGAAATAATCGCCGCCACTCTGCAAACCACGCCTCCGGACAAGCCGCAACCTCCACCGGTTTCGTCCCCCTCGGCACTCAACGCTTTACCTCCGGTCACAACCGCATACCCCTCTGCTCTCGACACATTACCGCCCGGCTCCGTCCAGGAACCCTCAGCCCTTGCTGTGTCACTCTCCACTCTCCTTCTGACAAGCTTCAGTTTCGCAAGGAAAGCAAGCCCCCTTCTTCCTGTAACCGTAACCACCGCCAGAACAGTAAGGTAGTACACCGCCAACTCCACCACCGTCACTCCTCCGACTGTAATTACGGAAAACGGCAAGCACGAGAAAAGTCCCGTCAGCGCATCATAGAGCATCAGGATAAGCCCTGCCGGCTTTATTAAAACACCCGCAACCACAGGAGACACAAGCGATACGAGAAGCGCAAGAAAACCAACGCCGACAACCAAGGTCATCAACGGAATAACAAGCAGATTAATCAAAATAGAATAAAGCGGAAACTCCATGTAAACATAAGCAATCACAGGAGTAAGAACTATGTTCAGCCCCACAGAGAAAACAACAGATTTCACAAAGGCATACATTATCCTGTTTCTTACACGTGCCTTTATCGGAACCCTGTGTGCCTTCACCATCCTGTCTAATCTGTTAGTCAATTCTCTTCCCAGCGCCACGCCGAACATAGCCGCCGCAGACATAAGCAGGCTGCTGTCATATATGCAGTACGGGTTTATAACAAGCATGATAAACAACGCCAGTGAGAGACCCGTCAGCATGTCATACCGCCTTCCGAGCAGCTTCCCCACCACCGATATGACAAGCATGATAAATGCTCTCTTGGTCGCAAACCCAAACCCGGTCATCAAAGCGTAAGCAAATGTTATGACCAGAGTCAGTATCCCCGCAGGCAGAAAGGGCACCCCCGCAACCTTAAGCAATACGCCTAAAGCACCGGATATCATGGTGATGTGAAGCGATGAAATCGCAAGAATATGCGATATCCCTCCTGTCCTATACAACTTGGTTATATCCTCCGGTATGTCGCTTCGGTCGCCCAGCAGAATCCCCTTGAGGATACCTGCCGTAACCGGCGAAGCAATATCAGACAATCTGTCACCTAACATACCTCTCAACTCTTCAAGGGCGTTTACCATGCCGTAATATCCCCTGCTTATCAGTCCGGGCGTAATTGTTACTTCCTTATCCCTTCCTAGGGCTACTTGGCTTTTGTTTTCCCGACTTATACTCCCTGTCTTCCCCGTACCTCCGGCAGGCGCTTCCGGCGCTGTTACCTCCGCGCCTTTCAACTGATACAGCACACCCCTTGCAAGATAATACTTCCTCTTGTCGTAACCGCCCGGGACCCTCTGCCCCTCAAATTGCTCAAGCCTTCCTTTGGCACACAAAACACTGCCGGGCTTCAACCCGTACTCCTCGACCACCTCAGGAGCAACACTCACTAATATCTTGTAACAGTCCTTGATGATTCGCCCGTCTTCCGCGCCTTTACCTGCAACATCATCCGCGCCTTTACCTGCAACATCATCCGCGCCTTCACCGGCTGCACCATCCGCGCCTTTACCGGCAGCATCTTCCGCGCCTTCACCGGCAACACCATCCGCGCTTTCACCGGCAACACCATCCGCGCCTTCACCGGCTGCACCATCCGCGCCTTCACCGGCTGCACCATCAACACCGGCTGCACCATCAACACCGGCTGCACCATCAACACCGGCAACATCTTCCGCGCCTTCACCTGCAACACCATTAGCTCCGGCACTACTATCTGCACTGCCAACATCACCAACTCCGGCACTGTCATCCGCATCTTCCCCTGCTTCCGCAAGCCTCGTGACCTTCACCTTCACGATAAGATTAACGCCATATTCAGTTTCTTTTACCTCATGTACGATTCCCGCGACCTCTGCCTTTGTACCGTCTTCGGGAACCGCAGACTCAATATCGGCTGTTCTAAGCCCTATGATTCCGGGATAGATATATCCCATGCAAAAAAAGAATAAAAGAAGCGCCGCATGCATCAATTTATACTTATCGCGGCGCAAAATGTGATACGCAAACAAGAGCAGGAAACCCGAAATCCCTGCAAGCAAAATACCAAATCCTGTTGTTACACATGCTGATAACCCGAGCGCATACGAAAGGATCCCACAAAAAAGCGGTCTTTTCATATGTCTCCTATAAATATTTATATGACACTCGACGTAGCTTAAACACGTAAGACTTCAGATCCGATTCTTGTCTTACCTTGCCATAAAACTTCCGGCCCGTCTCCTGCCTAATCACTGCTTGTACTGTCTTACTCCGTTATTTCCCCTGCTTTCTTCAAAGCAGTCTTCGTAATTATCGGTCCGATGAGCTCGTAAATCACAACTCCGCAGAGCACTATGGTCCTGATGCGCGGCCCGAAGGACGGAAAGCTTGCAGCCGCTACGGTGGCAAGTCCGATGGACACACCCTCCTGCGGTATGAGCGTAAGCCCAAGGTACTTCTGAACTACATCGGGCGCCTTGGAAATCTTCGCTCCTACATATGCTCCCAGCTGCTTTCCTATCACACGGCCCAACACATATACAGCACCGACAAGTCCGACCGATCCGATTATAGTCACGTCCAAGGATGCACCAGAAAGGATGAAAAACATCATATATATCGGCGGTGTCATCCTGTCTAAAGGTTCATATATCTTCTCCCTGAAGGGAGAGTTGTTGACAAAAGTCATCGAGAGCGACATACAGGCAAGAAGTGATGAAAATCCTACTATATCGGATATTCCGACAGTTGCCGCTATCATCATAATGGTTATCGCAAGCCTGTTTCCGCGGCCTGTGTAGTACTTGACCATAATGGTCATTACGGTGCCGAGCAGTGCGCCGAAAGCAAGCGCTCCGAATATCTCGATCACCGGATCAAGCAGAAGCTTCCCTATCGACTCGTTTGAAGACGAGCTGAGCATGTTGGCTATAGCTATGCTTATACCAAACATCATAAGGGCAACCGCGTCATCTAAAGCAACCACGGGAAGCAGAGTATTTGTAAGCGGTCCTTGCGCCTTGTACTGCTTGACGATCATAAGTGTCGAGGCAGCGGCAGTCGCCGAAGCTATAGCTCCCATTGCGAGGGAAAACTGCAGGTCAAACCCCAGCAAAAGAAGCACCGTATCTACTACGAGCACTGCGCCCAAGCCTTCGGTTACACCTATTACGATGGGTGCTTTACCTACCTTTTTCAAAAAGCTTATCTTGAACTGCTGTCCTATGGAAAATGCTATGCAGCCCAAGGCAAACTGGGTGACCACATCCATCCCGTCTATAACCTCCTGGGTTATAAGCCCCAGGCAATGCGGTCCTATGATAAGTCCGATAATAAGATATCCTGTGACATTCGGCAGCTTCACCTGTTTTACTATCTTGCCCGCTATCAAAGCCGCAAGCAGAATAACTGCCACGAAGGTCAGGGTGTTGAACTCCATTTACTTTGCCCCCAATCCTTCCACGAAGCTCACGGGAACAGCGAACATAATACCGCTGTTCGGCTCATTTAAGCCTGCCACATCATGTATGGCCTCCCTTGCCGTTTCAAGCTCATTCTCATTCATAACCATCCACAGCGTCCTCACTATATCGTCATCGTCATCATCGGCAAGAATAGACCTGAGCATGCCAAAGATGGGAAGATCCTCCATCTTCTCGAGGACACTTGCCATGCCCTTGCCATCTATTATCGTGCCTCCGCGTATTCCCGCCTCAGCAAGCTCATGACAGATGTCGTTGATCAAGTCCTGTTTCTTTAAAATTACCACCAGCAAATAATAATGCATTTTTGTCTCCTAATATATAATAAGATTCTTCGCTTTGCGTAAGTCATGACCCGCAACTCTGATTTTATTTTCTCTCAGCTAAGATTCTTCGCTTCGCGTAAGTCATGACCAATCCCTATATTACCTTAAGTATATCCTTTATCTCGTAAAAAACCTCATCCGCGTAAGGCTCCGTAGCCGGGCCCGGGGGAATCAAGTCCACTACCATCACCGAATAAAGACCCGCTGTCTTAGCTGATATCAGTCCGTTTACCGAGTCCTCGACAGCCATCGAGGAAGCCGGAGCTTCCCCAAGCAGCTCACATGCCTTAAGGTATATGAACGGCTTGGGTTTACCCTCTCCCGGTTCTATCATGTCGCCGTAGACCTTCTGGTCAAACAGCTCGTAGATATCATTAATCTTCAAATTCTTCTCCGCGCGCTCCATCTTTGTAGAAGTTGCAAGCGCAGTCTTGATTCCGCGGTTTTTAAGCTCAAGCAGGGTTTCCTTCACACCCTTTTTAAGCTCAACCCCGTTGGTTTCAATCTCATGATCAAGCTTGGCCATCACCTTGTCGCGGAATTCCCAATAATCGGGAGTATCACCCACGAAGCTTCGAAATACGCCCTGGTTGGTATACTTATTTCCGCCGGCAATGTGCTCGCAGATAGTGTGCATCTTCGCCTCTTCTATGCCATACTCAAGTCCGGTCTCAACCTGAAACCTTCTGTACAGCTTCTCGCTATCGGTTATAACTCCGTCCATATCGAACACTACTGCTTTGATCATGCGACCCCGCCTTTATCCAAAATTATTAATCCTCTTTACGCTTCTTTACCACAACTAAGATGATACCGCCGCATACAACCACAGCCGCTGCCACAATCACTATCCACCATGGGAATTCGGCCTTTGCGGTTTCAGCCTCCTCCTTCTCAGCCTCGCTGCCGAGGAAGAATTCGTAGGTATCCTCCGAAGTATTGCCCGCCTCATCGTGCGCCTTCAAGGTCATGGTATAAGAACCCTTCTGAGCAACCTTCATGGACACGCTGCCGTTTGATATCTCAATCGGCTGGCCGTTAAGCGCAACCTCATCCAAGGTATCCTCATCAAGCTGAACCGATACATTTATGTTGTATTCGGAATTCCTTACCTCATCCTTCTCAACACCGGTCACTATGAATACAGGACCCTTGGTGTCAAGCTCGAAGCTTATCTGTGCCGCATTCTCGTGTCCGAGCTCGTCCGTCGAATCGATTACCAGCTTGTATGAGCCATCCTCAACCTTCGCCGACCCGTCGTACTCACTACCGTTCAGGTACATATGCGTGTCGCACACGGTAAGATCGGTCACAAGCTCATCTAAATCCATGTCGAAGATGAACTCCTTGAACGTCTGCCCGTCGAACTTCTCTAGCCCCTTGATTACCGGCTTTGTCTTATCTAAGGTAAAATGTATCGACTGCTCGGACTTATTGCCCGCCGCGTCAGTTGATACAACAGTTATGTCGTAGATACCGTCCTCTGCAAAGAGCTTCTCAATAACCGTCGGCGCCGACGCCGCATTTACATCATCAAATGCAATGGCAGTCTTCTCGCCGTTGATGTCGGTCCTTGTACCGGATATAGTCACGCTCTTTGATGAGTTAAATGAATCGCTCACTGATATATTCAGCGCAACATCTTCTTTGGTCTTATCGTAATTGCTGATATTCTCTATCGTAATAACCGGAGCATCCGTATCTATGATGAGCGCGGCATTGGTTGAAGCATCGTGTCCGGCTGCATCCTTTGCGGTGAACTCCATGCGGTACTTTCCTGTCTCGGACAAGGTCTCCGAAATCGTGCTCGTCCTAGAGGTCGGCTTAACCGAAATGGTCTTGTACAGGCTCTCGCCCATACCGTCTCCGGCTGTCCTGTATATGCTTATCGTTCCCTCAGCATCCATGAAAAAGCTTTCTTCTATGGTAAAGCTTACCGTGCCCGGCTCGGCTATAGCGCCGCTTGCGCCCGCTCCGCCTATCGAGAGTACCGGCGCCGCCTTATCTATACGGAAGGTTACCGTTCTCTCGGCGCCCTTGTTGCCCGCCATATCGACTGCATACACGCTGAGTATATAGTCTGCCTCATCCGTAAAGCCAAACAGGTTCTCTGCCGCTGCATCCGCATAGTCCGAAACACTTGCTCCCGAACCCGGATACTGCGTGCTTATCCTGTATACAAGCTTGTTAACATTAGTATCAACACTTTGCGCAAGGACGCTCGTATTCTGTGTCATCATCAGCTTGCCTGCGCTCTCCTGATAAGGATTGAGCGAGTTCATCAGTACAGAAACAGTAGGCGCGATCGTGTCTATCACGAACTCAACCGTCATATCCTCTGCCCTGTTGCCCGCTGCATCCACAGCGCTTATTACAACCGAATGATATCCCTCTCCGGAGATATCACATGTACCGGTGCTTAAGCTCTTTCCTGCCTGCGTCCAGGCTACGTCCTTTACAACTCCGTTATCCGTAACGGTAACCAAAGACATATTCTTATCGAAATGTGTAAACTGCATGCTGACTGCGCTCGAGTAATAATAATCTCTTGCGCTGCCGTCGTAGTTGGTCATCGGCGAGAAGCCGCCTGTTGTACCTCCGGTAATCTTGCCCGTCACAACCGGCGCGGTCTTGTCAACAGCGAACTTTCCGGTTATCACATTCGATGCGTTGCCGGCAAGGTCATAAACCGTAAGCTTCATCTTATAGTTTCCGTCCTTAAGGCTCGTGTCGCCGTCTGCAGTCTTAACCGTAAAGCTCTTCTCAAGCTCACGCTCCAAAGTATTGAGGTTCTCGTCACAGGTCACATATTCCTTACCGTCAGGTCCCGTAATCCTTGCCTCTATCCTTCCCAGGGTCAGGTTATCGTACATGCTGACATTTACATTTACCTCTGTGTTAAGAGGCTTTCTCGCTACAGTTATGGGCTCACCGTTTATACTTACCGCATCGATAACCGGAGCTGTCGCATCGTAGTAAACCGTAACCGTATTGTTGCTGTCGAGTTCATTTCCGGCCTTGTCTATAGCCGTAAATGTATAGGTTGTACCGTCTCTTGATATGGACTGCGGAACCTGCGCGCCGGTAAACCTACCATTGATGATACCCTTTACCGGTGTTAAGTCCTCCTCATTGTCCTCGACGCCACCGTAGGTCTCGTATCGTCCGCTTGCAAGCTCGGACTCCTGCGCGGCGCTTCCGGAGGTAATAGTGTATTCAACCACCGGATCGTTTGTCCAGCCCGTAGTCGCCTTAACCTCAAGCCTCGGCTTTGTCGCATCGTAGAACAGGTTGCCTAAGGTATCGCTTACCTCCTCCTTTGAGTCCTTAACAGTCACCGTAAGGTTCTCAAAACCGTTGTTCTTAACCTTCGGCGGTATCTCGAACACCTGTGAATAGGTGTATCTCTTCTCGACCTCATCACTTAATACAACAAGCTTCTTATCAAACTTCGTGGCAGTTGCGTTGCCCGAATCCGCAGTTACCTTCACGGAATTGATCTCTCTTCCCGAAGAAGCCTCTATCTTCACGTAGATTGATTTATTCTTGTAAGTAAAATCGCTTGCCGTCTTCAAGCTTATCTTCTTGGTGCAGTCCGCATCGCTGTAAACGGCCGCAAGCGAAAGCTTCAAAGCAGTATCCGCAATCTTGACCTTAAGCTGCGCTTCCTTCGGGTTCTTTCCGGTAGAATTGCCGGCCTTGTCGGTCGCCCTCATGGAAAATACCTTCGCATCCTTTGTCAATGTATCGGGATCAACCGCGTATGAGTAGCCGCCCTTGCCGTCGCTTTCAAGCTCCACGGCCTCATCGCCGAAGAACGCCTCTATAGTCTTTAAATTATTTCCCTCATCGGTAACGGTTGCCGCATATCTGTAATCAAAGCCAAGATCGGGGTTAATCTTAACGCTTGTGCCCTCTGCCTCGCTTGCTCCGACATCCGTCCACTTTCCGTCCTTGCCCTTCTTCTGAAGCTTCGGACCGTCTATCACCGGCTTTGTCGCATCGAACACAAACTCATCCGGAAGCGACGAGCTAATCACTGCGCCCGAAGCATCCGTAACCGTTATGGTAAGTCCCGTGAAGTTAAATGTATTAACATTTGAAGCCGGCACCTTCAGGCTTGCTATCTCCGATACGTAATTGCCGTTTGCAAGCTGCGTTACGTTGGTAAATGCGCCGTCGACAATCACATCCTCCCCGTTCTTAATAACATACGAAGCAAGACTGCTGCCCGATGACGCGGCAAATGTAACGCCCGGCCTCTTGTTTGTCTGGCCGTCCTCATTTACATTCAGGTCGCTGTACGAAGGAACCACAGTAAACTTAAGCTCCTTGTCAACCGGGATAACCCTTATGGTCACATCCTGGCCCCTGTTTCCCGCCTTATCGGATGCGCTTATCGTTATGGTCTTCTCCGAGGTTCCTACTCTGACATCCTTTGTATAGACATAAGTCGTGCCGTCCTCTGACATGCTTGCGCTCGAGAGAGACGTGCCGTCAAAGGTCACGCTGCCCTTTAATCCGCTGTCATCCGTAACCGATATCATGAACCTGTCAGACACGTTCGGCGAGTCATAAAGTATATTATCCGCAAATGTACCCTTCTCTCCGTCCGCAAGACTCAGAGTTATGGTTGGCGCCGTCATATCGATGCGCGCCTGAACAGCCGTAATCAACGGTGCTCCCTTTACCTTGTCACCGACCGCAACATCTGCGTAACCGTAAGTGTTTCTGAACACCTTGAGCTCCGAAAATGTAGCCGACTCCGACGTAGCCTTGGCATTTGCCGGATTAAGTCCCTGTCCGTATAATATCTTGGCGGCGTAGATTGCATCCGCTGCCTCAGGAAGGGAAACTCCGGTAAGTGTAAGAGTGTTGTTTGTAAACCATCTTATATCCGTGCCGTTTATCTCATCGGCAACTCCGGTTCCCACACCGTCGGTCCACGAAAGAATTCCCGAAAGAGCAATATCCTCCTTTGACACGGTGTACTTGCCTACAACGGTTTTAAGCTCTTCATCGGCCTCAACGAGATCCACACAGGCAAGGAGGTACACAACCTCGCCGCCCGCGAGAGTAAAGTCAGTAGCTGCCTCATCGAGTTCTAAGGGATTTGCCTCCGCATCCGGCGCAATCACTACCCTTATCTCCTTTGAGGTAACAGAGCTCTCGTCAAGTCCGGTCTCGCCAAATCCCACGCTTAATTCAGCCGGGAGCGCGCAGGTAAAGAGCTGTCCCTCGGATGTAAAATCCGGGATAACTATCTTCTTCTCGCTAACAGCCGAAGCTTCAAGCGAATATACATACTTTGTTTCCTCCTCTTCGGAAGGTTCCTCGGTCACTTCCGCCTCTTTCTTCAGTGTAACCGCCGCCGTCTCGGAGGAAAGCTCAATTCCCTGAACGGCGCTGCCCTCTGCCTTGCTTCCTCTTCCAAGGTATGACACGAGGGGTGTAACAACCAGGAGAAGCGCAAGCAGCAGCGCAATTATTTTCTTTGATGAACTTGTCTTCGATAATAATCTACCCATACTTTTTGCCCCTCCTTTTATATGGTATCCTGCGTATGGATAAGCATTACATCCATAAGCACCGTAAAGCCCGGCCGGCTGACCGGCTTGTCAAATGTCCTCTTCTTTGTCGCGCTTGTTTCCTCAGCACCATAATCCGCATCCGCGTAATTCGGCGCCGCAACATCAGACCTCAATACATCGGTTGCGCTGTCGTCGCCCATTCTGTAATCATCGATATCATCATCGTAGCTTGATGAGAGAACCTCTGTTGCGGCATCTCCGTCGCCAAAGTTGTCCAAATCATCACCACCGAAGGAGAGAACCTCTGTCTTGGCCTCCGTATCCGCGAATCTTCCTGCGCCGAGCACCTCGGTTATATCCTCAAGGGGTTGTCCATTGCCGGAATTATTAGCCTGCGCCGATGGCTGAACGTCATCCTGTCCCGCATTTTGCCCTGACAACTGTACTTTCGAGAATGCCTTCTGAGCGGAAGCCGGAATATTTTCCTCCGGGACAGTCGGAATAAGAGTTCCCGATTCCGTAACCTGACCGACAATCTTTTTCTTCCTGGACTTCGACTGTGCGGGAGCCTTAGACTCCTTGACCGTAATCTTGCCCGTTCCTACATTATAATACTTTGCCTGTTCTTTTCTGGTAACGCTCTTATCAAGAGTGATGCTCTCTGCGTGAGCCTTCATCTCCCTTATCTTTCTTCGCGCCGTGCTTCCGGTCAGATCTCCTATAACCTTCGGTATCTTAAGCACGAAGAAGAGCACTACCGCCGTGATCAGGAATACTCCGGAGAGGGTTAAGCCGCCGTAGAAGCATACATCATATACACTTGTCAATTAAGATCACTCTCCAATCGTCTTATTTACCCATGGATTCCTTCACAAGCTCAACCGTTTCCTTGCGTTTCTTCCAAGTCTTGTTTGATTCGATATCCTTCACATCAAGCCCGTCATCATATACCGAGATCAGATACTCGGTGTCGCTCTTTATGTTCTTGGCCCATTTCGTGGGATCCTGCTCCTTAAGCTCACACTGTGTGAATACAGTGTCAAGATGATCGGCGAAAATCTTATTGGACATGACATTGTTCTTGCCGAGCTTCTTCTCGGCCTCGGTATAAGTCGCGTACACATTGTCAAATTCACCGACCTGCTTGTAACAGTTCGCGATAAACGCCATCTTATTGTAATAAGCCGTATTGAGAGCGTTGTCATAATCGAGACCTATGCCCACTTCCTCATTTCCGTACGCAACAATATCCAGGATATTGATGAATTCCTGCGCATAGCCTATGGCAAGCGCATAATTAGACTGCTTGCTTATCTCATCCGCGCTCTGTCTTCCGAGCTCGCCGTATATGGTAACCAGATTGTCATAGAATGCGTAGTAATACTCATTCGGATTTATCTCGTTGCCGGTATACTCGTCTAAATCCTCGACGGCCTTGGCCATAACCTGTTCCGCCTTCTCGGCCACACCGTCTTCGGTAATATAAGTCGCATATATCCTGCCGATTATCTTGTAGTTGAAGAACTTCTCGGCATTCTGGTTGGTGTAATTCTTTGAGTTATAGTCGGCAAAGCTGTTAACGCTGTCGATAAGACCGCCCGCATCCACATTTGTTGTGGAAAGAATGGTCGCTACGGAATTGTAATAATCAGCAAGCTTACCGTACTCCTCATCGGTCTTGTCCACCATACTAAGGTATTTTATAGCGGTTTTATAATCTCCGAGTTCATCAAAGTAGGTAAGCGCAAGCTTGTAAAGAACCGCGTTGTTCTTGTCAACTCCGCCGCTTCCCGACTTGATTCTGTTGGCAATTATGCCAAGTCCCTGATTGATGTCGAGCTGCTTGCTTGCGCCCTCGCTTAACTCATTCTCGGAATCTATATAAGTCTGAATATATTTCAAATAAGCTTCCGTCTCATCCGGTTCAAGTTCAAAGGCCTTCTTATAATAATCAGCCGCGGCCTTCAAGTCGTTGTCCACATAACGGGCCGAATCTCCGGTCTCAACATAATTATTGTAGTTGTTAAGTCTCTCCCTTAAGATACCTTTACGCCCGTACAATGCCACGCCGCCGCAGATAAGGCTCAATACAACAGCTCCCGTGAAGAGGGCAAGAGATTTCTTGTCCTTCTTTCTGTACTCGTCATCAAGCTCCCTATAGTGCTCCAAAGCGTACATGAGCTCCTTGCAGCTCTGGTACCTGTCGTCCGGATTGGGCTGCGTGCATTTTAAGAGTATCTTCTCAAGACCTGAAGAAAGCTTCGGGTTCCACTCCCTTATAGGCTTTATCTCATAAGGCGGCTCACAGGGATTCATGCCCGTAACCACGTGATAAAGCGTTGCGCCCAGGTTATATATATCGGTCCTTGCATCCGTATTGTAGATGCCGTGTCCCTTTGAATCGCCGAACTGTTCGGGCGCAGCGTAGCCTCTGGTTCCGAGCGCGGTTGTATCGGCGTTATTCTCAATCACATATTCCTTTGCCGTTCCGAAGTCTATAAGCTTGACTCCTCCCTCCGGCTTGATCATGACATTCGAAGGCTTCATATCACGGTAGATAACCGGCGGCTTCATGTTGTGAAGATAATCAAGCGCAGATGCAAGCTGCAAGCCCCACTCGATTACAAGCTCCTGCGGCTGCGCACCCTCTTCCTTAAGTCTGTCGCTTATGGTCACGCCCTCGATAAAGTCCATAACGACATAGATTACGCCGTTTTGGTCTATGATATCGACTATCCTCGGCAGAACCGGATGGTCAACATTCTTTAAGATGTTGGCCTCACGCTCAAGTCCTTTAAGCAGAGTTTCGGTGGACTTGCTTCCGTCGTTCTTGATCTCCTTTACCGCCCACTGTTTATTTAGCCTCTTATCACGGGCAAGATAAACGATGGACATGCCTCCGCGTCCGACTTCTTTCCATATTTCGTATTTTCCGTCTAATATGGTACCTTCCGCTGTCATAAACTATACCTCAAAAACCCTGACCGCGAGCGCCGTAATGTTGTCGGTCTCTCTCCTCTGCATGTCAAGCTCGGTCAGTTTTCTTATATTTTCGCTTATCTCGGTCTCACCGTAAACCGTTGCGGGACCGAGGCTGTTTATTATCTCCATGTCGCTGATATGGTGCCTGAAGCCATCCGAGCAAAGCATGTAAACCGAATCCGGAGTAACCTTACCCTTCATAAAATCCGGCTCAACCACCGGAGAAGCGCCCACACACTGAAGGAGTATGCTCCTTCTCGGATCGCTCTCCACCCTTCTCGGGTCAAGTCTTCCCGCATCAACCTCGCGCTGAACCAAGGTCTGGTCCTTGGTAAGCTGAACGCATGCATCCGTAAGCCTGTAGGCCCTGCTGTCACCGACATGCACTATGTAATACTGGTTCTTGTATATCAGCATCGCCGTAATGGTGGTGCCAAGCTGGAAACCGTTTCTCTTTCCGTATCGCGAAAGGCGGATATTCTGCTCCTGAATGATGTCATTCCACTCATTTATAAGAGAATCCTCATCAAAGCTTCCTCTCTCGACTTCATAGAGAAATGTACCGTCGAACCACTCGGACATGGCGAAGATAACTTCCTTGCTGGCCAATTCTCCCTTCGCAAGCCCTCCCATTCCGTCGCAGACAACCGCAAAGCAGACCATGCCGTCAGGAGTATCGACTATCTTTATCGAAAGCGAATCCTGATTGGTCTCCTTTGTCGTGCCGACATCCGTATGGTATCCTGCTACAAATCTCATCTCTTAACCCCTCGTCAATATGTTTCTTAACCCCTCAACAAATATACAAACTCCTCATCTGCCATGTAGATTATCGATCCGTGCTTCAACAGAACTTCATCCCCGGGTTTGAGCTCAACTCCATCTACATAGGTATGATTGGTGGAACCGTTATCCCTGATATAATTCACGCCATTCTTCTTCACAATCATGCAGTGAATCCTGCTTATGGCCGTATTGTTCGTAATCATGTAATCCGCGCTATCCGACTTTCCTATTGCGAATTCCGGCTTCGTGAAGAAAATGTTCTCGCCGGTCCTTACTCTCTGGAAGTGCGGATTCGGCGCCTCGGTCATAGGCGCGCCGGCCATTGCCACAAATGTCGAAGGTTCTATGGTAGGCTGCGGCACCGCGCCCTCATCCAAACTCAAAAGCGTTGTCTGTGAAGCATCAGATGATTTTTCCTGCTCCTCTGCTGCCGGCGCAGTTTCTTCTACTGCCGGCTGCTCCTCAGGCTTCTCCGGAACAAAATGCTGTTGCGGCGCAAATTCCGTCTCAAACTTCGGCTGCGGTGCAAACGGCGGCTCCGGCATCGGCTGCGGTGCAAACGGCGGCTCCGGCATCGGCTGCGGTGCAAACGGCGGCTCCGGCATCGGCTGTGGCGCAAACGGCGGCTCCGGCATCGGCTGCGGTGCAGACGGCGGCTCCGGCATCGGCTGCGACGCAAACGGCGGCACAGGCTCAGGCATCGGCTGTGGCGCAAACGGCGGCTCCGGCATCGGCTGCGGTGCAGACGGCGGCTCCGGCATCGGTTGCGACGCAAACGGCGGCTCTGGCATCGGCTGCGACGCAAACGGCGGCTCTGGCATCGGCTGCGGCGCAGACGGCGGCTCCGGCATCGGCTGCGACGCAAACGGCGGCACAGGCTCAGGCATCGGCTGTGGCACAAACGGCGGCTCCGGCATCGGCTGCGACGCAAACGGCGGCTCCGGCATCGGCTGCGACGCAAACGGCGGCACTGGCATCGGCTGCGACGCAAACGGCGGCACTGGCATCGGCTGCGGTGCAGACGGCGGCTCCGGCATCGGCTGCGGCGCAAACGGCTGTTGCGGCATATATGGCGGCTGCTGTTCAAACGGTTGCTGCGGCATATATGGCGGCTGTTGTTCAAACGGTTGCTGCGGCATATATGGTGGCTGCATGTACGGCTGCTGCTGGAGCACATTGTTCATAACCCCCAGTCTGTTAACCCTTACATCCGCCGGTCTCGAGTCGCCGTCAGGCATCTGCATGCCGTACTGAAGCAGCTCTGTATCTACATATTTTTTTAGTCTGTCCGTGGTGTAATCATCTGAATTGATGATCATGAGCATATCGGCTATGTGCCTGCCCGCTTTCTCGTCAAATCTGAATCTGGATACCACTTCCCTGAAGAAATTAGGTATCTCATCTAACGCTATGGACTCCTGCTTTAAAGGAAGAAGGACGAACCCGGCCTTCATGGTCTGCGGATTTACAAATATATAGTTTATATCTCTCACCAGATAGCTTACCGGTATTCCCTTTGTTCCTATTCCGAAAGCCTCCGCAAGACTGCTGACTATCGACAGAATCTCCGACGGTGAAAGCCTTCTCTTGAAATACTCTGCCAGTGTAATATCGCTCGAAGCGGTATAAATCAAACTCCTAACCCCATCCCTGTCGGAATAGCTATATGGGATGATGCTTGACATATCGCCGACCTTCTCCTTCGGCTTGTCGTCATATACATCAGCTGCCAAAAGCCTGTAGGTTATATCACAATACCCGTTTTGCCTGTTAAGCGAAAAATCGTACTTTCTCACTTGTAATACCCCCGTTTATCTTATTTTGAACTTGAACTCCTCATCACCGAGCATGATGTCCGCATCATGTGTAAGCGGAACCTCAACGCCTTCTTCTATCTGTTTGCCGTTCACAAATGTATGATTGGTAGACTTATTATCTTTAATGAAGACCTCGCCGTCCTTCTGGATAATAACAGCGTGCTGTCTGCTCACGGCGCCGTTACCGGATATGGAGAAATCCACGCCTCTTGACGCCTTGCCGAGCTTGAACTGTGGCTTGTTGAGCATGATAATCTCCTTTGTACTTACTCTGATAAGGTACGGAAGCGCCTTAGGAGGTGTAACCGTCTTAGCCTTGGTCTTCTTTACCTCAGGCTCCTCGGGCGCGGGCGCTGCAGGTGTCTCTGCTGCTGCGGGCGTTGCCGGCTCCGCTGCAGGCGCTGCAGGTGTCTCTGCTGCTGCGGGCGCTGTTGCAGGCGCTGCAGCTGCTGTTGCCTGCTCCTCCTCCGCTGCCGCTTCACCGTCCGTTGTCGCCTCTGCCGCATGGCTCTGTATCATGGCCGCGCGATTAACCTTTATGGTCTTCTTCATGGATATGGTCGGCCCCGTAGTCAATCCTTCAATCGGAAGCGGATGAACTATCTTCGGCGCGCCGCCACCTATTCCGGTTATTCCCTTTAAGCCGCTCTTGTTAGTTTCTTCCTTTGCCGGAGCAGCTTCTTTAGCCTCGGAAGCCTCGTCTTCGTCCTTCTTAGCTTCTTCAAATTTCACTGACGAGCCGACCATCTTCTGCTTGATCTTGTCAACCATCGCATTCTTGGTCTTCTCTCTTAAGACCTCGCTGTCGCCCGGCGCAGCCTCTGCCTCAGCCTCACTCTCTTCGGTCTCCGATGCTTCAGCTTCTACCTGTTTGCCCTCCGCGGAAGCCTCCTGCGCCTCAGCCGCCCTCCTTGCTGCCTCAGCCTCCTCGGCTTTCTGCTTTAACACACCGGTCATTCCGGCAAATAACGCATCAGCGCTTTCTTCCTCTTCAGCCTCCGACTCAGCCTCGGCGCCCTCTTCCTCATCGTCGCCAATCTCCGGAAGCGGAACATCCTCCGCATTTCCTCCGGACATAAAGTCGGTCACGCCGTCGCCCGACGGTTCCTCAGCGGGTCCTAAGTTTACTATCTCAATTCCGTCGTCCGAGGTTGTCTCCTCTTCCTCGAAGTCTATTCCGGCCTCCTCCATCAACGCTTCGGTCAGACCTATCAGACCGCGGAGGTTAAAGTTGTCACCGTTTATGTAAGTTAAAAGCTTACCGACATAATTTAAGTCCTCTTCGACATCATAACGTATATAGGCAAGTATCTGCCTCACAAAACTCTTGAATTCAACGGAAAGAGCCGCCTTGCTCTCCACGGGAAGACATATAAAACTGATGGACAGATCATTTTCGTCCACGAACACAAAACTCTTATTGAGAAGAATATATGAAAGATGTATCGCCTGCTCCTTAACAGAGATCAGTCCCTGAGCGATATTCTTTAACAGAGTAAGAACACCTGCCTGTGTCATCTCATGCTGCATAAAATCCTCAAGTGACACGCGTGAGCTGACGTCATAAGTCAGGTAGTCGTAGTCGTCATCCTCCTCGTAGATTATCGGGAGCAGCTCTCCCGGCAGATTCTCCTCGCAATAGTCCAAAACATCTTCATCAAGCTCGGTCTCAGCCCCCATTGTATAGGTCAGATACCGCTCCTGCCCGATGATTCTTGATGTAAAGTAAAATGATCTCATGGTTTATTTCCTCCCGTTGAATTGTGCGCATTGTTATATGTCTGTATCCTTTAATCAGTATTCTTCTTCCTCGTCTTCGCTTTCGCCTTCTTCGTCGTCCACCTTGTCAGGATTATCGATAATCTGCGAATTGAGGTGTTCCTCATAAGTCTCAGTGAAAATGTGCTCGCCTGTCTCCTCGTTATCCACATGATAGTAGAGATAATTGTGCTCGGCCGGGTTAAGCACCGCATCAATGCTTGCGATGCCCGGATTACATATAGGCCCCTCCGGAAGTCCCGGATACTTATATGTATTGTACGGAGAGTCAAGCTCAAGATCGTCGTAGTACATGGTCTCTTTATCATAAAGGCCATCCGTCAAAGGATAAAGCACCGTCGGATCTATCTGAAGAGGCATATCCTCGGCAAGTCGGTTATTGATAACGCCCGCTACCATCTGCCTCTCTGATTCTATCTTAACCTCGCGCTCAATCATCGAAGCCCTTGTTACAACCTCAAACGAGTTATAGCCCATAAGCTCCGCCTGCGCGCGCCTGTCATCATCATAGTAATATTCAAAGGTTTCCAGCATCCATTCAACCAGGGATTCGGCCGTGGTAGACTCGTATATGTCATAAGTCGCCGGGAACAGATATCCCTGAAGCTTATACTTAACATCAGCTCCCACCGGAACATCCGCCAGGAACGGGAAGTCCGAAGCGGTCACCGAATTAACCGCATTAATAAACTCCTTCTTCGTGCATATTCCCTGCTTCTCACATCTCGCGGCAATCAGTTCCACGGAGAAGCCCTCCGGTACGACAAGCTTATCTATAGGTTCTATATTCTCCTCAATCTCTGGCGTAAGAACCGCTATCATCTGCAGCGTGCTCATGCCGGTGTTAAGAGTGTAAGTGCCCGGCTGAAATCTCCTGTCGGAATACTCTGAATTTGAATACCGGCGTGTGAAAGCAAGAGGGTAATCTATGAGTCCCTCTTTTTTAAGTATGGAAGCAATCTCCTTTACCGAAGCTCCCTTCGGGATAACTACCGTTACATCCTCGCCCTTGTAGGAATAGTTGCCCGAATATTCCTCCATAAAGTCATCGTAATAACCCTTGAGATAGTCATAAGTCGTCAGAAAAAGAGCCGAACATGCAATTATTAAGATTATGATTTTGACAAATTTAGCCACAGTACCCCATCCTCAAATAAAAATTCTCCTAATTGTATCATTTTTTTATAGTAAATTCAAGAATTACTTACATTTACCTTGAATTTGAGTTGACATAGTTATATGCGTCTTATATAATACGCTTCGTCACGCAGAAACATGCTTTGAAATTAGCTTTGAGAAGTCTTTTATTTTAAAGCATTTGTATGAATAAAGGAGAGCAAAAATGACAGAATTAAAGCCTATCAAAGAGGGAAAAGTAAGAGAGATTTACGACAACGGCGACAGTCTTATCATGGTTGCAACCGACAGGATAAGCTGCTTTGATGTAATCCTCGATAACGAGGTTACAAAGAAGGGCACCGTGCTCACACAGATGTCCAAATTCTGGTTCAACATGACTGAGGATATACTCCCCAACCACATGATATCTACGGATGTTAATGACATGCCCGAATTCTTCCGTCAGGAGAAATTCACCGGCAATTCCATGATGTGCAGAAAGCTTGAGATGCTCCCCATCGAGTGCATCGTAAGAGGCTATATCACCGGAAGCGGCTGGGCAAGTTATCAGGAGAACGGCACCGTATGCGGCATCAAGCTTCCCGAGGGCTTAAAGGAGTCTGACAAGCTCCCCGAACCGATCTACACCCCTTCCACAAAGGCTGAAATAGGCGACCACGACGAGAATATCTCCTACGAGCAGAGCGTGGCGCACCTTGAGAAGTTCTTCCCCGGCAAGGGTGAGGAGTACGCAGCGAAGCTTCGCGACTACACCATCGCGCTTTACAAGAAATGCGCCGATTACGCACTCACAAAGGGGATTATCATCGCAGATACGAAGTTTGAGTTCGGACTTAACGAAAACGGCGACATAGTACTCGGAGATGAGATGCTCACACCGGATTCATCACGTTTCTGGCCTGCAGAGGGATACGAGCCCGGACATGCGCAGCCGTCATTTGACAAGCAGTTCGCAAGAGACTGGCTCAAGAGCCATGAGGGACACAACTGGAAGCTTCCGCAGGAGGTTGTCGACAAGACCATCGCAATCTACCTCGAGGGATACGAGAAGCTCACCGGTGAGAAGATACAGTAATTGGATATAAGGACGAACAGCCCCCATATATTATAATCAAAAAAGGGAAGATTTATCTTCCCTTTTTTGCTGCGCCGCCCGCGTCCGGCTTTAGCCGGAAACACACAATACGCGGGCGTGCGCATAAAAACAAAAATTTCCCCGTTACTCATTTTTGAAAAAACACATATGGGGGCTGTTCTGTTTATTGTAAGCTTTATTGTTTCTTTTATCCTTTATTAGCCTTTTCTTATTTACTGTTCAGCTGCAAGCAGTTGTATATCGTTATCACTGCACAGGCTCTCGTACGCCTCGTCGAGGCTGGCGTACTCCTTGTAGGCTTCGGAGTAAACTACCGAGGCGTAGGAGCCGCCATCAGTGTGAAGGCGTCCGTAATCCTCCATGGACTGATCGAGGCTGTTGTAGTAGTTCTGCTTAACGGCAGCCTTCTCCTTCTTGTCGGTTACCAGTGCTCCGATTATGCTTACGGCAAGGATGACAGCCATAACGATAACCGCTATGCCGAGTATATCCACGATAAGCTTCTCTGCAAAAGACTTTCTTAACTCTTCTCCCTTTAATGCGTTCTCTCTCATAATGCGCTCCCCCTTATATATCGAACTGTAATCAGTATATTGATGAACATCCGTTCGTCGTTCATGTGTTCGATTATAGCACACTTGTTCGGGTTGTCAAGAGTTTTTTGAACATTTGTTCTTTTTTGTTACTTCACAGATATCACAAAACCGGGGGTATGTTCGCTGTGCTTGCACATAAGAACTTACCCCCGGGTAACCGTTTTATTTAGCTATATAAACACGATATCCTTAAGCTGAAGCTTCTTCCCGGAAGCTCCGCCGTGATATACCAGATACAGAGCCTGTTCGCCCACAGGCAGGGGCTTATCAGCGGTAAACGCTTCCCATGCGTATGAAGCTGCCGGAGTATCATCAATTATTATGCGCACAATCTCCTCTCCGTCGATGCTGTTTCTTACCTCAAGATACGCCGGTGAGTCCGCAGGGTCCGCATTTTTATAAAAGCGCTTTTCTTCTCCATTCGCCTCAGGCATAACTCCGCGCTCGTCCACTCTGATTGGGCCTTCGTACCGAACCTTGTTCACCTCATCTTCGAATCTCGCTGTTACCGAAAGAGCCGTCGGTTTTTTAAAGTCAAAAAACTTATACCCTATCAGAGTTCCGTCCTCTATCTCGCCGATGAAGCGGTCGTCGCCTAAGTTCGTCACATTCGGGAACTCGGCGTTGTAGATGCAGTTGCAGCCGTGGGGCATGCGCCCGTTCGAGATGTTGCAGGCGATAACCGCCGGATACACTCCCTGACCTCCAAGCGGTCCGCCGTTTAAGCCGTAGCTCGTGATGGTAACCTGGGGTATGCTTCCGTCGGGAAGGATATTTATCTTCTCCGCACAGGCCTGCCTGCTGTAGTCCGATTTGTGCGTGAGCCTGTGGTAGAACACATACCACTCTCCCGCTATCTCGATTATGCTTCCGTGGGTGGTTCCGGTCATGTTCAGGCTGTCGGCGTGCGCCCTTCCCTCATAGCCCACATCTCCGTTGGAGACCACGGTACCACCGAACCGAAAGTCCGCATCGGGCTTATCGCTCACCGCATAGCAAAGCTCATGGTTCTGCCATGAGGAGTATATGAAATAATACCTATCCCCGACCTTTCGCATGCTCGAGCCCTCGAAGAAGGGATGCGCCTCAAAATCAGTTCCCTTCACGCGGTAAGGGATGATGTGATGCGGCTCGTCCTTTACGGTCAGCATGTCATCCTCAAGCGTACATCCAATTGGCCCGTTGATGCTGTCCGGGTACGAGAGTATCTCCTCCCTTGTCCTGCCGAACATGTCCATCTCCGTCTCCACATTTCCGCTCTCAAGAAAGCCTTCTTCCTCCTCAAAGCCGTACTGTGTGCCGTAATAAAGCCTTATCACGCCGTCGTCGTTCATCACGGCCGGGTCAAAGCACACATATCTCATCATCAGACTTCCGTCCTTATTCTTCACATGTCCCAGATACTCATATTTTCCCGCCGGCGTGTCGCAGACAGCCACGCTTATCGGATTTCTGTAGCCGCCTATCCCGTAATCTCCCGCCATACAGTAGTAGAGGTAGTACCGCCCGTCATTTCCGCGAACCACATCCGGTGCGTACATATACTTATAGGTCTCGTACATCGGATCCTGATCGGCGCGGTAGGTCACGCCCTCGCAGCGCCAGTCCGAAAGGTCGTCGACAGGTGCCGACCACACCGTGTAATCATCCATGCAAAATGTATAGCCGCCCTCCCTGTCATGGGATCCGAAGAGATACACCCTGTCACCGAACACATGCGGCTCGCCGTCCGGGATGTACTCGTGCAAGGGTAAAAAAGGATTGAAAACCTGTCTTTTCTTCATAAAACATAACCTCCGATCATTTAGTAAACTATTGACAACTATAACATTATCCCCCTTTATTTATCAATAAAAATATGGTATAGTTTTCGAAAACCCAGCATACGGAGGATTTAAGCAAAATGGCATTCTACACATACGTATTTACCGCGAACATCAAGGGCTACAAGGAGAAGCTTCACGCGCTTTCGGAGCGTGAGGGAATAAGCTATCACAAGCTGTGGCGCGACACCATCTACTGTGTTGTCAAGTACGGCATGGCGCTTTCCGATTACTTAAACTACGAGTTCTGGAAGAAGACCAAGAAGGAGCGGCGCAGCTACGCAGGCGTAAGGCTCCAGAACGACTTCTACGAGAAGGTCAGCCCCTCAAAGTACAAGAAGCGCTACACGGTAAAGCCCGATTTTCAGACCGAGTTCATAGAGTTTACCAAGAGGAAATTCGTGGTTCCCGAGCGAGAAAGCATAGACAAGGTCAACGAGTTCATTGACAGCCACGAGGACTTCATCTTGAAGCCCGTTGAGGACTGGGGCGGTGGAAAGGATGTAAGCAAGGTAAAGTGCGCCGACATTGAAGACAGACAGAAGTTCTACGATGACTGCATCGCCAACCACCTCTTCCTCGAAGAGGTTATCACGCAGCACCCGGAGATGAACCGTCTCTGCCCCACCTCCTGCAACACCATAAGAATCATGACCTTCAACAACAAGGGCAAGGCCGAGGTGCTTGACGCATACCTTCGCGTAGGCAACGGTGAAAATGTTGTCGACAACTTCCACGCGGGCGGAACCGTTACACCTATCGACACGAAGACCGGAAAGCTTGTTGGAAATGCGCTCGACAAGGACTTAAAGGAGTTCGAGTTCCACCCCATGACCGGAGTTAAGTTTGACGGATTTCAGATACCTTACTACAACGAGGTTGTGGAGATGGTTAAGAAGGCCGCGCTCATGGGTGACAAGATTCTTGTTATCGGCTGGGATGTGACCATAGCGCCGGACGGGCCGGTAATCATAGAAGCGAACAGAAGACCCGGGTTTGACGGCGTGCAGGTGGCGTCGAAGCGCGGAAGGAAGGATCTCATGAGACATTGCCTGAGGGAACTCGGCATGTTGAAGAAATAATTACAATCGAGTAGGTGCAACCTACTCGCTGCGCCGCCCGCGTATCACGAAGTGATTAATTACATTACGCGGGCGTGTGCATAAAAACAGCGGCAACGAGGTTTACAGGCCCGGCTGTCTGGGATAATTAAAACAGGGTGCTTTGAAATGCACCCTGTTTTAATTTCCCGCCGCGCCGGGAATATAGTTTATTGGCCGCTGTTTTTTTCTTATGCACGGCACTTTACTTTATCGAAAGACAGATTGCATATCTCTGTCTTTTTTATTTGCAAATTTCTGCTACCAGTTCCTCAAGCTTCGCGATGTCTGCCTCTTTCAAAGAGGATTTGATCGTTACCACGGGTTCGATGAGGGTTACGTCCTTGAACCCTTCGACGTAGGTCTTCATCACGCGTGCGGCTGAAGGAGCCCATGAGCCGTTCTCGACGAGGGCAACCTTGCGCTTCTGGTACGCTTTTATCTTCAATACGTTAAGAAACTTTGTCATAGGCGGGAAGAGGTCCGCGTCATAGGAGGAAGCGCAGAGTATCATCCTGTCATAACGGAACGCATCCTCCACTCCCTCGTGGAGGTCATCCTCGGTCAGGTTGGTAACTCCGACCTTCACGCCCTTGGCCTCTAAGAGCTCTTTGAGCTTTAAGGCTGCCTGCTTCGTGCCCTGATCGTGGATTGAAGCGTAGACTAAAGCGACGCCGCTGTCCTCCGGCTCGTACTTTGACCAGGTATCGTACTTGGCAAGGTAAAATGCAAGCGGTTCATTTTCAGGAAGAACGGGACCGTGAAGCGAGCAGATGTGTTCTATCTCAAGGGCTGCAGCCTTCTTAAGCACAGCCTGTACCTGCGCGCCGTACTTTCCGACTATGTTGAAGTAATACCTTCTTGCCTCGCAGGCCCAGTCGTCTGCCTCTGCGCCCTTCACTCCGAACTTGCCGAAGCCGTCTGCCGAGAAGAGCACCTTCTCGCTCGACTCGTAGGTCATCATAACCTCCGGCCAGTGAACCATCGGAGCTGCTATAAATGAAAGCTTATGGCTTCCGAGCTCTAAGGTATCGCCTTCCTTTATCACATTTATCCTGTCACTTAAGTCCTCGTCGAAGAACTGAGCTACCATGCCCTTTGCGCCCTGGCTCATGTAGAGCTGCATCTGCGGGAACTTGCCTGTTATCGCAAGAAGCGAGCCCGAGTGGTCGGGTTCCATGTGCTGAACCACCATGCAATCTATTGACCTTCCGTCAAGCGCCGCATCGATATTCTCAAGCCATGCATCTGTGACATCAGCATCTGTCGAATCCATTAGACAAACCTTATCATCCAGAATCAGATAAGAGTTGTAAGCCATTCCGTCCTGCAAATCATACTGATTTTCAAACAGAGTGATCTCGGGATCGTCCACTCCAACATTAAGTATAGTGTCCGTTACTTTCTCGTACATTTTATGTCCTCCTGTTATGTATATTGACTTGAATGATAATTATCTATAATACTAAAGATCCTTCGCTTCGCTCAGGATGACACACTGTCATTCTGAGGGCGCACGCCCGAAGAATCTTCTTCGCAATACGATTATCACTATCCTCAAGTACTCTATATGCCGTTGTTCTGTTTTCTGAACTCAGCGGGACTGAGTCCCGTGTATTTCTTGAACTTGATATGGAAGTAGTCCACGTTGCGGTAGCCCACCATCTCGGCTATTTTATACACCTGAAGCTTGCCCGAAAGCAGTATCTCCTTCGAGTGCTCTATCCTGACGCTGTCTAAGTAGGTATTGAAGTTCATCCCCATCTTCTTGTTGAATATCTTCCCGAGGTATGAGCTGTTGTAGCCAAAGAGCGGCGCTATGTTCTCAAGTGTTATATTCGAAGCGTAATTGTGCTGTATGTAGTGCACAACATCATCTATTATGCTGTCGCGCGACGAGTAGCCTATCGCGTTCATGATCTTCTCGAACTGCTCCGAGATAAAAAGGATTATCTCATAGAGGTAGAAGCTCTTGTGTATGTGCCCGGCCACCTCGGAATTATCCGTAAAAGGAATCGGCTGCGAATTAAAAAGCACCACCAGCTTTTCCTTTATATTCAGATACAGGTCTAAAAGCAGGTTCTTCTCCTGCTCCACATCAAGCGGAGCATCGTAAAGCTCGGTCTGGAGCTTCTTTAAGGTCTCCGCTATCTTGTTCCTGTTAAAGGTCTGAAGATTGTTGACAAGGGCGTCGGTATAGGCGGCGATGAAGCTGTCTCTCGAAAAATGATGCGCCGCCTCGGCATCCCTCTCCGAAGGAATATCCGCCGGCATGATTATATGCTGGTGTTGGTCGCAAAAGAAACGGTGGTTCAGTTGGTCTAAGGCCTCGTCATAAGACATCGGTATCTCCTCAGGGGAATCCACCACCGACCCGCAGGATATAAATATTGAATCAAGAGGCGAGCCCTTCTCCGGGGGTTGTTCTCCCGTAAGACGGTTATATAACTCCTCCAGCTTTTCAACCGCATGAGAACCCTTCAAGAGCACGGCGTTATGAATGCCGACATGCAGTTCCTCGAAGTCCTGTCCATCGCGGTTCGCCACCTTAAGAAGCTCGGCAAGATTGTAAGCAAGCTCGCTCTCCTCGTGGCTGTACTTTTCAAACAGCAACACCTGAAAACAGTCCTGCGTCAGGTTAAACTCTTCAAAGTCAAGTTCCTCCGCGGAAAGCTTCCCTGTCAGGAACTCCCCGAGTACTCCCTCTCTTGCACGCTGCATGTAGATGTCCGTCGACTCTCTCTGACGGTTCTCTTCATCCAGCTCATTTCTCGCCTTGTTTAACGCGTTAGTCAGATCGTCTACATCAACCGGCTTAGTCAGATATGCCGTGACTCCGTAGTTTATGGCAGTTTGCGCATAAGTAAAATCTGAGTAGCCCGAAAGCACGATTATCTTTCCCGCAAACCCCTTTTCACGGGCGTCCTTTATGGCCTCAAGTCCGAGCAGCTTCGGCATACGGATATCTATCATCACCAGATCGGGCGACTGCTCATGCATGAAGCTTAACGCCTCTGCTCCGTTCGATGCTTCACCCGCTATCTCAAAGCCCAAGGCGTTCCAGTCGACTATGGCTTTAAGCCCCATCCTTATGATCATTTCATCATCTGCAATAAGTACTCTGTACATATAACCCCGCCTTTGTTTTCATCATGATTATCATTTGTTCAAATACTTATATTCCACACTAGTGCATCCGTTTTCAAATACTTCGACTATTAACGCTGCATAAATCGTCATCCTACTAGGCGTCTCGAACGAGTCGTAGCCGTAGCTACGGCGAGTGAGAGCAACGACGTAGGTGGCGATTTAGGCAAGTTATATAGCCGATTTATTTGGAGACGGCTGCACTACTCATCTGTTATTCCGTACTCATTCTTCTGTTCTCTCGTAAGTCGCTGATTCTGAAGTATATTCTTCGCCTTCTCTATAAGATCCTCTGTTGTATAGCGTTTAAAGTAACCGATGCTGACTGTCTGTTCGCCGTTCTCGGCTTCGGTGAAAAACCTGTCGCTTCCCGCATGGTATCCGTAACAGTTCTCAATATATGCCATCTCAACCCAGCTCGCCGTGTCTATAACACTCGCAGAGCTGCCGTTCATTATCACGACAATCCCTTTTGTTTCATCCTGATAAAACTCAGATGTGTTGACAAAAGAGGTGTGGATCGTAATCTCCGAGCTTCCGAGAAGTTCTCCGGTACGCACATCGTAACGGTACAGATAGCCCGAATCACTGCTCACAAGAAGCATATCTTTATAAAATCCGAGGCCGGTGACAGACAATTCCGAGCAATTGATTTCATTGACCCGCCTTCCGTCCCTGTCTAAGACTATGATCTTATTCTTGTCCGCCACGGCAAACAGATCTCCGGCGCTTTTTTTCATTGCAAATTCAGGGCGTTCCCAATCCTCCGGCATTTCGCACTCGACCATCCGATCCGCATTCACATCATATATAAGCAGCGGCTTGCCTTCTATCGCTATAAGCCCGGATCCTCTGTAACCCTCGATTCGGCCATAAGACACAAGATCATCGGGCAAAAATGTCTCTCTTGCTTTGCCGGTACTCAGATCATAGACCTTTAATACATATTTGAACTGCTCAGCCGAGCGATACATGGTTACAATGCTGTTTGACACAAGAAGGGGGTTAACCGACAGAGTTTCTTCCTGCGAGAGATCGATAAGCTTTTCTATCCTTCCGTTCCCGATCTCGACCGAATAAACAGCGCTTGCCGAATTTACCACATTCATAAAAAACAGCTTTCCGTTTTCCGACCCGAGGAAGGACACATTATTCACACCACCGTCTCCGATATCCTTAAGCGATTCCGAGATCACGGAAGCATCATTGTTAAGATCCACCATCAACAGGGTTTCTTCGGTTTCGTCGATAGCGTTATAAACAGTCGCCAATACATTTTCATCCATATAGCAGCTGATGTCCGGAGTATCTAAATTCTCTTCAACCGGATGCCAGTCCCCATCATACATGGATGTTCCGTAATAGATGATCTGGCGTCCGCCGGTTTTGCTGACATAGACTCCGTTATTGACTACCGCATTAGTCAGCTCATCCGTAAATGTATCGGTTAGCAGTACAGCGTCGTTTCCCTGTTCCGCAGCCGGAACAGCAAGCGCTCCTCCTCTGGTGATATAAAGCGGCGTACCGTCACCGTCGATATCACTTACATCGACTATCGAGTCATTTGCGTCATGCCGAAAAACAGTTTCACCGTTTGATATGTTATATATCTCACATACATTTCCGCTGTAGTACGCCACTGCGTTCTGCTTGGGAAGCAGGACAAAATCTCTGTTTATCATCACATTATCGGATACGAAAGCGCTCCTCCAGACCTCGCTCATATCGGATGCCTTCATGCATATAATATCTGCACAGTCCGGCCTTAGCAGAGTACGGCTTCCCATCTTCACGCTACTCTCAAACACGTCACCCATATATATCGACGCAAGGATTTTTTCATCATCAACCCATCTCATGCAGCGTACGTCGACTACTCCGTCTTCATATTCGATCACTTTATTTGTTTCCAGATTCCATATAAAAAGCTTATATTTCGAAAAATCCTCCAATGTGCAGTAAGCAAGCTTTTTTCGATCCGGCGAAAGCTCACATTTGCTCACGGAAAAACCAAATAAGCTGTCGTCCGAATTCGGGAATTTATACATGGATATCCTATGCCCGTCAGCAGCATCCAAAACGATCATCGAGGAAGAGAGAAGAAGATATATCCCGTCCTCGCCGGCATGTACTATGCTGTCGTACGAAAAAGAATCATCCTCCTCTATGGTGTAGCTCCATTTGACAGAGCCGTCCCTTACATCCACCACCGATACATTTTTTTCATTTACCACGATAAGGTTATAGTCCGATATCAGATCAAAGCCTCTTTGTTCACCCGGAGCAAAGTGTTTCTTCAGCTTTAGCTCATGAGTGACGGTATCCCACACCATAAGATTGTCGGATATATCGTTTGCAGCCAGGATCTTGCCGTTTTCGGATACTATGATCTTACTGACGATGTTGTTCATGGTATAGTTCCATGCATCGCTTATATTGCTGCCATGTTTCGTCACATACGCAAGCGTGGCATCGGTCAGGGCCCGCACAGCCTCGGGAGTCACCGGCTTGTCGTCATTCTCATCCTTCGGCAGTGCAGCCAAAGCAACCTGCATAGCCGTTATACGCTGTTCATTTCTGAACAGTGTCCTCGATTCGCTCGCAAGATAGCGCGAACGGTTCCTCAGCGACTCGGTATATGCAGCCTCTATCTTCTTCCTGCTGTTGAACATATAAGCGCAGAAAGCAAATGCAATGAGCCCGACAAATGTCATGGCCGCCGCTGCACGCCTCACCTTATACTGCCTCTGTCTGTTGATAAGCTCCGAATAGGAGCACGAAAGAAGTGCGCTTGCGAGACGCGTAAGCTCGTCCTTTCTCTCACGCCGCTTGCGTGAGCGAAAGTCGCACGAAAGCGGTTCGAGTGGGATCCTGTATGTATGCGATACTCCATGGTCATCAAGCACGGTCCTGTCCTCATGAAGCAGGATATCCGGTATGACATCGAAGGGTTCACCGTCGACCAAAACCGTCAGGATCTGCTGACGCGAGTGTGTCCTTAAGAAGTATTCTATTTCACGCGGCACCCAGGCCGAGGTCTTCGTATTAGTAGAACAAATGACTATCAGAAAGTCAGAATTCTCAAGTGCGTAAGAAATCTGTTCCGTTAAGTTACTCGTGATCGGAAGCTCATCCTTATCCCTGAAGATATGATTGATGCGCTTTATCCCGGTCTTCTTCCTTATACTCCACGGAACATAAAAATGCTCAAGGCCGCGTTCGATTGCCTCAGCGACCTTGATGTCAATATCAGCGTGCTTATATGAAATAAATGCATTATAATGTTCTGTCATAAGCGCCACCCTAAACCGTATTATCTTTTACTAAGCGCCTTCTTAAGCTTACCCTCGGGATCGGCGATAAGAAGTCTCACTACCCACACAATCAGGCCCAGAGCCACAACCGAAAGCCCTAAGAAGCTGTCGTTGAGCATGTCCTCCGCAGCCGGAGTAAAGTACTCGCTTTTGAGCTCGACAAACTCAAACACCGCATCCACAAGCCACATCAAAGATGCGCCCCAGAACATCAGGCTTAAGAATCCGAGCTGCATGCGGTCATCCTTGCGTGTATACCAAAGGACGGTTGAAATAATCGCTGCAAATGCCGTAATAAGCAATGTCATCTGTCCGCCCTCCTTAATCTTCCTTTGAAGCCTTAGCTTCCGCCTTGGCCGGCGCCTTTGCGATATGCTCGGCAACCACACACATAACAGCCCACACAACCGTGACAAGAAGCATCATGCATACACCGACGGTAGCCATCTCCTTAAACATCTCCATCATATCTTCGCTGTTTTCCATAGCAGTCAGGAACGGGAACCACGGTACGACCTCTCCGTGCCATATATGCTCGAACATAAGAAGGAACGCTCCGCCCCAGAGCATGGTGCAAAGCCACTTCAGTTTTGTACTTAAAGGAATCGCAGAGGTACTTACCTGCTCACCTGCTGCCTCACGCGCTTTTTCTTTCTTTTCAACGTGTTTTTCAACAACGGTTACCACTGCAGCTTCCGCCGCCGACACTAAAAAACAAGCCATATGATGTTTCCTCCTTTGCGAAAAAATATTACCAAAGATTATAACAGATTGGAGTGGAAATGTCATTTGTTTTTTTACTGACGACGAACAACCCCCTCATAATACGTTTTTTCGAAAATTTTCCCGTTACTCATTTTCGAAAAAAGCATTATTGAGGGGGTTGTTCTGTTTCTATGCAAGACAAATAGTCATTCTTAACCCTACAGTTTTTAAGACTCTTCGCTTTGCTCAGAGTGACACTCTGTGTCATTCTGAGGGATAGGAGAAATGCAAATAACGGAGTTATTTCTTGCATGCGTTCCGACGACCGGACACGACGTAAGTGAGACTCGAAATCTTTGATTTCGTCAGTCGAACTTATGCAAAGCTAAGAATGAGTCGTGTCAATACCTAAGCCCGAAGAATCTTATTACTCCCCGCTTGCGGCATCGCCTTCCAGCTTCATAAAGATCGGTCTCGCAAATAAGCAGACCGTAAGTATCATCAGGGCGGGGCCAAGGATGATTCCTATGAATATCGTGGTATAGTTCCACAGGAAAGCCAGCACCTCGAGAACAAGCAGAAATACCAGCGCCAGTGTACGCACAAAGAACTTCATCGATATACGGAATGAGTTTTTTAGGATACGCATCAATGTGTTCTCATAGCGCGCGGTCAGAGCAAATGAATAGAGCAGTGTAAAGGTGAAAACCGCTGCGGAAACCATCATGAACATGATTGCGAAGATAGATACGTTCTCCACCTTGCTCACAATCTCCGTGTCGAGGTAGATAACATAGGCGCACAGAAGCGCGATGAGGCCGAGTGGAATCCCCTGCTTTAAGTTATCCTTGTAAGCCTTAAAGAACTGCCTGACGATGTATCCCTCCTCATTTGCCACCATGCGCAGTCCCACACTGAAGCCCGCCACGACAGAGGCGCCGACCGTTACGATTGGAAGGCTGCCGATAACCACGCAGAAGGAAAGCAGGAACACATTGAGCAGGGTTGTCATGAACTTGTATAAGGGACTGTCTATGCCGAAAAATCTCATCTGTCTTATCTCCTTTATGATTCTTCGCTTCGCGTAAGACATGACACTCCGATGTCCTTCTGAGGGCTTTAGCCCGAAGAATCTTTATAATCCTTATAATACCATAAAATAGAAACGGCAGGCAAGAAAAGAAGGGTTTAGGGAACTTGCCTGCCGTGTTGTTTACTTTATTACTTGCTTACTGCATCCTCTGCAGCCTTGCGCTCCTTAGCGCGCTCATTTGCCCACTCAAGGCACTTGTCGTAGCCGTAGTCGTTTGCCTGCTTGATCATGTCTGAAACAATCGAATCGAACTCGGCATCATCCTTTGCATAGATTGCCTTCCATGAATTGGTTACTATACAGTTCTTGACATTAGTCCAGGTTGTCTCAAGCTCTGCCGGTCTCTCCTTCTCCACGTAAGCGGTTCCGGGTACTACCACATACTTGCCTGTTCTAATGTACTCATCAAAGCTTGTGCAGCCTGTGAAGCTTCTCCAGTCTGCCTCAGCATCGTTCTTCGGATCACCCTGCTCGGACTTCCAATCCTGACAGTTGTAAGTCTCACCGTTTGAATCGGGGTTCTCGCAGTTTATACTCCATGAGGTCATGTTGATCTGACACTCACCGTCGTGATATGTAGAACCTGCGTAGTCGCCCTCCATAGGAGTGGACTTGTCGTTGCTGGTCTTCTTACCGAGCTCTGTGAAGTAGGTATCGCCGTCCTCGTCATAATCCCAGGTTACGCCCTTAGGTCCGTATAAGCTGAACATGGTTCCTTCAGGTGTGTAGAAGAAGTTGATGAGCTCCATGCAAAGCTCCGGATACTCGGTCTTGGCACCGATAGCCCAGTAGTTATTGCTGCCGAGAGGCTTCAGGCCGTAAACCGCGATCCTTGACTCCTCGGGACGAAGCGGCTTCATTATCTGATTCTGTGATAAGTGATCGTCTGTGTTGAAGATATCCTCACCGGCATACTTGAATACCGATGCGAACACACCACCCTTGGTCATCTTCTCAACCATTGAGTCGTAGGTTGCTGTCATAGAAGCGGGATCCAAGAGATCATTTACATAAAGGTCATGGAAGAACTTAAGCATCTCGAGGTAAGGTCCGTTCTCCTCGAGAGCACCGTGGAAGGTACCTGTCGAAGGATCGTAGAGTCCGTTCTGGAACTCGTCAAGTCCGTAGTAAATTCTTGCCATGTTCTGAACATACATTACCATATCACCGTCCCAGTCGGGCCACAGTGAAAATGCATAGGTAGGCTTTCCTGCCTCGTCTGTCGGACAGAGCGCCTTCATATCCTTGAAGAGCTGAAGGTAATCGTTAAGGTCCTTAACCTCCGGATGTCCGAGTTGCTCGTACAGATCCCAACGGATATCCCATGAGTAAAGAGCTGTCTGGAAGTCATCGCTATTCGGAGCAACCTCGTAAGGTATTCCGTAGATCTTTTTTGCATCGGTCATGCCGCGAACCTTCTCTAAGGCAAGTGAGCAATGATCCTTTACATACTCGCCGTAGTCTGCGAGAACATTGTCCTCCTCCCAGTCGAAGAGAAGTCCGTTCTGAGCCGACTTTATAAAGTCTGTCTCACTTCCGAATACCACTATATCACCTAAGTCTCCGGCCTCGGTACGTGTGTTAAATGCGCCGTCTGTATTCGGTACGATATTAAGCTTTACATTATAATTATCAAGAAGGTACTTAGCGGTCCAGCCCATCTGCTCTCCCGAGTAGTTTGCACGCTCGGAGAATACGGTTAAGGTTATAACCTCCTTCTTCTTGCCTCCGCATCCGGTAAGTGTTCCGACAAGCAGCGCACTCACTGCGGTACATGCGACAAGCTTCTTTACTGCCCTTTTCAAAAAGCCTTTTTTCATCTTTGTAATTCCCTCCTATAATACATATATAGTCATTAACCCTTTACTGCACCTAACATAATTCCTTCCTCGAAGTACCTCTGCATGAACGGGTACACAAGCAGGATAGGTATGATGGAAACCATTGAGATCGTGTACTTGATTATCTGTCCGTTCTGAGCATAGTCGAGGGCGGTTCCGCCGCCTGCCGTACTGTTCATTACGTTAGACAGGTTGTTGGTCTGGTTCAGGTAGATGTACAATCTGTGCTGCAATGTGTACAGATGGTTTGCATCCGACATAAGGATAAGTGAATCCTGGAAGGAGTTCCAGTTACCTACCGCACCGAAGATGGCAACCGTTGCCAGAATCGGCATGGACAGCGGCCAGATTATCTTCCTGAACACCGTGAAGTGCGAAGCTCCGTCTATAAATGCGCTCTCCTCAAGCTCGGACGGTATGGACTCTATGTAGGTCTTGACAAGTATGATGTTATACGGTGCCACTATACCCGGTATGATGTATGCTGCGAAGTTGTTGGTAAGTCCGAGCATAACCATGTTCAAGTACCAGGGGATAAGACCTGCGTTAAAGTACATTGTTATAACCAGGAACCTGTAGAAGAACTTTCTCTTCCACATCTCTTCTTTGGTCATAAGGTATCCGACAAAGGCGGACGCCATAACCATCAGCGCGGTTCCCAAAACCGTTCTTGCAACCGACACGATGATCGAGTTGGAAAGATCCGTTACATTTCTTAATGCAAGATAGTTGTTGAAGTTTATCCCCTTCGGTATGAAATTGATCATACCCTTGCTCACCAGGCTCGCATCCGAGATTGTGTTGATGAACAGATAGTAGAACGGGAATATACAGCTTATCGTAAATACTATGAAGAACAGGTAGTCTATGATGAAGAAGACCTTGTCGCCGGCGCTGTATTTGTGGCGCTTGCTTATCGTCTTCTCTGTTATCTCTATAACCTCTCCCGAGGATGAGACTGCCTGGATGCGCTTGTTACGCACCATCTTGTTATGATATTTAGCCATCTCTCACCCTCCTTAAATAATGCTTTCTTTGCGGACTATCTTCGAAACGCTGTTCGCCATGAAGAGCAGCACCACGCTTATGATTGATTTCGCCATACCTATTACTACCGATAGCGGATAACTACCGCCCTGGATACCTAACTTGTACACATAGAGGTCGAGGACCTGCATGTGCTCGAGGTTAGATGCATTCGAGAATACGAGGTACTGGTCTAATCCGTTAGACAACATGCCTGCTATGGATAAGAGAAGCATAACCATGTAGGTCGGCATAAGTCCCGGTAAGGTTACATTCCATATTCGCTGGAAACGGTTTGCTCCGTCCACGTGTGCCGCGTCGTAGAGCTGCCGGTCGATACCGGAGATGCCGGCTATGTAGATTATCGCGCTCCAGCCTATGCCCTTCCAGGTGCCCCAGGCGAGCATCTTGAGCCAGGTGAAGTTGTCACCCATAAGGTAGTTGGTGCTTCCGCCCGTCATGGAGTTAATAAAGCCCTCAGGCGAGAAGATTGCTATTGCTATTGTGTACACAAGAATCCAGCTTATGAAGTTCGGAATGGTTGTAAATGTCTGAACTATGCGCCTGAACTTTGTGTTGGAAATCTCTGTAAGTAAAACCGCAAACGCGAGAGGCAGCCAGCTTGTTATGATACCGAGACCGCTCATCGCGAGGGTATTTCTCATAACATTTAACAGGTCTCTTCTCGTCGCTTCGTTTTCAAAGAGGTGGACGAACCATTTGAAGCCTACCCACTTATCCATGGTAAGTGTGTCGCCGACCTTGTAATCGAAGAAGGCGAAGCGCCATCCCCAAAGAGGCAGGTAGCAGAACACGAAGGTGAGTATCGCGAAAGGAAGGAACATGAGGAAGAGCTTGAACTTTGTCTCCATCTCACACTTCTCACCCTCTTCCGGCTTCGGCACGATCATGATAGCGATTATCGTAGTTACAAGTACTATCGCCACCAGAGCCGCGAAGATCCAGAAGCTACTTGCAAATGCCGCTTCAACCTTATCCTGCTTCTTCGCATCCGCGAACTGTCCGTAAGCTATGAAGATAACCACAAGTCCGATGATGTGAACTGCAGCTCCCGCAAGTGACGGGATAAATGATTTCTTCTTAAGTTTGTTGTTGCCGAGCGACATGCAGGCGCCCACTACAATTCCTATGATACCGATGACAGCAAGGATCGCACCTATATAGAGAACCACAAAACAGGATTCTTCGATCCAGCCCGCTCTGAAACCTCTTCCGACATCGCTTGTCAGGCTCGGGTATGAAACTGCCGATGTAAAGAGCGACAGGTTCTTGTTGATAAGTATCGATATCCTTGCCGGGTTCATACTCGGAACAAAGATGAAAAAGAACATTAAGAGCGCCGCTATTCTCTGTAGTGCAAATGCGACACCGGCCGGTTCCTTTGTCTTGACCTTCTTCGTGCTTTCAGGCGCGCCTTTTTGCACGATTTCCGTAAGCTTTTCGTGGCTGAGCTTATACGACTTGTCAGCCTGTTCTTCTGCATACTCTTCCGCCTGGTGTACTCTTGACGGTATAATCTGCAGCTTGTCATTCACTCCGTGATCCGGCTCCGAATACACTGCGTCATCATCGCCGTCATCGATCGTTATTATGGAATGATCGTCACTATTACTTCCCATAACCTTCCTCCTCTTCTCCTTGATAACCGCGGAGAATCCCTTCTCCTCAACTGTACATAGTATATCCAAAATACCTCACAAAAAATACACCAAAATATGGATATAAATACTATAAAAATCGGAATAAGTGCCCGTGCCGCAAAGGTTATGGTTCGGAGCTTTGCATAAGTTCGAACTAAGCTCACATGCGTTCGCTAAGGTCTCACTTATTCCGCCACTAAAAAATCGAGGTGCTTTGTAATGCACCTCGATTTTTTCCGCTCGCGCCTCGAGTATACTTTGGTTTCGTGAAGGCACGGGTATTTATTTACTGTTTCTTTTTCTTCTTAGCGCTAACCACTAAAACGGCGATGATTATTACAACCAATCCTGCGCCGCCGCAGATAGCTGCGATAGCTAATGAGCTAAGGCCTTTCTTCTTCTCGTCCTTCTTGGTGTCAGCTGCAGCTGCCTCGGTTGTTGCTGCAGTAGTTGCCTCGGTTGTTGCCTCGGTTACTGTCTGCTCGCTGTCCTTGTTGAAACCGCTAACCTTGAAGGTGATCTTTACATCTGTTACAGGAGTAGGTGTGTAACCGATCTCCTTTACATCCTCATTCCAAATATTCTGGATGAGCATTGTGAGGTACTCCTCTGAGTCAGGGCTGATAACCGGCTTGATATCTACGCCCATGCCGTTGATCTGAAGCTCCATATCGGAGATTGTGATGTCGCCGGTGTTCGGGATATCTGTATCAACCGCTATAAGGTTGAAGTGATCCTGATCCTTGAAGTCGTCATCTGCAAACTGAAGTCCTGTTACGGATACGGTGTAGGTACCGTTACCGTCAATCTTTGTATCCTGAATCTTACCCGGAATAACTACTGCGTTATTCGAAGCATCCCAGCCTGTAATCTGGTTGAAGTAGTCCATTCCTGTGTCATCTGTGTAGCCAAGTCCGTACTGTGCGTCATACCATGCGTTTCTGAAGGAGTACTTCGGGGACTGGATAAGAATGTATGCGTTGTAGTCCGGGTTGTCCTTCTCAACTGTTCCTAAGGTTGCTATAAGCTCAGGTGTCTCTTCCGGTGCAACTATGCTTGCGCTGTTAAGTGTTACTGTGTACTCGACCTTCTTGAAGCCTGAAGGCTCTGCAATGTACTGTGCTGCCCACTCGTTGAAACCGCCGTAAAGTCTGATGGCATGCTTGTCATCGAGGTCACCGGTCTGCTCATACCACCACATATCGCCCTGTGAAGGATCGATTTCAACTTCCGTATCATCAATCTTTAGTGAAACCGTTGCATCAATATCTCCGATATTCTCTGCTACGAGAACCGGCGCCATCCACCATACATTCGGTACTGCGTCAGGGAATTCAAGTGAAACTGTCTTGGTCTCGCCAACCTTGATAGTCTCCGTCACCGCCTTGATGTCTGGGTTGTTGCCTGCATTGTTGGGGTCGTTGAACTGCATTCCCCAGTCATTCTCCTCGGCAGCATCACCGCCGAAGCCTATGAAGAGTTCAGCCTCTCCTTCAAATGCGCCGCCCATAGCCTTAGCTTCTGCCTTCTCGGCGCTGTTAATGGTTATAGTGTACTCTACCTTTTTGAAGCCCGAAGGCTCTGCGATATACTGTGCAGCCCACTCATTGAAGCCGCCGTAAAGTCTTATAGCCTTTGTGTCATCGAAATCACCGGTCTGCTCATACCACCAGGCATCGCCCTTTGAAGCATCAATCTCAACGTCCGCATCATCAATCTTTAAGCTTACTGTTGTGTCAAGCGCGCCTACGCCCTCACCTACGAGAACAGGTGCCATCCACCATACATTCGGTACTGCATCAGGAAACTCAAGTGATACCGTAACTGTGTCGCCCACCTTAGCGGTAGCTGTCGTTGCCTTAATGTCCGGGTTGTTGCCTGCATTGTTGGGATCATTGAACTGCATGCCCCAGTCATTCTCCTCTTTAGCGTCACCGCCAAAGCCTACAAATACCTCAAATTCGCCGTCATAAGGATCGGCAGCCTTTGATGAGATCGCCGGTGAAGTGATGAGACCAATGGACATCATCGCCGCGCCGAGCCAGGCCAAAGCCTTCTTCATGTGCTTTTTCATAATCTTCCTCCTTTGAAATCTGACCTTAAGGTCTTAGTCGTACTAAGGCATAATTCGCCTACTGTGGCACATTCTACAACAGAGCCGCATAAAAAAATACGTGAAAATTTAGATAAAAATACCGTAACTATTTTGCATAGGTTTCATGAAGAATTTTTTGTACTATTATGAAGTAATGCGAAATTAACCGAAAGCTAGATGTCATTCTATAAGCTTCTATTTTGTACGATTCGCAAGCCAAAGCTTCGGAGTGTTTTGTTTTGAACAAAAAAACCAGAGCGTACTCACATGCTCCGGTTTTCAGATAAGCTCCTGACAACCGTTTGGGGAATCGGAAAAGCTTTATAACACTGTACCCTCACATCCCGATTATGTTTCGGATAAATCCCCATACCACAAAGAGGATTACATGTCCCCAAACCATACAGGAAAAAAGCTTATGCCCTACTTTAATTCTTTTGCAGAATAGCTCAAGCGCTAACACGGGTATACTCACAAAGAGGAAATAATTAGCCCGCGCAGCTTCCTTAAGCTCTAATTTTGACAGATGCACCGCCATCGTCGTTATGCCGCAGCCGGGACATTTGTATCCGGTAACCGCACGAAAAAAGCAGGGTATTGCCAGATTCGTGCATCGCACAAACAACAGATACGCCAATCCTAAAGCTACCAGTCCAAGAACTGCATATATTTCTTTTTTTGATATTTTAATTATATCCCACACGCTTATTTATCGCATCCTGCATAAAGCAATAATCTACTATTGCAAGCGCAAATATCATCAATACCAGATAAAGCACCTTACTGTTTCCGTTGGGATTGCCGTTTATTCTGTCGACGCGCTCTCCCATCTTGTACATCCAGTAAAAACCGTATATGCCACAGGTAACAATAGTCAGTAACACCACCATGCCGCCCGAGGTTGCCAGCGGCTCTCCGGCGAGATGATTTATCTCATCGTTCATCTTTACCATCCAATAGATACCGTATATACCACAGGTAACTATCGATAATATAATGCAGACCGCTATATTACGACCTTGGATGCCGTATGTATTCCCGTTCTGCGCGCCGTTGCCGAAGCCACCTCCGCCTGCATTTCCATAAACCGCACCCTGCTGCCCAAACTGAGCATTACCGGCCCCCTGATTCGCCTGGTTGCCATACGGCATATCAAAACCCCCGATAGGGCCGCCCTGATTACCCGGCATCTCACCGGACAACATACCTCCGCAATACGGACAGTATGTTAATGATTCATCCTGCACCGAAGCGCAATTCTTACAATACTTCATAAAAAATCCTCCTTTTTTATATTCAGTATCTTTTACAAGCGAAAAGTATAACACTATTACTTGTAAAAATCTATCTTTTTCACTAAAAACGTCTGGCTAAATCTCACTCATCCCCAACAGGTATATTCTCCAGCAGAAGCTTCCTCTTGGCATCGGAATGCTTGCCCAGATTCCCAAGCTCTTCATCGTTATCCTTCTCGAGTATGATATTCTCTTGGCTTACTTAAATCAGACTTTCACGCTCGTGTTCGAGCATCTGATCCTTTAATTGTATCTTCTCGGATATAAGGTCTTTATTGTCGTTCTTCTTTATGCTCCGTCTCTGATTACTTTCATCCATACCTTTGCCCGCCTTTCCACTATAGTTCCTCTATTATCCCGGATCCGTCTGATTGATCGGTGCCGGATTAACCGTTTGGCTCTGTCCTAATTGATGGTTGATTTTTAGCCACCTCTGATATATCACTAGATTACAACGATAAATCGGAGGTGATGTTGTATGACGAAACTTGAAAAGTTTCAGACAATACTCACCCTACTCAAATCTTTGTCAGCCGATTACATTGATAGGCTCATTTCTATTTTATCAAATGAACAGTTAGTTAATCCCAAAAGTGTGTTAGATTATGTTAATAATGAAAGATTTGCAGAAGGGTGGGTATGTCCTGTCTGTGAAAGTAAACACATTGTAAGAAATGGACATAGACCCAAAAACAATGCACAAAGATTTCTGTGTAGGGATTGTGGTAAATCATTTACTGCAAACACTAACTCTATTTCATCAGGTACAAGAAAAAATATGTTAGTTTGGAAAAAATATATTGAGTGTATGATGAATGGATTTAGTGTACGAAAAACAGCACAAATTTGTGAAATTCATAGGAATACTGCGTTTGCATGGCGGCATAAGGTATTGGATGCATTACAGTTTATGCAGAATGATGTATCATTAAGCGGTATAGTTGAAGCAGATGAAACATTTTTTCCTGTATCATATAAAGGGAATCACAAGAACAGTAAAACATTTGTTATGCCGAGAGAACCACATCACAGAGGACATTCAATTAAGAAAAAAGGTCTTTCTGATGAACAAGTTTGCGTTCCGTGTGCCGTAAATCGAAAAGGCAAATCAATAGCAAAGGTTGGTAAACTTGGTAAAGTAAGTTTCAACTGCATAGATATTATTTTGGGTAATCAAATCATAAGCAATTCCACTCTATGTACAGATAAAGAGCAGGCATATCGCAAATTTTCAAGAGAACATAACTTACAACTCATTCAGTTGGAAACAGGAAAATCGAAAAGAGGTATCTACAACATTCAGCACATTAACAGTTACCATAGTATTCTCAAGTCTTTTATGTATGGTTTCAAAGGTGTATCAACGAAGTACCTAAATAACTATTTGGTATGGAATAATTTGGTGAATTATGCAGATGAAACATATAAGGAGAAGATGAGCATTTTTCTATCCTATGTTATGTGCAAAAGTATCAAGATACGGTACAAGGATATACCTAAAAGACCGCCTTTACCAGTTGTCGTGTAGACAATCATAGTTTTTGATATTATTAGTATCAAAGATTATGGAGGTGTTTTACATGAAACAAGAAAATGATAACTGGTTGATGTTTGACGAAGAGTCAAATGAAACTACTACTAATGCATGGCAGAATACGAAACAGATTACAACTGACAATAAAAGAAAAACAAAAAGCGGAAAGATTTTCATTGTTGTAGTGCTTACAGTAATAATAAGTGGAATTACAGGGATAACAATTTACAGAGCTATAATAGATAAGAAATCAGAATTAGATGATTTACAGGCACATACAGATAAAGTAATGCAAAATGATATTAGTGAAGCGAGTGTTCCTATTACAGTTGATACTAATGATTTTGAAGAAGCAATAAGTAAGGGGTATGGATACTTTGAAGGATATTTACTTGATGTAAGAGATAATGAATATGCTTTATCAGATGATTTAGTTGCTACATATAGTGAATTAGTTTTCACAAATTCATGGCAGTCTGATGTTGATTATGAAGATTTTCGTTCACACAAAGAAGAATGGCTAAAATTTTGTACTGATATTAGTATAATTTGTGCTACTGTAGAGAAGTATGATACAGAACAAATTGACGGTATAGTAGTTGATGCAATTTATGGAATAACAGAAGATGATAATGTAGCAGAGTGGATTTTAGCGAATATGACTTCTGATTATATAGCAAGCAGAACACAACAAATAATCTTAGGTACGGCAAATGAATAAATATAGATTATCAATCACTTTATTACATTTCAAAAATCAACTCCACATTTCTACTTGACAAATATACTACATTGTGGTATAGTGAGGCTGCGGAGGTTTATGAACTTATGACAATCAAAGAACTACGAATGAAAACAGGCTTATCACAAAGTCAGTTTGCTAAAAAATATAAGTTTACCACTAAACAGGTACAGAGTTGGGAACAAGGTTGGCGAAATACACCTGAGTATGTCCTATATCTATTGGAACGGGTAATAGATTTAGATTATGCAAATACAGTCTTGCAAATGAATGAAATACAAACAGATGAGAAATCGGAGGGCATAAAATGAGTTTAATTATATTTAGAAATAAAAGTGAAATACCAGATACAATAGATTATATAAATAGTAATGATTTGTTTTTTAATGAGAAAACTACTATTCCAGATACACCACTTGCTAAGGAAATATTAAAAAAAGTTGATAAGGCAGATTATTATAGTGAATTAGTATTTACCAGTAGAACAAAAGATTTAGGTAATTTATTCAAAAATTATCTTTCTTCAGGAACTAAGACATTACTAAATATTATTTCAAATCCAGATAAATGTTTTAATTTAGCTGAATGTGGAATAAATGTATTAGATTTTATTCCAAAGATAAAAGATGGAATAGTATTATGGGAACATATTAGTTTGTTTCCAGAAGATGAGGATGAAAGTTGTGACATCGTATATAAAGATAAGCAGTTCACTAATATTTATGAGTTCTTAAATTATGCGAGGTATGAAGATGAAGATTGATTATGAATACAGTGGAATTAAAGTAAATGCAGATTTCAAAGATAATGTTAATCTTTTATATGGAATGTCAGGTTCAGGAAAAACTTTTTTGTTTGAGATTATTCAACATTACTGTAAAGAAAAAGGAATAAAAAATGCCTTATTTGATTTCAAAACTGAAAACACAGAGGATAATATGGTTGCTTTCTGTAAAGATGCAGGTATAGTTTTATTAGATAATGCTGACTTATATATTTCAAAAGAATTGTTAGCCAGATTTATGAAAGAATGTCCTTGTATTTTAATTAGTTTGAAAGATTATTCTAAGATAGGAATAAAGGATGTTGGTATGTATTCAGTTGACTATACTGATAAGAAGATGGAGGTTAAACGCATTGAGTGATAATACAATACAAAATATAATCTTCATCTTTGAAGATAATACTAATATGGTTACATCAAAACTCTTAACTCAACATTCATATAATAAAAACAATATTCACTTTGCAAATGGTAATGGAAGATTGTTTAAGGAGTTAAAGAAATGGTATGATACATCACATAATTACTGCATATATTATGATTACTCACCTGAAAATGTGGATGTAACAAATGGATATTGGCAATTATATGACAAAGTACAAGGAATGGATGGCTATGCTAATAATGTTATGATAATTCCAATTCCATGTATAGAATATATTGTTTTACAATTCTTAGTTAAGTATAAATATATTCAAGATAATCAAATGTTAGTTAAGTCCACATATTTATTTGATTACAATTATATCAGAACTGCTTACCCCAATAGTAAATCATTAGAGAGGATGTATAAACATATCTTAAATGACTATACAGAAATAGAATATCATAATATTGATATGAGCAAGCAGAAAAAAGATATAAAAGAGGGCATTTTTTATACAGAAGGTGATTTGTGTAGAAAGGCTGAACAATTTTATACTACATTTCCTATTTTTGAAGTAATATCAAATGAACATGAAGAATTATTAAAAATGTATGGAATAAACATTAGTTATGATGTTTTACAGTCCGTGTTTAATAAGATAAATACATTCTATAAACAACTGTATGATGTTTTGAATAAATCAGATGATTTTAGACAACTACCATTTATTGTAAATAAAAGATAATATCGTTAGTTGTAAAACAACTACTATAAAAGTGTTTCTAAATGATAAACAATGTGACAGACCAATTATAATTTCTCCACCCTCACGAAAACCAAATCCGTTGAGGGTGAGGATATAACAAATAAGAAACCAATGGTTACTTATCTTTTTTTTAAGATAGATTATCAACCATCAAATGTGACAGAGCGAGTCTGTGAAAAAAAGTCTGTAAAAATATAATAGTTATGTATTATTAAGGTCTCCTAAGGTAAAATATAAATACTTTAAGGAGGCCTTTATTATGGCAAGAGAAAAGAAAAACGTACACAAAGTTCAGATGACAGATGG
>JAFXSQ010000060.1 GCA_017525525.1 Lachnospiraceae bacterium | reverse complement strand
TTGCAATCCGTGAAAGAATAAGCAATATATAGTAAAGTTGACAGAAAAGAGAAGACGGGATAAAATGCGGTCATCTTGAATTCGTTTTTTCTTATCAGGGATACTCTGTCCTCTGTCAACTGACAGTAAGTTTACTTCGTCGTGATTGATTGTTATTGTTGAAGAAAGTATGGATTTATGATAAGATTCATGTATTGAAGTAACAGAAAGTTTTTTGGGAAGAGGCGTATTATGGATACGAATAAAAAGGGTTCTGAAAACAAGTTTTTTTCGTGGGTGACAGAAGGTCTCGGCTTCTGCAAGAATTCCCCTTATGTCAGGGAGCATATGCGGGAAGCCAATGCAAGAAGCGCAATCTACATGTCTGTTGTTATTGTTCTTCTTGAGATCAATATGATAATCCGTTACATAAAGAAATACGTAATTGACGATCCTAAGTGTGACAGCATAGGAGAGTTTTTTCAGTATACCTACAGGTACTGGATACTTCTCGGCGTGGCAACCGCCATGCTTGTTTTTGCGCTTCTTCTTGTGAATGGAAAGATACATAAACTCAGGTTTACAAGTGATATCTGGGTTACGATTTTCGCAGGCGTTTGCCTTTATTTCGGTATCATCACTTCAATCAGCGATTTCTCTCGCGGAAGGATGATAATCTGTTTTCTTATGATGTGTCTTTATGTGGCCTGTCTTCTTATCTGGCGGCCTTTTATCTCAGTTATTATGCTTTCGGCCATTGCGGTTATATTCAATTATATGCTCAATACTCAGGCGGTAGATAAAGCGGGAAATCAGTTGTCCATGACCGAAGGGGATATGACGAATTATATAACCTTCTTTATAACCGCATCCATGGTGGCAATCAGCATTTATCATCAGAGGCACAGTGAGGCCTTAAAGTCGGAGAGTCTGCACATAATGACTATAACGGATGAGGTGACCGGACTTCCGAACACCCACAGGTTTGACGAGCTGGCAAAGGAGTATATCACAGAGCATAATCCTGAGACAAACGAGCTGATGTATGTGTTCTTCAATATCGACAGCTTCAGAACCTACAATGACCGTTACGGTTATGATGGAGGAAATGAGCTCCTCCGATATGTCGGGAGGCTGATAGCCGAAAGTTTTGAAGGTGAGCCTTATGCGCGAACCTCGGATGATCATTTTACGGCGCTTACAAGTGCAGATGGTTTTGAGAAGAAGCTTGAAGCCATGAATGAGAAGATAAAGAGTAAATACAGCAATGAGAGTTATCTTATACTCAAGGCCGGAACCTACCGCCCGAAGGATAAAGATGCAGATCCCAAGCTTGAGATCAATCATGCGAGATTCGCCTGCGGCCTTCTTAAGAATCAGGGAGACAGGCTGATAGAGGAGTATGATGATGAGAAGGCAAAGAGCTATCGCTTAAGGCAGTATGTTCTCAACAACATTGACCGTGCCGTTAAGGAGGGATATATAAAGGTTATGTTCCAGCCGGTGGTATGGGCAGATGACGGAGAGCTTTGCGGCTGTGAGGCTCTTGCGAGATGGATAGATCCCGAGGTGGGCTTCCTTTCACCCGGAGTGTTTGTCCCTGTGTTAGAGGAGTGTCGTCAGATACACAAGCTTGACAGATGTATCTACGAGACCGTGTGCAGAACGCTTCGTGAGGCGATGGATGCGGGCAAGCCTGCATTTCCGGTTTCACTGAATTTTTCAAGACTGGACTTTGAGCTTATGGATGTGGTGGGAGAGCTTGAAGCTTTGGTTGAGAAGTACAGGATACCGCGTGACTATCTGCATGTTGAAATTACTGAGAGCGCCTTGTCGGATGACCCTGAGCTTTTGAAGAAAACGATGGATATACTTCATGAGAAGGGTTATACCATCTGGCTTGATGATTTCGGATCGGGATACTCATCCATGAACGTGCTCAAGGATTATGATTTTGACCTTTTGAAGATAGACATGGTATTCCTTAAGAATTTCGAAGGCAATCAGAACTCAAGGAAGATAATTAAGAGTATACTGGAGCTTGCGAAATCACTTGATATGAAGACCCTGACCGAGGGAGTGGAGACGAAGGATGCGGTTGATTTCCTGCACGATGCCGGCTGCGGAAGACTTCAGGGCTACTTCTACGGGAAACCCATGCCTTATGAGGACGTGCTTGCGGCAATTGATGAGGGCAAGTTCAAGCTCTCGGCCAAACTTGTATAAATCGATACGGCGCTATGCACTGCCATAAAAAAACGGTGTATAGCGCCTTCGCTATAAGAAAGGCGGATATCGTTTTGGATAAACAAGAGAAAAATAAGTGGACATTTCAGGTAAATGTTAAGAATATAGCCATGATAATTCTCGGCGCGCTTATCAATGTGGGAGGGTATTATCTTGCTGCTCAGCTGAAGCTGCCGATATGGCTTGACTCTGTCGGCACATTTTTGAATGCGATTCTTTTGGGACCTGTGGCGGGAGCGCTTTCCGGACTGATCATGAACCTTATAGTGAGCTTTAATTCACCCGGACACCTGTGGTTTGCTTTGGTAAGTATCGCAGGAGGCTTGGCGGTGGGGCGCTTCTTTCCGAGAGACAGAAAGATAGAGTCTTTCTCAGTGATCGCAACGGCTCTTTTCGCGGGTTTTGTCATGACGATAGTCGCAACACCGCTTAATCTCTACTTTAGCGACGGTTTTACCGGTAACGCCTGGGGTGATGCTTTGGTTACCATGATGTCGGAATATATAAGCTTCAAGACTGTCTGCTGTATATCGGGTGAGCTTCTGGTTGAGATGCCGGACAAGGCGCTGAGTATAGTTATAACCATGGCTATAATTCAGGTTATGCGAAAGACAAAGGTTAACAGAGATAATAAGGCTGTCATAAAGCTTATTCTTGCGGTGGTGCTTACCTCTCTTGTTCTTCCGGGGGCAGGTACGGCAAAGGCTGATGTCACCGAGAATTATGATGCGGAACACTCATTTAAACTGTACGGAGTTGATGACGGTCTTTCCTCCGCCGAAATAAATGCTTTGGCTCAGACACCCGAGGGATATATATGGGCGGGAGGATACTCCGGACTTTACAGGTATAACGGTTCCACTTTTGAGAAGATGAACCTGGACGAGAGGATAAACAATGTTACCGAGCTCTATGTGGACAGGGAGGGTATGCTCTGGATAGGGACAAATGACAGTGGAGCATTCCGTTATTCTCCTTTGACGTCGGAGGTGTCTGCCTATACAACTTCCGTGGGTCTCGTGTCGGACTCGATCAGGTCGATATGCGCGGACGGTCAGGGCGCTGTTTACATCAGCACGGCATCGGAGCTTTGCAGGCTCGAAGCCGGGGGAGGCATCACGGTTATTGAGGATGAGGAAATCAGATGTGTATATTCTCTGAAGGCCACGCCGGAGGGTTTTATCACGGGGGTTACACAGGATGGCGTGCTCTTCGTGGCAGACGGAGACAGTATAGTTATAAAGGAAGAGTGTAAGACGGAAGGACTTGATTATACGACCGTTGCAGTGAAAAGCGACGGGGGGATGCTGATAGGCACAACGGATAACGTATTCTTTCTTACGGAGTATGCGGACAGCGAATTAAAGCAAAAAAAGGAGATTAAGGCGGACGGTTTTTCCTACGCCAATCAGATAACCGTTGCGCCGGATAACAAGGGCTTCCTTGCTACCGGTTCGAAGGGCATAATACATATTGATGAAAGCGGGAAGGAAATCCTTGTTGAGCGGGAAGGCTTTGATACTGCGGGGTCGGATGTTATAATCGATTATCAGGGCAATACGTGGTTTTCTTCATCCAAGCAGGGCATAATGAAGATGTCCGAGAACCCTTTTATTGATTATTCCAAGAAGGCAGGGCTTGAGCAGGGAGTCGTAAATGCGCTTCTGCTTGATGAAAGCACGCTCTATGTGGGAATGGATACGGGGCTCGGACTGATAGATGTCGAACACGATAGACAAATAGAGAACAAACTGACTAAAGCATTAGACAAATGCAGGATAAGAGCGATTATGAAGGACAGCTCCGGCTGTGTATGGATAAGCACCTATAGCAATATGGGACTTGTGCGCGTGAAACCCGAAGCAAACGGAGAGGACTTCGATACATTTTCGGAGGGCGTGACCGGAAACTGGTTTCGGTTTTGCCTTGAATTGTCCGACGGAACCGTGATGATAGTTACCTCGGATGGTTTGAGCTTCTGCAAGGACGGTAAGGTTGCTTATACCATGGATGCGGACAACGGCTTTGCGGTTCCGCAGATACTCACCGCGGTGGAGACGGAGGACGGCAGCATAATGTGCGGCTCTGACGGTGAGGGAGTATATATCATAAAGGACGGGGCCGTGACAGGGCATATAGGGCAGGAGGAAGGGCTTGCCACACAGGTTGTGTTGAAGATCGTTCCGGCGAGGGACGGGTATATATTTGTCACCAGCAACGGTCTTTACTACCGGGAAAGCAACGGTCATGTGAGAAGGCTTAAGAGCTTCCCGTATAACAACAATTATGATGTGCAGCTGATGGACGGCAGCAGGGCGTGGGTAACCTCAAGCGCCGGAATATACGTGGCTGAGCTTGACAGGCTGATAGCGGATGAGGACCTGGAAACCGAGCTTCTGAACAGGTATCGCGGCTTTGACACCACGCTTACTGCAAACGCCTGGAATATAATGGACGGAGACATGTATTACCTTTGCTGTACGGACGGTGTAAGGCGGATAAATACCAAAACCTTTGATGAGATGCAGGATGATTTTAACATAGTTCTTGCCGATGTCAGTACAGACGGTGAGAAAATCAAACCTGTGGACGGCGTGTACAACATCCCCTCGGGCAAGGGAAGAACCGTTATCAGACCGGCAGTGCTGAATTACACTACGACAAATCTCATGATCAGAATAGAGATGGAAGGCAAGGATGATGTGGATATAAAGGTACATCAGACGGAGCTTTCGGACCTCCAGTTCCCGAACCTTTCATACGGCGATTATACGCTGAAGATAAGCGTGATAGATGAGCTTACCGGTGCGCAGAAGAAGGTTTCCACCTTTGAACTGCACAAGGATTCAGAGCTTTATGAGAGGTTTTATTACAAGCTTTACCTGGTGTTTGTCGGAGGCATGCTTGTCGCCTTCCTTGCATGGATGTTCGCAAAGATGGGCAACATGGCCGTAATCAACAGGCAGTATGAGCAGATACGAGAGGCAAAGGAGGAGGCAGAGCTTGCAAATCAGGCGAAGTCGCGCTTTTTGGCGAACATGTCTCATGAGATAAGAACACCCATCAATGCCGTGCTCGGCATGGATGAGATGATCTTAAGAGAGAGCAGCGAGCCGGGGATAAGAGGCTATGCTGAGGATATTTACACCGCCGGAAATACACTGCTTTCGCTGATTAACGATATACTGGATTCATCCAAGATAGAGTCCGGAAAGATGGAGATAGTTCCGGTGGAGTATGAGCTTGCGACGCTTATAAGGGACTTAGTCAATATGATCCAAAAGCGCGCATTAGACAAGGATCTGCTGCTCGTGCCCGAGATAGATGAGACGCTTCCTTCGGTTCTCTTCGGCGACGATGTGAGGATAAGACAGGTGCTTACGAATATGCTTACGAATGCCGTAAAGTATACCCCGGAGGGAACGGTTTGGCTTCGCATGAGCGGGAAGAAGGAGGGGAACGAGCTTCTTCTTCACTGCGAGGTTGCGGACACCGGAATGGGCATAAAGGAGGAGGACCTGCCGAAGCTCTTTGAAGCCTTCCAGAGAATCGAAGAGGGAAGAAACAGGAACATAGAGGGTACGGGCCTGGGCATGAATATTACCACTCAGCTGCTCTCTATGATGAACAGCAAGCTTGAGGTGGAGAGCGAGTACGGAAAGGGTTCGAGGTTCTGGTTTGACATAAGACAGGGTATAGTTAGCGATAAGCCTGTAGGCGATCCGCTTGTAAGGGAGAGCGGCGCTGCAGAGGGGTATAGCTACGAGGGCGCATTTATCGCGCCGGATGCAAGCGTGCTGGTTGTTGACGACAATGACATGAACAGGAAGGTGTTCAGAAGCCTGCTCAAACCTCTCAGGATGAAGATATCCGAAGCGGCCGGAGGCAGGGAAGCCCTTATGAAGGCTGAAGCGGAAAGATATGATCTTGTCTTCCTTGACCATATGATGCCGGATATGGACGGCATAGAGACGCTTCATGAGATGAGAAAGCTTGCGGGCTATGATGCCGTACCTATCTATGTTCTCACGGCAAATGCAGTCTCGGGAGCAAAGGAGCTTTACCTTGAGGAGGGCTTTGACGGGTTTATCTCAAAGCCTATCGTGTCCTCTAAGCTTGAACAGGCGATTAGGGATGCTCTTCCTCCGGAGAAGCTTAAATCCTATGAGCCTTCGGATGAGTATGACGGAGTGACGGAAACAATCTCAAGCTCAGAGGATGAAGAAAAGGCAAGGGTTTTGGAGAAGCTTCCCGATGTGGACGGACTTGACTGGGAGTATGCGTGGCTGCACATTCCCTACGAAGATGTGCTTGGTCTGACGATTAATACCTTCAGGGAGACGATTGATTCACAGGCTGATAAGCTTGATAAGATGTACGCGGATATGTGTGAGGCCGCTGATGACGATAGCATGCAGGCAGCCCTTAAGGAATACAGGATACTTGTTCACAGCATGAAAGGCTCTTCTGCAATGCTGGGCATAGTTCCTCTCGCGGGTATGGCGAAGATGCTTGAGTATGCCGCAAGGGATAAAGAGACCGAACGGATCAAAAGTCTTCACGGTACATTTATCACAGAATGGCGCTCCTATAAAGAGAAGCTTAAAGGGGTTTTTGCAACTGAGGATGAAGCGGAGAACATCGAAGCAAAGGAAGCCGCGGATGAGGGAATGACACTTGCCATGCTTGCGATGCTTGAGCAGGCGATGGATGACTTTGACGTGGATGCAGCGGATGAGGTTGCGGGGAAGCTTGCCTCCTACAGCTATGATAAGGAGACTGCGGAGCTTATAGAAAAGCTTGTTGCTGCGGTAAAGAATTTGGACCAGCATGAGGCTTTTGAGATAACCGAACGGATAAAAGCGATTATAGGATAAAACTTTTTAGGGGAGTAAAAGTCAATTATAAAAATGATTCTTCGGGCTAAAGCCCTCAGAATGACACGAAGGTGTCACTCTGAGCGAAGCGAAGAGTCTTATTGGAGGTAAGCATGAAGAAGATTCTAATGATCGGAAAGCTTAACAGTATGATGAAGGACTTAGGGGATTACCTGCATCATTACTTCAGGGTACAGTACTGCGTAGATAATTCAAATCACGCGGTGGGCATGATAAAGGTGGTTGAGCCTGCCGTCGTGATAGTCAGCCTGGTTGGGCTCTTTGATGTGGACAAGGAGCTTTTCGTGAGTCTTAGAGATGATTTCCCTAAGGTTCCCGTTATCACAATCGGAACGGAGAGCGAGAGAAAGGAGCTCCTTGCTTACTATGACGGAGGTCAGTTCTCACATCTTGTAAGACCGCTTGAGAATTCGGATGTCTTCGCTGAGGTCTGCAGGAGGCTTGCTCTTGACGAAGGTAAGGTCAAGGCGAACGCCATAGTGGTGGATGAGGGCAAGAAGACGGTGCTGGTGGTGGATGACAATGCTGCCATTTTAAGAAGCATTAAGGCCATGCTTGAGGATAAGTACACCGTGATGCTTGCAAATTCCGGTATGCAGGCCTTAAAGTCCATAGGTAAGAAGCACCCGGACGTGATACTTCTTGATTATGAGATGCCGGTCTGTGACGGAAGACAGACCTTGGAGATGATCAGGGCCGATGAGGAGATATGCGACATTCCGGTTATCTTCCTGACGGGAGTTAACAGCAGGGAGCACATTGAAGCCGTGATCAAACTGAAGCCTGCGGGGTATCTGTTAAAGCCCGCGGTTGCAGATAAGCTGATTGCTAATATTGAAAAAGCGTTGGGTAATGAAATATGAGGTATTTTGATACACATGCGCACTATAACGACGTGCGCTTTGATGAGGACAGGGAGCAGCTTTTTAGTGACTTTGTAAGCGTCGGAGTGGTTGCGGTTACGAACATAGCAACTGATATTGCGACCTCGTACATTAACGATGAATATACTAAAAAATATGATTTTATGTATGGAACCGTCGGGGTGTTTCCGACAGACACTGCGGAGCTTGAAGAACCAGGAGCCATAGATAAGCTCTATGAACTCCTGAATACCAACGACAGGCTGGTGGCTGTGGGAGAGGTAGGACTTGACTATCATTATGATGTGATAGACAAGGCTCTTCAGAAGAAATGGTTCGAAGGTCAGATGGACCTGGCGAGAAGGGCGGGAGTACCCATAGCGGTACACAGCCGCGATGCCGCTAAGGACACGGTGGATATAATGCGTGCCTGTAAAGCGGGTGATATCGGCGGAGTAATGCATTGCTATGGCTATACGAAGGAGATGGCAAAGGACTTCCTTGATATGGATTTCTTCTTCGGGATAGGCGGAGTGGTTACCTTCAAGAATGCCAAGAAGCTAAAAGAGGCGGTGGAGTACATTCCGATATCAAATATCGTGCTGGAAACCGACGCACCGTATCTCGCGCCGGATCCCTACAGGGGAAAGAGAAATAACTCACTGTATCTGTCTTACGTAGCTGAAGAGATAGCCAGGATAAAGGACTTAAGTGTTGAAGAGGTCTGCGAGGCGACATTAAAGAATGCCTGCAGGCTGTACAGGGTAAATGAGGAGTAGCGACATGAACATAGCTGATAATCCCGCAAGGGTTCTTATTGTTGATAATCCCGACGGTTATCTCTTAAAGACCTCGGGAAAGGATGCGCTACTTGATGTGATAAGAAGGTTCTTTGCCGAGACCTTGTTCAGGGCATCGTTTATAAGACCGGAGGATGAGAGCTGAACCTACGTTCAAACCGGTGTCAGCCGAGTATACCGGTTATGGATTTTAAGAGGAAATTTTTTCCCTCGGATTTGGGAACTATACCGTCCGGACGGGGAGAAGCCTCAACTGTTTCGATAGCATTATCATCCATTCCCGTTCTGTAAAGGACGGGGATGTTTTTATTTTTGTCGGACTGTCGAAGCTCCTTTAACACAGCCTTGCCGTCCATTTCCGGCGAGACAGGGTGATGGAGTTGTCGTCTTCGTGCTTCACAAGGGAATAGGTTTCGTTGCCCATGGGGCTTTCGGGATAGTCTATAAAATCAAGTCGGTCGTCTCGCTTTGCAAGTCCGGCGAGAAGGTCTATCTCGCCAGAAAGAAGCATATCGTAGAGATCGCTGAAACTGCCGTATACATACTCGTAATTCCATCCGGTGTACTCAGAGAGCTTGCGGTAATACTCGTAGGCATAACCTGTCTTTACGGCACCCTGGGCAGCCCCCTCCTGGAATACTTCGTTCTCGTAGTATCCGACTTTGATTGTTTTGGTGTTGGCACCCTGCGCGGGTATTATGTACGAAAAAGAGAAAAGCAGCACAAAAGAAAGTATGAAGGCCACAACGCTTTCCTCGGGGACCGATCTGCTTGATTACATAGAAGGGATGACACCGCTTCCGGACCTTATCCTGCTTGATATAGTCATGCCGGGTATGAACGGAATAGAAACCCTCAAAACGCTTAAGGCAAAAGAGGACGGAGCAGCGGGCATACCGGTGGTTTATTTGACAGGGGAAGATGACCTTCAGCTCGAGGCAGAGGGTCTTAAGGTAGGGGCGCAGGACTTTATCAGGAAGCCTTTTGTCCCTGAGATACTTACGCTTCGTGTTAAGCGTATATTGGAGTATGCGCGATACAGAAACGATCTGACTAAGGAAGTAGACAAAAAGACTAAAGAGATAAACAGATTGTCTCTTCACATAGTCCAGACTTTAGCCGAGGCCATAGACGCAAAGGATACCTATACAAACGGTCATTCCGGGCGTGTGGCGACCTATTCAAGGGAGATGGCAAAGAGACTTGGATATGATGAGCACGGGCAGGACGAGGTCTACATTATGGGACTTTTGCATGATGTGGGGAAGATCGGAGTTCCGGACCAGATTATAAACAAGCCTGACAGACTAACTGATGAGGAGTTCGCGGAGATAAAAAAACATCCGGGTGTAGGTGACAGGATACTTAAGAAGATATCCGAGATACCAAAGCTTGCATACGGTGCAAGGTGGCACCACGAGAGGATAGACGGAAGAGGTTATCCGGACGGGCTTAAGGGGAATATGATCCCCGAGGAGGCAAGGATAATCGCTGTTGCGGATGCTTATGACGCCATGACGAGCAACCGAAGCTACAGGGACGTGCTGCCGCAGGAGGTTGTAAGAGGTGAGCTTGAAAAGGGAAAGGGCAGTCAGTTTGACGAGAGAATAGCGGATATTATGATCCACATGATCGACGAGGATAAGGATTATTGTATGCGTGAAGGCGCTGCGGAGAAATACGGACTTCGTGAGCGTTCCGAGGAAGAGACAGCGGCTCATATGGATGAGCAGCCTGTACTTCCCGAGAAGCTAAGCATGCTCAAAGGCATTGACACGGAGCTGGGGCTCTTTATGTGCGGGGACATAGAAGACTACCTGGATGCTCTGAGCATATTTGCCTGTTCGATTACCTCAAAGGCTGCAAAGATAGAAGGCGCGCTGTCCGAAAATGATATCGCAACCTACACCACGCTTGTTCATTCGCTCAAAAGCTCGGCCCGTACCGTGGGCGCAGCAGGCGTGTCGGATGTGGCAAAAAGGCTAGAAACCGCCGGTAAACAGCTCGATATCGACAGGATTCGTGAGGAGACGAGGGAACTGCTTGCAAGCTACAGAGAACTGGAAACGCCGCTTAAGGAGATATTGGAGATGTAATATCATAATGGCAGCTATTCGTGCCTGTGAAGCGTCGTTTGTGCCAAATTGCTCTTTTGTGCCGAAGGTGAGAAAGTTATGCAAAACATATTGAAATAGAGAGGTATTTGTGTAAAATACCGTGTGGTAAAGAGAAGGGTTGCGTGAGTACAGGAAGTGTGTATGTCCCGCGGTTTAGCAAAAAGAAAACGGAGGTAACACAATGGCATTAGGAATAAAGATTAGGAAGCTTGAAACAAGCAAGGAATACACTATGGAGGAGCTTTTTGAGGCAATTAAGGACAAGGAGTTTTCAGCAGGAAAGCCGGAACTCACAACGCATCTTACAATGCCTCTAATAGTATTCCCGCCGTTAGACAGGAATAATCAGGTTCAGATTTCTCCCGGACAGATGAAGAAGGCTCCGTGGAACAAGTTCCAGATAACCAAGAATGAGGTTGCAGGCGCAGACAATGTAGCTAAGAACTTGTTGCTTCACCATGTTACTGATGGGTGGTCAAGCGTAACTGGCGTGTTCGGAAAGAAATCCAAGACCGCTGAGGAGCTTGTGGTAAAAACTTATGAGGAGCTTCAGGCACTCGGCCTTTAAGCCGTAATGCTAAGCATAAATTATTAATCAAATTTTTAATCAAATGGAGGACAGAGAAATGAAAAAGACAACTAAGAAGTTAGCACTTGTACTCGCATGCGTATGTGTAATGAGCATGCTTCTTGCAGGATGCGGTGTAAGCGTAAGCAAGGTTAAGGGTGATTGGGTTACAAGCACAATCAACGACAAGCCGATTGACCAGTTTGCAGCAGAGCTCGGAGTTTATCCGGTACAGGTTATGAGAACTGTGAACATCACAGACGATAAGCTTACATTGAATTCTCTTTCTGATGATGCAAGTTCGGTAAAGAGCGTCTCAGGCAAGCCGGAGTCAAGAAGCGACGGTGTTGAGGCAAACATTGATGGTCAGGCTTATGGCTTTAGATATGATTCAAGCGCTGACACCTTAGAGTTTACAATACAGACACCTGATGGACAGAATTACAAGTATGTTCTTAAGAAGGGAACATATGATTTCATGGCTGAGGTTGCAAACATTAATGGCGGTGCACAGCAGGGTGCTGAAGAAGGCGCTGAGCAGGGTGCTGAAGAAGGAGTAGAGGAAGAGGGAGAGTATGAGGAAGAGGAGTAATCCGCTTCATACAGGATCCGAAAAACCCTAAAAAGTATAATACCCGGAGTTGTTTTACTTGAAAAGCAGCTCCGGGTGTTTTACTATATATGTGTTACATGTATGCTGATGATCTTTAAGGAGGGGAAATATGAGAAAAAAGAGAATTGCGGCATTCGCTTTAAGTGCAATGATGGGCTTATCCCTTTTCGGGTGCGGCGGTGACGACAGCGTGGATAAGAGCGCGACTACGGCAGCTCAGACCGAGTCGGCTCAGACTGAGGTTGCGGTTGATGACGAAATCGATGACGAAATTGATGATGAGGTTGATGATGAGACCGGAGAGGGAAATACCGGCGGGTTTTCAATGTCCGTAGACAGGAATACGGGAGCTCTTTCCGTAAGCAGACCTTCTTACAGCGGAGTAACTGCAGACGATGGTGTGTGGACCATATTTTTATACCTCTGTGGTACGGATCTTGAATCCGAAAACGGGATGGCTTCCGGAGACATAGAAGAGCTGGTCAACGGAATGACTAACGAGAACATAAGATATGTGGTTCAGACAGGCGGAACCAACGGGTGGCAGAGCAGTATGATTGATTCCGATACGCTGGGCAGATTTGTTATAACCAGCGAAGGTATGGAGTTGGTTGACAGTCAGCCTCTCGCAAGCATGGGAGCCACCGATACCTTGCAGGATTTCTTGAGCTGGGGAGTGGAGAATTACTCTTCCGAGCATATGGGTGTTGATATTTGGAACCACGGTGGAGGAAGCATAACCGGCGTTTGCTTCGATGAGCTTAACGAGCAGGATTCCATACTCTTAAGGGAACTCGACACGGCGCTCTCGGCTGTTGTGTCGCAGATGGACAGAAAGTTTGACTTCATAGGCTTTGACGCCTGCCTGATGAGTACTTTGGAGACAGCAAATATTCTTGCAAACTATGCCGATTATATGATTGCTTCCGAGCAGACCGAGCCGGGACTTGGATGGGACTATACCGAGATCGGTGAATTTGTGTGTGAGAACGGAGGAGTTGATACCGTAAGTCTCGGTAAGGTGATATGTGACGGTTTCTATGAGTCCTGTAAGCGGACAGACGAGCAGGATGATTCTACACTTTGTGTTATCGATCTCTCAAAGGTCGACGGTATACTTGAAGCCTACAATACATTTGCGAAGAGTATGTATGAGGCGGGAGCCGATTCAACCGCTCTTTCAAATATGGTTAGAGGTATACAGAATGCCGAGTTCTTCGGATCTAACAACAGGTCCGAGGGTTATACCAATATGGTTGACCTGGTAGGCCTTGCAGAAGCCTGTGACGGCTATGCGGAGGGAATAGAAGAGCTGAAGAGCGCAGTAAGCGATTCCATGGCTTATATGAAGATGGGCTCAAGGCACGCAAACGCATGCGGCCTTTCGACGTATTATCCTCTTTCTATACAGGGTTCGAATGAGCTTTCAACCTTCAGTGATGTGGCTGTAAGTCCTTACTATGTGTCATTTATCGACAGACTTAATTATGCCGGCGCCAACGACGGTGACTGGGACAGCTACAGTGATGACGAGTGGTATGATGAAAGCGGTGAGTGGTGCTGGTCGGAAGAGTGCGGCGGTTCGGAGGATTACTGGTCTTACGCGGACGATCAGGAACTTACCGGAGAAAGCCAGTACATCACCTTTGCTGAGGAGGCTCATTTAGACGAGGACGGCAGCTTTTCGTTCACCCTTGATGAGAACGGTAAAGAGTATGGTATGGCTGTAAGCGCATTAGTTTACCAGCTCGATGAGGAAGAGAATGTTATGATCGAGCTCGGCCAGACCATAGACATAGAGGGTGATTGGGACAGCGGTACATTTGCCGATAATTTTGATGGCTCTTGGCTTTCGCTTCCGGATGGGCAGAACCTTGCGATATTCATTGCCGACGAGGAGGAGGACTATATAGTTTACACCTCACCGATAAGGCTGAACGGTGAAGATACCAATTTAAGAATCAGGCATTATTTTGATAGTAATGAGGTAGTGATAGAGGGTGCCTGGGACGGTATCGACGAGTGCGGTGCCGCAGGACGTGTTGTCACACAGCTTAAGGAAGGCGATGTGATTGTTCCGCTTTATACCGCTTACCAGATTGAAGGCGATGAGGAGTCTACGTATCACGGTCAGGAGTTTACATTTACCGGAGATACGGAGCTTATCTACGGATATATGGAGGGCGCAGATTATATGTACGCATTCTGTATAGATGATATGTTCGGTGATTATTTTGTAACGGATCCGGTTACATTCAATGTGGATGAGAACGGTGAAGTAAGCTTCTATGAGGATGAATGATAATGCTTAAACCGAGAGGTGGCGGCCGCTTTGCGGCTTGCCACCTCTTGACTTATTCAATCAAAAAAGTAGTGTGAAGTGAAGTTTGAAAAATAGATTCTTCGGGCTAAAGAGGATGTATTGACACGACATAGCTTTGCATAAGTTCGACTAGCGAAATCAAAGATTTCGAGTCTCACTTACGTCGTGTCCTGTCGTCGAAACGCATTAATAAAATGACTTCGTCATTTGCGTTTCTCCTCTCAGAATGACACCGTGTCATGTCTTAAACAAAGAGAAGAATCTTAATGGGGGTAAAGGCTTTGAAAACATCAGAATTACTGCAACAGCTTGAACTTTATGACGAGGAGAATGCCTTCGTCACAAAGGAGGAGTCCGGGCTTGATACGGACATAAGAACCGTAATTCTTCCAAGGTTTGGTACCATGTACAATACGGGAGAGGCAGAATTTTTCTTTCACAAAACGGATAATGAGGACGGCAGCGAGACGAATCGTATCTTTGTCTGCAGATACCTTATCATAAGCGGGGTACAAAGGACAACTGTAGCTTTGCTCTGTGCGGCGCTTGCGGCGGAGAACTATGAGATGATTCCGGGTACATTGGGTTATGATCCGGAGGAGAATGCGGTAACCTACACCTTAAGCACTCCGTTTCCGGATGACATGTCAGACGAGGAGATGAAGAGACAGGCGGAAATCTCGATGCGTGTCTCATGGGCACAGGCCTCACAGTACGCGGCTGTTTATGAGGCTGCGGCGAAAGGAGCAGAATATGGTTTTTAAGGAATTTGCGGCAGATCATGATCTGCTTTCGCTTACAGCCCCGGAGGATGTGCTCGAAGAAATCCTTGAGGGTGGATCAGAGCATATTATGATAGGAGGCTTCGATGACGGAGCGCTTATATGCTATGCGCTTTTTTCACATACTATCGGAGAGACGAAGGACGTGTGGCTGAATTATATTTTCACGGCGGAGCATTTCAGGGAAACGGGGAAGGCAACGGAGCTTCTTTCATACAGTGCTGACTTCTTAAGAAAACTCGGAGTTGTCAATATACTTGTAAGGATTGTCGCCCTCCCTGAGCAAGCTTTAGATGTGTATCATTTCTTCGGTAAGCGTAGGTATATCCCATTAGAGCTTACGGGCCGTCTGCTCATATACAGAGTGAGGGACATGATGGATGCAGGTGTTCTGCAGATGCTTGATGAAAGGGTGACAAAGCTTCCGCCTATGGTTGGATATGAGGAAGCCAGAAAGATTATCGGATTTGCGGATCTGCCGTTCAACATAAAGCCTTTTGAAAGAGAGTTTTCACGCTTTCTTATAAGTGACGGAAAGGTTGCGGCCTGCGCCATATGCAGTTTGGATGAGGAAATCCTCACGGTATCCGACCTTTATTTGGATGAGAAGGCAAAAAAACAGGGTTTCTTTGTACTTATCCTTTACAGCGTGATAACCGGAGCGAAGGAAATTGTGGGAGATAAGCTTATATTGAAGCTTTGCTTAAATGATGACGGGGCGTTCAACGGCCTGCTTCAGATGTTTAATCCTCCCGATGAGGAGTACCTTGTGCAGGAATATATGAATTGTCTGGTATTGGGGGATTGACTATGAAAGAAGAGATTGTAAATCAGGAGTTTATGAATAAAGAAAAGCTTCAGTATAAAACTGAAGGGAAGTTAATAGATGATGGTTTTACCATAGGTGATCAGCTCGACGCAGGCAAAGTTCGAGGGAAACAAAGAATTTTTTCCACTAAAAGTAAGGATAGTTTGAATGATGTTATCAGGGATATCACTAATGATGTGACAAAACAGGAGTTATTAACAGGATTTGAGGTTTTACGTTGGGTTGGTGATTATGCAGTTGAAGAGGAAAGTGTCTATGCTGATACGGTTATACTTAAGAAGGAGTCAACTACAAGAAAGAATAACAGAAATAATGCACGAAAAGATACAGAAATAATAAGAACAGAAAAGAAAAACCATTTTGCTCTTAAGGATACCTTGTTTACGAGTTCTATTGAGCAGCGTGACCGTATAATGAAGACTCTCAAATTAGATGGGGTTGCCCGTAAGAAGATAATTCAGGAGAATCAATCATTAGAGGAGGTTCTTCACAGGTATCTTACAAATCGGGAGAGAGAGAAGTACGCAAAGCAGGGGAAGGATTTCTTCAACAGATTTAATGTTATGAGAGATTCCTTAAACGCTAATCCATTCCTTTCACAAAGGGAAAAAGCTGAACGGCTTTATAATTTTGCCAAGCCATATGAAAAAGTACTTGTTCTCTATAAGGAGCAATACTTTCTAAATCTTGACGAGACAAACAGAAAGGAAATCATAGAGGAAAAGCTAGACAGGATTATGGAGTTCTACAGTTTGTATAGCGGTGATTATAGGGGGAGTGACAAAGAACGAAGAAAAATAGACCTTTTGGATAGAATGAATATTGTCGCAACGGATAAAAGCTGTCTTTCAAAAATAAGAGAAAAAGCGAGGGCTGCTGACAGATCCAAGGAAAAAGAAAAGGATTATGGTAAAGATAAGAATCTGACGCCTGAACAGATAGACGGAGTATACAAGGTAGACAGATATGTTATATCTCAGATGGTTGATGTTGTCGCAAATACTGCGTTTTTGGACAAGCTTCTTTCACTTCCGATAAGAGACAGACTTCTCGTGTACGGCATAGTGGAGCTTGACAGAGTAGGAGCCCTGAAAGCGGAGGATGTAGCTTATATACAGACAGGCTATGTGCCAAGAGAAGCGGAATTTGCGAACAAGATGAGCGGGCTCCCGGGCCTTTTGTGGAAAGGCTCAAAGCGAAGGTCAATCGCCAAGAGAATAACCAATTTCCGCCTGGAAAAGCTTGAAGCGGCTATGGATTACTTGGGACATGGGGATGTAATGGCTGTACAGAAAACCTTTGCGGATATTAATGTATCGAAGGATAGTGACTATGCGGTGCTTGATTTTATGGATATTTCTAATGTGGAGCAGGAATATGTGGATACAAACAGGGATTTTCTAAACGAGGCGAGTACCGAGCTTTCTAAAAAGCTTGCATTAAGAGACAAATATCTGGTTGATACAATCAAGGCGTTAGGTGAATGTCGGAAAGCTATGCTTGAAGAGGAAAAAGCATGGTTTAGTAAGAAGGAAGAGCACAAAACGGTTGAAGAAAAAAGGAGGAAGGCTAAGGAAACTTATGATAAAATGATTGATGCTGACCGGAATCTCAGCAATGCTAAAAGGTACTACACAGTAAATATGCCTACTTACGTTAAAAATACGCTGAGTGATGAAGCGGTTAAGGAAACTTTCACAGGAGATGAACGGTATCCGAGGGGCGACAATTCTCTAGAACAAAAATTCAGGCAAAAACCGAAAGAAAAAAAACATGTGGATAAAGTAAATGAAGCGTTATTTGCAGTAACGCAGCCCAGCGTGCTATTGGCTAAGCTTGACAAGATAATAACCTTTTCGGAACAGGGAACAGGGGTGGATTTTGGGCTTAATTCGGATGTTTTAAGTGGTGCTTCGAATGCTTTTAGTTCGATTGTGGGAATCGCAGGGATGATTGGCGGACTGACAGCCATGTATAGTATGACGAAGGCTGCATTAAAAAATGGCGATGATATGAGTATAACCAGCATGATCATCAGTGGGATTCGTGCTCAAACAACCTATTGGAGTTCCACATGGGGGGCTACTGCGGGCTTGATAGGGTTTGGACTGAATGTGGCCGGACCGCTTGCAAATAAATTTGTTGACTGGGGGATGGAAGGAGTTGCAGGGGAAATTGCCAGATGTGCTACTACGGCCTCGAGCATAGTTAATTATATCCCTACAACTACTATGGCAGTCTACGGCGTTAAAGCAGCGGTTGATGTTGCGGATGGAATCGGACAGGTAAAAAGAGATGCTCACCATGTTTATGCGCGTTACAGGTTTAACAAGCTGATAAAGGCTCAGGGAGCAGAAAAGCTTGAGGGAACGGAAGCAGATTACGCCAAGAATATTCTTGCTGTTGATGTAAGAAATAAGGTTACGGAAGGCATTAAAACATTGGATTCGTTTTTTATGAACGGGCTTGGTGTTGCTGCTACGTTCTTTGGTGTTGCAAACCCAGCCGTATTGGTAGGTTACGCAAGTCTTTCGGTGGTTAATTCCCTGCTTATGAAGGGCTTGATGTATGCCAAGAAAGAGCATGATCATAAAACTATGATAGATGAATTCTTCGGAATAGATGCGTATTTGCTTGAGCTTGATAAAAAATATAACACATATCCCGAATGGAAGAAGGATTATTATAAGAACACACTACGGGATGAACTGGCCGGAGAGCTCGGGTTTGCGACGGTAGAGGGCATGTCGAAGCATGTGGCCGGCAGATACGGCGAATTTGTCTACAATAAGCTGTTTTACAATGGTGAAGGTGACAACAGAACCATGCTGACACAGGAGGATAACAAGGCTGGAAAATTAACCCAGACTTCTCTTGCATGCTATCAGCTTGTAAAAAGCTTAGGCTTAAGGGTTACATTCTTAAGTAAAGAAGAGGCAAAGCAGTATAATGAAGCCATAAAGAAGGGCGATAAACCCAAGAAGATTCCTCACCCGCCTGCAGGTATAATTGCGGCGAAGCTTTTATAGGAGGTGCGACCAAAGATGGATAAGATAAGAAAAAGATATAATGATATTCTTTCACTACTTTCAAAGAAGCTTGAAGCAAGATATGTGGCGGCAAGGTTGACACCGACAGAGAAGACGGATGTGCTGACTGTGAAGCTTCCTAAGGATTTGAATGGTAAGGAAATATTCGCGGATATATTCTTTATACCGGCAGAAGCAGAAGAGGAGGCGGTATCGCTTTTTACTATAAGAGCCGAAGTGGCGGATCTGTCCGGCGTAAAGGCAGAGGAGTTCGCAGGATTCTTTTTAAGAATTGCCGAGGTGAATGACACACTTCCTTTAGGCGGGTACGGTGTTTCGGCAGAGGAGGGTGAACCAAAGCTAAAGACACTCATGTACCGTGTGTCGGTTCCGGCAACGCCAACGCTTGATGAAGAGCGCATGGCGGAGCTTGTCGACAGCACACTCACAATGACCGCGAATATTATCTATGCGACAGTGCCTGAGGTGCTTGAAGGAGAGACGAGAGGTACCATAACATCGGAATAAAACTCATTTTCACTATTATCAAATGAAGCTATACCGCCGTGCAGCTCGGCGACGGCGGTTATGGATGAAAGTCCGATTCCGCTTCCCTTGTTGACGGTGGAAAGATACTTTGCTCCTTTGCGGCGGACTAAACCGTTGAAGGAATTAACGGCAACTATGTAAAGCTTACCGTCATGCTCAGGTGTGATGGTAAGCTTTATGTATTTATCGGTATCCTGTACTGCGGAGGCGGAGCGGACCGCATTTTCAAGGATGTTTCCGGTTATGTTGCAGAGCTCGATGTCGGTAAGCGGCATGGATTCCGCTGAGGGAAGTTCGATTCTGCAGGTAAATGTTATTCCTGCAGCCACGGCTTCGTTTGCATAATAATTGAGCGTCGCGTTGAGCGCAGAGTTCATGCAATAGTTTGTTACATGCTCGTTGAATTCGGTATCTGAATATTCCTTCAGATAAGCGCGTATGCCGTCTATGTCGGCTTCGCCGGCCATGACCTCTAAGGTACGGATGGTGTGCTTGAAATCGTGCCTGATCCTGGCAGTGCTCTCTATGTATTTCTGCTGTTTTTCGTAGTCTGCCTCAACCAATTCAAGGACATGGTTTCTGACCTTAAGTGCTGCGGCGCTGATTATCTCGGCGGATACATTGTAGAAGACTGCCCCCATTAGGATCTCCATGACGAAGACTACAACCTGAATTATAATATAGAGCTGGAAGACTCTGTTAACGTAGAGCGTCTCGTACTTGACGGGCATAAGCTTTATATTTAGAAAGAGGAAAAGCCCGGATATCACAGAGGTGGAGTTCCAGATGTTGCTGCTGTTGAGATTGTCTATGAGGAAGCTGCCATAGCGGTACATGGGATAGAATAAAAGAAGAGCAGCGGCAGTTTCCATAAGTGTGCAAGATATACCGAATTCGATGGTCTCAAATGAGGCGCCTAAGGAAGGATTTGCCGTGGCGTCTACTGCGTTAGACAGATTGACACAGACGGAGACTATTACACATACGAACATATACACACTGACGGACTTGCATAGGCCGGTGGTTGTGAAGCTGACAAATGCAATAAAAAGGATTAGGAGCATAATCATGAAAGTTATACTCGGCGAAAGAGAGCTCCTGATCTTTACAAAGGCGTCTGCGGGTATTAGTACGCAGTCTATAATCAGCATATAAAGAACAGTCCTTTTCGGACTGTACTTAAGGTGTTTTTTCATGGGAGCGAGGCTTAAAAGACCGGCCGGGATTATTATCAGCGCGGACAATACCGCGTTCAAAAACTCAGTCATGACTCCCTCCGGTTCATGTTGCTTCTTATCATGGAGAACATGTAGTTGGTATAGGTGCGCTCAAGCTCCTTGTGTTTTTTGATGTTCAAGGGAAGAAGCACCGTGTCATTCAGTTGGCATATACCGTCCGAAAAGCTGGTTATGTAGTCCATATTCACAAGCATACCTCGGTTTATGGCAAGAAAACGGCTGTCTGCCGAAAGAATGTCCGAAACAGCTGAGAAGGTCATGCGCGTCTTGTGCTCGGTCATATCCTTGTCGATGATAATCAGGTAATGTCCGCTGGAACGGACGGAGAGAATGTCGTTATATCTTATCCTGACCTCGGTTCCGTTCTTGATTATGGGCAGGCTTACCGAGTCCTCGGTGTTGGCTAAGGATATATCATCCATAAGCTTAAACACACGATCCTTGGAAATAGGCTTTGTAATATAATCATATGCATGCAACGAAAAAGCATCCGGCATATAGTCGCTGCTGGTTGTAAGAAAGACGATGGTTGCGTTCCTGTCGTGCGCTTTTATGCTTCTTGCAGCTTCGATTCCGTTGATGCCCACCATAAAGATGTCCATGAATATTACGGTGTATTTGAGCGGGGCGTAATCGACAAGCAGCTTTTCTGCGCTGTCAAAGTAATCTATGTCGGCTTCAACCCCGTTTAGGGCGGAGTATTCGGTGATGATTTCCGAAAGAGCCTCAGCATCTTTTGAATTGTCATCCGTGATGGCTATGTTGAATATCATATCATTATCCTCTCATAAAGACTCTTCGCTGCCTGTTGCTTCGCAAGCCCTCATATTTTCGTCATAAGGGGTACCGCTTGCGGTGGATTCCTTATGACATTGAAGGCCGGCACCACAACGCTTCGCATTGTGGTCAGCGCCTCTCAGAGTGACACGTGTCAATATTACCTCTTTAGCCCGAAGAAACTTTTCTTGTTGTTTTGCAAGTAATTATAGCAAGTGTGAGAAGAAAATGTAAAGAATAACTCGGCGCTGTTCGTGCCTTGCGGACGATTTTCGTGCCATATAATCTTTTAGTGCCTCTATTTTTTTGTTTATGCCTTGATTGTTGAAACAATGCCCGAAAAAGTAGTATCTTGACAAATGGCGTATGTGCCGAATTATTATTAATATGCAATGGAGGAGAGAAGATGGCAGAAGAGAATGTAAAAAAAGAGGAAAAGGGATTTTTTACGGAGGCCAGGATTGAGATTCTTTGTGCAATATTCTTAGGAATAACCGCAATACTTACAGCGTGGGCTTCATGGATAGGTTCGCTTCACGGAGGAAATCAGGCAACTAATTACACCAAGAGTAACAATCTTGCATCAGAGGGCAACTCTATGTACAACGAGGGATTGCAGCGTTATCTTTCGGATATGATGGCATACAACACGATGATGGAGTATATGTATGATCGGGAAATCGCCGATATGAAGGGAGAGAAGGAAGAGGCAGCGCTTATCGAAGAAAAGCTTGAGAGCTATCAAGAAGAGAATTGCAGTGAGATACTTCAGGAAGGCTTGGATTGGTATAATGAGGATGAATCCAGGTATTCACCGTTTGATATGCCCGGTATTATAGACAGATACTATGAGGATGCAGAGGCCGCACTTGAAGAGTCAAGAGCAATCCTTGAAGAAGGTATGAGCGATAATGCGCACGGAGATGCATATAACCTTGTAAATGTCATCTATTCACTGGTTCTCTTCCTGCTTGGTATAGTAGGTATATTTAGGAGACTTCCGAACCGCGCGGTTGTATTGATTATAGCAGTTATTGCAATGATACTTGCCACGATTTACATGTGCACGATACCGCTTCCGACAGGCTTCAGCCTTGCAAACTTCTTCTAAGTCATATAAGAGAGCGGCGTAACATTTGCAATCAGAACATTTATTATAAAAAAGGAGAAATCGATATGGGACTTTTTGATATGTCAGGCGGCGGCAATATGGGCTACGCCAATGTGAAGAACACAAAGAATTTTACCAATGAGGACCTGCTTCAGAAGCTTTCAGCCATTACCGTAAGCTTCGGAACACCTGTTATGGGCGACATCAAGGGAACACAGTCTGTTCTGTACAAGAAGGTTTCCGATCAGTATGATGTGTTCGTAAGAGTTGATAAGGACAAGGTCATCATGGGCAAGATAGGCACCGACGGTGTCGGCGGTGGCAAGATGGCTCTTAACATGGGACTTGATATGTTCCTCGGCCACAAGGATAAGGGAACATCAGATGCCGACAGAGCGGTTGACGAGCTTCTTGAAGTAATAAAGAAGCTTGAGAGTGGCGAAGAGGTTACGGGCTCTACAGTAGCGCAGCCGACTAATACAGCTACAGGCTCGGCTATTGAGCTTTTCATGAAGCAGAAGGCTATCTCCTTAAAGCCGAAGTTTGATATATTTGATATGAATGAGACACCCGTGTACCATATCGAGGGTGACATGCCGAGGCTAAACTTCTCCATCCAGAAGAACGGTACAGAGAAGCTGAAGCTTAAGAAGAAGCTGGTTGCCATTATGCCTGAGTACACAATCCTGCAGGGCGGCAGCGAGTGTGCGAAGATTAAGAAGAAGCTTAAGTTCGCTAAGCCTGAGCTTAACGGTACCGTAAACGGCAAGGAATTAAAGATTGTCGGAGATATCTTAGGCTTTGACTTTGACATACAGGTAGGCGGAGCTACTATCGGACATATCGACATAGCCAGAACCGTATGGTCTGATTGCTACAGAATCAGTATCAAAGATGAAAGCATGGAGGCTTTTGTTGTTGCGCTTGCTATTATCGTCGATAATATAGCCGATAAGGATAATGATTAATCGGATTTGAGTTCAAGGGGCGGTTTACACAGACCGTCCCTTTATTTCATTTTTATCGGTGTAAAGCAGATTATTAAAAAGATTTTTCGGCAAAGGAGTCATGACTTACGCATAGCGAAGAATCTTATCGGAGGATGTAGATGAGAAAAAAGACAACATTGATAATCGCTGCTGCGTCTCTTGTATTTGCGTTGTTAACGGGCTGCGGAGATGAGAAGAAGACAACAGGTTCTGAGATAACTTCCGGGACAACATCGGTCAGTATTTCGAGTGAGGAAAGCGCTTCGGAAGAGGATAATTCCGGCAAGGATACTGAGGCGGAGGATGAGATTGCAGATGAAGCCGAGGAAGATGAGGAAGACGAGGACATAGAAGAGGACGAAGAGGAAGACGAAGCCGAGGAAGAAACCGACGGAAGCGGAAGAAAGAAGAAAAAGAAGAAGAAAAAAACTACGGAAGATACTATAACGACCGAGGAAACCTTAAATGATAACTCAAATGAGACTTCGGGTGAGAGCACTGCAAGTACCGCGGGAAATGCAACGACGGAGGCACATGATCTGTCAAATCGTCCGAATGCGGATACCGGAACGGGTACTGTAAAAAAATTGTCCAAGGGAGATGTGGCTCCCGATTTTACGGCGGAGCTTTCCGGTGGAGGAACCTTTAAGCTTTCGGATTATGACGATAAGGTTGTTCTTATCAACTTCTGGGCGACCTGGTGCGGTTATTGTATCGAGGAGATGCCGGCCTTTGAACGCCTCAAGAATGACGGGATAGAGGACTTTGAACTTGTGTGCATCAACTGCGGAGAGGATGAGGGAACGGTTGACAGCTTTGTGAACAGCGAGGGTTATTCTTTTAACTTCGCTTATGATCCGTACTACAGGATAGGAGATTACTATCCGTCGAACGGACTGCCGTACACTGTGATTGTTGAAAGAGGTGTGGTTTATAAAGTTATCTCCGGAGCCAGAAGCTATTCAGATTATAAGGCTGTTATTGAAGATGCGCTGGGGAAATAGAGTATGAAAAGAAAAACGCTAGTAAATATAATAAGGGTAGTGCTGCTCATCGGCGCATTTTTGCTTATGGGGCTCGGGCTTAACGCGCGTGGTTTTTCGGACGTGAAGAACAAGGCCGTTAGGATATGCTATGAGTGTATGGGCATAGGATAAGGATATGGAACGCGAAGAGAAGAGCAAAAGCTTAAAGGTTAATAAGCGGAGCATTACGCAGCTTGTGGCGGCGGTGCTTTATAACTGCAATATCAAAGGTTTTATGAAGGGCAGCCTATACAAGGGTAATTTAAAGGGAGTGTGTGTTCCGGGGCTTAATTGTTACTCGTGTCCGGGAGCAGTGGCATCTTGTCCTTTGGGCAGTCTTCAGTCAGGACTGCTTTCCTCTAAGTACAAGATACCGTATTATGTACTGGGGTTGCTCATACTGTTCGGACTTCTGTTCGGCAGGTTTATATGCGGGTTCTTATGTCCCTTCGGGTTCCTGCAGGACCTGCTGGATAAGCTTGCGCGTAAGCTTCACCTGCCGGAGCTTAAAAAAAGCAGGGTGACGAGGGTGTTGTCCTATCTGAAATACGTGATACTCATAGCCTTTGTGATAATAATTCCTCTTGTAAAGCTTACTCCCGGCTTCTGTAAGTACATTTGTCCGGTAGGTACGTTAGAAGCGGGCATCCCACTTGTGAGCGGAAACAGCGAGCTTAGGGAAATCACGGGATGGCTCTTCTCATGGAAGGTATTCCTGATGTGCGCGATATTGCTTTTCTGCATGCTGTGCTACAGGGCCTTTTGCAGGTTTTTATGCCCTCTGGGCGCGCTTTATTCCATGTTCAATCCCATATCCTTCTTTGGGATAAAGGTTGACGAGGCAAAATGCACACACTGTAACGCCTGTGTCCGCGCTTGCAGGATGGATGTAAAAAAAGTCTGTGACCGCGAATGTATCCACTGCGGAGGCTGTGTGCCTCACTGCAAGGAGGGTGCGATACGTTATGGGGTAAAGGGTTTAGGTAAATGATTATTTATATAGAATGATAAGGAGGCCTTTACGTCGACCGTCATTACATCAAATACAGGATACCGGAAGGGGATAACAGGCTTGCGCTTTTGTCCTGCATAGGTTTAGGGCTGGTAATGGCATGGAAGCAAATCTTCGCCGGCGCGACTGTTACGCTTATGTTCGGAGAGAATTGGGGCAAGTTTGTTACGGGACTGATACTTTCGTTGTTTGCAATGGTTGCATGGCCTGTGGTTATAACAAAGTTTTGTTCAAAGGATACTGACGATGCAAAGAAGTACGATGAGGGTAAAAAACAGGAGAATGCAGCTTCAAAGAAGCAAAAGAAGGCAAACGCAGGCTGATATCAATATTGTGTAGCAAGCTATACAGGCAGGGCTCGCAAAACCTGTTGAGTATCAGGCTTTTTTGTGCTAATATAACCATTTGCTTTGGTCACATTGTGGCGGTTTTCGCTAAGCATCTGCGGGCGCAAATTTACGAAGAAAGTCCAGGTTATCGAATGGGTTCTGCTTTCTATCTTTTTGGTTGGTCTGACGACAACCAGGAAAACTCATTTTTTCATTTCCGATATTCATATGGTTCATGAAGGTGACTGGTATTATCTCGAATACCACAGAGGCATAGGGTATTATCAGTATTATTTCTTTGCAATATGCGCATTTGTCGGCATACTTCACCTGTATTTAAAGCTTATACGTAATAGGGATAATAGATATGGAATACAGATTTTACGGATGGGAGACGGCAGATGTGCCGCCAATCAATGAAGAGTATAAGGACATAAGCAATCCGAGAGAGCTTTACGACAGGCTTTCAAGGATATGGTGCGAGTACACCTGCGCGCCGAGAATGAGAGACAGATGGAGCAGGGCTAACATGACCTGTGGACAGTGCTCGATTACTGCCTTTCTTGCGCAGGATATCTTCGGAGGCATGGTATACGGTGTGCCCCGCGCGGATGGAAATTATCATTGCTATAACGTAGTTGGAGACTGTGTGTTTGACCTGACAAGTGAACAGTTTGGTGATGAAAAGCTTTGTTACGAGGGCAATCCGGTACAGCTTCGCGAGGCGCATTTTCAAAAAGAGGAGAAGAGGGAGAGGTACGAGTACCTGAAGAAACAGTTGGAAGAAAGCTTGAATAAAAGTATGAAAGAAAGCTTGAATAATAATTCCAGGAGAATTCTTATAACTAACGATGACGGGATAAAGGCTGAGGGCCTTGTCAGGCTTGCGAGCGCGGCATTAAAGTACGGTGAGGTATGGGTTGTGGCGCCGGCTTCGGAGAGGAGCGCAGCTTCGCACAGTATAGCGCTTCGAAGTCCGGTGGATGTGTATCCGGTGGAATTCCCTGTGCAGGGAGTTCACGCATTTTCATGCTCGGGCACGCCGGCGGATTGTGTGCGCGTGGGAAGCATAAGTGTCATGACTTACAAACCGGATGTGGTGCTTTCGGGAATCAATTTCGGGTACAATACCGCCTCGGACATACAGTATTCCGCGACCGTCGGAGCAGCCTTTGAGGCGGAGTTTCAAGGGTACAGAGCGATAGCATTTTCGGAGGGAATCGGTGTTCACGATGTGACGGACCGTTATCTTGATGAGATTCTTGCAGAGCTTATAGATAGCGATGCGGGGGAGGGAAGGATATTCAATGTGAACTTCCCGCAATGCACACTAGAAGAGTGCGGCGGAGTGCTTCGTGACAGGAAGGTCTCGAGGAGTATGCTTTATGCGGATGGGTATAAGCTCTTGGAGAAGCTGCCGGGCGGAGGCATGCGCTATATGGTTGACGGCAAGTACCAGGAGATAGCCGAGGACGGGACTGATCTAAGGGCGGTGCTTGACGGATATGTGTCTGTCGGAGTTGTGAATAACATTAGCTGATGAATAATAGGAATATAAAACGACCGCAAAACTTATCGAAATGTGGTCGTTTTATTGTGCAGAGCTTACTTGACAGTATTTACGAGATGAGATTAACAAAACGGAAACAAATATACATTACAGGAGTGAGAAAATAGCGGTGTTATGGCGGAAAAGCTAACAAGACACTGAGATAATAAAGTTCTGTTAGCTGAAATTGTGTGAAGACCGAGGTGTTTCAGGTGGAGAAGCTAACAAAACACGGCTATAAGCATATTTTGTTAGCTTGTTGCGCGAGAACGCAGTGGTATTTTAGAAAAAAGGCTAACAAAATATGGGAAAATGTACGGTCTGTTAGCTATATGAGTTAAAGGTGGGCGGAAATGCTCTCTTTTTTGATAATAAGAATGATGTTCATAGTCTTACGCATATAATAATAGACTTTTCTCATGAAAATGAGTATAATATGAGATTATTGTGTGAACTAAAGCGAACCAGAGAGGTATAAAAGAAATGAAGATAATAGACATACTGAACAGGAAGAATATGTCGCTTTCTTTCGAGGTTTTTCCACCCAAGAAGGAGGCAGGCTTTGAAGGTGTTAAGGAAACGACCGAGAAGATAGCGGCGAATAAGCCGGCCTATATGAGCGTGACTTACGGGGCAGGCGGAGGAACAAGCCGCTTTACTCTTGATATAGCCAAGAATATAGAGGAGCGCTACGGCGTGCCGACGCTTGCGCACCTTACCTGTGTTTCCTCTAGCAGGGATACAGTTCATCATAAGATAGAGGAGATACATGAGCTTGGGATAGAGAATATCATGGCGCTTCGCGGGGACCTTACTCCTGAGCTTGAGGCTACTGACAGGAGTACCTGGGACTATCGTTATGCGGTGGAGCTGATACGCGACATAAAGGAAAGCGGCTATGATTTCTGCATTGGCGCTGCCTGCTACCCGGAGGTTCACCCGGAGAGCGCTAACCAACGAGATGATATAAAGCACCTTAAGGAAAAGGTTGACGCGGGGGCTGAGTTCCTTGTGACGCAGATGGTGTTCGACAACAATCTTTTCTTCAACTTCTTATACAAAATCCGTGAAGCAGGGATAAATGTACCGGTAATCCCCGGCATAATGCCGATTACCAATGCTAACCAGGTCGAGCGCGCAATAAAGCTGTCGGGCTCGTTCATGCCGCAGCGCTTTAAGGCTATCGTTGATTACTTCGGAGCCGATCCCGATGCCATGAAGCAGGCGGGGATAGCGTACGCAACCGATCAGATTATAGATCTTTATGCAAACGGAATAACAAACGTGCATGTGTATTCCATGAACAAACCGGACGTGGCTCAGAAGATCATGGATAACCTGTCGGATATATTGTGGAAGGATTTCTAGCAAGCTGAGTGTGGCTTTTGGAGTGACGCAGTCGGAGTCCTGTCGCATGGGCGGTACCAACGACTCACTTCGTTCGTCGGGTACACGCTCCAGCCGTTCTGAGCGGTCAAAGGACGCCCGCAAAGAACGGACGTCGTACAGCGGCCTGCTTAACTTATTATGTACGCCGCGACTGCTGAATGGAGAAAAATATTGAGAGAGTATTTTGATAAAATCTTAGTTGATATAAAAGGTCAGGGGACTGTGCCACAGTACTTGGAGTATGATGAACCGCCGGTGGAAAAGGCGGAAGCGTTAAGGTATTCAGGGTATCCGGCAGATAGGGCAGTTGCTGTAGCATCGGGGAAGCTTGAAGATGAGGCTGTAAGTGCAATGGTGGACAAGGTGTTCGAGCTTATGAAGGGACAGCTTGTATTGAAGGTTGGATATAAGATAGTTCCCATCAGCTTTGACGAAGAAGGATTTCCGATACTTCCGTTTGAACAACGATCGGAACAGCTTAAAGGTAACCTTGAGGGATGCAGTCTTGCTGTTCTCTTTGCGGCAACAGTCGGTTCGGGCATAGACCGGCTGATACGCCGTTACGAAAGGACGGAAGCTAAAACAGCCTTATTTCTGCAGGGCTGTGGCGCGGAACGGGCAGAGTCACTGACTAACGCATTCAACAATGATGTAAAAAATGCAGCAGAACTTGCGGGATATAAGGCTCATCCGCGGTTCTCACCGGGTTTCGGGGATCTGCCTCTTACGGTGCAGACCGAATTCCTGGCTCTGCTTGACGCAGGCCGCCGTATGGGGATAACTCTTAACGAGTCCTTGCTCATGTCCCCGTCGAAGTCTGTAACAGCCATAATTGGCCTGGAGAAACTGTAAATACTAGAGCATTATCATTCAATATACAGGCAAGCCACCAATAAACTTTATTCTCGTCGCGATCGCGATGAGCACTTAGACACCGTGCTTTGGTGTCTTAGTGCGACGCATGCAAAATTCTTAGTGAAAACTACGCGAAGCGAGTTTGAACTTAGAATTATGTAGGAGCATGACCGGGAGACGAGCCGAGTTCTTTGTTGTGGCTTGCCGTCACACAGGAGAAAAACGTGAATATATTAGATTACATGAAAGACAACTTCATAATCCTCGACGGAGGTATGGGTACACTTCTTCAGGAAGCGGGGTTACAGCCCGGAGAGCTGCCTGAACGGTGGAATGTGACACATCCAGAGGAGATAGTCCGCATACAAAAGGCGTATTTTGATGCGGGAAGCAATGTGGTTCTTGCGAACACCTTTGGCGCAAACGGCCTGAAGTTCGACGACGAAGAATTAGAGAAGCTTATAAACGCCGCATTTGACAACGCAAGAAGGGCACGCAGTGAGAGCAGTTCAAAGAAGGAGATGTTTATCGCATTAGACATAGGATCTCTCGGAAAGCTCTTAAAGCCTTACGGTGACTACGAGTTCGAGGATGCTGTTGCCATGTATGCCAAGACGGTAAGGTACGGTGTCAAGGCGGGAGCGGATCTTATCTTCATAGAGACCATGAACGATAGCTATGACACGAAGGCAGCTCTTTTGGCCGCAAAGGAGAACTCGAGCCTTCCGGTCTTTGTGTCAAACGCTTACGGCAGCGACGGCAAGCTTATGACGGGCGCGACGCCTGCGGCTATGGTTGCCATGCTTGAGGGCATGCATGCGGACGCCATAGGCGCAAACTGTTCGCTCGGTCCCGATCAGCTCATTGGCGTTATGGAGGAATATATCAAATACGCTTCGGTTCCGGTCCTTTTAAAGCCAAACGCCGGTCTTCCGAGAACCGAGAACGGAAAGACAGTTTACGATGTGTTCCCGCCCGAGTTTGCTGACTCGGTTGAAAAGCTCATGGAAAAGGGCGTGAGGATAGTAGGCGGATGCTGTGGTACGACACCGGACTACATAAGGGCCGTGAGCGAAAAGGCTGATAAGCTTAAGCCGGTACTGTTAACGGACAAGAACCTTTCGGTTGTTTCATCCTATACACACGCCGTTATATTCGGTCATTCGCCAATTCTTATAGGTGAGAGGATTAATCCGACAGGTAAAAAGCGCTTCCAGCAGGCGCTTCGTGAAAATGATATCGATTACATCTTAGGCGAAGGCTTGAAGCAGCAGGACGCCGGAGTTCAGGTGCTTGATGTGAATGTGGGCTTACCCGAGATAGATGAGCCTGCCATGCTTATAAATGTGGTTAAGGAGCTGCAGGCTGTTAGCGACCTTCCGCTTCAGCTTGACACGACAGATACAGTTGCCATGGAGGCCGGGCTTCGCGCATACAACGGCAAGGCCATGGTCAATTCCGTGAACGGCAAGGAAGAGGTTATGGAAGCGGTATTCCCGCTGGTTGCAAAGTACGGCGGATTTGTGGTTGCGCTTACCCTTGACGAGGACGGAATACCCGACAATGCCGAGAAGAGAATAGAGATAGCCAAGAAGATAATCAGTAAGGCGGCAGAGTATGGCATAGCAAAGAAGGATCTTATCTTTGATCCTCTTGCCATGACTATTTCGGCCGATACAAAGGCGGCACTTGCAACCATGAAGGCGGTTCACGGCATACGTCATGGGCTTGGCGTGAATACCTCCTTAGGCGTGTCAAATGTATCCTTCGGCCTTCCCGTAAGGAATATCATAACGTCAACCTTCTTTGCGCTCTGCCTGGAGGAAGGACTTTCGGCAGCTATCATGAACCCATATTCAACGGAGATGATGAATGTGTACTATGCATTCAGGGCACTTCATGATATGGATGAAAACTGTATGGATTATATAAGCTATACGGATAAGCTTCCGGCCATGGTTCCCGCCGGCTCACAGGCGGCCGCTGCGAAAGGAACAGCAGGGGGTACGCCGGCAGATGCGTCTAATGCAGTAGACAAACCTGCGACATCGGAGCTCCAGACAGCCATAGTCAGAGGCTTAAAGGAAAAGACGGGACATCTCACCAAGGAGCTGTTAAAGGACAGCAAGCCCTTGGAGATAATACAGAATGAAGTAATACCTGCGCTTAACACGGTAGGAGAGCAGTTTGAGAAAAAGAAGGTATACCTTCCGCAGCTTTTGATGGCGGCTGATGCGGCCAAGGCAGCATTTGAAGAGGTGAAGCTTGTGATGGCGGAGTCCGAGGACGGAGGAGCGCCCACAAGATGTCCCTTCGTAATAGCTACAGTCCACGGTGATATCCACGACATAGGCAAGAATATAGTTAAGCTTATACTTGAAAATTATGGATTTGCGGTATCCGACTTGGGAAAGGACGTACCCGAGCAGGCAATCGTAGACGAGGTTATAAGACTTCATGCTCCGCTTGTGGGACTGAGCGCGCTTATGACTACCACGGTTCCGGCCATGGAGGAGACAATCAAGCTTCTTCGCGAGCAGGCGCCATGGGCGAAGGTATGCGTGGGCGGCGCAGTGCTTACACAGGAGTATGCCGACAGCATAGGTGCGGATAGGTATTGCCGCGATGCGATGGAAACTGTGCGCTATGCCGAGGAAGTGGAAGCGGAACTGAATAAATAACTGGCAGAGTGTCACAATTCAGCGGCACGGGGAATACGGCTCGGAGCTTTGCATAAGTTCGAACTAAGCTCGCAAGCTCGCTAAGGTCTCACTTATCCCGGCGCATGTGTTTTTCGGTCGATACTCCCTCAAAACACATGCGCCTCGCGCCTCGAGTATATGTTGGTGTTGTTTTGCCGCTGAATTGTTCGGAACTGTTTGAGTTAGATACAGTCAGAGGTTAACAGATGAATAGATTTTTAAAAAAAGTAATTGTCATAGTGCTGATAAGTGTGATCACTTGCGCTGTTGGCTTTGATTCCAAGGTATGCGCCGCGGCTCCGTCGTACGATAACGAGGCGACTAATATATGGGGGAGCGGCGGGCAGGTTACATTTAACCTGAAGGACTGCAGTGGATATCTGACTGTTACGGTGGTTGTTTCATTTGACGGAAAGATAAGCTCGGCATCGGGGTGGGGCTTCGACGATTATAAGATTTCCGGAAATGAGGTCACTGCGACGGTAAGAGCTGACGGCGGAAATTCGTGGGGCCTCTACTCGAATGTCGGGATACAGGTTGAGGGTTCCGGCATAACCACGGGCAATGTGGTAAGCGTTACGGGCTCGGGAACCTATTCGGGTACGACATATAATAATCAGAGCAATAATCAGAACAGTAACCAAAACAATAATCAGAATAATAATCAGAACGGCACAGCTGCTGAGAAGCCTGATATAGATTCTCCCGCAGTATCCAAGTACGGCACCGCCGGGGACGACTGGCTCACGACAAAGGGTTCTAAGATAGTCGATTTGGATGGGAATGAGGTATGGCTTACGGGACTTAACTGGTTTGGCTATAATACCGGCACCAATCTTTTCGACGGGCTCTGGAGCGCTCAGCTTGAACCGTCTGTGAAGGCCATCGCGGATCACGGCTTTAATCTGATGAGGGTTCCGATGTCTGCGGAGCTCTTGTTGCAATGGAAATCAGGGGAGTATCCGCCGGCAAATTATAATCACGCAGGCAATTCGAATCTTGATGCATTTAATTCACTTGAGATATTTGACTATGTGCTTTCACTGTGTGAAGAAAACGGTATCAAGGTGATGATCGATATCCATTCTGCCAACACCGATGCTGCCGGTCACAATCATCCGGTTTGGTACACGGACAAGATAAGTGAGGATCAGTATGTAGAAGCGTTGACCTGGATAGCCGACAGGTACAAGAACTATGACACTATAGTTGCGTATGACTTGAAGAATGAACCGCACGGCAAAGCCAGCGAGACTACACACGCGATCTGGAATGATTCCGATGATAAGGATAACTGGAAGAGGGTGGCTGAGCGCGCCGGAAAGGCGATTCTTTCAAAGAACCCTCATGCGCTGATTGTGATAGAGGGAATTCAGATCTATCCGATAGACATTAAGTCGAACAATTTTACATCTACCAATGATGCGGATTATTACAATACCTGGTGGGGCGGAAACCTTATGGCTGTTAAGGACTTTCCGATAGACTTCGGAGATGAAGAGCTTAACAGGCAGATTGTTTATTCACCGCATGATTACGGTCCTCTTGTGTATGAGCAGCCATGGTTCACCGGTGGCTTTGATGCAGACTCCTTGTATAAGGACACCTGGCACGATTATTGGCTCTACATAGCAGAGGAGGACATAGCCCCGATACTTATAGGCGAGTGGGGCGGCTTTATGTCAGGTGATAATCTAAAGTGGATGACTTACTTGAGAAACTTGATCGGCAAGGAAAAGCTCAATCACACCTTCTGGTGCTTCAACGCAAACTCGGGAGATACCGGAGGACTTGTGAAGGACGACTTTGTCACTTGGGATGAGGATAAGTATGAGCTGGTCAAGCCGGTGCTTTGGCAGGACGGAGATAATAAGTTTATCGGGCTTGATCACAAGGTAGCCCTAGGCGAGAATGGAATAGCTCTTTCGGACTACTCGGGAAGCACGCCGGAGGCTGTGTTCAATGATACACCTTCCGATACTACCGAGGCAGTAGAGAATGACAGCACAACCGCTGATCAGAAAACGGCTGATGAACAGGTACGGGATGAGAGCAAAACTGCAAATGATACTGTAAATGAAAGCAACGCCCCGGAGAAGAACGATACCGCATCGGATAGCTCGGGCTCGGGCAGAACCCTGATTTGGATACTGCTAGGTGTGTTCATTGTAGCGGATATTATAGTTCTGATTTTCATTTTCAAGGGAAAGAGTTCTAAAGAAAAGAGCTCAGATGAATAAGAGCTCAGATAAAATGGTTCAACCGCAAGAAAAGATGAGTGATAATTATACTGAAAGCAATAAAAGGAAAAAGGCGGTTTTGATAACTGTAATCGCCGTTATACTGGCAGCCGCAGTCGGTCTTGTGCTTTTCTTTGTACTAAGATCAAAGGACAGCTATAAGACTCCGGAGGAGATAGCGCAGGAGTATTTGGATGCCTCCTATGCAAAGGACTGGAAGCTTTTTGTCGACCGGACCACGGATGAAGCTCTCGAAGTGATTCTTGAGATTGATCGAGAGGCTGCGGAAAGAAAGGGCCTTACTACAATAGAGGAACTGCGCACATGGGCGAGTAAGAATGCATACAGGCTGCCTGATCCGATGAACGGCAAAGCAATCGGTGACTACAGTGTAGGAGAGGTCCTTACCATGACACCTTCTGCGTATATAGATGACTATCTGTACGGAGACACGGGCAATCCGTATTATTCATTTATTAAGAGCCGGGATGAGATAGCTGTTGCCAAGGTGAACTATACCCAGATTGACGGCGATGAGGAAACCGAGCGAACAGATGAGATCATCATGTACAAAACTGACGGAAGATGGTACTCGACCGTAGGGCTTGCGCTGATCCATATGATGCTCCTTACGGTTGTATAGCATCAGTAGGGACGAGGGTTGGTGACGAGAAATAAAAACAGGGAGATATAGCAATGAGTGTAAGAGGTATATATACATCGGTCAACGATATAAGAAAGCGCGTGTTCGCGGAGGTGGCGAGACTTTCGTACAACTATAAGGATGGGGATCTGAGTGAGATGGAGCTCATTCCCTACAGGATAATCCCCGGGGAGGTTTCGACTTACCGTGAGAGTGTATTCTTGGAGAGGGCGATAGTGAAGGAGCGTATGAGGCTTGCCATGGGGCTTAATCTTCGTACGGTCACTGAGCATGCGCCTGTTTCTACGGGAGCGGAAGAGTGCGTAAAGCCTGAAAAGTATTACCAGCCGCCCCTTATCAACATTATCAAATTCGCCTGCCACGCCTGTCCGGACAACGAGGTGCGTGTGTCCGAACTTTGTCAGGGATGTCTGGCGCATCCGTGCCGCGAGGTCTGCCCTAAAAACGCAATCTCTTTTGTGCACGGCAAGTCGGTCATAGATCAGGACAAATGTATCAAGTGCGGAAAATGCGTGGAGGTATGTCCTTATCATGCGATAATTAAATTAGAGCGTCCTTGTGCCAAAGCCTGTGGCGTAAATGCCATCGGCTCGGACGAGTATGGCCGCGCGGACATAGACCATGAAAAGTGTGTAAGCTGCGGAATGTGCCTTGCTAACTGTCCGTTCGGAGCCATTGCGGATAAGGCGCAGATATTTCAGGTGATTCAGGCGATAAGAAGCGAAACTCCGGTTTACGCAGCAATCGCCCCCGCTATAGTCGGACAATTCGGTCCCAATCTTACGCTTGACAAAATGCGTGCCGCCTTCAGAGCGCTCGGCTTTGAGGACGCAATAGAGGTGGCAATCGGAGCGGATCTTTGTACCATACAGGAGGCAAAGGACTTCGTGGAGGAGGTGCCTGATAAGCTTCCTTTCATGGGAACGTCGTGTTGTCCCGCATGGAGTGTGATGGCAAAGCAGAATTTCCCGGAGCAGGCAAAATGCATATCCATGGCACTTACTCCCATGGTGCTGACCGGAAGGCTGATCAAGCAGAAACACCCGGACTGCAAGGTGTGCTTTATAGGTCCGTGTGCCGCTAAGAAGCTTGAGGCAAGCAGACGGTCCATAAGAAGTGATGTGGATTTTGTGCTGACCTTTGAGGAAGTCATGGGTATGTTCGTGGCTAAGAATGTGAACTTTACGGAATTCGAAAGCCACAATACCATGCACGGGGCTTCGGGCGACGGAAGGGCATTTGCCGTAGGCGGAGGCGTAGCTGCCGCTGTCGCAAATGTTATAAAGGAGCAGTATCCCGACAGGGAGGTTAAGATCGAGCGGGCCGAGGGACTCGCGGAATGCAAGAAGATGCTTCAGCTTGCAAAGGCTGGGAAGTATGACGGTTACCTGCTTGAGGGTATGGCCTGTCCGGGCGGCTGTGTCGGAGGCGCCGGAACAGTTATGCCTATCAACAAATCAAAGGCTGCGGTGCTTGCCAATCAGAAGGCATCCACGAAAACTCATGCATTTGAGAGCTCGTACGAGGATATCCTTCCCGCTCTTGAGGAGTAGGTTAGGCAATAATTGTTGATTGTTGACTTGACATTTATGTGAATAGTAGTAAAATCATTCCGTATGCAAAGAAACATGTACTTATTATAAGGAGATTATCATGGATTTTTCAGTATTTGAAGAACACGAGTCCTGTGTGCGCTCTTATTGCCGTAAGTTTCCGGCAGTGTTAAAGAGCTCGAAAGGTGCGATAATAAAGGATGTTGACGGGAAGGAATACATCGATTTCTTCTGCGGTGCCGGCGCGCTTAACTACGGGCACAATCCTGACGAGATAAAGAAAAAGCTTATCGAGTACATAGAGGGTGACGGTATCCTCCATGCGCTTGATATGTACACCGAGGCTAAGGGGAACTTCATATCCAAGTTCCAGAAGGACATCTTAGAGCCGAGAGGCTTAGGGGACTATAAGATTATGTTCCCGGGTCCTACAGGAACAAATGCGGTTGAGGCTGCATTAAAGCTTGCCCGCAAGGCTAAGAAGAGAAATACGGTTGTCGGACTTATGGGCGCGTTCCACGGAATGACCTTAGGCGCTCTTGCGCTTACCTGCGACAAGGAGTCGAGACTCGGCGCCGGTGTTATGCTGAACGATGTGCTGCACATTCCTGCGCCGTACATGTTCCCTGAGCTTGATACCGTGAAGTATCTTGAGACACTTATCACCGATGATCATTCGGGCACTCCGAAGCCGGCTGCTGTTATCCTTGAGACAACACAGGCTGAGGGTGGAATTGAGGTATTCCCGGTTGATTACTTAAAGCGCATGAGGGAGCTTTGCGATAAGTATGATATGTTGCTCATAGTAGATGATATCCAGATAGGCTGCGGAAGAACGGGAACCTTCTTCTCGTTCGAGAGAGCGGGCATAAAGCCGGATATCTTCGTGCTTTCAAAGTCAATAGGAGGCTGCGGTCTTCCGATGTCGCTTACCATCTACAAGCCGGAGCTTGACATCTGGTCACCGGGTGAGCACAACGGAACCTTCAGAGGCAACCAGCTTGCCTTTGTTGCGGCTACGGCTGCTGTTGATATGTACAACGGCATGAAGCTTGACGAGAGGGTTAAGGCCGGAGAGAAGATCATAAGCGATTTCCTTGAAAATGAGATCAAGCCGCTTGACAGCAGGATCGAGGTACGCGGAATAGGATACATCTGGGGTATCGATTTCTCGGCACTCGGAGAGGATGTTACGCCGAGGGTAATCCATGAATGTTTTGACAGAGGACTTATCGCCGAGTCGGCGGGCAGAAAGAACGCTGTGTTAAAGCTTATGCCGGCGCTTATCACGGATGAAGAGACCTTAAAGAAGGGACTTGGCATAATTAAAGATTCCATAAAGGCAGTACTTGGATAAATATGACGCGGTATGAGTGCTATACTAAAAGTACGCGGGACGCTCGCGCTCCGGTTCACAGCTTGTGGTTCGGGCTTAACCGACTCACAAGTTCGTCGGAGCCCTGTCACATGGGCGGTATCAACGACTCACTTTCGTTCGTCGGATACACGCTCCAGCCGTTCTAAGCGGTCAAAAGACGCCCACTAAGAACGGACGCTGCTCAACGGCCCGCTTAACTTTTGTATAGACACTCATGCCGCTGTTTAGTTTTAGGATAGTATGTTATAATGAATTGTGTGAAAGGGGAAGAATATGGGAAAAATCAAGTATATCTTTAAGGTTATATTTGGCGGAAGCTTTAAGAGGTTCGCTGAGGTGATCAACAGGGTTCATGAGAAATGCGGACAGAATAAGGTCTATACTTTTTTTGATATGATATGGTGCTTCCTGAAATACGGAGCAGGAGTTCATGATTATCTTATCTTCGGCTTCTACAATATGAACGGACGCCAGAGAAATACATATATGACAAGAGTGAGAAATAAGCGCCTTATCGAGATGGTCAATGACGAGTCCTATGCGCATATCTTTGACAATAAGGATGAATTCAACAAGAAGTTTACCGAGTTCCTCGGAAGAGAGTTTCTGTGCGTGAGGGAGATGAGCAAGGAAGAATTCGAGGAGTTCATCAAGGACAAGGAGATCATTTTCGCTAAGCCTTCATCGAGCGAGAGTGGAAAGGGAATCGAGAGACTTGTTAAGTCGGATTTCGAGAGCGTGGATGCGATGTATGATTACATTGTAAACCCTGAGAAGAATTTCGGCGTTATAGAGCAGGAGATCAAGCAACACCACGACCTTAACACGCTGTATCCGCACGCTATCAATTCCTACAGGATAGTAACCATAGTAACCGAAGGAAAGGCACACTGCGTATATGCTACCGCAAAGGCCGGAAGCGACGGCAAGTTCGTGGATAATATGGAGAACAGCGGAATCGCATGCCCGATAGACTACAAGACAGGTAAGATCGCAGGTTGTGCGCACACCTCGGCGCTCATCAACTATGATCAGCACCCTTACACCGGAGTGACTCTCGTGGGCTTCCAGCTTCCATATGTGAAGGAGGCTGTTGCTCTGTGTAAGAAGGCTGCTCTCGTGGTACCCGAGATCGCATATGTCGGCTGGGACTGTGCTGTAACAGAGGATGGACCCGTTATAATCGAGGGCAACAATTATCCGGGCTACGACTTCTGGCAGCTTCCCGAGCATACGCCGGAGAAGAGGGGATTGTACCCTTATTTCAAGAAGAGAGTAAAGGGCTTCAAATAAATCGTTTGATTATTGTATTAAAGCAAAGAGGCTTGCAGATGTGCATCTGCAAGCCTCTTTTATGCAGTGCGCCCGCGTAAGATAATATGTCACTTCGTGACACGCGGGCGGCGCGGCGAGTAAGGTTCGACGTTGTCTCCCTTACTCGATTTATTTATGCATTTATAATACCGTATCGGTCTTTCGTTCTTTCTCCGGTAGCATGGACGGTGTTATACGGTCACCGTATTCGTTTAGAACAGCCTGCGCGCATTTGAGCATATCCGCGTGGTTGTATATGTCAGCGAGTATGAAAAGTGCTTCACCGCTCTGCCTGATGCCGAAGAAGTCTCCGGGACCGCGAAGCCGCAGGTCTTCATTGGCTATAAAGAAGCCGTCGTTTGAGTCCTCTAAGACCTTCAGGCGTTCCATGGATTCGGGAGTAGCTTTACCGTTTATGAAGATGCAGTAGCTCTGCTTCTTTCCTCTGCCGACACGACCGCGAAGCTGATGGAGCTGGGCCAAGCCGAAGCGCTCCGCATTTTCCACAAGCATAACCGTAGCGTTCGGGTTGTTCACTCCGACCTCGATAACCGTGGTGGATACGAGCACATCGATTTCCCGGTTCTTGAAGCGTTCCATGATCTCGGCTTTCTCATCGGCTTTCATCTGACCATGGAGCATCTCGACACGTGCGGTGTTCCCGAGATACGATTTCATGGTCTCTGTGTAGTCTACTACGTTAGACACATCTAAGGAGTCGCTTTCGTTGACCATGGGACAGATAACATAGGCCTGTGAACCCTCTGCAACCTGTGAGGCGATGAACTTCATGGCGGTCTCGCGGTACGAGGTTCCTACTGCACAGTTCTTGATGGGCTTTCTTCCCTTAGGGAGTTCTTTGATTATCGATATGTCCATATCGGCGTAGAGTATGATGGCAAGTGTCCGCGGAATAGGAGTTGCGCTCATCACAAGTACATGAGGGTAGTCGCCCTTTAAGCTTAAGCGCTCGCGCTGGTTTACGCCGAAACGGTGCTGTTCGTCGGTTATCACAAGTCCTAAGTCGAGGAATTCGACCGTATCCTGGATAAGGGCATGTGTGCCGACTATCACATCGATCCCGCCGGTTTTAAGCTTCTCGTAGATGTGCCTTTTTTCCTTGGCCGGAGTCGAGCCGACAAGCATCTCAACTCTTATTCCGAATTGTTCGTATGAGGCTTTCAGATCCTCGTAATGCTGCTTTGCGAGCACCTCTGTGGGAACCATAAGAGCAGCCTGATAGCCCTCCTTAACGCAGGCGAACATGGCGGCCTCGGCAACAACGGTTTTTCCCGAGCCTACATCTCCCTGCACAAGACGGTTCATCACATGGTCGGAACCCATATCTGCAAGGATATCCTCAATCGCCTGCTGCTGTCCCTTGGTAAGTGAGAAGGGCAATGATTCTATAAAGTCTGCACATGCACGTCCCTTGACTATCCTGTGCGTGTTATCAAATGTAAAGGTCTTGTCCTTTGTCTTCTTAAGCTTGTACAGGAAGGAGAAAAACTCGTCGAAGGCTATGCGTCGTATCGCATTTTTAAGCAACGCTTCATTTCCGGGGAAGTGTACATTCTCATAAGCATCGGAAATCTCCATAAGCTCCTGGGCTTCGCGGACCTCGTCCGGAAGGTACTCCTGCATGGACTGAATAAGGGAACGCACTGCCTTCATGGATTTAACAAAGGTGTTGTTGGTAAGGCCTTTGGTGAGCGGGTACACCGGCATGTATTCCTGCTGCATATCACGGTATTTGTCGAGCTTGTAGATCTCGGGGTGTTCCATGACCTTGCTTCCGTTTTTGATCTTCACGGTACCCACGAACACGTAGCTGTCACCGTTTCTGAGAGTGTTCCTTAAGTAAGGCTGGTTGAACCAGGTGAGCTTCATGGTTCCGGATGGATCCTTTATGCCGACCGTGACTATCGTAAGGCTCTTGATGTGCTTTACATTTGCATAAGTGTTGATAAGACCTAAGACTGCGACACGCTGGCCTTCCTCGACATCCGCGATGTTCACGGTATCGCCGTAGGAGAGGTAGTTGCGCGGATAGGTTTTAAGCAGGTCTTCGACCGTGTGGATGTTAAGCCGCGCAAAAAGAGCGGCTGTTTTGTCGCCTATTCCTTTTATTGTTTTGATGTCGTCGTTTAAGTTCATATTTTTCTGAAATTCTTCTTGACATGAGGAGTTAAATACAGTATTATATCCGTTGTGTGTTTACACAAGCTGCTGTGGCTCAGTCGGTAGAGCGTCGCATTGGTAGTGCGGAGGTCACGGGTTCGATTCCCGTCAGCAGCTTTTTTCTTTTTGGTATCATTTCTTGTTATTGTTTGACATAAAGGTTCAGTTGGTCTATAATGTGCTTAGCAGGACAGTCGATGAGGTGAGTGCACTTCACCCCGTCCGGCGAAATGTTAAGTTATAAGAAATAGCCGCTCACTTGCCAGGGCGAGGCGGCTATTTCTTATTTTTTCTATTTGATACGACTTCTATTACAAGTCCGGCTATAGTAAGTATAACCATTAGAATCTCGTAGATACTCATAAGCCTCATCCCCTTTCACAGGACTCGAATGGGGAGAGAAGCACGCCTACCGACTGCCTTATTAAGTACATTATATGCTATTGTTAAAACTTATTGTGTGACGCTATAAGCTATCTAAATTGATAAAGTTATGCAAACAACTTCATCGTGTATGCAATGATAATACATAAAAAAATATATTTCAATGATTTGTGAGAAAAAGGTATATGAAAGTTTATTTACTTAGTCTTATTTGACATGACAGTTGACAAGTATGCTAAGAGAGGTTATAGTGAGCTAGAAGCATATGGAAAAGCTCTTGAACAATTTGAAGAAGATTATGGGATAATATGGAGGAAACTGTAACATGGATTGCTATGGATATTATGATGGGGTTCCTGAATACATAAAGAAAATGACTCCTGAAGAACTGGAAAAAGCTATAGAAGAAGAAAAAAAGAAATGTGACGAAATGAACGAAGCAAAACAAAGATAGCACTTACACTCGTAGGTGCTTTTTTAATGAAATCAAGCAGGGCAACTGTCCTGCTTTTATTATGCCAACTCGTGGCATTAAAACGAGGAAAAACACTCATAGGAAAGAATCAATGGACGAAACTGTGAATCAGGGAACAATTACTCAGGAGAATGCTGAGGGCACGCAGGAAGCACAGAAGACATTTACCCAGGAGGAAATGAACAGGATCATAGCGGACCGTGTGCAGAGGGAAAGGTCGAAGTACAACGACTATGATTCTCTCAAGGAAAAGGCTGCCAAGTATGATGCTCATGAGGAAGCTTCAAAGACA
>JAFXSQ010000059.1 GCA_017525525.1 Lachnospiraceae bacterium | reverse complement strand
TTATGTGCACGACCGCGTAATGTAATCAGCCGCTTTGCGGCACGCGGTCGGCACGGCGATAAGTGAGACAGGAAATCTTTGATTTCCGTTGTCGAACTTATACAGAGTAGTAGGGTGCGACTGCGTCTTCCCTACTCGATTGCACACGCATATGTAGGAGATAATTATGTTTACGGGAATTGTTGAAGAGACCGGAACTGTAGCCGGTATAAAAAAAGGAACCGTGTCCGAGGTTTTGAGCATACGAGGACCGGTGGTGACAAGCGATGCAAAGGTCGGAGACAGCATAGCGGTAAACGGCGTGTGCCTTACGGTGACATCTCTTTCGGGTGACACCTTTACTGCGGATGTTATGGCAGAGACAATGAGGCGAAGCAGCCTCGGTTCGCTGAAGGCGGAATCGAAGGTTAACTTAGAACGTGCCATGCCGGCGGACGGACGCTTCGGAGGCCATATAGTCTCCGGGCATATTGACGGCACCGGACGAGTTCTATCTAAGACAAGAGAGGATAACGCTGTGTGGGTGAAGATAGAAGCGCCTGAAAGTATTCTTCGCCTGATGGTGCCAAAGGGCTCTATAGCAATCGACGGAATCAGCCTCACGGTTGTGGATGTGACAGACACCTTCTTTACGGTCTCGATCATCCCTCACACCGGAGCTGCGACTACTCTGTTAGACAAAAATCCCGGGGACACGGTAAACCTCGAGAATGATATCATTGCAAAATATGTCGAGCGCCTGCTCGGAAATCGTGCAGCCCCGAGTGGAAAAGAGAGTGGCCTTAATTTAGAAATGTTATCAAGAAATGGTTTTTTATAAATGCTCAATAAACAGCGGTCTCGGGGCTGTACAAATAGCAAAGCAGGCTATAGAGCGCGAGCGTCCCGCGTGCTATTTAGTACTGTTCCCGAGAACCGCGTCACATAGGAGGAATACATGGAACTTAACACTATCGAAGAAATCGTCGCAGACTTAAAGCTTGGGCGGCCTGTCGTCATAATGGATGATGAGAACCGCGAGAACGAGGGCGATGTCATCTGTGCCGCAGAGTTCGCGACCACGGAGAATGTGAACTTTATGGCGTCTTACGCGAAGGGGCTCATCTGCATGCCTATGGATCCTTCGTATACCGACAAGCTTCATCTGCCGCAGATGTGCATAACCAATACCGACAACCATTGCACCGCATTCTCGGTATCCGTTGATCATATTTCTACCACAACGGGAATATCTGCTGTTGAGCGTGGGATAACCGCTAGGAAATTCGTGGAGGAGGGAGCGAGGCCCGAGGACTTCCGTAGACCGGGACACATGTTTCCGCTTGAGGCCAGACCCGGCGGAGTTATTGAGCGGCAGGGGCATACCGAGGCAACGGTCGACCTTATGAAGATTGCGGGCTTAAAGCCGGTAGGCTTGTGCTGCGAGATCATGCGTGATGATGGTGAGATGGCAAGGCTTGACGACCTTCTAGAGTTTGCTAAAAAGCATGACTTGAAAATCTCTACAGTAGAGAAGCTTGTACAGTACCGCAAGGAGCACGAGGTATTCGTGGAGTGTGTGGCCAAGGCAAAGATGCCCACAAGATACGGCGAGTTCACGATATACGGTTATGTGAACAGGCTTAACGGCGAGCATCATGTAGCTCTTGTCAAGGGAGATATAGCAGACGGAGAGCCGGTGCTCTGCCGGGTTCACTCCGAGTGCCTGACCGGAGATGCCTTAGGCTCTGCAAGGTGTGACTGCGGGCAGCAGTACGATGCGGCCATGAAGATGATAGCGAAAGAGGGAAGAGGAATCCTGCTCTATATGCGCCAGGAGGGAAGAGGAATAGGGCTTATCAACAAGATAAGGGCCTACGAGCTTCAGGATCAGGGCTTAGATACCGTCGAAGCCAACTTAAAACTTGGCTTTCCCGAGGATGCAAGAGATTACACAATAGGAACTCAGATACTCGTTGACTTAGGTGCTCGAAAGCTTAGGCTACTTACCAACAACCCGCTCAAAATCTACGGACTAAAAGGGTTCAACTTAGAGATTGTCGAGAGAGTACCGATAGAGATGGAGCCCGGGCCATATGATAGTTTTTATCTGAAGACTAAAAAAGAAAAGATGGGACATATACTCAAATCAGTTGAATGATGTAATGATAATGACAGTAAACAGCATACATTGACCGTATACAAAAGCTAAGCAGGCTATAGAGCGCGAGCGTCCTGCGTGCTTTTAGTGTCGGTCGATGTATGCGTATTATAAGGAGGAAAAAACAATGGAAACACTTCAAGGAAAAATGGTAGTAGGAGTATCTGGAGATACTAAGGACAAGCCGGAGCTTCCGAAGATAGGTATTGTAGCCTCGAGGTTTAACGAGTTCATCGTAAGCAAGCTTATCGGCGGGGCTCAGGACGCTTTGTTAAGACACGGTGTGCCGGATGAGAACATAACTCTTGCGTGGGTTCCGGGTGCATTTGAGATACCGCTTGTCGCTAAGAAGATGGCAGAGTCCGAAAAGTATGATGCTATCATCGCGCTCGGTGCCGTGATAAGAGGCGCTACAAGCCACTACGATTATGTGTGCGCCGAGGTTTCAAAGGGCGTGGCGCAGGTATCTCTTTCAACCGATGTGCCTGTGATGTTCGGAATTCTCACCACCGATAATATAGAGCAGGCCATAGAACGCGCCGGCACAAAGGCGGGCAACAAGGGCTACGACTGCGCTCTCGGCGCATTGGAGATGATTGACCTTATGAAAAACTTTGAGAGAAATAAAAAAGAAGATAGATAAAAGAAGATAGAAAAATGAAGCTTTTATTCTTTGATATAGACGGAACCCTGATAACCGAAGATAAGAGAAGACATCTTCCAGAGAGCGCGGCGCAGGCAATTAAGGCTGCGCGGGCCCGCGGTCATAAGGCCTTTATCAATTCGGGCAGGACCAGGGTAAATATTCCGAAGTACATATGCGATGTTGGCTTTGATGGCATGGTATGCGGCTGCGGCCTGTACATCAGCGAGGGAGGAAGTATCCTCTATAACCATAAGCTTAATAAAGACACCTGCTATGACATCGCAAGACGCTTAAGGGAGTGGGATATCCATGCCATGTTCGAGCATGAGAGTGTGACCTGCTACGACAAAGAGATGATGGATGACCGCGCTGCCTGGATAACCGACACGCTGAAGTACTTCGTCAGTCTAGGCGGTAAGGTGGTGGACGATATAACATCCCCCGATTTTGTGTTTGACAAGTTTACCGCGTGGTATTACGATGGTAATGCTCATGTGGATGAATTCTATGAGTATGTAAGTCAAGCATTTAATCCCATAAGGCACGGAACAAGCTTTGCGGAGTGTGTGCCTCTCGGGCATTCAAAGGCTACGGGAATTGACTACCTGATTAGACACTTTGGCGTGACGAAGGACGATGTCTACGTGTTCGGGGATTCAAATAACGATATGGATATGATGACCTGTGTGCCACACAGTATAGCCATGGGCAACAGCTCTCCGGAGATACTCGAGGTGGCCATGCATGTTACCGATACAGTTGAAAATGATGGAATAAAAAAAGCAATGGAGCATTTTGACCTGATATGAACAAGAAGAAGCTTAAAGTCCTTAATTCAATAGTGCTTATCGCCTGCGCTGTTGCGGCACTGTGCATATTTCTTTTTACTTTTGTTTTTTCGCCGGCGAAGTCAGATAAGATAAGCAGTGATCCTCCGGCGAAGTTCAACACCAACTGGATATTGAGGGACTTTGAAGGAGAAAACGATCAGATGATTACGCTGCCCGCAAAACTGAAGGCAAAAGCGGGAGATATAATCGTCATCATGCATGTTGCGCCGGAAGGGTTGGACGAGAATTCGGTCCTTTCCTTTAAGACCATGTTCCAGAACGTGATCGTGACCGTGGGAGAGGAGAGAGTATATGAGTACGGCGTATTAAATGACAATAAGCTTATCAAGACCGCGGTGCCGAAAACTCACCTCGTACCCATAGGCAAGGCCGAGCCGGGCGATGTGATAGCTATATATCTTTCCTCGGGTTACAACAAATACAGCGGCATGATTCCGGAGATAAGCTTAAGCACAAGGGGAGATGTCGCGGCTTCAATCGTAAAGTCAAACGGAGTGGGCTTTGTGATAGCGCTTACCCTTTTAATCATATCACTGATTTTGTCTATTGCATTAGTCATAGACAGACGCGCGGAGATAGACAAGAAGCGGTCGGGCTATGCATTTGCGTTTGTCCTTGTAACCTCGCTCTGGAGCTTGCTTTCAAACCCGATTATGGAGCTAATAACCGGAAATGTATTCGGAGTATATATGAGCAGTATGGTGCTGCTTTTGCTGATGCCCATACTGTACCTGATGCACTTAAGATGCTTTGCGGTCAAGAAAAGGCTTGCGGGGATTCTGGATGTCGGCATATACATTTTCGCGGTGTTTATGCTCACCGGTATCATATTCCAGATGCTTTACGTGATGGATTTTGCATCCTTCCTGACAGTGGCGAAGGTGTTCATAACCGTAGGACTTATAGCTCTTTCGTTTATTATGTATATGGCGGCGGACGTCTATGCCGACAAGACAATCGTATCCAGCCTGTTCGCCAACCTTGTGCTGACGGTTGCGTGTCTGCTTGAAGCGCTGCTTTCGATGTTCTCCTTCTACAGCAGCTACGACGGAGTGGTCCTTACTGCAGGCCTGTTCGTATTCATGGCCATGATTATGATCTCGACCGAGAAGGATATGGCTGCGGAGGTAACTAAGGAGAGAGATTACGCTATTGAGAATGTGGAGCAGGAGAAGTCGCACGCCATAAGGAAGCTTAATACAAGATTCATTTTCAGCACCATGAATACTGCCATGAACAGTGTCAAGGTATTCAGTGAGTCTGACGGAAGGCTGATATACGACACATCCGTGTACATGAAATACAACATGAAGACTGCGAACGAGAGGTCCATGGTTCCATTTGCCGAAGAGCTGAAATATATAAAATCATATCTCGGAATGCAGGAGAGGAATCATCCCGGACTGGTATGCAACGTTGAGGACAAGATAATCGATTTCAACGTTCCTTTTAACACCATAGAACCCTTGGTTGAAAATGCTGTGGTAAACGGCGCGCTTTCCGGCGAGGTACCGGGCAAGATAGTGGTGAGAAGCTATGAGAGGCTTGACTGCTATGTGGTGCAGATAGTTGACAACGGTAACGGGTTCGGTCCCGACAGGAGGTTTACCGGTAAGGAGAGCTACAAGGATATAAAGAGAACTTTAAAGAAGATGTGCGGGGCCATAATCGAGGTTAAGAATAAGCAGGATAAGGGAACGATAGTATCCGTTATGATACCAAAGGCGGGCTTTGAGATGAAGGAGCAGTAGAAGATGACTTTATCTGAACAGATAGTTTACGGCATGGTCAAGCCGACAAAATACAAAGAACTGATAGGCCTTCCGACGAGGCGTTCGGTGGGGTACGTAGCAGTGATGATGCTGATACTGTGCCTGGTAGGGTACATAGTTCCGGTCAGCTCGTCCATCGCGGGCTTCGGCGGATTTACGAAGCTTTTTACGGAGGAGATGCCGAAGCTTGAGTACAATTCGGACACCTTGAAATCGACAGGGCCTTTTATGATGTCCATCAACGGAGTGCACATCCTGATAAACACCGAGGCCGAAGAGGTTGAAGAAAGCCGCATGAGAGCCGAGGGCGTGTATATAGCAATCGGAGCGAAGAAGCTCTGCTTAAATCTCTCATACGGCGGTAAGGTTGACTCCTACGGAAAGATGTCGCTTAAGTCGTTGCTGCCCGAGGGATTTAACAACGATACCTTAGTGGATGCAATTCCGTATATTTATGCATATCTTGTGCTCGGGCTGATAGTATCTGCGATGTCGTACTTTATAAAATATGCTTTTTTTGCTCTGATACTTTCGGTAGCGTTGAAGCTTTTGGTAAGACAGCTTGACCTGGAGCTGTCCTTCGGGAAGCTTTTCATGATAAGCTTCTACGGTCAGAGCTTAGGCTTTATCCTGTCAAACTTCAACAGCGCGCTGGGGCTTGTCCCCGGATTTATAGTAAGCGGCATCGGCATATTCATTACCGTTCATATGATAACGACAGCTATCGCTTCTATGAAGGGGAGCACAGCGAATTGAGCAATGCGGTTATCTCTTCGTCGCTCATCATACACATCCGATTATTGTGAAAACGACCGTCCATGGTTACATCCTCTTTGACGTATGCGGGAGGTGTGAAAGCGTGGGCGGTTTTTTCGTCAGGAAATTCCACCTCTGCCATAATCAGGCCCTCAAAGGCTCCGTGGAAGATATCCAGCTCAAGCTTAAGTCCTTCTCCAAGCCCTGCTACATACCTGTCCTTGGTTATCACATTTCCGCATGCTTTTTTTAGCAGCCTATCGTAGGCTTCCTTGCTTATATCGGTTTCGAATTCCTCATGTGCCATCAGCCCGCTTGTCTTGACTGTCAGTATGTACCGTGATTTATCGAGCGAACCGTCCTCTTTGATGTCTGCCCGCTGGCGCACTCTTATCACGGGCTCAGTCTCGATATATGCCTGCTCAATCCTGTAGCGATATGCGCCGTCAAGCTCCGGCAGGCTGTTAAGCAAAAACTTTCGTTCTATTTCCATGGCGGTTTATCCTTTCTTTACAAAGTAATGATTATATTATATACTTATCAACATATGTAGGCAATTAAATTGTGCGTATTTCAATAAACAGTTTCAGCGCATATTTATTAAACCACAACTCGGCGCGACGGGAAAGTATTTCGGTGGGCATTTCATTGCCCGCTGAAATGCTTATCCCAGGCAGCCGAGCCGGTTATTATGAGCGCTGAAACGTCATTAAGGAGGATGAATATGAGCAAGGTAAATATGTTTTTTGCCGAAGGCTTTGAAGAAGTCGAGGCGCTTACGGCAGTAGATCTTTTGAGACGCGCGGGTGTTGAAACCTGCATGGTATCCATAACAGGAAGTCTTGTTGTCGAGGGAGCTCACGGGATAAAGGTTGAGATGAATGAGCTCTTTGAGGATATTAATGAAGCGGACTGCATAGTACTTCCGGGAGGCATGCCGGGCACGAAGCATTTAAAGGAGCACAAGGGTCTTGCGGAGCTTATTCTTAAAGCAAAGGAGGAGGGTAAGCTTTTGGCTGCTATATGCGCCGCTCCTACGGTGTTCGGTGAACTCGGCATTCTCGAGGGCGTAAAGGCAACCTGTTATCCGGGACTTGAGGATAAGCTTTTGAAGGCTATAGTATGCAGGGATACCGTCGTAAGTGACGGACAGTTTGTGACAAGCAGGGGAGTAGGCACAGCGATTGATTTTGCGTTGACGCTTATAGAGAGACTGTGCAACAAGAACATTGCGGATAACATTTCCGCATCTATCGTTTATACAGAGCAGGACAGATAATCATAGGATAAAGCTTTGGATAAAACTATAGATAAAGAAGGATTCAGTATAGGAAGGATAGGAGGCACATCATGTACAGCATGACTGTAAGTGAAGTGATAGAGTGTACGAAGGGAACGCTTCTGTGCGGAGATGCGGATACCGTGATTACGAATATCTGCTTTGATTCAAGAGAGGTAAAACCGGGAGATCTCTTTGTTCCGCTTGAGGGCGCGAAGATTGATGGTCACAGGTTTATAGAGAGTGCTCTTGAGAAGGCTGCCGCAACTCTTACTATGAGACACAGCGGCGTTGTTATAGCAGAGAAGCCGTATATACAGGTGGATGATACATTAAGGGCCATGCAGGAAATAGGCGCTTACATAAGAAATAAATTCACATGTCCGATAATAGGCGTTACCGGCAGTGTGGGAAAGACGACCACCAGAGAGATGATTGCGACGGCTCTTTCGCCGAATGCAAATGTATATCAGACGATTAAGAATTATAATAGTCAGATAGGTCTGCCGGTTACTCTGTTTAGGATGCCCGAGGATACGGATTTCGCCGTGATAGAGATGGGTATGAGCGAAAAGGGGGAGATGGAGAGGCTTTCGGAGATGGCCCGTCCGGACATCTGTGTTATTACAAAGATAGGTGTAGCCCATATCGAGAATATCGGAAGCCGCGAAGGGATAAGAAAAGAAAAGTTCGATATAACCTCACACATGAACGAGGGAGGCATCCTGTTCTTAAACGGTGATGATGAGCTCCTGAAGGAGATGAAGGGGCGAACCCTGTGTGAGACGAGGTTCTTCGGAACCGCGGCCTGGTGCGAGTTTCGTGCGGAGAATGTAAAGATAAGAGATGACTTCATGTACGAATATGATTATGTGCATGATGATACAAGGATACATGTTAAGCTTAACGCATTGGGAAGGCATAATGTTATAAACTCGCTTGTGGGTATGGCTATAGCGGACTACCTGAATCGGGATCTTGAGGCGGCCGCAAAGGCGTACGAGGGCTTCAGCGGTATGAGGCAGAAGCTTATAAGGATACCGGGCAAGTACAGCATAATAGATGATACATACAATGCGAGTCCCGATTCCATGAGGGCGGCCATAGATGTGCTTGACAGCATAGAGGTTGAGGGAAAGAAGCTTATAGTGCTCGGAGATATGCTTGAACTCGGAGAGGACAGCGGACGCTATCATTATGAAGTGGGAGAGTATCTCGCAGGCAAGAAGATAGACGAGCTTATCGTTGTGGGCGAGCTTGCGCAGCAGATAAAGAAGGCTGTCGAGGATAAGAATTCTCATGTAAAGTGCTATAGCTTTAAGGATAACGGAGAGGTGGTACTGTACTTGATGAGTGTTATGGCTCCGGAGGATATAGTGTTGCTCAAGGCATCGAACGGAATGCATTTAAGTGAGATTGTGTCCAATATGTGCGGGTAAGGGAGGTGCAAAAGGACGGTCATGGCTAAGGAAAAGTATGATTGCTTAAAACTTGAGAACCAGCTGTGCTTTCCGCTTTATGCGTGCGCTAAAGAAATCGTCAGAAGGTACAAACCCTTTCTCGATGAGATTGACCTTACCTATACTCAATATATAGTGATGATGGCTCTTTGGGAGCATGAGAATATGAATGTGAAGGAATTGGGTGAAACGCTCTATCTCGATTCCGGAACACTTACTCCGGTGCTTAAGAAGCTCGAAAGCAAGGATTTTATAAAAAGGGAAAGAGCAAAGAAGGATGAGAGAAATCTCGTAATCACTGTCACGGCAAGAGGTATGAAACTGAAGGAAAAGGCTGTGAAGGTTCCTGCGCAGATGGGCAGCTGTGTAAAGCTTGAGGCTGACGAGGCAATCGTTCTTCACAAACTTCTTCACAGAGTCCTGAGTGGATTTGAAGAAAAGCAAGAGTAAAGTGGTTGCACACGGTAGACAAAATGACTATTCTGTTAGACAAAAAGTTTAACGTAATAGTCATTTTTGAATGCTGAAAATCTTTTGTGCAAAATGTATCATTTTGGGCGGAAAACCTTTTGAGTATTAGTGAAAGTTTAAGAAAATGATTAAAACGCTTGCAAAATAAAAGTATTAGGTATATTATTCTTGCATGCAAAAAGAGGAGACATCTTAGTGTAACTTATAAAGACAAGCATTTTTTCAGGAGGAGAATGACAATGGCAGTAAAGAAGGCAACAGTTGAGTCAACCATGGCTAAGGTAGAAGCTGAGAAGAAGGCTACAGCTCCTGCAAAGAAGGCAGAGCCCGCTAAGGTAGCAGCACCGGCTAAGAAGGAAGAGGCTAAGGCAGCTCCTGCAAAGAAGGCAGAGCCCGCAAAGAAGGCAGAGCCCGCTAAGAAGGCAGCAGCTCCTAAGGCAGCTCCCGCAAAGAAGGCAGAGCCCGCTAAGAAGGCAGCAGCTCCCAAGGCAGCTCCCGCAAAGAAGGCAGAGCCCAGCGTATTCATCGAGTATGCAGGCGGACAGGTTGCTATAGCTGATGTAGTTGCAAGAGCAACAGAAGCAAGCGGAAAGAAGACCATCAAGGAGCTTAACGTATACTATCAGCCGGAGAACGGCATGGTTTACTTCACAGCTGACGGCGAAGAGGGTTCTTTCGCTCTGTAAGATATAATAAAAAAATCTCCGTGGTTACCACGGAGGTTTTTTTATTTGTATCACAATAAAAATAAACCACCTGCTATGCAGGTGGTCCCCAGTTAGCTTTAGCTTCAAGTAAAAAACCTCCAGTGTTATAATTGGTGCTGGTTCGCCAACCGCACTGCAAATAACAAAGGAGGTATCCAAAT